>NZ_JBIUZX010000015.1:0-79443 GCF_044745265.1 Collimonas sp. NPDC087041
GGGGCGGCAAACGAGGTGCCGTAGACGCGTGCGCCGGCGACATTGGAGACGAAATCGCCGGCTGCCGCCAGGCACCAGTTGGCGGCCAGGCCGCAGCGGTTGGCGTAGCTGGAGATCACACCTGGCACGGTGTCGCTGGCCGCGTAGCCACTGCTGCCGCCGGCGCCGTTGACGGCGGTGACGGCGATCCAGCCGGTTTGCAGGTCGGGAAAGAGTGTCGGCAAGTTGGCGTTCAGGGTTGGCTGCGCGCCGCCTTCATTGCCGGTAGACCAAATGAACAAACCCTTCTGGCTTACATACGGCTGGAACAAGTTATACAGGCTCTGCGCTTGCGATATCGAGGCGCCATTTGCACTGATACCACTCGACTGATTGAAGATGCGCACACCCTTGGCGAACAGATCCTGATAGATCTGGCTATTAAGCATCACACTGCTGCTGCCGATCCCTGCAGCGGCAGCCTGTATGGCAACCCCTGGGGCGACGCCAAGCGTACTGCCGGCCAGTATTTCAGCGACCTCAGTACCATGAGTATTGCCGTTGGCGCCATTTGGCGTATACACCGTCTTGACAATGCGTCCAGCCAACTGCGTGCTGTCGACCTGGAAGTCGGTGTCGACCACGCCGACCGTCACGCCGGCACCAGTGATACCTTGCGCACGAGCGGCATTGACATTACTCGGATCAGTCACGTTCAGCATCGCCGGCGCAACCGGCGGTTTTACTACTGGCGTGGTCGGTATGGCGTTGCCGCTTTCGGTATTCGGCGGCGTAGTTGGCACCGCAGGGACGGTCGGGCTCGAATTGCTGCTGCCGCCACCACCGCCGCCACAGCCGGCGACCAAGAGCATTACCGCGGCAGCAATCGCTGACAGCGAGTATCTTGCAGACAGTTCCTTGTTCATGACATCCTCAAAATATTTGCGTCTATCTTCGACCCGACTAGGCCTCCGTTTACTGTATTAACGGACGCTGCCTGGTTTTCTTGAAGCGCAAATATCGAGTTTGTTGAACTGTTTTTCTGATTTTTTTCTTGAAAATCGCGAACGATTTCCGGCCTTCTATTACAGCGCAGCTCCCCGCATCACTAATCCGACCCAGTGCGAAGTGGAGTCATCGGACTGCTGTGTTTTTTTGCCGCGGCCATCCATCTTTCCCAGCGATGCGTTGTAAACCAGTTTCTGCGCGCGCCTGGCAATCCGGTCCCGGATACGTCCTGTCTGCTGATCGCCGTGCACCACGATTTCACCAAACATCGCCAGCAACTCGGGATCGCCATACAGGCTTTGCTGCACCTGCCGCCAGATATCGCATTCGTTCCATCGTCTGAAACGCATATAAGTGGTGTTCCATTTGCCGAACTCAGCCGGCAAACTGCGCCAGATCGCCTTGTTGCTGATGATCCAAAGCACGGCGTCGATAAACAAGCGATTGTCCCTGCCTCTGGCGCCAGGATCCCCCTGTTTCCCCAGCAATAGGGGCTCCAGCGTTTGCCATTGACTGTCTGTAATTTTCATCTTGAGTTCCTGTATTTTTAATTCGTCACCTTGCAACGTTCGCTACGGTTTTTCGAGGTCCCCTCAAGCAACATCGTTATGCGGCGGCTGTCTCGAACAGAGCCATGTCTTCGCTGCACATGAGTTTTTCTATATCGATCAAAATCAGCATGCGTTGCTCGACGGTGCCGAGGCCGGTCAGATACTCCGCCGACAACGCAGAGCCGAATTCCGGCGCCGGTTTGATTTCATCGCGGTTCAGCGTCAATACGTCGGAAACGCCATCGACCAGTATTCCAACAACGCGATCGGCGATGTTGAGAATGATCACCACTGTCTGGTGGTTGTACTGGATATTTTCAAGCCGGAACTTGATCCGCAAATCGACGATCGGCACGATGATGCCGCGCAGATTGGTGACGCCCTTGATGAAGTCCGGCGCGTGCGCTATCCGCGTGACTGCCTCGTAGTCGCGAATTTCCTGCACTTTCAGGATATCGATCCCGTACTCCTCGCTGCCGAGCGTGAACACCAGGAATTTTTGTCCCTCGGATTCGTCTTGCCCAGCCAACATCTTGTTGTGATCATTCGACATTTGATTCTCTCTCTGAAGAAACTCCCGGGCGAGCGCTGCGCGATTGACTGGCGTCAGCGACGTCGCCCGGAATTACTTTGATAAAAACTTTCGGTGTTCCTGGCGCTCAGGCCGCTGCCAGCAGCGGCGCCTTGTCGCGGTTTGCACGTTGCAGCGCAGCCACGTCAACAATCAGGGCAACGCTACCGTCGCCAAGGATGGTCGCAGCGGAAATTCCCGGCACCTTGCGATAATTGGTTTCCAGATTTTTCACAACCACCTGGTGCTGGCCAACCAGTTGATCTACCAGCAACGCAAAACGCTTTCCTTCGCCATGCAAGATCACCACAATGCCTTGTGTCGGATCAGTGCGCGCATCTGTGACATTGAAAACGCGATGCAGTTCAGTCAGCGGCAAATATTCACCGCGCACATGCAGTACTTGCTCATCGTTGGTCACCGAATGGATATCCTCGGCGCGTGGCTGCAGGGATTCAATCACGTAGTTGAGCGGCAGGATATAGACCTCGTTACCGACCTTGACGGACATGCCATCGAGGATCGCCAACGTCAACGGCAAGACGATCTTGGTGGTGGTGCCGTTGCCCTGGCGCGAGGAAATTTCGACATGGCCGCCCATTTCCTGGATATTGCGCTTGACCACATCCATGCCGACGCCACGGCCGGAGACATCGGTGATTTTCTCGGCGGTCGAGAATCCCGGCGCGAAAATCAATTGCCAGACTTCGTCGTCGGTAATCGTGTCGCTGATCGTCATGCCTTGCTGGATCGCCTTGGCCAGGATCCTCTCGCGATTCAGGCCGGCGCCGTCGTCGCTGACCTCGATCACGATGTTGCCACCTTGATGCTGCGCCGACAGCAACAGCTGACCGACCGGGTCCTTGCCTGCGGCTATCCGCTGCTCGGCCTTTTCGATACCGTGATCGAGACTGTTGCGCACCAAGTGTGTGAGCGGATCGACAATTCTTTCGATCAGGCTCTTGTCCAGTTCCGTGGCCTTGCCGAAGGTCACCAGCTGTACCTGCTTGCCGAGCTTGTCGGTCAGGTCGCGCACCAGGCGCGGGAAGCGGCTGAACACATAATCCATTTGCATCATGCGGATCGACATCACCGATTCCTGCAGATCGCGGGCGTTGCGCTCCAACTGCCCCATGCCGTTCAACAGGCGGTCATGCAGCACCGGATCGAGCATCGATGCGGTCTGCGCCAACATCGATTGAGTAATGACCAGCTCGCCGACCAGGTTGATGATCTGGTCGACCTTTTCGACATCGACGCGGATCGAACTAGACTCTTTGGGCGCCGCAGCCGCAGCCGTTGTGCTGGCTGTAGCGGGAGTAGTCTTCTGCGCCGCAGGCGCTGCAACGATCGGAACTACATTGCTGGCAAGAGCCGCTACCTCTGATTCAGGAGCGGTATCCACTGCAGCTGTCGCCGGTGCACCGGACGGTTCTTCCGCAGCCGCTTCCTGGACGATGTCGATCTGGTCGATATCGATGATGAAGCAGCACACGGCGATGATGTCGTCGGCCTGGCAGCTGGTTTCCAGCCACAAGGTCAGGCTATCTTCTCCTTGCGTCTGTGCCACCACTTCACCAAGGTTTTCCAGTTCGGCAGCCAGCAGCTTGCGATCGCTTTCGGAGACTTTCGAAAAGCGCACCCGCAGGCGCGGGTTGGCCGAGGCAGCAGCCGGTGCCGGTGCTACCGGCGCCACCACAACCGCAGGCGCTGCTGCAACTGTCGGCGCGGCCGTCCCGCCACTTTCCTCTTGCGCCAGCTGTTGCAATACCGCGCAAATACGCGCGACCATCTCGGGTTCTGGCTCGCCACCTGCCCGATAAGCACTTAACTGTTCTTGTAGCACGTCTTTGGTTTCCAAAAAGGCATCGATCATTTCCTTGCGCAGTCGTATTTCATTGTGACGGGCACGGTCCAGTAAATTTTCCAGGAGATGCGTGGTATCGGTCAGCGCGACAAAGCCGAATGTGGCGGCGCCGCCCTTGATCGAATGCGCGGCACGAAATATCGCGTTCAGATGCTCGCTGTCCGGCGCCTCGATATCCAGGCCCAGCAACAGCTGCTCCATCTCCGCCAGCAATTCGTCGGCTTCTTCAAAAAAGGTCTGATAAAACTCGGTAATATCCATATCGTTTGTATTCTCCTTGCTGCATTGTCTGATGTGCGATCGAGGATTCAACAGTGCCCTCTATCTGGACATCGCTATTCCACGTCCAACAAACTGGCTACTACTTCAAGCAGCATCGCCGGCTCGACCGGCTTTCTCAACCAACCGCTGGCTCCTGCTGCGCGCGCATCAGCCTTGCCGACATCGCTGGCCTCGGTAGTAAGCACCAGGATCGGCGTTGCAGCATAACTATCCAATTGGCGCAAAGCGCGAATCAGTTGATGGCCATCCATGGTTGGCATGTTCCAGTCGGTCAGCACCAGGTCGGCGTCGGCCTTGGCCGCTTGCTCCAGCGCTGCCTTGCCATCGGCGGCCAGCAGCACCTGATAATTTTCGTCTGCCAAAGCCGTCGAAATCAATTTGCGCATCACCGCCGAATCGTCCACCACCAGAATCGTCTTTGTCGTCATGTCAGTTTCCCGCCTGCGGTTTTTCGGATCCAACTTTGTTGCCGTCAACGGCACCTGGCGCGCTCTCGCGGATCTGGTTGACCGCATCCTTCTGGCTGTCGACCTTGAGCCCCGTGTTGCCGCCAGTAGCGTTTTCCTGTTCGATCTGCGCCTGGGCGCGCCGATTCAGCACAATGATGCTGATGCGGCGATTGACCGGGTCCAGCGGATCGGCCTTGTTCAGGTTCATGGTTGACGCCACTCCCATCACACGCAAGGTCTTTTCCTCATTCATGCCGCCGGCGATCAATTCACGCCGCGAAGCATTGGCGCGGTCGGCCGACAGCTCCCAGTTGCTGTAGGATTTGGCGCCGAGCACATAAGGCGTGGCGTCGGTATGCCCTGCCAGCGTGATCTTGTTCGGCAGCTCATTCAACACCGGCCCGATCTCGCGCAAGATCACACTCATGTAGGGTTCCACCTTGGCGCTGGCCAGATCGAACATCGGCCGGTTGCGGCTGTCGACGATCTGGATCCGCAAGCCCTCGCTGGTGATATCGATCAATAGCTGCGGCCGGAACTGCTTGAGCACTGGATTGGCGTCAATCACCTGCTCCAGCCGCCGCTTCAAATCACGCAAACGCTCGGTATCGACGGCGTCGGCATTGTTGCGTTTGACCTCGCCATCAATTTCCATATGATCTTTTCCGCCACCAGGAATCACGCTGCTGCTGGTGCTGGTTTTCTGACCGCCGGTGAGCGCAACCTTGAGTGGCATGTTGAAATACTCGGCGATGCCTTCGCGCTGCTTGGGCGAAGCAATCGACAACAACCACATCACCAGGAAGAACGCCATCATCGCGGTCATGAAATCGGCATAGGCGATCTTCCAGCTGCCGCCGTGCGCCTGGTGCTTGCCGCCGACGACACGCTTGACGATGATGCGTGACTTTTCCTTATTCATGCCGCCTCCGTCTCGCAGCGGAATAAACTAGCGAGCCTTGACTTGACGTACATGTTCATCCAATTCAGTAAACGAGGGGCGCTCGGTCGAAAACAGCACCTTGCGGCCAAACTCCACCGCCAGTTGCGGCGCATAGCCGTTGAGATTGGCCAGCAAGGTCACCTTGATGCATTGATACATCTTGGTTGACTCGACTACCTGATGTTCAATCAAAGTCGCCAGCGGCGACACGAATCCGTATGCCAGCAAGATGCCAAGGAAGGTGCCGACCATCGCATGCGCGATCAACTCGCCCATTTCTGCGGGCGGCAGATTGGCGTTGGCAAGCGCATGCACCACCCCCATCACCGCCGCCACGATGCCGAACGCCGGCAGCGCATCGCCGACCTTGGCCAGGCTGTGCGCCGGCACTTCGGCTTCGTGCTTGTACGTCTCGATTTCGTGGTCCATCAATGCCTCGATTTCGAAGGCATCCATGTTGCCGCTGACGATCAGGCGCAGATAATCGGTCAGGAATTCGATCACGCGCGGATCGTGCTGGATCAGCGGATACTGCGCAAAAATCGGGCTGTTGGCTGGATCGTCGATATCGGCTTCCAGCGCCAGCATGCCATCCTTGCGGGCTTTTGCCAGCAGCACATAGAGCAGCGCCATCAGCTCCATGTAGAGCGCCTTGTCGTGCTTGGAGCTGCGCAGCAGTTTCGGCAATTCCTTGAGCGTGGCCATGATGGCCTTGCCGTCGTTACCGACCACGAAGGCGCCGACACCGGCGCCGCCGATCATCAGCAATTCAATCGGTTGAAACAGCACGCCAAGGTGCCCGCCCATCAAGGCATAGCCGCCGAAGACGGAAGCGAGCACGACGATATAGCCAACAAAAACTAGCACTTGTAATTCCCCTTGAAATAAATCCTGTGCAAGTGCACGAAATACACACAACGGCGGCACACAATGGCGCCGCAAATGAAACCGTCTTCAGGCTGCGCTGCCCTTGGCGATGACAACACTGCGTTTCGGCAACGGCAGATAAGTGGTGTTGTGCGGACCGACGCCCTGCGGCAGACAATCCCCTTCCTCTACATTCGCCAGCTTGCGGGTTTTACCGGCGCGCGATGGCGGCCGGCACAGTACGCAGACGAAGCCATTTTGCGGATCGTGCGCATGCGCGACGAACTGACCGCGGCAACGGTTGCAGGTGCTGAGCTGCAGCATGCCGCTGTCGAAGAAACGGGTCAGGGTCCAGGCGCGCGTGAAATCGAGCACCGGCTTGCCATCCTGACGCTCGACTTGCTCCAGGTACAAGCGATAGCTCTTGATCACGGCAGCGATCTTCTCGCCGTCCCCATGCGTCAGCATGAAGCGATAGATGTTGTAAAACATCGATGAATGGATATTCGACAACCAGGTCATGAACCAATCGGTCGAAAAAGGCAGCAAACCCTTGGGCGGAGAAATTCCTTTGATTTCCTTGTACAGCCTGATCAGGCGATCGCGACTCAGGGAGGTTTCGGCTTCCAGGAATTGCAGGCGTGCACCGAGTTTGATGAGATCGATCGCCAACTGGATTTCCTGGGCTTCCAGGATCACGCTTTTGCTAGTGGCCATGATGCACCGCATCCGAAAACAAGACGCCGATGACGGCGAGCGCTGGCAAGGAATACATCAGCTGAGCTCCTCAAGCGGCTGGCCGGCCAGCAGGATCGATGCATGCGCCTGTTGCAGCGCATTGTCTTTGTCGCTATGGGTCAGTGAGGAAAGAATCGCATGGTCATCGAACCTGAAGCGGCACAGCAGCAGGCTTGACGCGGCCAGCTTCACCACTTGCGACAACGACAGGTTTCCCAGCAGCTCGGCGAGCTCTTTGCTAAGTCCCATGCGGAACATCGCGGTTGCCCGGTCCTCACGCAGCAAGCGCTGCGCAAGCAGAAGATAAGACAAGTTTACTTCGCTTATCTCGTTAACAAATCCATTACTGTTCATGCATTTCTCCCTGAACTGAAACTACCTATGAGTGTTTACGGCAACTGGCGAGCAATCTTTTAATATTTGTCTTCTCTGTGTTACTGCAGAACAATTATCGAATATTTCCAAAAGGAAATAAGTCGGTAATCTTCTCGATATGGACGAAATATTTGACGCTTCAGGTGTAGGAACTATTCCTACGCATGTGCCGTGCTGCGGGCGCAGGCAAATCACACAGATGAAGGAAGGAAGGAAGGAAGGAAGGAAGGAAGGAAGGAAGGAAGGAAGGAAGGAAGGAAGGAAGGAAGGACCGTCAGGCCGACAACGTCCCTTGGCGCGCCTTGATTTGCCGGCCCAAGCGGTCCAACGCGGTTTGCAGACTGGCAAAAACGGCATCCAGCGACTCGAATGGATTTTGTCGTACGCGATTTTCAATTTCGGCAGCGTATTGTGCAATTTCCGTTTGCTTCAACACTGCGGCCGCACCGTGCAGGCCGTGCGCGATGCTGGCCGCTTCCTGGAACTGCCGGTTTGCAAGGCTTTGCCGCAGACCTGGCAGCTGTTGATAGCCAAATTGCAGTAACTCGATCAATAAGTCGTCGGGCATCGATGATGTGAATGGCGGGGTTTCGGGAACGCTGAACAAGGGCGCCAGCGCTTGCCGCAACTGCGCGCGGCTGACCGGCTTGGTGATGATGGCGCGGCAATCCAGGCCGCGCGATTCGCTCTGCAGATAGTCAAGCGGCATGCCGCTGTACAAGATCATCGGGATCGGTGGCGCTCCCGGTGTGTCGGTTTCCCAACGCCTGACGCGGTGTAGCAGTTCGACGCCCGTCATGTCTTCCAGCACATAGTCGGTAATCACTGCGATCGGCCTCGTATGCTCCAGCCACAGCAAAGCCTCGGCGCCGGTAGCGACCAGTTCGCTCTGCCAACCCTCGCTCGCCAGTTGTGCCTGCAACAGACGCCGATTGATCGGATGATCCTCGACCACAAGAATTAACGCGGAACGCATTACCACCTCCCAAGCAAGGAGAAGATAGGCTGCCCTGGCATCAGTCGTTGCAGAATGGTAAAACACGGGGAAAAACCAAGAGCCCGCAGGACAAATTGTATTGGCTTCAACGTCGATCGCTGTTCAGTCCGTCAGGTCTAGTCGCCTGTTCAAACGTCACAGTAGCATGACTGGGATCCAGTGTAGCCGGATCTGGCGTCAGCCGCGTTGGAATCTGGATTTCGCGCATTTAGCGAACATTCAAAGGTATGCTCAGATTCACCACCGTCCCGACGCCTACCTCGGATTCAATACGGATGCTGCCGCGGATCAAGTCGGTAAACTCCTTGGCCAGCGACAAGCCCAGGCCCAAGCCGCGCCCACGTCCGGCCCTTACCGATTCGGTCTGGTAGAAATATTCGAACAGATGTTTCAGTTCGCTCTTGGATATCCCTGGTCCGGTATCCAGCACCCGGATCTTGAGTTTTTCGCGCACGGTGGTGACCTCAATGATAACGCCGCCAGTCACGGTAAATTTGATGGCGTTATCGAGCATGTTATTGAGGATTTGCGACAGCCTGACGCGATCGCACAGGAAATTGCTCGGCAGGTCAGGCGCCAAGCGCATCTGGAAGGTCAATCCCTTTTTATCGGCATTGATCTTGTGCATCGATCCGATATATTCGAAATAATGCAGCGTGTCGATATTTTCATGGAATATCACCACCCGGCCGGCTTCTATGCGAGCCAGGTCGAACAGCGTATTCAACAAGCCGTGCAGATAGATCGCGCTTTGATGGATCAGGTCGCCGAATTCGCGGCTTTGCGGATCGCTGCTGGTGTCGCGCACCAGCTCGGAATAGCCGTGGACGCCACTCAGGGGAGTACGTAATTCATGCACCACAGTAGCAAGGAAACGCGATTTTTTCTTATTTGAATCGCTGGCGCGACGCCGCAGCGAGTCATACTTGCGTACCACTTCATATTGACGGCGAATGGTGCGGTAAGTCAGCGTAATCAACAGCAGGATCAGCAGCGACGGCACCCCCGCATACATGATGTAACCAATCAGGTTGGGTCTTTCCTGGACCGGCAACGGCTCCGGATCGGGTAGCTTCACGGACAGCAGGAGCGGATAAGGTTCGAGCTTGCGCGACACCCACAAGTGCTGTTCGTCAATCACTTGCGAACCGGCGAACAGATGGCTTGTGCTCAATTCATTGTCGTCGAGCTCCGTGATCGTCTCATCGATGCGACGCAGAATCATGCGTCCTTTCACCGATGACGCGTCGCTGGCGATGCCATCGCCGCCAGCCGACAATCGTTCTCCGGCCTGAGTCATGCCGACCGACGCATACATCGCCGGCATCTGGTCAACCGCGAACACCAGTTCCACAATTCCGGCAAAGTCGCCCGATGCGGAAAAAATACGCCGCGCCATGCGCATCACCCACTGGTCGGTGCCAGGCAATTTACGCGGTTGGGCAATCCGCAAGCCATCGTCCAGATGGTCGCGATGGGACACATACAAGTCATTCGCATGCCAGTCGGAACCTGCCGGCGCAGCCTGGCTGGTGGAGGCAACCACCCGCCCGTCGCTGTCGACAACACTCAACTGGCTATACAAGCTCCCGAATATTTTTGTGTAGCGTTGCAGGTCAATCTTGCCGCCATTATTCTGGTAATCGTCGCGCATCAGCTTCAACAGCCGATCACGCTCGTCGACTGAGCGCACCAGGCGCTGCGCGAAATCGCGCACGGCAACAGTATGGCTGAGCTGGATGGCACGGACGTCGCGGTCGTAGTCGGAACCGATTTGATAACCGGCATACAGCCAGATGTAGGCAATGACAAGGATGGCCGTCAGTATCATGGCATACACAAGGCGCATGAAGCGCGAGCCACAGAAGATGTTTTCCGTCTTTGAAGCGGCTAGCAGCAAACGCCAGGCAGAGCTAAATCTTTGCATTACGATGGGCATACAGTCTATTGGAAACCGTGGCGGATGTTACCGCCACAATACTTTGTGCCGATCAGCGACATGGGTTCTGTCGCCAATCCGGCATAAGCGTGTTTGCTATTATCCCGCATCGTTCAGCTAGACGGGATGTCAATTTTCAACGACCAGTAACGATGACTTATTGATATGATCAAATCGTGATTCCGTCGACTCCTGATTGGTTGGCAACGATACGACAGTTTCCTTTTCCGTGCTGCCTGGACGAGGTGTTTCAATGTCATCCGCCAGGCGGAAAATACGCACCGCCTGCAATAATTCGTCGGCCTGCTCCTGCAAGCTGTGCGCAGCCGCAGCAGCTTCTTCCACCAGGGCAGCGTTCTGTTGTGTAGCCTGATCCATTTGCACCACAGCCTGGTTGACTTGCTCGATCCCGCTGCTTTGCTCGGCACTGGCCGCCGAGATTTCCGCCATGATGTCAACCACGCGCCGAATTGAAGCGACAATCTCGCTCATGGTCTTGCCGGCGGCGTCGACTTGCCTGTTGCCGGCATCGACCTTGTCAACCGAATCGCCAATCAGCTGTTTGATGTCCTTGGCTGCCACTGCGGAACGCTGCGCAAGGTTGCGCACCTCGGCCGCCACCACCGCAAAACCGCGCCCCTGTTCGCCGGCGCGGGCGGCTTCCACAGCAGCGTTCAATGCCAGAATATTTGTCTGAAAAGCAATGCCGTCGATGACGCCAATAATATCGCTAATCTTGTGTGAACTTTCCTTAATCTGGGTCATGGTGGCGACCACCTCCGACACCAGCTGACCGCCGCCGAGCGCTACCGACGATGCATTTTCAGCCAGTTGATTGGCTTGTCGCGCATTGTCGGCATTTTGCTTAACGGTGGAGGTCAATTGCTCCATCGATGCCGCGGTTTGCTCAAGGCTGGCGGCCTGCTGTTCAGTGCGGCTGGATAAATCGAGATTGCCGGCTGCTATCTGGCGCGAGGCTGTCACGATGCTATCGGTGCCGTTGCGCACCCGGCTGACAGTATCTTGCAATGCCAGGTTCATGTCTTTAATGCCCTGCAACAGCTGGCCAGTTTCGTCGCTCGACGTGACCTCTATCGTGGAGCTCAAATCGCCTGCGGCCACCCGCCGCGCCACTGCGACTGCCGCCTGCAAAGGCAGGACGATGCCTGCGGTAAGGCGCCAGGAAAGCAAAGCTCCAAGAATGATCGCCAGGCCGCCAAACGCTATCAGCAGGATTCTGCCGGAGCGATAGTTGGCTTCGATTTGCAGCGCCTCATCGTCGATCGCCTTGCGCTGGATATCGACAAATTTCTGCAGCTTTGTCATGTATTCCTTGCGTGCCGGATCCAGATCCTTCTCGACCATCGCGCTGGCGGCTTCGGCGCTGCCATACTGGCGCGTGGTCAGCACGCTTTCCCGCAGTTCGATATAGGCGGCACGGGCGGCGGCGATTTCCCCCAGCGCCTGGCGACCTCTTTCGTTGGATAGTTCGTGCAGCTTGGTCTGCAATTGCGATGCCAGTTCGGAGGTAGCCGCCATTTCCGCCTGAAATGTCTGTTGCGCTTTTTTGTCGTCGCTACGCACCACGGCCATCGTCCGTACCGCATTGACAGTCACCGCATCCTGCCAATCCGAAGCAAGTCTTTCACGCACCAGAAATTTCGACACCATGGTCTCGACCGCCGCGCCGGTCTGCTGCAAACGCCAGATGCCGATACCGGTAATTACCACCACCAACAGCAATATCAACGTAAAGCCCATTGCGAGCCTTACCCCTATTCTTGTATTTGCCAACGCCATCTTGTCTCCCCAATCCCAAAGATTCTGCCGAGCACTCCGTCCCGGTCCTTCGTTAGCAGGCGCGGTGCAGCCGCGCATTGCGATATCAGGCTGCCAGCTTGTCGATCAGCCCGATTTCCTCGCTCGACATCAGTTTGTCGATATCGAGCAGGATCAGCATGCGGTCGTCCAGCGTCCCCAAACCGATCAGGTAGTCGGTATTGAATACCGTGCCCATTTCCGGCGCCGGCTTGATTTGTTCTGTCGATAGCGTGATCACATCGGAGACGCCATCGACCACCATGCCGACGGTGCGCTGACCGAGATGAAGGATGATGACAACGGTGAACTGGTCGTAGCTGGCGGCATCCAGTTTGAACTTGATACGCATGTCGATGATGGGCGTGATGACGCCTCGCAGATTGACCACGCCTTTCAGAAAATCGGGCGCGTTAGCAATCTGCGTCACACTGTCGTAGCCGCGTAATTCCTGCACTTTGAGAATATCGATCCCGTACTCTTCCTTGCCCAGCGTGAAGGTCAGGAATTCGTGTCCGGCGACATCGCTATGGGTAGATGGCCGATGCATCGGTGTAGGCGTTTGAGCAGCAAGCGTCATGAACTTGATCCTTGATAAATTGAAGTGCACTTGCTTGCGCGCCAAACACTGGGCTCTACCCCAAAATTTGGCCTCAGACGAAGCACGTGAAGTAAATCAATATAAACAGAAGCAGGTCCAAGCGATGCCGCAAAAAGGGCATGAAACACCCTTCTATTCAGCACATGAAAACAGCGCAGTGCAAATCGTCATGCAAAGCATTCACGCGAAAAATGACAGTCAAGCAAAGCTGCGCAAAGCGCAGCGAGCATCACAATACAAATAAACGGAATGAATGTGTCCCACAGAAGTCCCGAGGGGTTCTCAAAACCGTAGCGAGCGGCTTACTGTCTGGTCGAGAAGCGCAGCTGTACTGAAGTACAGCGAGCATCGCAGACCTGACAGTGAGTCGCGCAGTAGGTTTGGAGAATCCCTCATTCGAGTAGGCCGTGTTTGATGGCGTAGTGGGTTAGTTCGGCATTGGTCCGCACCCCCATTTTTTCAAACACCCGCGAGCGATAGACGCTGACGGTTTTGGGACTGATGGACAGGCTTTTGGCGATCTCGGTCCGCGTCTGGCCGGAGGCAATCATGCGGACGGTCTGGAACTCGCGGTTGGAAAGTTGTTCGTGCGGCATCTGGTCATCTTCTTCGATGACGTGGTTGGCCAGCGACTCCGCCAAACTCTTGCTGATGTACTTGCGGCCGCGTGCAACAACACGCACCGCTTCCACCAGCTCATCCGGAGCGCCATCCTTGGTCAGGTAAGAGGCTGCGCCGGCCTTCAGGGCGCGTACCGCAAATTGTTCAGGGGCATGGCTGCTGAGCACCATGATGCGCAGCATCGGTTCGCGCTTCTTGAGCAAATGCAGGATTTCGATGCCGTCCTTGCCCGGCATGGATATATCCAACAGCAGCACATCGCACTGCTGCTCTCTCAATATATCGGTGATGCCGCCGTAATCGCTGGCTTCTCCAATGACGGTAATACCCGGGCTGGCATTCAGAATATGCTCCAGCCCTCGCCTGACAATACGATGATCATCTGCGATCAATACCCGAATCGGTGATGCAGCTTTCATATCCATGACTCTTTGAACAATCTCAACTCGGGGCTGCGCATTATCGATCCACGATCAAGCGCGCACAATATGAAAAGCAAATAATATCTACAAAATACACACATTTTGCTGTGATGCAGGCAAACAGACCTCATTTCATCAATATCCGCACGATGCGTTCAAACTGGCGGCTATTTACCGAAAGGGTTTTAGTAACAAATAAACAATCATCGAATTCCAAACTTCAAGCGCCTGTTTCAGGCAGAACCAGGCTCCAACCCGTGTTCCAGGCGATAGATCCAGGCCAGCAGCTCCGCGACAGCCACATATAGCTGCGGCGGGATTTGCTGATCCAGATCGACATGCATCAACAGATTCACCAGATCCGGAGATGCGTGCACATACAAACCGTTTTCACGTGCCCGCTGGATAATAGCATCGGCAACCATTCCATAGCCCTTTGCTACCACCAACGGCGCCTTTTCCTTATCCGCGTGCGATAGCGCTACCACGCCTTGACGAATCGGACGCCCAATATCGTTGCTACTCATCTTGCCGCCGATTACACACGGATTGCACAAACAATAATTCTTCGACGAATTTTATTGTCCGAGCAACAAATATCACCCTAATATAATTGTTAATTATTGTCATCATTTTTTTTCCTGGCTTGTGTTGTCGTTGGTCGACACTGACATTTTCGCCAGTTGCAATCCGCTCAACTGCATGCCTGCGGCAAGGAAACGCTGTCGCAATTGATCGCCGTCGGCGCGCATGGAGGCCAGGCTAGCTTCGTCCGCGACTGCCAGATGGGCGTGCCAGCTGTCGCCCAGCATACTGAGGCGCAATTCGATGGCGCCCAATCGCGGCAATGTCATGGCGAGGCGGGTACTCCAGCGGCGCGGAGCAGCGTCGGCGCCGTCCGGACTTTCCTGGCGCCGGTCATGTTCTTGAATTTCCCATTCAGTTTTGGCCTGGGGCCAGGCTTCGCCGCTCCAACGGAATTGCGATAGCGCCATCAGCTCCAATTGCTGGCGCACCAGTTGCACTGCTTCTGGATGCACCATGCTTGCCGCTGTTGTGTTTGATGGCGGTGGATCGTTATTGGCGACTGGCGCTGCAGCCGCTCGCTCCTGGATGCGTGCCGCGATGGCAGCCCCCATGTCGCCACCGGTGGCGACGCGATAAGCCGCGGCGATATCGATGGCGCCTGCCTGCACGCGCGGATTGGTCGACGCTGTTTCGTCGTTCGGCTGCGGTGCTCCTGACTGCACCGGCAATGATGGCGGTTCCTTGGCCTGCGCCCCGGCTACGTTAGCGAATGCCGGAATCTGCTGTACTGTCGTCGGCGACCCCGCTTGAAGCGGCAAAGCAACCTTGCCTGCCGCAACAATGGGTTCGTCGGATCTGAGCACCTGTTCCTCGATTGGCTGCAACGGGTTACCCCGCTGCGGCACAGTCTCGGTGCTGCCACCGCTGCGTTGCGGCGCGGCTTGGCCAAGAGCGGCCTGAGGCTCTTGCGTCAACTGCGCCAGTGAGCGCTCGCCGCTGGCGAATTGCAATAAATGGGATTCGTAAAACAGGCCGCTGTCGCCCACTGCTTGCAACAGTGCCGCGGCCAATTGCGGCGGCAAGGGCGGCGCAGAGCCAGTCCATAACGGTACGCTGGCGCGTACCGGATCGACACGCGCCGGCGCGGCGCCGAGAATTTCGCTAATGACGCGCGCGGCCGGACTCAGCGTGGCGCCGCGCTCGCTGGTAGCCGCTGGCCGCTGAGTGACCGCTTGCGTCGGATTGCCAGGATCGACCCCAAGCTGGCGGTCAATCCCCGCCCGCGAAGGCAGGCGGGTATCGTTGGCCCCAGCTTCGATATCGGTGACGGCATCAGGTTGCAGCAACGCCAGCTGCCCCTTCAGCGGCACCAGGTCCGAGCGTTGCATTGCCGGCGTCGCCAGCAACTTGTCGATAAGAGGCGTGCCGCCGTTCATTGGCGACGACGCTACTGGCCGTAGGCGTGGTTAAGGTGCTGCTGCCGATGCATATTGCCCAGCAGGTTGCTCAGTTGCGCCAGTTCTGGCGTGACGATGTCACGAATTGCGGCGTCGTCCGCCAGTATCTTGCTCAACAGCACATGCTTGCGCGCCAGTTGAGAAGGATCCAGCGGGAATTCCAGCTGAATCTCTTTGAGGCGATCGATGTAGCCGCGAAATTGCCGTCCCAGATGCGACAGCCCGTCCCAGTTGCCCGTGCGTGCAAATTCCAGCATGCGGCTGCTCAACGGTGCAATCTGCTCGTAGCAGTGGATAATCTCCTCTTGAGCGGTCAATATCATCCCCTTAACGACAAATGGCCAGCGACGCTACCTACCGGCTCGACGTTCCTGGTTCGACCATCGAGCTCGCGCCAGGCCGATGCAATATTTTCCAGAAGCCGATCTGCCTCTTCCAGCAAGGCCGGATCGTTCTTCAGATGTGCATACATGAGACGCTGGTTGATGTAGTCGTACAAGGCCGACAGGTTGGCCGCGAGTTCAGCCTCGGCAGGGCCGCCGCTGCTGTGATCCAGGCTAGCCTTGAGCCCGCTGTCGATGATGCTGACGGCCTTCGAAATGGCATTGCCCTTGGCGGCGATGTCGCCATTCGCCATATGGTGCCGTGCCATGCTGATGGCGGCTTTGGCGCCATCGAACAGCATCGTCACCAATTGCTGCGGCGAGGCGCTCATGACCGCGCTTTCAATCCCTACCCGGGCATAGGCCTGGGCGCCAGGATTGACGGCTGGAGTGAATACGGAAGATGTGTACATGGTCCTCGCCTTACTTGGAAGAACTGCCATCAAGCGCTGCGAATTGCTGGGTCAGATAACTGCTGGTTTGGTTCATGCCGGCGATTAGCGTATCGAGCTGGGTAAATTGCGTGGTATAGCGGGCAATCGTCGTACTGATCAGGGCCTGGGTGCTGGTCATCTGTGTCGCCAGCGTCTTCAGTGTGGTGTTCAAGCCGTCGGTGGCCGCTTTCAGCGGGCCGTTGGTTGCCGAAAATCCGGTAATCAGTGTCGACAGCTGCGAGCCGAAACCAGTGGCGCCGCTAGTGCTGGAAAACAGGTTTTGCACGCCGCTCAGGTTGGTGCTCAAGGCGGCCGTCAGCTTGGTCGCATCAACCGCGATGGTGCCGTCGGATTGGAACGCCACACCGATCTGGGCCAGCATCGTCAACGGTGCGCCGCTGCCGCTGGCTGGTTGCGGTGTATTCAATGCATCGCGCAGACGGGTCTGGATATTGCGCAAGGTGGAGTCGCCGGTCAGCGGCGATTGCGTTTGCGCAGTGGTATTGAACGCCGTCAGTTGCTTCGCTATGCTTTGCAGGCTGTTGTAGGCTGTGACGAAATTGGTGATCGCGGCTTGCACCGTCGCGGTATTGCTTTGCAGCGACAAGGTGGTGCTGCCGATTGCACTGAGGTTCATGGTGACGCCCTGCACCGCTTCCTTGACGGTATTGCTGGCGCTAGTGACGGCGATGCCATTCACGGTCAACTTGGCATCCTGGCCTGTCACGGTCTGCTGCAGGTTTTGCGTGCCGGCCGGATCATACGCCAGGAGGTTCGACAAAGCGGAGTCGCCGCTCACCGAAATCCGCATGGTGGAACTGGCGCCGCTCTGGTTGGAGGTCAGCACCAGGCGGTTTGGCGTAGTGCCGCCATCGTTGACGATGCTCGCCGTCACGCCGAGCGCGGTATTCTTGTTGATCGCATCGCGAATTCCGGCCAGCGTGTTGTTGCTGGAATCGATCGTGATGGTGGTTGGCGTACGGCTGCTGTCAGCAGCAAACGTGGCGCCGGTGTATTGCCCGGTGACCGGGTCCAGCTTGCCGCCCGTGATGCTGCCAAAGTCTATAGTTATCGTGCCGGTGCCGATGCCGGCGGTAGTGCTGGCGACACCGTTAGCGGCCAGCGACTGCGACTGCGCCAGTTGAGTGACGTTAACCGAGACGCTGCCGGTGCTGGCGCCAGAGGCTGCGGTCGCGCTCAGCACGTTGGTGCTGCTCGATGTGGTGGTGACATTCTGGAACAGGGACGGATTGCCCAGCTGCGCCGCCGCTGTCTGCAGCGTGCTCAATGCATTTTGAATGGTGCCGTATGCGGACAATTTGGTGTTGTAGGCAGTCTGCTGCTGCGTCATTGCGTTCAGCGGCGCATTTTCCGAGACCGTGATGCTGCTCAGTAAAGTCGCCAATGGAAGCCCGGACGCCGAGCCCAGGGATGTCACTAATGCCATGTCTTTTTCCTTTCAGTTCAATCGTGCCGCTGATCACACTCGATCATGCGGTTTTCTCAAGCAATACGCCCTTCAGCTGGTCCATGACCTTGGCAAAGCGCACTACTTCGACGCTTGGTATTTGCAAGATCACCTTGCCATCCTGTTGATCCACCACTTTCAACACCACATCCTTGTAACCGGGTTCTATCTGGAATTGCACGCTGATCGCCTTGATCTGCAACTGCCGGTTTATATCCTCGACTTTTTGCTCGATTTCCGCGCGCTCCAACGCACTGACTTGTTCGTGGCTGGCTGCCGCATCGCCATCGACAATTGCCGCACCGGCCTTGTTTGACGCAGGCGCAGCGACAGCTTCTGTCGGCAGCAATTTGCTCGGGCTAATCGCGTCAATTGAATTTGCCATTACACCCTCTTCCATCCTATCCCTGTCCACTCAGGTCTGACACGCCAAACCTGACTGGACAACGTATTTGAAACAGCGGGCCACCCAATTGCAGGCCGCCCGCTTGCAGCGCCGACGTCGGATCGACATCGGCGCTATCGTCAAGACGCTTATTGCAGCAACGACAGGACGTTTTGTGTCGATTGGTTCGCTTTTGCCAGAACCGAAGTACCAGCTTGTTGCAGAATCTGCGCGCGAGTCATGTTCGACACTTCAGTCGAGTAGTCAGCGTCCTGGATACCGGAACGCGAAGCCGACAAGTTAGTGACGGTGGTGCCGAGGTTGGCGATAGTCGAGGCGAAACGGTTTTGCACCGCACCCAGCGAGCTACGCAGGCTGTCAACTTGCGACAAGGCGCTGTCAATTGCTGTCAGTGGGCTGCCGCTGGCTGCTGTCAATGACTTCGACGAATCGTAAGTCACGGTGGCAGTTGGTGCAGCTGCAGTGCCACCTTGGGTTGCATCGGAAACGGTGACTGTCGCAGCGTAGTAGTTGGCGCCGTTCTTGACATAGGTATTGCCACGGGCATCGGTAACCAGGCTGGCGATTGTTGCAGTGAAGCCGGCAGCAGCATCACGGTTGACAGCTGTAAAGCCGCCGGCGCTAACTGCTGTAGCAGCACCGGTGTTGTCTTTACCTGTAGGTGTCATCGTGGTCGTTGTGCCCGAAGGGCCGGCCAGGTTCAGTGTGTTCAGTTTCAGCGCGGTCGAATCGATCTTTTGCAAGCCGATGCCGATGGTTTGGCCGTCGTTGGCGCCAACCTGGATGTTCAGGGTCTGGTTCGAAGCCAGTACCTTGACGCCGTTGAAGTCGGTTTGCGACGAAGTGCGGTCGATTTCGCTCAGGCGTTGTGTGATTTCGTCCTGGATCGATTGCAGATCGCTGGCCGAGTTCGTGCCGTTACCAGCTTGCACGGACAATTCACGAATACGTTGCAGGTTGTTGTTAACTTCAGTCAACGCGCCTTCAGTAGTTTGCGCCAGCGAGATGCCGTCATTGGCGTTACGCGAAGCTTGTGTCAGGCCGGTGATGTTGGCTGTGAAACGGTTAGCAATGGCTTGACCCGCAGCGTCATCCTTGGCGCTGTTGATACGCATGCCGGAAGACAGGCGCTGGATTGCCGAGCTCAGCGAAGATGCCGACTTGGTGAGGTTGTTTTGTGCAACCAGTGAAAGAACGTTGGTATTGATGACAGACATGGCATAACTCCTGTTGCTAAAGTTTATGGGTTCCGGCTAAGCCGCCGTAACGCTGGACTCGCTTCCTGGCAAAAGACCTGGTTGAGCAAGCCACCGTTATTCAGGTTATCGGCAGTTGCTCGGAAAACATTTAGGGTTCGCCATAAAAAATACCCATTGTGTTCAGGCCGTCAGCAAGCAGCCCAAACTCTGCCTTGCCTGGTCCAGGTCTACGTAATAGCAGCCAAAATGATTAACTATCCCTTCCGTACCCTGCACGCTACGGCAAAAAACCACCCGCAAGTCCACCAGCAGGCGCCCCGACGAGCGGAAATCCAATACCGCGGCGGGCAATACTGTCCCAACCGGTAATGCATGCAAGGGCACATGCGTCGAACGCAAACCGATGCCGCGTGCAGTCAAATCATGCACATTCAGCACAAAATCGTTGCCATCGCGCCGTTTGGCGCGCACCACGCAGGTTTCAACCGGCTGCATGCCGATCCGGATGAATTTCGAATGCGGATAGTAATCAATGCATACCGGCAGTTCGGCCGCCAAGGCCGTTGGCCACGGGCTGACCCGATTGCTGGCGACCGTGCTGATGAAACTGATTCCCGCGCCGTCAATCGCGCCTTCGAAGCAAACCAGCTCGCCGGGTTGGTATTGCGCGGCATTGCGCTCGGGGTCGCCGGCATGTATGAACAAGCCATGCGCCAGCGCCACCGCCACCAGCCGCGTTGCCACCATCTCGCCGCCGTCTAGCGGGCGCATGGTCATGGCGCTGCTCTGCCGCTCCAGTTCGCGTAATATGCTTTCGATATCTACCGGATCCTGCAACAACCAGGTAGTCACTTCTTCCATCATGGCCGCACTCAAGACTTCCACCGAACTTTCCGGAACACTCATGACCAGTCGCCGCCTGTGCCGCCGAAAGACTGGCTCGCACGACAGAACTGCACACTCTCGACTGCGCCGCTACTGCACATCCATTGTCTCCGTCCCATACCGATTTCGGATATCAATGCGCTACATCAAGCCGACATGTTCATGATTTCCTGGTAGGCGGCAACCACCCGGTTACGCACTTGCAATCCCATCTGGAAGCCGACGTTGGCTTTTTGCAGATCGATCATCACGTCGTTCAGCGAAACGCCCGGCTTGCCAAGTTCGAATGCCTCTGCCTGGCCTGCCGCATGCTGTTGTCCATCGCTGATACGTTGCAGCGTTTTCTTCATTTCATCAGCAAAGCCGCCGCCGGCGATGCCGTTGGCCGCTGTCGCGCCATTCCCGGCAACCTGCGCCGTCGCAGTCAGTTGCTGTAAAACCGATTCAATAGCTGATATCGCCATGTTGCATCCTCTCTTACTTGATTTCTCTACGAATCTCGCCGCGTACATCACCGCTTGCCGGCCAGCTTGTCGCTAAGCGGCGGATTACTTTTAGCCAGGGTTAAAAGCGTAACAGCAACGATTTTTTTGCATAGCGGCAAATGATGGCAAAAACCTCGGCTATTCAAGCGATCGAAATGGCAGCGCTCCGTTGACAATCATTACTGTCGGCACAGGCTGTCTCCCCGGGAGGCTCGCCGGACCGGCATCTGTCACCCAATTCTAAGGAAAGCTTGCTGTATGTCCTATGCACAGAAGCGCGAAGTGAATGCCAATAGCCTTGGCCGCCAGTCCTCCACGGGAGTCGCTGCATGAATGCTGCCGTAGCAGGCGCCAACGCCGCAGATGGCAAGAAATTGCCGATCCTGGAACAACTGCGCGCCAATCCCAAGCTGCCAACAATGATCGGCGCTTCGCTGGCGGTAGCCGCGATCGCCGCTTTCTGGTTATGGAGCCGGGCGCCCGATTATCGAGTCCTGTACAGCAACTTGTCGGATCGCGATGGCGGCGCCATCATCAGTTCGCTGCAACAGATGAATATCCCGTACAAGTTCGCCGAAGGCGGCGGCGCGGTATTGGTCGCTGCCGACCAGGTGCACGAGGCGCGGCTGAAACTGGCTTCGCAAGGTTTGCCCAAGGGTGGATCGGTCGGCTTCGAGCTGATGGACAATCAGAAATTCGGCGTCAGCCAGTTTGCCGAACAGGTCAATTACCAGCGTGCGCTGGAAGGCGAACTGGCGCGCTCGATCGAGTCGATCTCGGCGGTTGAAGCAGCGCGCGTCCACCTGGCGCTGCCAAAGCCATCGCTGTTCGTGCGCGACCAGCAAAAGCCGAGCGCATCGGTGATCCTGACCCTGCATCGCGGCCGCTCGATCGACGAAGGCCAGGTCAGCGCCATCGCCTATATGATTTCGAGCAGCGTGCCGGAACTGACCGCCAAGAACGTCACCATCGTCGACCAGAGCGGCAACCTGTTGTCGATGCCGAGCACCGGCAATCGCGGCCTCGACGCGACGCAACTGAAATACACCCAGGAAATCGAGCAAAGCTATATCCGCCGCATTGAAGCCATCCTGCAGCCGATCGTCGGCGCCAGCAACGTCCGGGCGCAGGTAGCGGCAGACGTCGATTTCTCGACAGTCGAACACACCGACGAGAAATACGCGCCGAACCAGGATCCGAGCAAGGCAGCGATCCGTAGCCAGCAATCGAGCGACGCCAACCAGCAAGGCGCGACGCCGCCTGGCGGCGTGCCTGGTGCCCTGTCGAACCAGCCACCGCTGAATCCAAGTGCGCCGATCACTACCGCCCAGCCGAATCAGGGCGCGGCGGCAAACGGCCAGCCCGGCGCTGCCAATGCAAGCAATGTCGCCAACACTGCGCCACGCAGCGGCGGCGCCAGCAACGTGCGGCGCGATGTCACTACCAACTACGAAGTGGATCGCTCGATCAGCCACGTGCAGCAATCTGCCGGCGGCGTCAAACGGTTGTCGGTGGCGGTGGTGGTGAATTATCGCGGCGCACCTAACGCCCAGGGCAAGACAGTCGCACAGGCTTTGCCGGCGGCTGAGCTGGAGCAGGTCAAGAATCTGGTCAAGCAGGCAATGGGTTTCAGCGCCGAGCGCGGCGATTCGGTGAATGTCGTCAACAGCCAGTTTGCCGGCGAAACACCGGAACCTGAACTGCCTGTGTGGCGCCAGCCGGACAATATCGACTTGGCCAAGACCGTCGGCAAGTACCTGTTGTTCGCCTTGCTTGGATTGTGGGCCTGGTTCGGCATTGCGCGGCCGTTGCTGCGCAAGCATCTGCAAGTGCCGCAAGCAGCCGCGTCGGAAGGTGGCGAAGGTGCAGTTGCACCAGCCGCGCCGACACCGGAACAAACCAAGCTCAGCGAAGAAGCGCAGCAACGCATGGCCGATCGCCACAAGGAAAACCTGCAGCACGCACAAAGCCTGGCCGAGACAGATCCACGTCTGGTCGCCATGGTAATCAAGAACTGGATGGGCAACGATGAATGACGATGGAATCAGAAAAAGCGCCATCCTGCTGATGTCGCTCGGTGAAGACGGCGCCGCTGCCGTGTTCCAGCATTTGCAGCCAAAGGAAGTGCAGAAACTTGGCATGGCGATGTCCAAACTGCGCCAGGTGACACGCGACCAGATCGCTGAAGTGATGGAGGAGTTCCGCCTTGAAACTGAACAATTCTCGGCACTCAACCTGGACTCCAGCAGCTACATTCGGGCAGTCCTCAACAAGGCGCTGGGCAACGACCGCGCTGCCAGCCTGATTGAGGACATCCTTGAATCCGGCAACAACTCTGCCAGCGGCATCGATACGCTGAACTGGCTGGAGGCCAACGAAGTGGCTGAACTCATCCGCGATGAACATCCGCAGATCATTGCCACCCTGCTGGTGCATCTCGACCGCAGCAAGGCTTCCGAGGTGCTGGAGTTGTTTACCGAACGATTGCGGCACGACGTCATCCTGCGTGTGGCCACCTTTGGCGGCGTACAGCCGGCGGCGTTGACGGAACTGACCGATGTGTTGTCCGGCCTGTTGTCTGGACAAGGCGTCAAGCGCAGCCGCCTGGGCGGTGTACGGGCAGCGGCGGAAATCCTGAATCTGATGAGCAGTACGCAGGAAGAGATCGTGATCCAGCATGTACGCGAACACGACGGCGACCTGGCGCAACGCATCATCGACGAGATGTTCCTGTTCGAGAATCTGCTGGAAATCGAAGACCGCGGCATCCAGTTGTTGCTCAAGGAAGTCGAATCGGAATCGCTGATCGTCGCCCTCAAGGGTGCGCAGCCGGAGTTGCGCGAGAAATTCCTGCGCAACATGTCGCAACGCGCCGCCGAAATGCTGCGCGAGGATCTCGAAGTGCGCGGTCCGGTACGTGTCTCGCAAGTCGAAACCGAGCAGAAGAGCATCCTGCAGATCGTACGGCGACTGGCGGATTCCGGCGAAATCGTGATCGGCGGACAAGGCAACGACGAGTATGTCTAAACCAGCCGGCCACGGCCCGCAAAGCCGGATCCCCCGCCGCGATGGCGCACCAAAACCGCAGATGACGGCATGGCAGCGCTGGGAAATGGCAGCTGTCGACCAGCCTTCGGCGGTGGAGGAGCCACCGCCGCCACCTGCCATGGATATCAGCCTGACGCATCTCGAACCGAAGCTGCTGATAGACGAAGCCGAACTCGAACGGTTGCGCCAAGAGGCGCAGCAAGCCGGCGCCACGGAAGGTCATCAGCAAGGCTACGGCACCGGATGGCAGGAAGGTTATGCTGCGGCACAGGAGATCGCCCGCCAGGAAGCCGCCGCCCTGCAAGCGCTGGCGCAGTCGCTGCCGGTTGCCTTGCGCAGCGCTGAACGGGAACTGGCCGACGATCTGCTAGCCCTGGCGCTGGATATTGCGCGGCAGGTTGTGCGTCAGGAACTGACGATCGAACCGCAGCATGTCCTGGCAGCCGTGCGCGAACTGTTGCAAACAGAACCGGCCCTGAGCGGCACGCCGCGCCTGTTGCTACACGCGGACGACATGCCGCTGGTGCAGCAATACCTGTCCGAAGATTTGCAAGCCGCAGGCTGGCTGCTGCGCAGCGATCCGGCCATCAGCCGTGGCGGATGCCGGGTCGAGGCCAGCAGCGGCGAACTCGATGCGACGCTGGAAACCCGTTGGCAGCGGGTAGCCGCAGCGCTTGGCCGTCAACCAACCAAGACGGCGGCAACAGCACATGACTGACGTCATCCAACCCAACGCAGCCGGCCAGTTGCAAGACAACCCACATCTTCTGGCCTGGCGCAATGCGCTCGGCAACGCCCGCATCGGCGTCGGCCGCAGCATCCCTATCCGCACCTACGGCCGCCTGACGCGTGCGGTCGGCCTGGTGCTGGAAGCAGTCGGCCTGCGGCTGCCAGTCGGTAGCGATTGCTTGATCGAGCTGCCGCCCGGCTATGCGCAACGCACGACCGAAGCCGAAGTGGTCGGCTTCGCCGGCGATCGGCTGTTCCTGATGCCGCAAAATGAAGTCGCCGGATTGCTGCCGGGCGCGCGCGTGTATCCGCTGGAAACAGCCGCCACAGGCAACGGGGCGCCACCTGCCGAGCCTGGCAACAAAAGGCTGCCGGCCGGCTTCGGCATGCTGGGCCGGGTGGTTGACGCCGCCGGGCGGCCGTTGGACGGCCTGGGGCCGCTCGATTTCAGCCGCGAAGTGCCACTGTCGGCACCACCGATCAACCCACTGGCGCGCGCGCCGATCGACAGCGTGCTGGATGTTGGCGTACGTGCGATCAATGCGCTGCTCACCGTCGGCCGCGGTCAGCGCATGGGCCTGTTCGCCGGCTCCGGCGTCGGCAAGAGTGTGCTGTTGGGAATGATGGCGCGCTATACCAGCGCCGAAGTAATCGTGGTCGGCCTGATCGGCGAGCGCGGCCGCGAAGTCAAGGATTTCATTGAGAATACGCTGGGCGAAGAAGGCTTGGCGCGCGCCGTGGTGGTTGCCGCGCCGGCCGATACCTCGCCGCTGTTGCGCCTGCAAGGGGCAGCCTATGCAACCTCATTGGCCGAATTTTTCCGCGACCAGGGCAAGGATGTGCTGCTGATCATGGATTCGCTGACACGCTACGCCATGGCGCAACGCGAGATCGCGCTGGCGGTCGGCGAACCTCCTGCTACCAAAGGCTATCCGCCATCGGTGTTCGCCAAGTTGCCGGCGCTGGTGGAGCGTGCCGGCAACGGCGCCCGCGATGCCAACGGCAAGGGCGGCGCCATCACCGCTTTTTACACCGTGCTGACCGAAGGCGACGACCAGCAGGATCCGATTGCCGACGCCGCGCGCGCGATCCTGGACGGCCACGTGGTGCTGTCGCGCAGTCTGGCGGAATCGGGACATTACCCGGCGATCGATATCGAAGCCTCGATCAGCCGTGCCATGACCGCACTGATCGAACCTGAACAGTTCGATTCGGTACGGCGCTTCAAGCAAATGCTATCGCGCTACCAGCGCAACCGTGACCTGATCAGCGTCGGCGCCTATGCCGCCGGCCACGATTTGCAACTGGACCAGGCCATCGCGCTGTACCCAAAGATAGAAGCATTTTTGCAACAAGGAATGGAAGAGCGCGCCGGCTATGCAGAGGCCGTAAGCGAACTGGAACAGTTGTTTGAGGTGGAGTAAAGCTATTGGCTATTGCTGCTTCCTACAGTTTTTTCATTGGTGGCCGTTAACCCAAAGATAAGCCCGGACTCATTCATTGCAACGATCAAGATTCGAGGAAGCCATGTCTAAATTACCACTCGCCATGCTGATTGAACTGGCCCAGAACAAGACCGACGAAGCCACGCGTCGCCTGGGACAACTGCAACGCGCCAAGCTCAGCGCGGCGGAAAAACTCGACATGCTGGTCCAGTACCGACAGGAATATTACGATCAGTTGCAAAGCCAGATGCAGAACGGCGTTTCGTCGTCGCGCTGGCGCAACTTCCAGCATTTCATCGGCACCCTCGATGGCGCCATCGAGCAGCAGCGAGCGATTACGGCGCAAGCCAATACGCGCCTGGCGCGCGGACGCAGCGAATGGCAGGACAACAAGCGTCGCCTGAATTCGTTCGACACGCTGGCCGAACGGGTCAAGCTGCAACAGGCGCAGATTGTCAACAAACGAGAACAACGCGCCAGCGACGAACACGCCGCCCGCCAATTCCGGCTTCGCATGATTGCGGCCGCAGAATAATTTATCAAGGAAACGTCATGTCATTACTTGTCTCATCCAATACCGCCAGCCTGCAAGTTTCATCATCGCCGGCTGCCAGCGTGGCCGGCAACAATGCCAATCCACAATCGGGAGATAGCGGCAATTTCGGCCAGGTCCTGAACCGCTCCCTGGCCGACCAGGACAAGAGCGCGGAAGCGCCTCCGGAACAAACGCTCAAGACGGGCGGCCGCAGCGGCGTCAAACGACAGGCCGATAGCGATAACAAGCAAGACGCAGCTGCCACACCGGATTGGGCATTCATGGCCTTGCCGCAGATTGCCGCCAAAGCTGTCGATGCGAGCGCTCGCTTTGGCAGTCAGGCGCAACCGCAATCGGCAGCCGAGAGTCAACTTAACGCTGCGATTGCCGCTGCCGGCGGCAAGACCGGCGCCTCCGCCGCGATCGCGGTACCGACCACTGAAATCGCCGACACACCTGCCGGAAAAGAGAGCGCCATTGCTCCTCTGCAAGAGCAATTCGATACCGCAGCAGCAACGGCCGGTGCAACGCCACGAGGCCAGCATGGCGAGGTCGCCAAACAAACGGGCGCCACTGACCATGGCGGCCAAACGCCAGGCCCGGAGCAATTGATTGCTAAATCGGCAGGCGGAAACAACGCCGGTCAGCAAGCTACATCCGGCGACAGTCGCGATGCGCGTCAAGACAAATTGGAAAAACTGGGTCAACAGGATCGCCAGGCCAGCCAGGCAAATACCGATGCCGACACCCGCCGGGCGGATATGGCCACCACGGCTGCAAGCTCGACATCGTCTGTCCACGATGCGGCGGCGACCAAGTCCGGCGCTGCCACTTCCGGACAATTCACTGTCGATATGGGCGCTCCGTTGCATGCTCCGGCCGCCGCCAATCAAACTGCCGCAATCGTAGCCAATACAACAACATCGGCAGCGGCCACGCTCAAACTGCCGTTGGCGCCTCCGGTAGGCAGCGATGGTTGGGGCGCCGCGCTCGGCAAACAAGTGGTATGGCTGGGCAACAGCGGCAACCAGACGGCCGAGTTGCACCTCAACCCGCCTGATCTGGGCCCATTGAAAGTGACGTTGACTATCAATGACAACCAGGCCCAGGCCATGTTTGTATCGGCGCATCAATCGGTGCGTTCTGCAGTGGAGGCGGCGCTGCCGCAGCTCAGGAACAGCCTGGCCGATAACGGCATCAGCCTCGGCAACACCTCGGTCAGTGCCGATACGCAGCAACAACAGCAAAGTGCGTTTGCCCAACAACAAGGGGCGCAGGACGGCTCGCGCGGCAACCTCCATCGCGGCGGCAACAGCGGTGCACCAAGTGATATGCAAACCGTCGCCGACCGCACCCCGGCTCCGGTCAGCCGGCGCAGCAGCAACGGCAATGTCGACACTTTTGCCTAAGAGAAAAAAATCAGAACTTCCCGGCGCAACAAATGACGGATCTGAAGCGCTTTATCCCTTTATATCACCAGATAGTTCGACGCCCTTTTGGCCAAGAATGAGCGCTGGATTTTGATGCAGGAAAACCATGGCTACCATCACCAATGACACAGCGGCACCCCCCAAGAAAAGCAAGCTTGGGCTGATATTGATCGTACTGAGCGCGGCACTGGCTGCCGCCGGTGCTGCTTATTATTTCACCAGCATGCAAACGGCGAAAGCCGCTACGCCACCGATAGCAGTGCCGGAAACACCGATCTTCCTTGCACTCGACCCATTCACGGTCAACCTGCAGGGAGACGATCGCGATCGTTTCCTGCATATCGGCGTCACGCTGAAAGTGGCGGATGCCAAGACCCAGGCGCAGATCGTGCAATACCTGCCGGAGACGCGCAGCCGCATCCTTGGCCTGCTGTCCAATCGCGATCCGAATTCGCTGGTCACCGCGGACGACAAGAACAAGCTGGCTGACGAAATCCTCAAGGTCGTCAACAAGCCCCTGGCCATCAGCCAGCCGCCGCAGCACGTCACCAACGTGTTGTTTACCGCCTTCG
Source organism: Collimonas sp. NPDC087041 (assembly GCF_044745265.1). Lineage (NCBI taxonomy): Bacteria > Pseudomonadati > Pseudomonadota > Betaproteobacteria > Burkholderiales > Oxalobacteraceae > Collimonas > Collimonas sp. NPDC087041. Next base: position 29,033 of record NZ_JBIUZX010000015.1, read on the forward strand.
TGGTGCAGTGAAACCATCAATGAGATCCTTCAATGGCTTATGAACAGCTACTGTCTCAGGACGAAGTAGATGCATTGTTGCAAGGCGTCACCGGTGAAACCGATGCCGCCGCCGCGCCGCCGCCGAATCCCGAAGGTGTGCAAGCCTACAATCTTGGCACCCAGGAGCGCATCGTGCGCGGGCGCATGCATACGCTCGAAATCATCAACGAGCGCTTTGCCCGCCAGTTGCGCAGCTCGCTGTTCAACTTCATGCGCCGCAGCCCAGACATATCGGTAGGCTCGGTACATATCCAGAAGTACAGCGAATTCATCCGCCATCTGCCGGTGCCGGCCAATATCAATCTGCTGCACATGAAGCCGTTGCGCGGCACGGCGCTGTTCGTATTCGATCCGAACCTGGTGTTCCTGGTGGTCGATAACCTGTTCGGCGGCGATGGTCGATTTCACATGCGGGTCGAGGGCCGTGACTTCACCCTGACCGAGCAGCGCATCATCAAGCGCCTGCTGGATCTGGCGCTGGACGGTTACGGCAACGCCTGGAATCCGATCTATCCGCTCGAATTCGAATACGTGCGGTCGGAAATGCATACCAAGTTCGCCAACATAGCGACGCCCAATGAAGTGGTGGTCAACACCACCTTTCACATTGAGTTCGGACCGATCGGCGGCGCCCTGCACGTCTGTATTCCGTACTCGATGATCGAACCGATCCGCGACCTGTTGTCGAATCCGGTGCAGGACGAAGTGGAAGTCGACAAGCGTTGGGTCAAGCAACTGTCGCAACAAGTGCAAAGCGCCGATGTCGAACTGAAGGTCGATTTCCTGACGCTGTCGTCGACTATTGGCCAGCTGCTGAAACTGAAGAAAGGCGACGTGCTGCCGATCGTCATGCCGGAATCGATAATCGCCAAGGTAGATGGCGTGCCGGTGATGGAATGCGGATACGGCACGTCGAACGGCCATTACGCTTTACGTGTAGAAAAAATGATCAATCACCGTGACGGTGAGTTAAAGGGAAGCGAACATGAGTGACGACAACACGCCAGATCAATCAACCGACGCCGCCGACGACTGGGCCAGCGCACTTGCGGCGCAGACCGCGGCGTCACAGCCTGCCCCGGCAGCAGCCGAAAGCGCCGCCAAGGTGTTTCAGCCGCTCAGCGGCGAGAGCGCTGAAGTGGCCAAGACCGATATCGACATGATCCTCGATATTCCGGTGCAGATGACTGCCGAACTCGGGCGCACCAGGATCACCATCAAGAACCTGCTGCAACTGGCGCAAGGCTCGGTAGTTGAGCTGGACGGACTTGCTGGCGAACCGATGGATGTGCTGATCAACGGCTACCTGATCGCCCAGGGCGAGGTGGTGGTGGTCAATGACAAATTCGGCATCCGCCTGACCGACATCATTACGCCGTCCGAACGCATCCACAAGCTGAATCGATGAGAACCGCTCGCTCGCTGCGCCTGGCATGGCTGGCGTTGATTTATCCGGCGCTGCCGGCGCTAGCCATCGATACCGATCCGCAGGCCGTGGCCACAACCGCGACAACCTCCCCAGTTCCTGGCTGGGGCGCCGCCGGTCTGCTGCAAGCGGTGCTCGGCCTGGCTGTCGTGATCGGACTGATTTTCCTGTGCGCCTGGGCCGCTCGGCGCCTCGGCTTGCAAAAGCCGAACAGCGGCAAACTGATAAAAATCGTGGCGAGTAGCGCCATCGGCCAGCGTGAACGGATCGTCGTGGTGGAAATCGGCGGCACCTGGCTGACGCTTGGCGTCACGCCGGGACAGATACAGTCGCTGCACACAATGCCGGCGCAGGAACTGCCGGCAAACGCAGAACCGCAGTTCAGGGATACAGCGGTTGCGGCAGGCAATGTCGCCGGCGCCTTTGCCCAAAAATTGCGCGAGTCGCTTGGCCGCAAATAAGTTGCAAATAAGTTGCAAATGCGCTGCAAGTAAGCACGTTTGGCCTGGACGCAAATCCTCGCCGTTGTTTTACGATACTCACCGATATTGATTGGCAGAATGCGTCTTCCATCCATCCTTACACAGCGTACACCGCGTCACGGCCTGTTGTCGGTCGCTTTCCTGGTCCTGAGCATGTTGCCGGCGATCGCTGCTGCACAAGCCTTGCCGGGAATTACCAGCACGCCCGGCCCGGGCGGCGCCCAGACCTGGTCGCTCAGCGTGCAGACCATGCTGCTGCTGACTTCGCTGTCGTTCCTGCCGGCGCTGTTGCTGACGATGACCAGCTTCACCCGCATCATCATCGTGCTGGGTCTGCTGCGCACCGCCATCGGCGCCCAGAGTTCGCCGCCCAACCAGATCCTGGTCGGACTGGCGCTGTTCCTTTCCTTTTTCGTCATGTCGCCGGTACTCGATAAAGCCTATAGCGACGCCTACAAGCCGTTTTCAGATAACAAGATCAGCGCGGAACAGGCGCTCGAACGCGGCGTCCAGCCATTCAAGCAATTCATGCTGAAGCAGACCCGCGAACGCGACCTGGCGCTGTTCGCCAAACTGGCGCAGACGCCGCAGATGCAAGGTCCGGAGGAAGTGCCACTGCGCATCCTGGTGCCGGCATTTGTCATCAGCGAACTGAAGACCGCGTTCCAGATCGGCTTCACCATCTTCATCCCCTTCCTGATCATCGACCTGGTGGTTGCCAGCGTGTTGATGTCGATGGGGATGATGATGGTGCCGCCGGCCACCATATCGCTGCCCTTCAAGCTGATGCTGTTCGTGCTGGTCGACGGCTGGCAACTGCTGATCGGCGCACTTGCCCAAAGTTTCTATACCTGATGTATATCTGAGTACACGCCATGACTCCTGAATCAGTAATGCAGATCGGCTACCAAGCCATGAAGGTGACGCTCCTGCTGGGCGCGCCGTTGCTGCTGGTGGCGCTGGTCACCGGCTTGATCATCAGCCTGTTCCAGGCCGCCACCCAGATCAATGAAATGACGCTGTCGTTCATTCCCAAGCTGCTGGCGGTATGCGCCACCATGGTGATTGCCGGGCCGTGGATGCTCAACTCCATTCTCGACTACATGCGCCAGCTGTTTTCCAGTATCCCGCAACTGGTCGGCTGATGTCGCCGGTACTTTCAGTCACCTCGACGCAACTGAGTGCCTGGATCGTGGCATTCATGTGGCCGTTCGTGCGCATGCTGGCGCTGATCAGCACCAGCCCGGTATTCGGCGAAAAAAAAGTGATGCGACAGGTCAAAGTCGGCCTGGCGGCATTGCTGGCGATTGCCATCGGCCCCACGCTGGGAACCATGCCGAACGTGCCGCTGGTATCCGCCGCCGGCGTCTGGATCCTGATCCAGCAAATCCTGATCGGCGCCGCCATGGGATTTTCGATGCGCCTGATATTTGCCGCAGTACAAGCGGCGGGCGATTATGCCGGCCTACAGATGGGCTTGTCGTTCGCCTCATTCTTCGACGCCAACAGCGGCGGCAACACCATGGTGCTGTCGAGTTTTCTGAATATGCTGGCGATGATGATTTTCCTGGCGGTGGACGGCCACCTGATGGTCATCAGTACACTCGCCGAAAGCTTTCATATCTTGCCTGTTTCAGATGCGCCGCTGTCTGCCAACGGCTGGCATTTCCTGGCACTGGCCGGCGCCAACGTATTTTCTGCCGGCCTGATGCTGGCGCTGCCGCTGATTGCCGCCGTGTTGACCTTGAACCTGGCGATGGGCATCCTCAATCGCGCCTCGCCGCAACTGAGCATCTTCGCGGTCGGCTTCCCGGTGACACTGCTCGGCGGCATCCTGATCCTGCAGCAGCTGATGCCGCATCTGGCGCCCTTCCTGGAACAACAATTCGCGCTTGGCCTGGCCAATATGCTGCATCTGGTGCAGGCGCTGCGGCCGTAAATCGCCTTCTCAAAACCCACGCGGCGCACTTTTATCAAAGGCACGCCGCGATACGGGAATCACAAGTAATTCAACAACGATATCTTGCGAATCTGCACAAAAGTCTGCTGCGTCGCCTGCAATGCCATCTGGCGCTGATATAGCTCGGTGATGGCGCTGGTGTAGTCGAGATCCTGGATGTCTGACAGATAACTTTTATCGGACAGGTTGCGCGTATCACCATTGGTGTTGAGAGTATCCAGTTCCTGCATACGTGAGCCGACCGAGGAGCGTACCGTCAGGACGTTGTCGAGCGAATTCGAGAGCTTGACGTTGGCCGTGCTCAGGGAATTGAGCAATTGCGCTTTGGCGGCCGGGGTGCCGTTGTCGACTGGAGTCTTGAGGGCGCCGATCAGATCCTTGAGCGCGCCGAACATGTCGGGATTGGCATTTTGCGCGGTGCTGGCGTTAAAGCTGTCGCCGGCGGCGGGATCGCCGGTCAGTGTGATTTGCAGGCCGCCGAACTTGATCGGTGTGCCGGCGGTATATGTTCCTGTCGTGACCACAGGCGGTGTGTCGGAATTGGTGACGGTGTAGGTCGTGGCCGATGTGAAACTGATCGAGAAGCTCTTGCCGAAATCCGCGTTGGTGGCATCAATCACCGAAGTCGCACCGTACACGCCTGTGCCGGTATTGGCGGCCGACGACGTTGTCACATATCCCGCCCCGCCCTGCGCGGTTTGGAAAATGCTGCGGCCGTCATCGCTGCCGGCCATCTGCCGAGAAACGTCGACCTGCAACAGCTGCTGACCCTGGTCGCCGACATACTGGATACCGCCGCTGGCCGATTGCACGAACGGCGCACTACCGCTCCTGAAACCGGCAAACAGAAACTGGCCATTGCCGTCGTCGGAATTCGCCAGGTTCAGCAATTGATCATAGTTGCTCTGCAAAGAAGTAGCGATAGAAGCGCGGTCGACATCGGTCAAGGTGCCATTGCCGGCCTGCACAATCAATCCCTTGACGTTTTGCAGTAGCGTAGTCACGCTTTGCAGGGCGTTGTCTTCCAGCCCGAGCGTGCGGGTCGCCTGTGCGCGGCTGGTTGAGTATTGATCATTGAGCGCGATCGACTGCGAGGCAGCCAACGCACGCGTGGCGCCGAGCGGATCGTCGGACGGTGTCAGGATTTTGGTCATCGAACCGATTTGCTGTTGTATGCGCAGCAAACCGGTTTGCTGCGATCCCATCGAAGCCATGCTTTGATCATAAAACGACTGGGTGCTGATACGCATCTGATACTCCTCAACTATTGTTAGGTCCATAGCGAAGGCAGCCCTGCTGCCTTCGCGGCGATGTCGCCGAATCAGGAAGCAATGCCCAGGATCGCGTCGAACATGGTCGATGCGGTCTGGATCACCTTGGCATTGGCCTGGTACATTTGCTGATACATCAGCAGATTGGAAGTTTCCTCGTCCTGGTTGACCCCGGAAACAGATTGCTGCGCCGCCTTGATTTGCGACGCCAGGCTGGTCTGCGCGGTATTGGCGATGGTTAGCTGGCTGGCCTTGTTGCCGATGGTGCTGACCAACTGACCATAGGCGTCGGTATAGCTGGCGGTGCCGCCGGCCAGGGTCTTCTGGCTCTGCAAGCCGCCAAGCAGCAAGGCGTTGCTGCCATCGGATACACCACCGGTATTTTTAGCGATGGTGAAGGTATCGCCATTGGCCGGTGTGCCACTGATGGTAGTGCTGATGCCGCCAAATGAATAACTCGCCCCAGCCGTATAGGTGACGGCCGCGCCGGCTGCATAGTTGACTACCGTGCCATCCGGATTGGTAACCTTGACTGCCGCCGTAGCCGGGAAGCCGGACAAACTGGGCGGCGTCGTGGTGCTGTCGTATTTGAGACTGACCGGCGCCGTCAACGGCGCCGCCAGATACGTCGCATCCACCTTGCCGGCGCTGATCGTCGCCGTGCCCTGGTTGCCGGCTGTCTTGTCGGTGATGATCGGCGACGCCGCCGCCACCTTGGCGGGATCGGTCACCAGCACGTTCATGTCACGGGCGCCGGCGCGGGTCGGCTGCACCAGGAACGAATCGCCGACCTGCGGAGTTCCGCTGCCGGCTTGTACCGAAACGCCGTCAAAGGTGACCGGCAACGTTGGGTAGCTGCCGAGCACCTTGTTGTCGGACAAGCGCGTCACCGAATATTGTGGACTTCCGGAGACATTGACCACGTCGATCCGATAGTCGCTGGTGGTCAATTGACTGGTGTCGCTGAACGATGGCGTCAGTGCAAGCGTGCCGGTATTGCGCGCATTCGGAATCACACTGGGGCTGGCCTGGGTGAAGAAATCCTGGCCGGCGGCGCCGTTCAGGTCGATCCCGAGCTTGTGCTGTGCATTGAACGTATCGGACAGGCCGATCGCTATGCGCCCCAATGCGTTCTGGGCATCACCCAATGTCTCGTTGCGGAATTGCAGCAAGCCGCCCAGCGAACCGCCGGTGAGCACGCTATCCTGCAACTCGACCGGTACGCCGGCAGCATTGACCAGCGCCACCGAAGTCTTGCTCGGGTCGGCCGATGAAGTCACCGCCTTCAAGGTTGATGCCTTGTCGCCCAAGACCAAAGTCTGGCCGGTGCCGATGAATACGTTGTACTGCCCGCCGTCCTGCACCACCACTTTTGTTTCCACCAGTTGGCTGAGATTGTTGACCAGGGCATCGCGCTGGTCCAGCAAATCGTTCGGCGCCTGGCCGCCGGAAGCATTGCTCAGCAAAGCGATCTGCTTGTTGATGCTGGCAATCTGCGTCGCATAGGTATTGATCTGGTCGACCGAGCCGGAAATCTGCGCGTTGGCATTCGCATTAAGACCGGTCAAAACCTGGTCCATGGTGCGGAACTGGTTCGACAAGGCCTGCGCGGAGCTGATCATTTGCTGCCGTGCGGCCGGATCGGCCGGCGTATTGGCGACCGCCTGCACGCCCTTGAACAGCGCCTGCAGCATCGGCGCCAGGCCGGTGGTCTGGTTTGCCAGCAAATTATTAATCTGGTTGATCTGGGTCGAATAAGTAGACAACGCGTTGTTGGTTGCCTGCGCCTGGTTCAGCTGCGTCGTCAGGAACTGATCATAGCTGCGGGTCACATTGGTCACTTGCGCGCCATTGCCAAAAAAACCCACGCTCGGCACATAAGTGCCACCGGCGGAAACGACCTGCGCCATTTGCCTGCTGTAACCAGGTGTTTGCACATTGGCTGTATTGTGACCGGTTGTCACCAACCCGGCCTGTGCTGCGTTCAGGCCACTGAGGCCAGTGAAAAACATGCTGTTCGACATATACATTCGTCCTTTAGAAGGGCAACGCCCGGCGTCACTGCCGCGCTCTCCTAAGATATAACGGCAGGCGCGCCGGAAATTTGAGGGAAATTGGAACGCATTTCATAAATATCCGCGAGTACGAACGCATATAGATGAAATGAGTCCTGGTCTGATATCGCGATTAAGTTTCAGTGTGGTGCGTGCGTCTTTTGCAGCGTCGAGGCAAGCACACCTTGCCTGGAATGGAACTCAACTTCAGATGATCTGTTTGAGAATGCGCACAAGCTTGTTGCCATATTGCGGATCGGTGGCATAGCCGGCACGCTGCAGACCGTAGGCCGCTTCGGAAGGGTCGCGCGTGGCCAGCACCTGGGCGTAGCGCGGGTTGCTTGACAGGAAGCGCGCGTAATCGCAAAACGCTTCGTCATACGACGCATAGGCGCGGAAAGCAGCGCGGGTCTGACGCGGCACGCCGTCGACGTATTCGGTGGTGACAGTTTCCACTACCGGCCCCTTCCAACCCTTGCCAGCCTTGATGCCGAACAGGTTATGGCTGCGGCTGCCGTCGTCTCCCTTGATTTCACGCTTGCCCCAACCAGACTCCAGCGCGGCCTGCGCCAGGATCAGTTGCGACGGCACGCCGCTGGCCTGGCTGGCAATCTGCGCCGAAGCGCCCATGCGCGCCAGGAATTGGTCGACATGCGGTTGCGGACCATCGGCACGGCCGGAGCGATAATCGGCCGCGTCATAAAGCGTCAGATTTTGTACATTGCCAGCATTCTGCGGCGGAGGTGGAGCAGCCTGCAGCGGTTGCAGGCCGGAAGCCGGCATCTTTTGCAACGGCGAAGGCTGCACCTGTGCCGGATCAATTGCGCGGCTGAGCTGCGCCTGCATCGCCTCGGCCAGACCCAGGCCGCGCCCGGACAGGCTTTGCGCCAGCTGCTGATCCAGCATCGAGGTGTACATCTTTTCCTGCTGGCTATCGAACATGCCGTCAGACGGAGTCGCTTCGCGCATGCTCTTCAATACCATCTGCATGAACATGGCTTCGAACTGGCGTGAAACCTGCTTCAGCCCTTCCTGCGGCGCGGCGCTGGTGGTACGGCGCAAGGCGTCGACGCCTTGCACATCCAGCGCGAATCGCTGATCGAGGTCGCCAGTGCGGCTGCTGTTGAGCGGTCCGGAAACACTCATGCCGGCCTCAGATAATTTCCAGTTCGGCGCGCAAGGCGCCGGCGGCTTTCATCGCCTGCAGGATCGACACCAGATCCTGCGGATTGGCGCCGAGCGTGTTCAAGCCTTTGACCACGTCCGCCAGCGAAGCGCCGTTCTTGACCACCTGCAGCGCACCGCCGGCCTGGTTCAACTGAATTTGCGAGGTTTGCGTGACCACGGTGCTGCCACCGGAAAGCGGCCCCGGCTGGCTGATCACCGGCTGGGTATTGATCACCACCGACAGGTTGCCGTGTGCTACCGCGCAATCGAGAATGCGTACGGTCTGGTTCATCACCACCGAACCGGTACGGGCATTGATGACCACCCGCGCCACCGCCTGTGACGGCGTGATATCGAGATTTTCCATGCGCGCCAGGAAGCCGACCCGCGCTTCCGGCTGGCTTGGCGCATTGACCTGGATCACCCGCGCATCGAGTGCGTTGGCAGTACCAGGGCCGAAACTGCGATTGATCGCGTCAACCGCTTTTTGGGCTGTACCGAAATCCGAGGTATTCAATTCCAGGGTCAGGGTATTGGCGTCGCCCAACGGCGAACTGACAGCCCGCTCGACAATGGCACCGGCCGGAATCCGGCCGGAACTGAGCTGGTTGATCTGCACCTTGCTACCGTTGGCCGAAGCACCGGCGCCGCCGACCACCATGTTGCCTTGGGCAATCGCGTACACCATGCCATCGGCGCCTTTAAGCGGCGTCATCAGCAATGTGCCGCCGCGCAGGCTCTTGGCATTGCCCATCGACGATACGGTGACATCGATATTCTGTCCCGGGCGTGCAAACGAAGGCAAGGTCGCGGTCACCATGACGGCCGCCACATTCTTCAATTGCATGTTGGTGCCGGGCGCCATCGAGATGCCGAGTTGCGACAGCATGTTGTTCAAGGTTTGCGTAGTGAATGGCGTCTGCATGGTCTGGTCGCCGCTGCCGTCCAGGCCAACCATCAAGCCGTAGCCGATTAACGGGTTGTCGCGCACGCCCTGGATGCTGGCCAGCTCCTTGAGCCGTTCGGCATGCGCGGCTGGCGCCGACAGCGTTGCGCAAAACATCAAGCCGCATAACAGAGCGATACTGCCGCGGCTGCGGTCGGGATGCTGCAAAAACCGGTGGAATATTGATCGCATGGTCAGAACGGTAAGACGTTGAGGAAGAAACGCTGCAGCCAGCCCATGGTCTGCGCTTCGTCGATATAGCCTTTGGCGCTATATTCAATGCGCGCATCGGCCACCTGGGTCGAGGCTACGCTGTTGTTGCCGCTCACCGTGCGTGGATTGACTACGCCGGAGAAGCGGATGAATTCTGTACCCTGGTTGATCATCATCTGCTTCTCGCCGCTGACGATCAGGTTGCCATTGCCGAGCACTTCAGTGACAGTGACAGTAATGATGCCGTTAAAGGTATTGGCGGCATTGGCGCCGCCCTTGGCGGTGAGCGCATTGGAAGCCTTGGCATCGGTATCGAGGTTGCCGAACAGGCCGCCGAAAATCTTCGGTATCGCTGCCAATCCGCTGCTTGCACTGCCGTTGCGGCTGGCATTTGCCGCCGAATTCTTGCTGGCGTTGACATTTTCGCTGACGATGATGGTCAGAATATCGCCAACGTTGCGCGGTCGGCGATCTTCAAACAAAGCCTGGCTGCTGAAACCGGATTGATAGATGGCGCCATTCACAGGCGCCGTCGGCCGCACTTCAGCACGCGCGGTCATCGGCTGCTGCACCAGCGGCTCGCGCGGCAATTGGGCGCAGCCGCTGAGCAGCACAGCCGCCAGCAACACATAGTTAATCCACTGTTTCAACATCGGCTCCGTCATCACATCTGTGTCAGGCGTTGCAGCATCTGGTCCGAGGTCGTGACCGCCTTGCTGTTGATTTCATACGAACGCTGGGTCTGGATCATGTTGACCAATTCTTCGACCACGTTCACGTTCGACGATTCGACATAGCCCTGGCTCAAGGTGCCGGCGCCATTCTGTCCCGGCGTGGTCTGGTTGGCAGTGCCGGAGGCGTTGGTTTCGGTGTACAGGTTTTCGCCGTTGCTTTGCAGGCCGGTCGAATTCAGGAAAGTCGCCAGCTGGATCTGTCCGACCTGGACGCTGGCAGTGCTGCCGGCCTGGGTCACCGACACCGTGCCATCCTTGGCGACGGTCATGCTGGTGGCATTTTGCGGAATCGTGATAGCCGGTTGTACCGGATAACCACTGGCAGTCACCAACTGGCCGGTCGAATCGGATTGGAACGAACCGTCGCGGGTGTAGGCGGTGGTGCCGTCCGGCATCTGCACCTGGAAAAAGCCGTCGCCATTGATCGCGATGTCCTTGGTGTTGTCGGTTTTGGTGGGATTGCCTTGGGTGTGGATACGCTCAGTCGCCACCATGCGCGTTCCGGTGCCGATCTGCAGGCCGGATGGCAGGTTGGTCTGGTCGGAAGTCTGGCCGCCTACCTGGCGCAGGTTCTGGTACATCAGATCCTCGAACACGGCGCGGCTGCGCTTGAAGCCAGTGGTGCTGACGTTAGCCAGGTTATTCGAAATCACGTCGAGCTGCTGCTGTTGCGCATCGAGGCCGCTCTTGGCAATGGAAAGGGAACGCATCATGGTGGAAACTCCGGCAAGTTAATATTGCTTGGCAATGGTGTTAAAAAATAAGCCAAAATGGCGGCGAAAATGACAGCAATGCAGTTAGAGCTGCGATCAGCTGGTCATGCTCAGCAACTGGTTGGCGCGCTGGTCGTTCTCGTCAGCGCTCTTGACCGCTTTCATCTGCATTTCGAAACTGCGCGCATTGGCAATCATGTCGACCATCGCCGATACCGGATTGACGTTGCTGCCTTCTATCGCGCCGGTCTGCAACGTGACGGCGGGATCGGCATCAGGCGTTGCCGCTCCGCTGCGCATGCGGAACAAACCGTCATCGCCGCGTACAAGATCCGCACTCGCCGGATTGACCAGTTTCAAACGACCAACCTGCGCCACGTTGGTGGCCGGATCGCCTGCGCCAATCGCGCTGACCAGGCCGTCGGTCGAAATCATCACCGACGCGCCGGGTGGCACCGCCATCGGTCCGGCATCGCCGATCACCGGCAATTTATCCATGGTCATCAACTGACCATCGGCGCCTACCTGCAGATTGCCGACCCGGGTATAGGCTTCGTTACCGTCTGCGGTCTGCACTGTCAGCCAGCCGTCGCCGCGCACGGCCACGTCCATCGGCCGCCCGGTTTCAGTCAGCGGACCACTGCGCATATCCGCGCCTGGCGTGGTAGCAACCACAAAGGCGCGTGTCTGCGCTTCGTCGCCGACCACCGGCACTGCGCGGAAGTTGTTGAGCTGGGCGCGAAAGCCGGGCGTCGCAACGTTGGCCATGTTGTTCGCGACTGAGGCGTGTTGTTCCATCACCTGCTTGGCGCCGCTCATGGCGATATAGATCATGCGATCCATGGATACTCCCCGTTTCCTGCCGTTGCGGTGATTGAGACAGCGCCGCTGACGGCGCTTGCGAGGACCTGCTTCATCAGCGCATGCTCACCAGGGTCTGCATGACCTGGTCTTGCGTCTTGACGGTTTGCGCATTGGCTTGATACGTCCGTTGCGCAATGATCATGTTCACCAGTTCAGCAGTCAGGTCGACGTTAGACGATTCCAGCGCGCCCGAGGTCAATGCACCAACCTTGCTGCCGGCGCCAGGCGTGCCGACCAGCGGTTGTCCCGATGCAGCGGTTTCGCTCCAGACGTTGCCACCCTTCGATTGCAGGCCGTCCGGGTTGGCGAAGGATGCCAGCACGATCTGCCCCAATGTCTTGGTCTGTTCGTTCGAATACTTGCCGGTAACGGTGCCGTCCGGATTGATGGCAAACGCGGTCAGGACGCCGGATGTATAGCCGTCCTGCGTCTGCTTGGCCACAGCATTGTCATTGCCGAACTGGGTTGTGCCGGTCAGGTTGATCGAGAAATTCATATTCGCTGCACCGTTGGTCAGCGGAACCGCGGCCGGCGTTAGTGTGCCGTTGGCCGGGGTCAACATCTTGCCGGAACTATCGAAGGTCAATGAGCCAATGTTGCTGCTGGCGCCGCCATCCACGGTTTGGTAGACATCCCAGGAATTGGCGCCGGTCTTGACAAAGAAATTGGTAATCTCATGCGAATTGCCGAGCGAATCGTAGCCGGTCACCGCGTTCTGGTAGTTGAAGCTGTTCGAATCGGTCGCGCTGAACGGTGTCGTGGTCGGCACCGTGCTGCGCGAATCGATATTGTATTGGGCGTTGATCTTGGTGGTTGCGTTTGGCATCATCGCGGTAGCCGGCAATTGCAGTGCGGTCGGGCTGCCGCCTGCGATGCTGCCGTTGGCGCCGACCTGATAGCCGGTCAGGCGCAGGCCGCCGGAATTGACGATGTAGTTATCCTTGTCAATCGTGAACTGGCCATTGCGTGAATACGACACTTCACCGGATGGGCTGGCCAGGCGGAAAAAGCCATCGCCATTGGTGATAGCCACGTCCAGCGCGCGCGAGCTGCTTTGCAACGCACCTTGGGTAAAGTTTTGCGACACGCCAGCCACCTGGGTGCCGAGGCCGACTCTTGAACCGGCATACACGTCCGCAAACAATACGCTACCGGCCTTGAAACCGACCGTACCCGAGTTGGCAACGTTATTGCCGATCACGTCGAGATTGCTGGAACTTGCGTTCAATCCACTTACGCCTTGCTGAAAACTCATAATATTCTCCTTTGAAAATCAAGCTGTGGCAGTTTCCGCATGCCCGCACTACCGCAAGTCCGCAGAAACCAGGCCGAATTTACAGAAACTGTTTAACGTCGCCCAAGGCCACCGTGCCGGCCGCACCCAGATTCAAGGTGACGCCATTGGCGCTCTGCGCAACACTCGCCACTTGCGAATAAGTGAGCGTACCCGCGGCCACCGCACCGCCGTTGACGGATGCCGCTACGCTAATCTTGTAGGCGCCATCCGGCACGGCTGAGCCAGTATCGTTCTTGCCATCCCATGTCAGGGTCTTGGTGCCTTGCGGCAGTGCGCCGACATCGATGGTGCGCACGGTGTTGCCGGCGGCATCAGTGATGGTTACCTTGACCGTGTCGGCAGCGCCTTGCATGTCGAGGCCGAACGAGGTGTCCGTGCCGCTCTTGAGCGCCACGCTGCTGCCAGGCGTCAGCACCGTATGACCGATCAACGAAGCTGCCTGCAGGGTCTGGCTGGCGCCGGTTTGCGCCACCAGCGACGTCAGTGTGCTATTCAGGTTTTCGATGCCGCTGACGGTACTCATTTGCGCCAGCTGCGAAGTCAGTTCCGCGTTATCCATCGGATTCAGCGGATCCTGGTTGTTCAATTGCGTGACCAGCAATTTGAGAAAGCGCTGCTCCTGATCGGAACTGCTCGACGATGCTCCCGCCAGCGCATTTGCTGCACTGTTGTCGGTTGATGAAACGCCCGAAACTGCCATGATGATTTTCTCCTGGTACGGTACGACGACCGCGGATTGATGATGCGATTCGAAATCTCAACTTATCTTGCCGACTGGCGGCAGGCCTTACTGACCGATGCTGAGCGTCTTCAGCATCATGGTCTTGGCGGTATTCAGTACCTCGACATTCGCCTGGTACGAGCGCGAAGCCGAAATCATGTTGACCATCTCCTCCACCGCATTGACGTTGGGCATGGCAACGTAACCGTCGGCATTGGCCATCGGATGCTTTGGGTTGTACACCATCCGCAATGGCGACTGATCCTCGACCACGCCGGCCACCTGGACACCGCCGATGGTTGCCGACGGATCCTGCTGATCGCCCGACGCCGCCACCGCGAACACCACCTGCTTGGCGCGATAAGGCTGACCATCCGGCCCGGCCACGCTCTCGGCATTCGCCAGGTTGCTGGCGGTGACGTTCATGCGCTGCGATTGCGCGCTCATGGCGGAACCGGCGACATCGAAAATATTCATGGAAACATTGGAAGACATGCGTTAATCCCCGCTGACTATGTTGAAACGATCATTGCTGCACCGCGGACAGCATCGATTTGATTTGGGCGCCGATGATGGTCAGGCCGGATTCGTAATGAATGGCGTTATCGGTGAAATTGACCCGTTCGACATCCATTTCAACCGTGTTGCCGTCAATGCTCGATTGCGTCGGCACGCGGTACAACAATTCCGGATCGTTGGAGATCGTCGATTCGCCCTGGATGTGGCGCGCTGACGTCGTAGCCATCGATACCGACTGCGCCTGCCGCCCCTGCGTCATGGCTTGCGTCAAGCTGCTGCTGAAATCGAAATCGCGCGCCTTGTAGTTTGGCGTATCGGAATGGGCAATGTTTGCCGACAGCACCTCTTGCCGCCGCGCCCGCAAATTCAACGCTTCCTGCTGGAAACGTAGTGCTGCATCCAGTTTGTCAACCATGTTGTATCCACCGTATAAAGTATTCCGACCGTCTTGCAACAGACCTTTTGATGGAAGCGATTATAGGTAGCCGAGACAAGCAGCAATCGCAAGAACAGGCGGGATTTTCACCCTCACTTCGAGGCACGCGAGATTGCGCCGCCGCTCATCGATCGCGCAAGCCGGGATTCGCTTCCGGCAGGTATTGCGCAATATCGTCAAAAGTCAGCTCATAACCGGCCAGCACGCGCTTGATGGTGGAGCCGCACGGATCGACGACCCTGCCGGTCTCCAGCTTGCTCAACACCGGAACCGATAAGCCGCAGCGGCGATGCATCGCTGTCAACGAAATCCGTTGTCCGTTTTCGCTTCTCTGCTTCAAACGCCTTTGCCGCAAATACACGGCCAGCGTGACCGGCAGTTCTTCGTTGAATTCGCTCACATTCGCCATTGGATATCCTTGCTTGGTTTCCGGTTTATCAGCCGGCCTCTTGCGTTGACAGGGTAAATTTCTGAAATTTATTATAAATAGCTGCAACCGCGCCAATCGCCCAAACAACAAGCCATTCGCAAGCCAATTCCACGCATCCAGATGCGGCTTGTTTGTCTAGAATCTGATATGCGTGGATATTCCGCGACAACTGCGACAACCATTTATCCGGAGCGCATTTCATCGATATCCTGGAGATACGAATGAAGTGCGCCTGGCAAGGAACACTTCCTATGCATGCAAACATCCGCCGGCTTTCCGGCAACCTGTTGCGTCTCGTCGGGATCTCGGCATTGCTGGTCGTAGACCCGGCCGCAATCGCCCGGCCGGCCGAACTGAGCGGCAACGCCAAACCGGTGATTGAACAATTCCTGATGAACCAGGCAAACGGTTTGCCGGGCAAGGTCAGCATCCGCGTCGATACGCCGATGTCAGGCGCGCTGCCGGCCTGCGACAACCTGGAACCGTTCTTGCCGAACGGCGCGCGGTTGTGGGGACGGGTTTCGGTCGGCGTACGTTGCAATGGCGACGGTTCAGGCACGCCGTCATGGACCCGCTATGTGCCGGCTTATGTCGCCGTGGTGGCCAACTATTACGTCGCCAGCCGCCAGATCAATGCTGGCGAAACGCTGAGCGCGGGCGATTTCGAAGTTCGTCAGGGGGACCTGAGCACGTTGCCGCGCGGCGTGATCACCAATCCGCAGCAGGCCAGCGGCATGGTCAGCGCCAACCGCATTGCATTGGGTGCGCCACTACGCCAGGAACTGCTGCGCAACGTGACCGTGATCCAGCAAGGACAAAACGTCAAGGTACTCGCGCAAGGCGCCGGTTTTGTGGTCAGCACCGATGGCCGGGCGATGACGAATGCCGCCGCAGGTGCGACAATCCAGGTCAAGACACAAGCCGGCCAGATGGTCAGCGGCATTGCCCGCCTTGACGGTTCGGTCGATTTGCCGAACTAGTGCCGGCGTAAAATCAAAACAATTCCACACGGAAATTTATTAACAATTTCGACATTTTCCAGTCGAAACGCTAAAGTTTCAGCGCAGACTGCCGTTAAACCGAATAGCTCCCACAGAGGAAATATCTTGAAAATCGATCAACCCGCAAAGTCGCTGAATAGTGTGTCGAACCAAAGTAATGTGGCGCCCAACAAGGATAGCGTGCCTCGCGCCGCTTCCACCGACGCCGCTGCCACCGGCGCCGCCAGCAACGCCCTTCCTTCACAGCCAGCGGCCCAAAGCTCGCTGGCGGCGCAAGTGCGCCAGTTGCAGACCCAGTTGCTGCAGCCTGGAGAGGGAGATTTCGACGCCGCAAAAGTGGCGGAAATTCGCCAGGCCATCAGCGAAGGCCGTTATCAGGTCAATCCGGAAAAAATCGCCGACGGCCTGTTGGATACGGTCCGCGACCTGCTCGGCAAGAGGCCATCATGAGCCATATACTCGGCCATCTGCAGCAGGAACGCGCGGTGATGGACGCCTTTCTCGAACTTCTCGACCGTGAGGCCGAAGCCTTGGTCCAGAGCCGTTTCGACGAATTGCCGATAATTACGGAGCAAAAGGCGCAACTCGCGGACCGCATCAACGCCCTTGAGCGCGAACGCGAACAAAGCCAGCAGGCCGCAGGATTTCCGACCGCGCGCGAAGGCGGCGACGCACTTGCTGCTGCCGGCAGCAGCGAGTTGCAACAGGTATGGCAAGACTTGCTGACGCGCGCAGCCCAGGCTCGCGAAAACAATCATCGCAACGGCATCATGATCCATACCCACCTGGATTTCGTTCGACAGTCGATCAACTTCCTGCGCGCCCACGGCCAATCCCTATATGGCCCGGACGGCAAGCATAAGGTTGGCCTCGGCAACGGGCACAGCCTGGCGTCGGGCTGAGCCGATACGCCATGCCGGGTAATCCGTGCAACAGTTATCTATTGCGACTAACTGTCGCGGCTATCTATCGCAGTTGTCTATTCGTAATCCACCATCACCCTGCTTGCAGAACCCTGCAAGGTCGGCGTCATTGCGCCTTGTCCATCGATGACAAAGGCAAACGAAAAATATGAAAATCCGCTGTCGCCGGCAAATGCGGTAGTGCTGCCGCTGGCGCCGCTGAGTCCGACGCACCTGGCGTAATTGCAAAGATAGGCATGAACCCCGGCCGGCGGCGCGCTCAGGAAACCGTATTGCCAGCTGACCCGACGTGTCTTCGAGGCGGGTGTCACGCCGCTGCCGACCGGCGCGATCGGCGCCGATTGATAGGCTATTCCACGACGAACAATTGCCGGCGTCGAGCCGTTGCCGCTCCACGATCCGCTTACCGTGGCGGCGGCGCTATTCAATTGCAGCGCTCCCTGGCCAGTTGGCGGATGATTGCTGCGTCCAAAGTAAGTATCAAGATTGAGCGCCGCCGGCGCCTGCTGACCAAGTTGTGCCGCAAGCGGCAACATGGACAGCGCAGCCATCACAGCCAGCACCGCGCTGGATCGCGCGCCCATCTCAGGCTGCCTCGCTGCAGCGGCTTTCATTCAATCGCACCCGCAGGCGGCTGATGGCCTGGCTGTGCAATTGACATACTCGCGATTGGCTGACTTCCAGCACAGCGCCAATTTCCCGCAAATTCATCTCTTGCTCGTAATACAGGCTCAGTAACAGGCGCTCGCGATCCGGCATCTGCGCAATCGCTTCAACCAGCATGTGACGCATGCCGCTTTCCAGCATATGTTCCAGCGGATCATTGTGGTTGGCGCGATCGCTGCCAGAAGCTTGCCGGTCAAGGAAAGAATTCTCATTGCTGCCACTCTCCTGGTCCTCGTAATAAACCAGTTGTGAACCGTGAATTTCCTGCAATAGATGCTGATACTCCTCCAGGGACAAGTTCATCGCCTGCGCAATCTCGCGCTCGCTCGGCGCCCGCGCCAGCTTTTGTTCCAGCGCCTGCACGGCGGCGTCGACGCTACGCGAAGACTGGCGCAAACCACGCGAGAGCCAATCATTCGCGCGCAATTCATCCAGCATCGCACCGCGAATTCGTTGGCTGGCATAGGTTTCGAACTGCGCACCCTGGTTCTCCTGATAACGGTTGGCAGCGTCCAGCAAGCCCAGCATGCCGGCCTGGATCATGTCGTCCAATTCGACACTGGCCGGCAGCTTGGCAACCAGTTGCAAAGCCAGACGGCGCACCAGCGGCGCGTACTTTGCCAGCGTATCGGATTTGTCGATTCTTCCCTGCGCTGTATACATGACGGGTCCCTCTTCCTGCATTCTTCAAATAAGCAATCGGTTTTCAATAAATGACATAGCGTTCCTGTTAGTACGACGGCAGCAGCTGTGCAGTCCAGGAACTTTCCTGCGCCAACGGCGGCAGTTGCGGCTGAGCTGCCATGCGCCGTGGCCATTGCTGCAACTGTGCGGCGATACGGCGGAAATCAACAGCGGCAACGCTGGTCTGGAACGCCTCCACCACACTCAATTTCAGGCGCTGAGCCTGCGCCAGGCGCGCATCCAGGCCGATGCAACCAGCCGGCTGCACAGTCAGACCAAGGTAGCGGCTTCCGGTCGCGGCCAGGTTGTGCGCCACGCGTTGTGCGTCGGGACCGTCTGCCGCGCCATTGATCATGATTCGCAACTGCTGCAATGCATGGGCGTAATGCAACTGCTTGATACAGGAATAGGCTGCAGTAATCGAAGCTGCCTGTGGCCGCAATACCACCACCACATCGTCGGCTTGCCGCGCCAGCGCCGACAAGGCACCGCTGCCATCCAGTTGCGCATCGACCAAAATCGCCTGTCCATGAAACGCGCTGCGCGCATCACTTTCCGCTGTCGCCGCATCCAGCCCTGATGCCGGCAGCCACCAGGCACCACAGGAGAGTTTCGACGCCGCTGCTTCCAGCGGCAGGCGGCGCGTAATCACATCGGCCCAAGCAGCGGCGCCGTTGATCGCTCCCGGCGGCAAGCCGCCATGCTCATCCAACAGCAGCACATCCTGGCCCAGTTGAACCAACGCAGCCGCCAGATTCAAGACAACGCTGCTGGCGCCAACCTGCGGGCCGCTACCAACCACCGCGATCACCTGTGGCGCCCGGTTTCCAGCATGCTGGGCCATCAGGCTCCGCAAACCATCTGCCTGATCGTTCACCACTTTGTTCAAAGCCGTCTCCTCATCCTGGCTGCGCAGCCAGTCCGGTCACATCGCTTGCGCTACGCACGCCGTCAGCGTCCAGCTCCAGCGCCTGCAACAAGGCGATCAGTTTTCCGAAGCCTTCGAACAATGCCGTGTTTGATGCGACCGTGATTGCGCCGGAACGAATCCTGTGGCCGGCCAGTTGCGCCAACAGCGCACGTGCAGCGCCGGCCCAGGTATCCTGCTTGTGTGCCAGGCGCCAAACGGTGGTGCTGGCCTGAGCCGCAATCAGCAAACGCTTCGGCATGTCGCTATCGCCCGGCTCAGTACATCCACCTAGTTGCTGGACAGCCTGCCGCAGCAACTTGTAGAAAGGTTCCACGGCCTGCTTCCAGCACGCCCATGCGACCAGTTGATCGGCACTGACGCTTGCTTCGACATTGCTGAGCAAATACCATTGTGCCAACTGCTTCCCATTGTGCGGATCGACGATCCTGGTAACCACGCAACGCAAGGCCGGAGCGATTTCGCCGCCTGCATCGGCGTTCTTGACGCGCAGACGGACAATCATTTCAGCCGCCGATTGCTGTACAGGCTTTCCCTTGTAGATCACGGACTTCGGTACCGCGAATTCCAGCTGCGCGGCTAACTTGACCAGCGTCGTGCTACCGTCTTCGCCTTCCACGACGCGCAACGAGCCGCGCCCGCGCGCCAGCCATGACAGGTCGGTAGCTCGCCAAGATTGCATCTGCTGCAACTGTGGCAACCGTTCCAGCAGATGCACCATCGGTTTGTCGAACTCCTGTTGTTGCAGCCATTCGATCTGGCGTTGCGCCGGTGCCGCGATCATGTTTTCTGCATGCGTCGCAGCGGTGGCGGTACTCAGCAATTGATGTGGCGCAGCCAGCGGCATGCCGTCGACGTCCGACAGCAGCAGGCTGGCTTGCAGCGAATAGGCATCGCCATTGCTGCTGGCCAGCAGATCGGCTTTTCCGCTAACCGCCAATATGTGTCCGGTGCAGGATGCCGCGGTTGCCGTACGCGCGTGCGCCAGCAATTGTTGTCCGACTGCCTTGCTGTCGATCCGGTCATCGCCCAGATCGCGCCACAGTGTGCGGGCCACGTCGAAATCAATCTTGCCATCGGCCAGCGCAGCGGCGTTGACAGCCAGCTCCTTGGCATCGTGCGCCAGTACCCGGATCAATTGCTGGCATTGCACGCGCAAGCGCTCAGCGGCTTGCGCCTGGCTAGCGACTTGCGCTGCCGCGGCAGCCAGTTCAGCATCATTGTTCAGTGCGGCCGGCAGTTCTCCCAGATCGGCTTCTCCCGGCACGAACAACGCGCTGCGGCTGGCCGATTGAAACACGCTGTCGACCAATTGCAGGCGATCGGCTAGCATCAGGTTTTCCGGCACTTTCTGCCCGGTCGACACGTAGTGCACAGGCAAGCGATGACGAATCACGGTATCCAGCAAGGCGCCAGGATGGGTGGCTTCGTCAGTCTTGGTGAAAATGCAGCCGGCCAGTTCGTTACCGGCTGCGCCATCCTTGTAGGCATGCACAACTTCATTGAGCGTATCGCCATGGCTGGCGGCGTTCAGCAGCAGCAGGCGCTTGACCGGACGCCCCGCGCCGCACAGCATCGCAACTTGTTCAGAGACGCTGCGATCGCGCTGGCTCTTGCCGACGGTATCGATCAACACCATGTGCTTGTCACGCAAATCGTCCAGCGCCAGCCGCAAGTCTGCCGCATCTTTTACCGCATGCACCGATACCCCGAGGATGCGGCCGTAGATGCGCAATTGTTCAAAGGCGCCGATACGGTAACTGTCGGTGGTCAGCAGCGCCAGCTTGTCGGCGCCGAAGCGCATGACGCAGCGCGCTGCCAATTTGGCGGTGGTGGTGGTCTTGCCGACTCCGGTCGGCCCCATCAGGGCGTAGACGCCGCCGCCGTCCATCATGGCGTCTTCGTTATCCAGCAACGGCAGGTTGCGCGCCAGTTCTGCCTTGACCCAGGCCAGGCCCGAAGCGAAATTCATCCCTGTCGGCAAATGGTCCAGCATGGCTTTCGCCAGGCTTGCGCTGAAGCCGGCGCCGAGCAAGGTGCGTAGCAGATGGCCGCGCACCGGATCGCGGCGCTGTTTGTCGTTCCACACCAGGCCTGCCAACTGTTCCTCGATCATGCCGCGCATCGAATGAATTTCACTGATGACGCTGTCGTGGCTGTCCTTGTCGGAGGCAGGTTTCGCCACCGCCGGAGGCTGAGGAGATTGATCATGCACAGACGGCGTCGCGGCGGCTGGCGCTGCTGGTACAGCGGCAACTTGCGGCACGGGTGCAGACAGCGCGACGGCAGTTGCTGTTACCGCTGGCAAAACTGCTTCTGGCGCCGTTTTCGGCGGCGCTGGCGGTTGCGCGACTTGACTCTCTATGGCATCCACCATCGCGACGATTTCAGTGCCGGTTGCAGTGGCGCGATTGGAAAGAATAATCGCATCCGGTCCCAGCTGTTCGCGCACCAGGCGCAACGCCTCGCGGCTGGATGGAGCAACGATGGTGATGGTGTTAGTGTGCATGCTCAAGCCTTGCCTCCAATGGTGGCGGTTACTTTAATGGTGCGGGTATCGGGAATCTCGGCGTGCGACAGCACCCTCAGTTGCGGCAAGCTGCGGCGCAGGAATCGCGCCAGCAGGACGCGCAGCGGATGCTGCACAACCAGAACCGGCGACAAACCGAACTGTTCCTGGCGACTGATTGCCACTTGAGTCTGTGTCAACAGGCTATCGGCAAGACCAGGCTCCAGCCCGCTGCCGTTGGTCAGCGCCTGCAGCAATACGCGGTCGAGCGAGCTATCGAGGCCGATCACCTGCAGCTCGCCGGTACCGGGGAATAACTGTTGCGTAATGGCGCGTCCCAGCGCCAGGCGCACCAATGAAGTCAATTCGTTTGGATCGCTGACTGTGGCGCCATGTTCGACCAGCACATCGAGGATAGTGCGCATGTCGCGGATCGATACGCCTTCGTCGAGCAGGTTCTGCAACACTTTCTGCAGATTTGTCAGCGACAGCAGTTTCGGCACTACATCTTCGATCAGCTTTGGCGACTCTTTGCCGACACGGTCCAGCAATTGCTGCACTTCCGTACGGCCCAGCAACTCCGCAGAGTGCGCATGGATCAAATGATTCAGATGGGTCGCAATCACCGTGCTGGCGTCGACCACGGTATAACCGTAGATCTGCGCTTGTTCGCGCATATGGCTTTCGATCCAGACCGCTGGCAGGCCGAACGCCGGATCGACGGTTGGCGTACCTGGCAGCGTAGCGCTGGCCTGCCCTGGATTAATCGCCATCCATTGCCCCGGCCATGCTTCACCTTGGGCGATTTCGACGCCTTTCAAGGTAATCACATACGTGTTCGGCTTCAGTTCCAGATTGTCGCGGATGTGCACTACCGGCACCAGGAATCCAATATCTTGCGCAAATTTCTTGCGGATGCTCTTGATGCGACCCAGCAGCTCGCCGTTCTGGCTGCGGTCCACCAGCGAGATCAAGCGATAGCCGACTTCCAGGCCAAGCGGATCGACCAGTGCCACGTCATCCCAACTCGCTTCCGCCGGCTCCTGCGAGACCACTGCCGGCGGCTCCTTCGCAGCGTAGGCAGCGGCCGCCGTACGTTGCAGCAAGCGGCGCCCCAGATACGTCAGGCCGCCGGCGATAATCAAGAAGGCAATATGCGGCATGCCCGGCACCAGCCCCATCAAGCCGATAATGCCGGCGGTGAGGAACAGCACCTGCGGATTGGAAAACAGTTGGCCCATCAACTGCTGGCCGACATCTTCATCGGTAGTCACGCGCGAAACGATCACGCCGGCGGCAGTGGAAATTACCAGCGCCGGGATCTGCGCCACCAGGCCGTCGCCGATGGTCAGCAGCGTGTAGTTTTTGGCAGCGGTCGAAATATCCAGCCCATGCTGGGCGACGCCGACGATCAGGCCGCCGACCACGTTGATCGCCATGATCAGCAGGCCGGCCACCGCGTCGCCGCGCACGAACTTGCTGGCACCATCCATGGAGCCGTAGAAGTCGGCCTCCTGCGCCACTTCGGCACGCCGCTTGCGCGCCACATCTTCGCCAATGAGGCCGGCGTTGAGATCGGCGTCGATCGCCATCTGCTTGCCTGGCATGGCGTCCAGTGTAAAGCGCGCACCGACCTCGGCAATCCGGCCCGCACCTTTGGTGATGACCATGAAGTTGATGACCACCAGGATCACGAACACCACAATACCGACGGCAAAATTTCCACCGACCAGGAAATGGCCGAAAGCCTCGATCACCTTGCCGGCGGCGTCCGGACCGGTATGGCCCTCCAGCAGCACCACCCGGGTCGAAGCAACGTTGAGCGACAGACGCAGCAGCGTGGAAAACAGCAGCACCGCAGGAAAGGCGGCAAAATCCAGCGCCTTCATCGTGTACATGCTAACCAGCAGCACCATCACCGACAGCGCGATATTGAAAGTAAACAGCAAGTCGAGCAAAAACGGCGGCAGCGGCAAGATCATCATGCCGAGGATCATGATGATCAGCACCGGACCTGCCATGCCCTTGACGCTGTTGCCGGCCAGGATCGTCGAGATCATGCCCTGCATGGAACTGAAGGAAAACGCTGTATTTGGACTTGACGGCTTCATGCCGGACTCCCTAACGGGTCGAGTGAATCTGGAACCGGCAATTCTTCCGGCGTGCGTGGAGCAATGCCGCCTTCACTGCGCCAGCGCTGCAATTGGTAAACCCAGGCCAGCACTTCAGCCACCGCGGTATACAGTGCGGCCGGGATTTCATCGCCGAGGTTGGTGTGACGGTATAGCGCCCGCGTCAAAGGCGGCGCTTCGAGGATTGGGATCTTGTGTTCGGCGCCGATGGCGCGGATGCGCATGGCGATCAGGTCGGTGCCTTTGGCCACGACCCGCGGCGCGCGCATTTCCTTGTCGCGGTACTTGAGCGCCACGGCAAAATGGGTTGGATTGGTGACCACCACATCGGCGCCGGCAACCTCTGACATCATGCGACGCCGCGCCATCTGTTGCTGCTGGCGCCGGATCATTCCCTTGATGTGCGGATCGCCTTCGCTTTCCTTGTGTTCCTGTTTGAGCTCTTCGCGTGTCATGCGCAGCTTGCGGTAGTAGCTCCACAGCTGATATGGAACGTCGATGGCGGCAATCAGCAACAGCGAGCCGATAATCAGCGCGCAGCAGTTGGCGACCAACCGTACCGTATGCGCCAGGGCGCCATGCACCGGTTCGATCAGCAATCCCATGATGATGTCGACATTGCCGCTAATGACCCAGTAGGCGATGCCGCCCACCAGGAACGACTTGCCGACAGCCTTGAACAATTCTGCCAGCGATTGGCTGGAAAACAGGCGGGCGATGCCGCTGATCGGATTGAGCTTGGAGAATTTTGGCGCCAGCGACTGCGTTGAAAATAGCCAGCCGCCGAGCAGCAATGGCGCGGCCAACGCGGCCAGCGAGAGCATGGCGAGCAATGGCAGCAGGGCAACCAGCGCCTCTTTGCCGGCCATTGCGGCCTGGGTCAGCATGAAGGACGTGTCGAAGCCGGCCGCGCGATCGAAGCGCATGCCGTTGCGTAGCGCGTTGCCGATATGGTCGGCCAGCGGCACTGCGGTCAGCCATAGGCCGCCGATGCCGGTGGTCAGCATGACGAAGGTGCTTAGCTCGCGCGAACGCGCAACCTGGCCCTCTTCGCGCGCCTTTTCCAGGCGCCGGGGGGACCCGGGTTCCGTTTTTTCAAGATCGCTTTCTTCCGACATGCATGCTCCGAACCGGCAGGGACGAACATCGTCCTATCAATACGGATTATTGATGCAAGCGGGGGGATGCAATCGGCCAAACAAGGCTGGGATCAGAGTGTTGCTTGGGCAATCAGTGCAAATCGCCCATTTATCAATATGGCAATACAACAAGTAAAACTGTTAAAACAACTGCAGACAATCTGCTGCAGAGTTAAACGGGCCGCGGATCACCTGCAGCGGAGTTAAATGGGGTCGGAGTTTTTTTCGGCGGGGTTTTGCCGAAAATTACTCTGACCCCTTTTAACGGGCCACGGAGTGAGTGCGGTGGTGCATCAGCTTTGTTCGTCTGATTCTAATTAAAACGGTTGCTACTCCGTGGAAGCTAGCCGGGGGTAGCCCGGCAGCTACTCACTTTCTTTGCTTCGCCCCTAGCCGGGCGCCCGAAAGTAAGCAAAGAAAGGCGATCGCACAGCCGTTGCCCGCCGTTGGCGGGTCCCCAAATGAGCCGCGCGCCAGTCGGATGGGACACAAACTCGCTTCGCTCAAACATGTGTCCCATTATTCCCGACTGTCACCCGCCCCATTTGGCAACGTCAGCATGCGAAAAGTCAAAAGCAACGGCAACGGCAACTACAACTACAACTGCAACTGCAACTGCAACTGCAACTGCAAAAGCCTCGTTGCTTTAACCTACCCAATGCATCCAATGCTTTCCACTATCTCTCGTCAGCCACACCAATTTTCTATTTGATCTGTCGAATATCTAGAATCCAAGGCTAGACAACAAATCATCCACCTGCTCCTGGTCCGACACTGCGTCGGGATTCTCTTCTGCTTTCATCTGTGGGCCGTTTAGCAGGCCGTTGTCTTGGCGTTTTTCGATTGGGGTGTTGTCTATCAATACTTGCAGCAACTGCTTTTCCATTTCATGCACGACTTCCATCATCTTCTTGATGACCTGGCCGGTCAGGTCCTGGAAGTCTTGCGCCATCATGATTTCGATCAGTTGCTCGTTGATCGCCGAAGCCTGCTTCGGGATGTCCTTCAGATAGTTGCGGGTCTCCAGCACCAGCACCCGCGCGTCGTCCAATTCAACCGGGCTGACAAACCATTCGTCCCAGCGCTGATTGAGCGTCTTCGCTTGTTTGCTGAGTTTTTCCTGGATCGGCTGGGCGACGTCGATCGCGTTCAAGGCACGCTCGGCAGCGCGTTCGGTCATCGTCGCGACGTAATTCAAACGATCGCGGGCGTCCGGAATGGCTTGCGCCGCCTTGGCGATCTCCTGATCCAGGCCCAGCTCTCGCATGCTTTCGCGCAACAGACGCGTCAAATGCCCGATCCGGTTAACCAACTGCTCGGCAGAATCGCCGGCAACTGGCATCTGTAAAGCGTGGGCGCTCATATCAGGCACTCTCTTTCTCGATTTTTTCGAAAATCTTGGCGATCTTCTCCTCCAGCGTAGCGGCAGTGAACGGCTTGACGACATAGCCGTTGGCGCCAGCCTGGGCGGCGGCAATGATGTTTTCCTTCTTGGCTTCAGCCGTCACCATCAGTACCGGCAGTTTGGCCAAGGCGGGATCGGCGCGGATCGATTGCAGCATGGTCAAGCCATCCATATTCGGCATGTTCCAGTCCGAGACGACAAACCCGAAATTGCCATCCTTAAGCTTGCTCAAGCCTGCGGCGCCATCCTCAGCTTCGTCGACGTTGACGAAATCCAGCTCCTTCAGCAGATTCCTGACGATCCGCCGCATGGTAGGAAAGTCGTCCACGACCAAAATTTTTATGCTTTTATCAACCATGATTG
The DNA here is from genome assembly GCF_044745265.1 of Collimonas sp. NPDC087041. NCBI lineage: Bacteria > Pseudomonadati > Pseudomonadota > Betaproteobacteria > Burkholderiales > Oxalobacteraceae > Collimonas > Collimonas sp. NPDC087041. Next base: position 56,057 of record NZ_JBIUZX010000015.1, read on the forward strand.
CTCCACACTATGATTAGCGGCCATTCGCTATCGTTGCCGATTGGCCAACTTGAAATTTCAAAAACCTGCATCTCTGTCGTATTAACGGCAGAACAAATGAAAAAAGCAGGGTAAGACGGCAATTACACGCGATTCGAACGCTCGCCGAAGGACATCAGGCGGTTCATCACCCGTTGACTCATCTCGCCGATACCCGCTACTTCGCTGGCTGCGCCCATCGCAATCGCCTCGCGCGGCATGCCAAACACCACGCAGCTGGCTTCATCTTGCGCCAGCGTGTAGGCGCCGGCCTGGCGCATGCGCAACAAACCGGCTGCGCCATCGCGTCCCATGCCGGTCAAGATCACGCCAATGGCATTCTTGCCCGCATGTTTGGCGACCGAATCAAACAGCACGTCGATCGACGGCCGATGCCGGTTGACCGGCGGTTCTTCATCCAGATGTGCAACATAGTTGGCGCCGCTGCGCGCCAGCGACAAGTGAAAGCCACCCGGCGCGATGTAGGCGTGGCCCGGCAGCACCCGTTCGCCATGCTGGGCTTCCTTGACGGTGATGCGGCACAAGCCGTCAAGGCGCTGCGCAAAGGAACGGGTGAAACCTGGCGGCATGTGCTGCGCGATCATGATCCCGGGACTATCAGGCGGCAGCGGCTGCAGTACTTCGCGAATCGCTTCCGTGCCGCCAGTCGAGGCGCCGATGATGATCAATTTCTCGGTACTCAGCAAAGGGCTGCGCAACATCGGCGCCGGTTCCGCGGTGCTGGCTGCTGTGACGCCCGGCGCCGGGCGACGCGCAGGCTGCAGCCGCGCACGCGAGGCGGCGCGGATCTTGTCGGCAATCAGGTCGGTATATTCGAGCAAGCCTTCGCGTATTCCAAGGCGCGGCTTGGTGACGAAATCGACCGCTCCCAATTCCAATGCGCGCAAGGTGATTTCTGATCCACGCTCGGTCAGCGACGACACCATCAGCACCGGCATCGGCCGTAGCCGCATCAACTTCTCCAGGAAATCAAGGCCGTCCATGCGCGGCATTTCCACATCCAGCGTCAACACGTCCGGATTGGTCTGCTTGATCAGATCGCGCGCCACCAAGGGATCGGGCGCAGTCGCAATCACGGTCATGTCCGGCTGGCTGTTGATGATTTCGGTCATCAAGCTCCGTATCAGCGCCGAATCGTCCACGCACAGCACTTTAATTTTGTTCTGGTTCATACACTTCCCCCGCTTTGATTGGCAATTTTCCGGCGAGCCGCCTTGTCGAATGCCGTATCGAACAATTCCACCTTATTGCGCACCGGCTGCTGCGTCAGCGCCTTTACGAGTTTCTGTTCATCCTGCTGCACTTGCACCGCTTCGTTCATGCGATGCAGCTTGCGCACCATCACTTTGCCGCTGCGCGGAAAGTAGCTGACGCGACGCGGCAGGCTGCCGCGTAAATCCTGGGCGGCAACCCGCACCTGTTCCATCTGTAAATAACGCAACACGAAATCGGCATTGCGATCGCCGATGTTGAGCATCGTCATGTTCGCCAGCACCGCTCCGCCGCCGAACACCTTGGCCTCCAGCCGATCGCGCCGGGCGCCGGCCTTCAACAACTCATTCAGCAGCATTTCCATTGCGTAGGCGCCGTAACGCATCGAGGCGGAAGCCTCCTTGCCGCCGCTGCTGCCATCGTCGGGCAACATGAAATGATTCATGCCGCCGACGCCGGCCGTGCTGTCGCGCACGCAAGCTGCAACGCAAGAGCCGAGCACAGTGCTCAGCACCATATCGTCGGAGGTAACGAAATATTCGTTAGGCAGCAGCTTGACTGCGGCGCTGTCGAACTCGCGGTCGTAATAGTGGTGCGTCGCCACCGATTCTTCTGCCGCCGACATCATGCAGTGCCCTTTTCGCGCCTGGCATCGAGTTCATAGACGGTCTGGCCGCGCAACCGGAATGGCTGGCTGGCATACGAGAAATTCTCGGAGTGGCCGGCAAACAGCAGGCCGTGCGGCTTCATCAGCGGCGCGAAGCGCTGCAATATCTTGTTCTGCGTCGGTTTATCGAAATAGATCATGACGTTGCGGCAAAAGATCACGTCGAACGGTTCCTTCAGACCCCATTGCGGCGCCAGCAGATTCAGTTGACCGAACTTCACCATGGCCGCGACTTCCGGCCTGATCCTGACCTGTCCGGCACGGGCACCGCTGCCTTTCAGGAAAAATCGCTTGAGCCGTTCCTGCGGCAGCTTGCTGACCTGCTCCATGGTGTAGACACCGGTCGCAGCCTTTTCCAGCACCTGCGTATCAATATCGGTAGCGATCACACTGGCATTGCTGGCGCGACTGCCGAGCGCCTCGATCAGCGTCATCGCAATCGAGTAGGGTTCCTCTCCGGTGGAGGCGGCGGAGCACCAGACTGTGACAGGCTGTGCGCAGGTTTTGACGTGTTCCGCCAATAACGGGAAGTGATGGGCTTCACGGAAAAATGCGGTCAGGTTGGTCGTCAATGCATTGGTAAACGATTGCCACTCTGCGCTATCGTCTTGCGCTTCCAGATGCGCCAGGTAAGACGTGAAATCGCTCATGCCGAGTTCGCGCAAGCGGCGAGACAAACGGCTGTAGACCATCTCGCGCTTCTGCTCGCCCAGGGCGATGCCGGCGCGTTGATATATCAACGCGCGCACCCGAGAAAAATCGCTATCCGTCAGCAGGAAATCACGCGCCGCTGATGCAACGGGACGGGTATTCGATTTGGTTGTCATTCAGTACGCCTATACATGATTCGCAATATTGCCGGTGTCAAAATGTCTGCCAGTCGTCTTCGCTTGCGGCCTTGACCGACGCCGTCGCCAATTTGAGGTTGGAGCGTGCATTGACAGCTGCTGCTTGCTTGGAGGGCGCCGGCTTGGAGACCTGCTGCGGAATCGGCTTGATGGCCGTCGTGGGATTGCTTTTCAATGCATTGCTGCCGCTCTTCTTGTTGCCTGCCGATTTTTTAGCGCTAACCGAATTGCGCACATCGTGGGTTGCCGCCGCACGCGAGGCCGGCGCTTTCTGTTGCGGCTGGTTTTCCTTCAAGCGGAACACCGACACTGCCTGCTGCAAACGCAATGCCTGCTCTTCCAGGGAACCGGCGGCGGCGGCGGCCTGTTCGACCAGCGCTGCATTCTGCTGCGTGACATGATCCATCTGGATCACAGCCTGGTTGATCTGATCGATGCCGCTGCTTTGCTCAGCCGATGCCTCCGAGATTTCCCCCATGATGTCGGTGACCCGCTTGACGGCCTGCACCACTTCGCCCATGGTTTCGCCAGCGCGATCAACCAGTTGCGAACCTGAATCCACCCTGCTCACCGAGTCGTCGATGAGTTCCTTGATTTCTTTGGCTGCTTGCGCACTGCGTTGCGCCAGTGTTCTGACTTCACCGGCAACGACAGCAAAGCCGCGTCCCTGTTCTCCTGCGCGGGCCGCTTCCACCGCTGCGTTCAAGGCCAGAATATTGGTCTGGAAGGCAATGCCGTCGATCACGCCGATGATGTCGGCAATCTTGCGCGAACTGGTGGTGATCCCGTGCATGGTGTCAACTACCTGGCCGACTACCGCGCCACCCTTGGCCGCTATATCGGAAGCGGTTTGAGCCAGCTGCCCGGCCTGGCGGGCATTGTCGGCGTTCTGCTTTACCGTCGCGGTCAACTGCTCCATGCTGGCGGCAGTTTCTTCCAGCGATGCCGCCTGCTGCTCGGTACGCGCGGAAAGATCTGCATTACCTGCCGCAATTTCACGAGAGGCGCCAGTAATCGCCAGGCTGCCATCCCTGATTTCCCGCACCGTTGTTGCCAGTTGCTGCTGCATCTTGCGCATCGCGTTCAGCAGGCTATGCCCGTGCTTGTCATCCACTTCGACATGCACATCCAGTTCGCCATCGGCGATCTGGGTTGCAATTTCCGCGGCATACACCGGTTCACCGCCAAGGCTGTTGGTGACACTGCGAATGACTAGCAACATCAGCGCCGAGACACCCAATCCGATCACGAACAGGATCGACAACTGCATCCTGACATTGGCATAGAACGCGGCATCGACGTCGTCCAGCATGACGCCGGAAACCAGATGCCAATCCCATGGCTGAAAATATTTGGCATAGCTGACTTTGGGACCATATTTATCGGGTGCTACTTGCGCCACGTAATCGACAAAGGCCTCGCCCTTATCCTTGCTGGCACTGGTCATCTCGCGGAAAAAGAATTTTCCGTTAGGATCTTTGCGCTCGGTGACATTCTTGCCAACCAGGTCCGGCAAGGTTGGATGCGCCAGCACCACCGGCTGCGAATCAACCACGAACACATAATTGGATTTCCCGTAACGCATCGCCAGGATGCGCTTCAACGCTTCTGCCTGCGCCTGCTCTTTATCCATCTTGCCGGCGCTAACATCGGCGGCGTAACTCTTGACGATGCCGTTTGCCGTCTCTACCAGGCTCCTCAACCCGTCCTTGCGTTCCGCCAGCATGGTGTCGCGCGTATTCAGAGCCGACCATCCGCTCAGCACCAGCAGGCCGATCCACATGATTGCCAGGACTGCCAGTAATTTTTTCCTCAAACTTAACTTGTTCATTTCCACTTGCCTTCAACAATGACTAAACCGCAACTCTTGACGACGGTATTTGATTAATCTGGTTGGCTGCAGTTACCCACCCTGGAATATAGGTAAGCGTGCAGCATTCCCATGCCCTGAAAAACAGCCAAAAAAGCTACTTCCTTGTGCCATCAACCGGCGGAATGACTGCCCATTCCGCCACGCAACCATTGCAATTCAGTCGCAGCGTTTAAGCTGTCCTGGCTTGCAACACCTGCGCTTTCGGCGTGATGTCTATCATGCGTTTTGACTGCGCCACCATATGCGCCCGCTCCAGCTTGAAAGCGCTGACCACGCTTGCCAGCGTACCGGCCTGCTCCTGCAAACTGCCTGCGGCCGCAGCCGCTTCTTCCACCAGTGCAGCATTTTGCTGAGTCACCTGATCCATCTGGCTGATGGCCTGGTTGATCTGCTCGATACCAGCGGTTTGCTCGTGGCTGGCAGCGGTGATCTCGCCCATGATGTCGGTCACGCGCCGCACGCTGGCGACAATTTCTTCCATCGTGCTGCCGGCTTGGTCAACCAGCCTGGAGCCGATCCCGACCTTCTCGACTGAATCGTCAATCAGCGTCTTGATTTCCTTGGCGGCGGCAGCCGAGCGTTGCGCCAGGTTGCGCACTTCCGCCGCCACCACTGCAAAGCCGCGGCCTTGCTCACCGGCGCGCGCCGCTTCGACAGCCGCGTTCAGGGCCAGGATATTGGTCTGGAATGCAATGCCGTCGATGACGCCGATGATGTCGACGATCTTCTTGGAAGAAGCATTGATCGAACCCATTGTGCTAACCACCTGGGTCACCACCGTGCCGCCGTGGATCGCCACTTCCGAAGCCGACACCGCAAGCTGGTTGGCCTGGCTGGCATTGTCGGCATTTTGTTTTACGGTCGATGTCAACTGCTCCATCGATGCCGCGGTTTCTTCCAGCGAACTGGCTTGCTCCTCGGTCCGTTGCGACAAGTTCTGGTTGCCGGCGGCAATCTGGCCGGAAGCGGTGGCAATCGTGTCAGTACCGTTGCGCACCTCCCCGACGATTTTTTGCAGGCTCTCATTCATATCTTTCAAGGCCCGCATCAACTGGCCGGTCTCATCGCGCGACCTGACTTCGATATCGGCGGTCAAGTCGCCATCGGCAACGCGACGGGCAACTGCCACTGCAAACCCCAGCGGCTGCGAGACAACCCGCGCAATCCACAGCGCCAGGCCAAAACCGATTGCCACCATGGCGATCATCAAGCCGATGACCCAGGTGCGTCCCGATGCATAGATTGCCTCACCTTGCTTGGCGACCCGCTCGCTGCCATCAGAGTTGACCTTTACCAACCCCTCGACTTCCTTGTCCAGTTCAACGATCGCCGCCAGGGAGTCGCCACGGATATCTTTCAATGCATCGTCCTTCTTGAACATCCGTGACTCTTCAATTACCCTTTTATCCATTGCCAGGTATGCCGGCAAATGCTCCTTCAATTTTTCGTATCCGGGCCGTTCCTGCTCGGTCACCATCGGCGCATAGTCGCCCATGTTTTTTTCCAGGCTCGCCTTGATGTCGCCGATGAATTTGGCGCTAGTGTCCATGTCCGCCACGTCATTTGACATGACATGCTGCATTTCGATATTGCGCAGCAAGGCCAGGTTGCTCTTCAATGTCAACAGTACTCGCACGCTAGGCAGCCAATTGCCGCTGATATCTTTAGTGATGGCGTTGACTTGCCCAAGCTGTCCAATCGAGGTTACGCCGAGGACGACCGTCAAGATCAATATCAGCGAAAACGAAAGCAACAGCTTGGTCGCGATTTTCAAGTTGTAGAACCAGGTCATGATTTTCTTTTCAGATTAGAAGTTTTAATTAGGCGCAGAGACGATTCATCCAACGACAAGATCCGGGCCGAAGTCTCCCTCCTGCTCCCGATCCTGCTCGTGTTAACGGCATATAGCGCCATTTATTAAGGGCGCTGCCAACCTGAGGTCGGATTTTGTCCAACCTTCAATACCGGGAAAATTTGTCGTTAACAAGGCCGATTGCGGATTTCCAGCAGGGTGCCGTCCACACGTCCACATACGGCTGAGCATGGGAAGCGACTTGCTCTTCAGCGACGGCGAAAAGCGCTCGCAACAAACGACGCTTGTCTATCAAACAAAACAAAGGGTAGTAAATGAATAATATTTTTTCCAACATGCGGCATCTCGGCGTGGGCGTGAAGCTCTGCCTGCTGACCTTTTTGCTGGTTACCGCCATTCTTCTTGCCTACGGCTGGGCCAGCGCCAGCTCCACTTCAAAGCTGATGGAGCAACGCGGGATACGCGACATTGCAGGCCGCACCGAAACGATGATCGAAATGCTGGATACCTTCGATAACAGCCACAAGAGCGAAGCCAATCGTTTCGCATCGATGCTGGCCAGCTATTTCCCTGGAAAATTTTCGGTCGATGCCGGCAATACCGTCGTGGTTGCCGGCAAGGCCACGCCAAGCTTGAAAAACGGCAATGAAGTCATCAACATGAATTTTTCGGTCGCCGATCGATTCACTGCCGCCAGCAGCGCGGTGGCCACAGTTTTCGTCAAAAACGGCGGCGAATTCATCCGCATATCCACTTCCGTCAAGACGGAGAATGGCGAACGCGCAATCGGCACCCAACTCGATCATGCGCATCCTGCTTACGCTCGCCTGCAGGAAGGACAGCCGTACGTCGGCCGGGCCGCATTGTTCGGCAAGGAATATATGACTGCCTACAATCCGATCAAGGATGAGGCCGGCGAGGTGGTCGGGGCGCTGTTCGTCGGTGTCGACATCAGCAAAGACATCGAAGCGCTGAGAGCGCGCATCCGCTCGGTTGATCTGGGTAAAACCGGTTCTTTCTACGTGATCAATGCGGAGCCTGGCAAGAATTACGGCAAGCTGATGGTGGATCGCAGCGTCGAAGGACAGAATCTCCTGGCGCTAAAGGATAGCGACGGCCGCGAATTCATCAAGGAAATCCTGGAACGCAAGCAAGGCGATATGCGCTATACGCTGGCCGGTGCAGACGGCAAATCCACGGGGGTCGAAAAGATCATCGCATTTGCCTTTTACAAGAACTGGAACTGGGTGGTTGCCGGCAGCATACCTACTGCCGAACTGACCCAGGAAATCACAGCGCTGCGTAATCGCAACGCCCTCTTCGGACTGGCAGCGGTATTGATCATGGTGGTGGCGCTTTACTGGCTGATCCGCAACAACGTCAGTCGTCCGCTGGAACGTGTCGTGCAAGCTGCCCAACGGCTGGCGGCTGGTGATCTGACTGCGAACCTGGAGACCGACCGCAGCGACGAAATCGGTCGTCTTGAGCAAGCCATCAATGGCATCGGCAAAGGCTTGGCCGGGGTCATAGGCAATGTCCGCCAGGGCACCACCGAGATGGCGCGCGCCTCGCAGGAAATCGCCGAAGGCAACGCCAACCTGTCGGCACGTACCGAATCGCAAGCCAGTTCGCTGGAACAAACCAGCAGTTCGCTGGAGGAGCTGACGTCCGCCGTCAAGCAAAGCGCCGACAGCGCGCAGCAAGCCAATAAGCTGGTAGTAAGCGCGTCGGATCAGGCGCTTGCCGGCGGCCGCGTGGTCGATCAGGTAGTCAGCACCATGGATGCGATCAAGGATAGCTCACGCAAGATTGTCGACATCATCGGCGTCATCGATGGCATTGCATTCCAGACCAATATCCTGGCCCTGAATGCAGCGGTCGAAGCGGCGCGCGCCGGCGAACAAGGCCGTGGCTTTGCGGTAGTGGCGACGGAAGTGCGCAACCTGGCGCAACGCTCGGCTGCCGCGGCGAAGGAAATAAAGGGATTGATTGATGATTCGGTAGAGAAAGTCGACTCGGGCGGCCAACTGGTGGATGAGGCAGGACAATCCATGCAAGGGATCGTCGCCGCAGTCAAGCGGGTCGCCGACATCATGCACGAAATCACGGTTGCCACCGATGAACAAAGCAGCGGCATCGAAGAGATCAACCGGGCGATGGGTCATATCGACGACATCACCCAGCAGAACGCCGCACTGGTCGAGCAAGCCGCGGCAGCCGCAGAAAGCCTGCAGGATCAGGCGGCACAATTGGCGCAAACGGCCAGCGTATTCAAGCTGGCGTAATTGCCGCCGTTACCGTCCAACCCGATGAATTGTGGTGACAAAGGCGTCGCCACAATTCACCGAGGCGCTTACTTATACCAAAGTCAGCGTAACGTCGATATTGCCGCGTGTGGCGTTGGAATAAGGGCAAACCTTGTGTGCCTTGTCGACCAGCGCTTCTGCCGCACCGGCTTCCATGCCTGGCAGCGAGATCTGCAGTTCGACTTCGATGCCGAAACCGCCAGGAATCACGCCGATGCCGACCAGGCCCGTGATCGACAAATCTGCTGGCAATGTGATTTTTTCTTGCGATGCGACGAATTTAATTGCGCCGATAAAGCATGCGGAGTAACCGGCTGCGAACAGTTGTTCAGGATTGGTGCCCACGCCACCGGCGCCGCCAAGTTCCTTCGGTGTCGCCAGCTGGACATCCAACACCTTGTCGGAAGACACCGCGCGGCCGTCACGGCCTCCGGTTGCGGTAGCTTGAGCTTGATACAGAACTTTTTCGATCGACATGATTATTTCCTTTAATGGCCGGTTGAGAAATCCTTTGGATCAATTCAGTCGGCCTTACTGACGATCCGGATAAAAAGGTACAACAGTTAAATGACGCAACAATGAATACAGCTTCAAACAAAAATAAAACAAACACAAAAAATATTTTAAACAATTATATTGTTCGCAACATATAGATCCTGACCAAAAACATCCCAGGGTTTAAGCGATATTGCCTGCCATCGCAGCGCGCAGCCGATGCAATTCCTTGGTCAGCGCCATCACCTCATCAAGCGAACATCCCACGCTGCAGCTTATTTCCTGCGGTATCGCCTGCGCCTGCTGACGCAGCTTCCTGCCGGCTTCGGTCAAGCTGACAATCACTTGCCGCTCATCCTTCACGGCCCGCTGGCGTCGCAACAAACCGCCGGCCTCCAGGCGTTTGAGCAACGGCGTCAAGGTCCCCGAATCGAGAAACAAGCGCTCGCCCAGGGTGGACACGGTCACATCGTCGCGTTCCCACAAGGTCAGCAGCACCAGATACTGCGGATAGGTCAAGCCCAGCTCCTGCAGCAACGGCTTGTAAATCTTGGTCATCGTCAGCGACGCCGAATACAGCGCAAAACACAGCTGATTGTCCAGCAACAGGCTTTCCGCTCCGAATGTATCGGAAGGAAGTTTTTCGCCGGGCTGCTGAAGTTTGTTCGTTTCCATGGCTTGAATAATATACAGCTCAAAATTAAATTGCAAGCAATCTAAATCACATTTAAAACTATCGACGGAATTGCCAAACCCTATCGAGGCCTGATTGGGGTCTGCTTAGGGCATGCTTAGGGCTAGATTAAGCTCTGTTTTAGGCCAGGTTTAAGCTCAACTTTAAGCCCGACTTTAAGCTCTATTATCAGGCATCAGGCCCTTTGCAATTCCGTCACAGGATCGGTCTTTAATCAGACACTCATGTTACCCAGCGTACTGGCGCGATAAGCCGCCACGAAGGTATCGAAATCGCCGGTCTGGGTGCGCTCCAGGCCCTCCTGCTCGGACAACGATGTCGCCGCCATGGTGTCGAAATAGTTACGCTCTTCCGGGCTCGGCGGATGCGCCAGGAAATACGCTGCGTGCAGCTTGCTCTGGCGCAGCGCGAAGCTGGCGAACGATTCTTGGTTCTCGTGCAGGATCGCCAGCACACGCGCCGACGGCGTCAGTTCCGGCGATTGCAGCTTAAGCGTCTGCTGCGCCAGCGATGCCGCGTGCACGCCATCGCTACGCTGGGCATCGAGCAAGGCTGCTGCCGGTGCGATCCGTTGCAGCAATTCCTGGCCCCAGGTCTGCAGGGAAACCGGATTGCCGTCACGCCGCAGTTGCAGGCCGGGACGACGCCCTTCCTTGACCGCGCGCGAGAAGTTCTCGACATTCTCCAGGCTTTCCTCGTCGCTGGTGAGCGGGCTGTCGTCCAGCGCGCAGAACAGCAGGAAGGCGTCCAGAAAGCGTGAAGTCTCCAGGTTGATGCCCATCGGCTCGAACGGATCGATATCCATGCAACGCACTTCGATGTACTGCACGCCGCGCGCCGAGAGCGCCTGGATCGGCCGCTCGCCGGTGTTGATCACGCGTTTCGGACGGATGGTCGAGTAGTACTCGTTTTCGATCTGCAGGATATTGGTGTTGATCTGCACCCATTCGCCGTTGCGGTGGGTGCCGATCTCCGCATACGGCGGGTAAGGCTGGCTAACGGCCCGCGCCAGGCTCTTGATATAACTGTCGAGACTGTTGAATTGCGGCGTCAGGCGCGCCTGGGCTTCGCTGGTGTAACCCAGATCGCTCATGCGCAGGCTGGTGGCATATGGCAGATAAAGGGTGTCTTTATCCAGTTCTTCCAGACGATGATCGCGGCCGTCCAGGAAACACTTGGACAAGGCCGGCGATGCGCCGAACAGATACATCAGCAACCAGCTGTAGCGGCGGAAGTTGCGCACCAGCGCAATATAGCTTTCAGATTGGAAATGCACTGCGGTGCCGGCAGCGCCTTCGGCTTGCTGCAACGCCTGCCACACGCCTTCGGCCAGCGAGTAGTTGTAATGGATGCCGGCGATACACTGCATGCGCTTGCCGTAGCGCAGCGCCAGGCCGCGCCGGTACACATGCTTCAGCATGCCGATGTGCGATGTGCCGTACCAGGCAATCGGAATCTGTTCCTCAGCCGGCAGCGACGCCGGCATCGACTGGCTCCAGAGCAATTCGTCGCCCAGCTTGGAATAGACGAAGCGATGGATCGCATCCAGTTCATCCAGCGCGGTGCCAATGTCATGCTCGGCCGGCGTGATGAACTCCAGCAGCGATTCCGAATAGTCGGTAGTGATCTGCGGCTGCGTCAGCGCCGAGCCCAGCGCGCGCGGGTGCGGCGTCAGCGCCAGACGGCCGTTGCCGTCGACGCGCAAGGTTTCCCGCTCGATGCCGCGCAAGCCCTGGTCCAGCAAGCCGCGGTGCTGCTCCTGCCCGAGCAGCGCCAGCCGGCGTGTGTAATGATCAGTCAATTCAGCATCCTTTTTTTCAAATTTGTCGTATCGGCCTTGGGCCTGTTTTGACTTTATTGCTGCCCGTAATAGGGTCGTAGAAGGCGAGAATAGCCGAAAATGAAAGAATGCGTTGGATGCCGCCTCGCGCGCAATTGACAATCAGGCGCCACGCCAGCCAGCGCCTCACACATGCCAAATAAACAATATTCAATAAATCCGCAACGAAGCCCCAACGGCGCAAATTTATAGGGCGCTCACCCCTTATAATCCTGCTTTGCTCATATTTTTCGATTGCTCCTACTATGCCAGCCCAACTGATCGACGGAAACCTCCTCTCCCAACAACTGCGCGCCGATGTCGCCAAGCGCGCCGCCGCATTGACCGCCCAAGGCAAGCAGCCCGGCCTGGCGGTGATCCTGGTCGGCGACAGCCCGGCCTCGCAGGTGTACGTGCGCAACAAGGTCAAGGCCTGTGAAGACAACGGCCTCTACTCAGTGCTGGAAAAATACGACGCCGACCTGACCGAAGCCGCGCTGCTGGCGCGCATCGATGCCCTGAATGCCGATCCGAAGATCAATGGCATCCTGGTGCAGTTGCCGCTGCCGGCACATATCGATTCGCACAAGGTGATTGAAGCGATCGCGCCGGAAAAGGATGTCGACGGTTTCCATATCAGCAATGCCGGCCTGTTGATGACCGGCCAACCGCTGTTCCGCCCATGTACGCCATATGGCGTGATGAAAATGCTGGAATCGATCGACTATCCGGTGCGCGGCGCGCACGCTGTCGTCGTCGGCGCCTCGAATATCGTCGGCAAACCGCAGGCGATGCTGCTCTTGCAAGCCGGCGCCACCGTCACCATCTGTAATTCCAAGACCCGCGACCTTGGCCTGCATACGCGCATGGCCGACATCCTGGTGGTCGCCACCGGCAAGCGCAACATCGTCACCGCCGACATGGTCAAACCGGGCGCCGTCGTCATCGACGTCGGCATGAACCGCGACGACAACGGCAAGCTGTGCGGCGATGTCGACTTCGCTAACGCCAAGGAGGTCGCGGGTTATATCACCCCGGTGCCGGGCGGCGTCGGGCCGATGACCATCACCATGCTGCTCGTCAACACCATCGAAGCCGCAGAAAGAATCTAACTGTAATGACCTCTACCGCAATCAACGCCAGTAATCCCCTGCTCGACTTCACCGGCCTGGCGCAATTCGACCGCATCACGCCGGCCGACATCACGCCGGCAATTAGCGCCCTGCTGCAGCAAGCGCATACCGTTGTGACCCTGCTGGAAGCCTCGACCGACGCCGCCACCTGGGACAACTTCGTTGCGCCGCTGGAACATGTGACCGAGAAATTGAGTCGTGCCTGGGGCATTGTCAGTCACTTGAATGCGGTAGCCGACACGCCGGAATTGCGTGCTGCGTACAACGAAAACCAGCCGAAACTGATCGAATTCTGGACCGCGCTGGCGCAGAACCTGGCCTTGTTCGATAAATACAAGGCAATCAAGAACCATCTCGATTTCGCCTCGTTGTCGACGGCGCGGCGCAAGATCGTCAACAACGCCTTGCGCGATTTCCGCCTGGGCGGCGCCGAACTGCCGGCCGACAAGAAAGCCCGTTTCGCCGCGATCCAAGAAAAACACGCGGCGCTGACCACCCGCTTCTCGGAAAACATCCTCGACGCCACCAACGCCTACGGCTTGTTCGTCACTGATGAAGCCGAACTGGCCGGCCTGCCTGACGATGTGCGGCAAGCCGCGCGTAGCGCCGCCGAACAGGACGGCAAGGACGGCTACAAATTCACGCTGCACTTCCCGTCCTTTTTCCCGATCCTGCAATACGCCGATAGCCGCGCGCTGCGCGAAACCGTCTATCGCGCCAACGCCACCAAGGCTTCCGAGTTGGGCGAAAAGCCGGAGTGGGACAACAGCGCCAATATCGTCGAGATCCTGCGCCTGCGCAACGAAGAAGCGAAGCTGCTGGGCTACAAGAATTACGCCGAACTGTCGCTGGTGCGCAAGATGGCCAAGACTTCCGAAGAAGTGATCCACTTCCTCGAAGACCTCGGCAGCCGCGCCCGCCCGTTCGCCGAGCAGGACCTGGTCGAGCTGCGCGCCTTCGCCCAGCAACAGCTCGGGTTGGAGACGCTGGAAGCCTGGGACCTGACCTACGCCGCCGAAAAACTGCGCGAACAGCGCTATGCGTTCTCCGAACAGGAGGTCAAGCAGTACTTCCCGGAACCGACCGTGATCGAAGGCTTGTTCCACCTGGTGCAAAAGCTGTTCTCAGTCGACATCAGTACCGACCAGGCAGCGGTGTGGCACCCTGACGTCAAGTTTTTCCGGATTGAAAAAGACGGCAAGCTGATCGGCCAGTTCTACCTCGACCTGTACGCCCGCAACGGCAAACGCGGTGGCGCCTGGATGGACGACGCCCGCGCCCGGCGCCGGATCGGCAACGACATCCAGACCCCGATCGCCTACCTGACCTGCAACTTCACCGCGCCCGCCGTCATCGACGGCAAGGCCAAGCCCGCCCTGTTCACGCACGACGAAGTGATCACGCTGTTCCACGAATTCGGTCACGGCCTGCATCACATGCTGACCCAGGTCGACGAAATCGGCGTATCCGGCATTTCCGGCGTCGAATGGGATGCGGTCGAATTGCCATCGCAATTCATGGAAAATTTCTGCTGGGAGTGGGATGTACTGCAGCACATGACGTCCGAAGCGGAAAGCGGCCAGCCGCTGCCGCGCGCGCTGTATGACAAGATGATCGCCGCCAAGAATTTCCAGTCCGGCCTGCAAACCTTGCGCCAGGTCGAATTTTCATTGTTCGACATGCGCCTGCATGACGACTATGATCCGTACGGCAAGCAAAGCGTGCAGGAAGTGATCGACCAGGTGCGCGCCCGGATCGCGGTCGTCACACCGCCGGCATTCAACCGCTTCCAGCATTCGTTCGGCCATATCTTCGCTGGCGGCTATGCAGCCGGCTACTACAGCTACAAGTGGGCTGAAGTGCTGTCGGCGGATGCCTATGGTGCGTTTGAAGAAGCCGCAGCCAGCAGCGGCAATGTCGTTTCGGCCTCCACCGGCAGTAAATTCCGCGACGAAATCCTGGCGGTCGGCGGTTCGCGGCCGGCGCTGGAATCGTTCAAGGCATTTCGCGGACGCGAACCGAGCATCGATGCCTTGCTGCGACATAGCGGCATGGCCACGGCCACCTGAAGCACCAGTTATTTATCTGACAGCCGATCCGCCAGATGGCGGCGATTCCATGAATCTATCTATGAGGGGAAGAGGATGAAATTTGCTGCACCGTTTTTTTCACTAGCTATTCTGCTGCTGGCGACCAGCGCACAGGCGCAACTGTACAAATCGATCGGTCCCGACGGCAAAGTGACCTATAGCGACACGCCGCCGGCAACCGGCAACGTGGTGCAGAAAAAGACTGGCAGCATCGGCGGCGACGCCGATCCTCTACCCTATGAATTGGCGCAGGCAGTCAAGAACAGCCCGGTCACCTTGTATAGTTCGGATAAATGCATCCCTTGCGACGACGGCCGCAAGCTGCTGACCGGACGTGGGATTCCGTTCACGGAAAAAACGATCAAAAGCAATGAAGACATCGCAGCCCTGCGCAAAATCACCGGCGAAGACCAGTTGCCTGTGCTGACCGTCGGCCGCGACAAGCAAAGCGGCTTCGATAGCGGCACCTGGAACACTACGCTAACTTCAGCCGGCTACCCGCAAAGCAATCGCTTGCCGAAAGGCTATCGCAATGCCGCGCCGGTCGCTGCGGCGCCGAGCGCCAAACCAGCCGATAAAGCCGCCACCACCCCGGCCGACACTGCCGCTGGCACCGATGCACCACCAGCCGCCGGCAATGCGCCGCCCGGTTTCCGATTTTAAGCTTGGCGCGGCGCCTGGTGCAGGATGAAACCCTCCTTGCCAGACGCCGCGCCGGCCGTTACGCCACAGCCAGACACCTCTATTCATGACGCAAATCGACTTTCACACCAATATTTCGGACAAATTTCTGTACACATGCCGGTTGGTGCGTAAAGCCCGTTCGGCCCAGCGCCAGATTGTCATATTGAGCAGCAACGCCGAAGAGCAGGCTGCGCTGGACCGCGCCTTGTGGACTTTTTCCGAACACGATTTCCTGCCGCACGTCGCAGCCGGCGATCCATTGGCAGCGCAAACCCCGATCATCCTCGCCGTCGACGAGGCGGCCGAGCTGCCGCATCACCAGATCCTGATCAACCTGTCCGGCAAGACGCCGCAGCATTTCGCCCGCTTCGAAAGAATGTTTGAAATCATCTCGCTTGATGCTGCCGACGTCGCCGGCGGCCGCGAGCGCTATCGCTTTTATCAGCAGCGCGGCTATCCGCTGACGCACTTTGTTGCTGACAATGTATGAGGAACGTCCCATGAACAACGGTAAGCTTGACGCCAATATCCCTTTATTGACCGAGGTCATTGAGCCGTTACCGACTTTGACCGACATTATCGATACGCCGCAGGCGCCGGCGTTGCCGGCCATCGAGTCGGATCATTTCGAACTGCCGCAAACCCGGCAGGAACCGACGTTGAGCCGGCAAGACTGGGAGCGCCTGGCAACCGAAGTCCAGGAAAAAGTGCTGAAGCAACTGCAGGACCGCATCGATTTCGTGATTGAGCAGCGGGTGCGCGACGGCCTGGCCGACGTGTTGCAGACCGCAGTCGAAGGCATGGCGGCGCAGATCCGGGAAGGTTTGCACCAGACCTTGGACGAAGTTATTTGCCGGGCGGTATCACTGGAATTGGTGAAATTGCAAAAACAAAATTTGTAAGACTATTTTTTTGATTTTCAGTCATAAATTACAGATCCATAGTTCAAAGTAAAATTTTCGAGCCAGATTTTGATCGCCTAAAAAATCTCAATTTTCTTACAATAGCGCTATCATAAATGGTGGTATTTGGAGATGAGATGAAAGTAATTGTATTGGGCGCTGGCATTATCGGGACCACATCCGCATGGTTCCTGAACAAGGAAGGTCACGACGTCACCGTGATCGAACGCCAGCCCGGCGCTGCACAGGAAACCAGTTTCGCCAACGGTTGCCAGATTTCGGTATCGCATGCCGAACCTTGGGCCAATCCGCAAGCGCCGATGAAGGTCTTGAAGTGGCTGGGGCAGGAAGATGCGCCGCTGCTGTATCGCTTCCGCCCGGAATGGCTGCAATGGAAATGGGCCGTGAATTTCCTGCGCGAATGCACGCCAAAACGCACCAACGACAACATCCGCCAGATCGTCGCCATCTGCGAATACAGCCGCCAGACGCTGCAAGCAGTGCGCGCTGAAACCAATATCGACTACGATTGCCTGACCAGCGGCATCCTGCACTTCTACACCGATCAAAAAGAATTCGACATCTCGCTGCCGGCCGCACAACTGATGCGCGACCTGGGCTGCCAGCGCGATTCCATCAGCGCCGACGAAGTGGTCAAGATCGAGCCGGCATTGGCGCGCATCCGCGACAAGATCGTCGGCGGCGATTTCACCGCCACCGATGAATCCGGCGACGTCTACAAGTTCACCTCCGGCCTGGCCGGCAAGGCTGCCGAAGCCGGCGTCAACTTCCGCTACAACACCAGCATCACGCGCCTGATCACCGAAGGCAGCGGCGCCGCCGCCAAGATCACCGGCGTCGAGGTCATCAATCCGGACGGCCGCCATGAAGTCCTGCACGCCGATGCTTTCGTGGTCGCCATGGGCAGCTTCTCTACCCAGCTGCTGCAACCGCTTGGCATCGATCTGATGATCTATCCGGGCAAGGGCTATTCGGCCACCTACAAGATCACCAATCCGGATGCGGCGCCAACCGTGTCGCTGACCGACGACGGCTACAAGCTGGTGGTTTCGCGCCTGGGCGACCGCCTGCGCGTCGCCGGCACCTGCGAATTGAACGGCTACACGCGCGAACTCAACACCACCCGCTGCGAGGCGATTACGCGCCGCACCCGCGAACTGTTCCCGGACGGTTGCGACTACGACAATCCGGTTTACTGGACCGGCTTGCGTCCGTTGACGCCATCCAACGTGCCGTACATCGGCAAGACCAGGATCAGCAACCTGTTCCTCAACACCGGCCACGGCACCCTCGGCTGGACCATGGGTTGCGGTTCCGGCCGCGCGATCGCCGAAATCGTATCCGGCCGCCGGCCTGAAGTTGACTTCGCCTTTACCGGCGTGCCGCGGCAAGCGCCTGGACCGTTGATTCTGCCGCGTCCAGTGGAAGCATGAGCAGCGCTATCATCGCCGCGTGAATGAAAAAAAGACCGATGCTGGCAACAGCAACGGTCTTTTTTTTCGCACCTGCATCGGCAAAACTCCTGGCGCCATTGGCATGGCGCGCTTTTTGCGTATGGGTAGCAGGGAATCAGTTGGAGCGCATTTTTTGGCAGGCAGGCGCACTGTTCGAGTGCATCATTTGGCGACACGCACCTGAACCGTCGGCGGCTTTTCATCAAATGCAACCCGGGTAACGAATTTGGCGCGCTTCATTGGAAAACGGGACTGGAAATGACGCACATTGCCGGAACCGGAAATGACTCGCCGCACGAATTGATAATAGGCATCCATATCGATCACATGCACGACCAGGAAATAATCGTAATCGCCGGACACGAAATAGCACTGCATGACCTCGGCTTCCTTGTTCATGCGTAACTCGAATTCCTGCATATGCTCGTCGGACTGGTTATTCAGCGAAATTTCCAGGAAAGCCAGCATGCCGTAGCCGAGGGCAAAGGGATCGACCAGCGAGACGTCGGCGCTGATGATGCCGGCCTCACGCAGATCGCGCAGGCGGCGCAGGCAGGTTGGTTGGGAAATGTGTGCTTTATCGGCCAGCGTCCGGGTCGGCATTTGATTGTCGCGCTGCAGCAAGTTGAGGAGCTTTCGGTCGACTTTGTCTAGCGTGTGATGTTTGCTCATACCATCTTTTTGAGGTGCGATTCGACTGTTTCAATAATTCGCAAAAAACCGCTATGCGAAGCGTTTTTTATGTTGTAACGTTGCTTTATTCAGGGCACTGAATGCGTAGTTAATAAGCAGCGGATGGTGAAACTGTATTTGCTTTGTTTTATTTTAAATCCTCAGGAGGACATTCATGCAGAACAAGATCAAAATGATTCCGTTGGCTGGTGCAATTGCCATGGCTTTCGCCTTTGCAGGCTTCTCAGGCTCGGCTTCGGCACAAGAAGTAGTCACTATCGGCCAAGTCAGCCCGCTCACAGGTCCTAACGCCCACATCGGCAAGGACAATGAGAATGGCGCGACGATGGCGATCGAGGAATTGAATGCCAAGGGCACCAAGATCGGCGGCAAGCCGGTGAAATTCGTACTGGCTTCAGAGGACGACGCTTCCGATCCGAAACAAGGCACCGCAGCTGCACAGAAACTGGTAGACGCCAAGGTCAAGGGCATCATCGGCCACATGAACTCCGGCACCACCATTCCTGCATCCAAGATCTATTTCGATGCCGGCATTCCACAAATCTCGCCTTCCGCCACCAATCCAAAATACACCCAGCAAGGCTTCAACACTGCCTTCCGCGTTGTTGCCAACGACGGCCAACTGGGCGGCACACTGGGTCGCTATGCGGTCAATACGCTGAAGGGCAAGAATATTGCCGTGATCGATGACCGTACCGCCTACGGCCAAGGTGTAGCTGAAGAGTTCACCAAGAGCGCCAAGAAAGCCGGCGCCAACATCGTGGCGACTCAGTTCACCAACGACAAGGCAACCGACTTCAACGCCATCCTGACTTCGATCAAGGCCAAGAATCCTGACGTGATCTTCTTCGGTGGTATGGATGCTGTCGGCGGTCCGATGCTGCGTCAAATGGATCAGCTGGGCATCAAGGCCAAGTTCATGGGCGGCGATGGCCTGTGCACCACTGAGCTGGCCAAGCTGGCTGGCGCAGGCTTGAAAGACGACCAGGTAGTCTGTGCTGAAGCTGGCGGTGTACCAGATGCCGGCAAGGCCGAACTGGAAGCCTTCAAGGCGGCTTACCAAAAACGTTTCAACCAGGAAGTCGTGATCTACGCACCGTATGAATACGATGCGCTGATGACCATGGTTGACGCCATGCAGCAAGCCGGTTCGTCCGATCCGAAGAAATATCTGCCTTTCCTGGCCAAGATCCACCACAAAGGCGTGACCGGCGAAATCGCCTTTGATCCAAAGGGCGACATCAAGGACGGCTCGCTGACCTTGTACACCTACAAGGATGGCAAGCGCACACTGCTGACCGTGACAAAATAATCGTCGCACGCAATACGTAACTTACGTAGCAGCACACCAGAAGCGTTCCGGCTTGATTGCCGGAACGCTTTTTTTATTCTGCCTCAAGATTATTTCGCCTCATCAAATATCCCGCGCCACCACGCGCAACACTCCCCTCGCTTGATCCACCTGTGGTTCCTCAATCGCCAAATCGAAACTGCCAATTGCCCGTATGACGGGTACGGGTATTGGCAAAAACGCAGGAAAATTCTTTCCGAACAATTTTTTTTGTTGTAACGTCACCATGTTCCGCTCATTGAGCAGGCGGAAACAGCAATCGCGACAGCCTCAAAAATTTATCCTTAGGAGAATCAATCAGTGCAGATCAAGAACAAAATGTTACCGCTAACTGGAGCAATCGCATTGGCCCTGGCCGCATCCACCTCGGCTTACGCACAAGAACAAATCGTCAAGATCGGCCATGTTGGCCCGGTCACCGGCCCTTCCGCGCATCTTGGCAAGGACATGGAAAACGGCGCCAAGATGGCAGTCGAGGAATTGAACGCCAAGGGCGTCACTCTCGGCGGCAAGAAAGTCAGATTCGTCCTGCTGGCAGAAGACGATGCTTCCGATCCGAAGCAAGGCACGGCGGCGGCACAGAAGCTGGTCGACGCAAAAATCGACGGTGTGATCGGCCATTTGAATTCCGGCACCACGATCCCCGCCTCCAAGATCTACTACGATGCCGGCATCCCACAAATCTCGCCTGCCGCCACCAGCCCGAAATACACCCAGCAAGGCTTCAACAGCGTATTCCGCGTGGTCGCCAATGACGGCCAATTGGGTGGCACCCTGGGTCGCTATGCGGCAAACACGCTGCACGCAAAAAATATCGCAGTCATCGATGACCGCACTGCCTATGGCCAAGGCGTGGCGCAGGAATTTGCCAAGGGCGCAAAAGCTGCTGGCGTGAATATCGTCACCACCCAGTTCACCAACGACAAGGCAACCGATTTCAACGCCATCCTGACCTCGATCAAGGCCAAGAATCCAGACGTAATTTTCTTCGGCGGCATGGATGCGGTTGCCGGCCCGATGTTGCGTCAGATGAAAGCACTCGGTATCAAGGCTAAATTCATGGGCGGCGACGGCATGTGCACCGCAGAGCTGGGCAAGCTGGCCGGCGATGGCCTGATCAACGACCAGGTGGTTTGTGCTGAAGCTGGCGGCGTCGAGGATTCAGGTAAGAAAGGCCTGGACGATTTCAAGGCAGCCTACCAGAAGAAATTCAATGCCGAAGTCAAGCTGTATGCCCCATACTCGTACGACTCGGTGATGACCTTGGTCGAAGCGATGCAAAAAGCCAATTCAGCCGATCCGAAGAAGTATCTGCCGGAACTGGCGAAAATCCACCACAAGGGCGTGACCGGCATGATCGCGTTCGATGCCAAGGGCGACATCAAGGACGGCACCTTGACCTTGTACACCTACAAGGATGGCAAGCGCACACTGCTGACCGTCACCAAGTAAGATCTGAAAGGATCCTGGCTTCTGCAAAAGCGTTCCGGCCTGTGCGTCGGGACGCTTTTTTATTTTGGTGGAAGGTGTTATTGGCGGGAACACGCCAGATCAGGCCGGCGCCACCACTGTCCGTATGGATAAATTACGCATATCAATCGGTAAAATTAATAAAAAAACATATAAAAGCGCTTTGCGAAGCGATTCATATGTTGTAACGTTTAAGTCCTCGGTTTCTTACCGAACCAGTATAGAAGTCGGCTGTCGAAAGGCCGCTTACCATTATTTATAAAGTTAAAATCCTTAGGAGGAAATCTAGTGCGCAACAGTAAATTGATTCCATTGGCGGCCGCCATCGCCCTTTCTTTCGCCGGTTCTGCATTCGCCCAGGAGCAAGTGGTGAAGATCGCCCACGTCGGCCCGATCACCGGTCCGATCGGCCACATCGGCAAGGATAATGAAAACGGCGCCAAAATGGCGATCGAAGAATTGAATGCCCAGGGCATTACGCTGGATGGCAAGAAAACCAAATTCGTATTGGTCTCGGAAGATGATGCATCCGATCCGAAACAGGCTACCGCAGTGGCGCAAAAACTGGTGGACGCCAAGGTTGCCGGCGTTATCGGCCACGTCAATTCCGGCGCCTCGATTCCAGCATCGAAGATTTACTACGACGCCGGTATCCCACAGATTTCACCGTCGACCACCAGCGCCAAATACACGCAACAAGGCTACAACACGACTTTCCGCGTGGTCGCCAACGACAGCCAGTTGGGCGGCGCCCTGGGTCGCTACGCGGCCAAGACACTGCATGCCAAGACCGCTGCAGTAATCGACGACCGTACGGCCTACGGCCAAGGCCTGGCAGAAGAATTCACCAAGGCGGCCAAGGCTGCCGGCATGACGATTGTCGCCACACAATACACCAACGACAAGGCAACCGATTTCAACGCGATCCTGACCTCGTTCAAGACCAAGAAACCTGATGTCGTGTTCTTTGGCGGCCTGGACGCCGGCGGCGGCCCGATGCTGCGCCAGATGAAGCAGTTGGGCATCAAGGCCAAGTACATGGGCGGCGACGCCATCTGCACTTCCGACCTGCCTAAGCTGGCTGGCGACGGCATGAGCAACGACCAGGTTATCTGCGCGGAAGCCGGCGGCGTCGAAGAGTCGGCACGCAAGGGCCTGGAAGATTTCAAGGCCGCCTACAAGAAGAAGTACGGCCAGGATGTCGTGATTTACGCACCGTACACCTACGATGCGCTGATGACCATGGCCGATGCAATGCAAAAAGCCAAGTCGGCCGATCCGAAGAAGTACCTGCCGGAACTGGCCAAGATCCACCACAAAGGCGTGACCGGCATGATTTCGTTTGACCCGAAGGGCGATATCAAGGACGGCACCATCACCTTGTACACCTATCGCGATGGTCAGCGCACCCAGCTCGCCGTGACCAAGTAAGCACGTCGCTGTATTTCCCTGCGAAAGCGTTCCGGTCTGCCGGAACGCTTTTTTTTGTTGGATGGCAGCATGGATCGGCCGTCAATTGCAACTCGTAGGGTGCGCACTGCTGCCCACGCGGAAGGTCGGTCAGTCGCTGAGCAAATTCGGCGTGGGCAGAAATCTGCCCACCCTACAACTCGGCGAAAGCGTTCCGGCCCTGCCGGGGCGCTTTTTTTGTTGGATGGCCGCGTGGATCGACCGTCAAATGCAACTCGTAGGGTGGGCACTGGTGCTCACGCGGAAGGTCGGTCAATCGCTGAGCAAATTCGGCGTGGGCAGAAATCTGCCCACCCTACAACTCGGCGAAAGCGTTCCGGCCCTGCCGGGGCGCTTTTTTTGTTGGATGGCCG
>NZ_JBIUZX010000015.1:79540-90132 GCF_044745265.1 Collimonas sp. NPDC087041
CCGCGTGGATCGGCCGTCAAATGCAACTCGTAGGGTGGGCACTGGTGCCCACGTGGAAGGTCGGTCAGTCGCTGAGCAAATTCGGCGTGGGCAGAAATCTGCCCACCCTACAACTCGGCGAAAGCATTCCGGCCCTGCCGGGGCGCTTTTTTGTTGGATGGCCGCGTGGATCGGCCGTCAAATGCCGCACTGTGAAATCCACAGGCAAAAAAAAAGCGCTCTTGCGAGCGCCTTTCTTCATAGTGTCACTGCGGTCTTACTTCAGCGACAAGATCCATTTGACCAGAGTATGTGCCTCGGCTTCGCTCACTTGCGGATTCGCCGGCATCGGGATCGCACCCCAAGTGCCTGTGCTGCCCTTCAGGACTTTTTGCACCAGCATGTCTTCAGCGCCTTTTTGACCGGCAAATTTCGCGGCAACATCCTTGTATGCCGGACCGACCACCTTGTTTTGCACCGAGTGACAGGCCAGGCAATTCTTCGCCTTTGCCAGATCGAGGCCGGCATCAGCCAGCGCAGAACCCGATACCGTTGCACCGAGCAACGCACAGATCAACAAAAAACGTTTCATGCTTATCTCCGTCAAAAAAAGTGTTCCCATCTTACCTGCCGGAGAGCATTGTCTCATATTCGGGAATCACCTACCTACATCTTGATTTCGACATATTAGACCAGCATACGTTGACCGCCGCTACCTTTCCTTCTATCCTTTCGGCAAACAAAAGGGAATACCATGCCACTGATAATCATTATCGTTTTGCTATCTGCACTCAAATACTTTGAGGTCGGGCCGTTTGCCAGCATATCGTGGTGGTGGATTGCAGCCCTGATGGCGGTCGCCTTTATCTGGTTCGAATTCCTGGAACGCATGCTTGGTCGTGACAAACGCAAGGCGCATGAAGCCATCGAGAAAACCCGACAGGAACGGGTCAAGAAAACCTTTGAAAACCATAAACGTCCTGGCCGCTGAGTTGACCGGGATTTCTACTAGCGCGCCAAACACAAAGCCGGGAAAAAGCCGGCTTTTTGTTTGGCGGCATTGATATGAACATAGAACTGCGGCAATTGCGTTATTTCGTCGCCGTTGCCGAAGAGCGGCATTTCGGCCGTGCCGCCTTGCGCTTGCACATGACGCAGCCGCCGTTGTCGCAGGCAATCCAGGCGCTCGAGGCCAACCTGGGCACGCCGTTGTTTGCCCGCACCAAACGCAGCGTCGCGCTGACACCGGCCGGCCTGGCGCTGCTGCCGGAAGCGCAGCGCCTGCTGCAACAAGCCGGCGCCCTGCCTGATCTGGTGCGGCGCGCCGCTTCCGGCGAATCCGGCCTGCTCACGCTGTCCTTTGTCTCCACCGCCGATTACAGCATCCTGCCGCCGTTGCTGCGCGCGTTCAGGGAAACCTACCCAAGCGTCCAGATCGACCTGCAGGAAGCCACCAGCGACCTCCAGCTGGCGCAGTTGATGGCCGGACGCATCGACGCTGGCCTGCTGATCCCACCGCTGCCGGACAAGGAAAAGCTGGCGCTCGATTATCTGCCGGTATTATCCGAACCGCTGGTGCTGGCCGCCCCAACCGGGCTCAAGGCGTTGCGCGGCAAGGGCCGGATCGCACTGAGTTCGGTGGCCGACATGCCGTTGATCATTTTCCCGCGCCGCATTTCGCCGGGCTTCCATGACACCATCCTCGGCTGCTTCCGCGCAGCCGGCCTGACCCCCGATATCGGCCAGGAAGCAATCCAGATGCAAACCATCGTCGGCCTGGTATCGGCTGGCATGGGAATCGCGCTTGTGCCACAATCGGTGTCGAACCTGCAACGCCCGGGGGTCGACTATCGCGAATTACAGGACGCCACACCGCTGGTCGAGACCGGCCTGGCCTGGCGCCGCGATAATGTTTCACCGGTGCTGCAAGCTTTTTTGGAATTATTAAGAAAGAAATAAAACATGCTGATTCATCCCCTGCCCGATCCGATTGCCTTTTCATTAGGCCCGCTCCATGTGCGCTGGTACGGCCTGATGTACCTGCTGGCCTTCATCCAGTTCATCTGGGTTGGCCGCATCCGGATCAAGCAACCGCATATCGCCGCCGCCGGCTGGAAAAAAGAGGACATCGACGACATGCTGTTCTATGGCGTACTCGGGGTGGTCATCGGCGGCCGCCTGGGGCAGGTGTTTTTCTATGATCCGGTCTATTATTTTTCCAACCCGGCGGAAATCATCGCGGTGTGGAAGGGCGGCATGTCGTTCCACGGCGGCTTTATTGGGGTCCTGATTGCAATGGCCTTGTGGGGCCGCAAATCCGGCCGCAAATTGATGGACATCATGGATTTCATCGCACCGATGGTGCCGCTCGGCTATGCCGCCGGCCGTCTCGGCAATTTCATCAATGGCGAACTGCCGGGCCGCGTCGTATCCGATCCGTCGCTGCCATGGGCCATGATCTGGCCGAACGTCGACAACCTGCCGCGCCATCCTTCGCCGATCTACCAGATGCTGGTCGATGGCATACTGCTGTTCATCATCCTCTGGTTCTTCTCGCGCAAGCCACGTCCGCGCATGGCGGTAGCCGGCATGTTCTCGCTGCTGTATGGCTGCGCCCGCTTCTTCACCGAATATTTCCGTGTGCCGGACTACAACGTCACCTTCGGCGGCATCACGATTTCCGCCGGCCAGATGTTGTCGGTGCCGATGATCATATTGGGCATCATATTGCTGGTCATCGCCTACAGAAAACCACTTGTCTACGGCGGCCCTGCCGAAGTCCCGAAACAATCCGCAAGCTGACCCCGCATCAATTGCGCTTGCCGGCCTGCCTCGCAGATCGGCAAGCCGCAGCCCCTTGACGCTTTACCACTCCCACTCATGAACGCTAACCTCTACGCCCTGTTCGCATCGCGCTTTCCCGCCGATCAATCCGCCTGCTGCATCGAAACCCACGACGGCCAGTACTACACCTGGGGCGATGTCGAGCGCGCTTCGGCCAGGATCGCCAACTTGCTCACGAGCTTGAATCTTCCGAGCGGCGCACGGATTGCGGTGCAGGTAGAAAAGTCGCCGGAAGCATTGATCCTCTACCTCGCGACATTGCGTGCCGGTTTCGTCTACCTGCCGCTGAATACCGCTTACCGTGCTGCGGAAATCGAGTACTTCATCGGCGATGCCGAGCCGGCGGTGTTCGTCTGCTCGCCAAAGAATTTCGGCTGGGTGGCGCAGATTGCGTTCAAGGCAGGTACCCAACACCTGTTCACGCTGGACGAGATCGGCAGCGCCGGTTACGGCAAGAACTCCGGATCGCTGCTGGCTCGCGCGATGCATCATCCTGACCGGTTCGAGACTGTTGAAAAACAGGCCGACGACCTGGCCGTCATCCTGTACACCTCTGGCACCACCGGACGCAGCAAGGGCGCCATGCTTTCGCACGGCAATATCGGTTCGAACGCCCAGGTACTGCAGCAATACTGGCATTGGCAAGCCGGCGACGTGCTGCTGCATGCGCTGCCGCTGTTCCACATCCACGGCTTGCTGGTGGCCGCCAACGGCGCACTGCTGAACGGCAGCAAGATGATTTTCCTGCCGAAATTCGACGCCGCCGAAGTACGCCGCCAACTGCCGCGCAGCAGCATCTTCATGGGCGTGCCGACTTATTACGTGCGCCTGTTGGCAGACAGCAGCTTCGATCGCGAGACCTGCCGCAATGTGCGCCTGTTCATCTCTGGCTCGGCGCCTTTGCTGGCCGATACCTTCAGCGAATTCTCGGCGCGCACCGGGCACACCATACTGGAACGCTACGGCATGAGCGAAACCGCGATGCTGACCTCCAATCCATATGACGGGGAGCGGCGCGGTGGCACTGTCGGCATGCCACTGCCCGGTGTGTCACTGCGTTTGATGCGCAGCGACGAAGCCGGTCACAGCACGCTTTGCGGCGCTGATGAGATCGGCGATATCCAGGTCAAGGGACCGAATGTATTCCAGGGCTACTGGCGCATGCCGGAAAAGACGGCGGAAGAATTTACCGCCGATGGCTATTTCAAGACCGGCGACGTCGGCAAGTTCGACCGCGACGGTTATCTGGCGATCGTCGGTCGCAGCAAGGACCTGATCATTTCCGGCGGTTACAACGTCTACCCGAAAGAAATCGAAACCGTGCTGGACGATATCGACGGCGTGCTGGAATCGGCGGTGATCGGTGTACCGCACGCCGATTTCGGTGAAGCGGTAACGGCAGTGATCGTGAAACGCCCGAATGCCGAGCTGACCACAAGCGGTGTGATCGAATTGCTGAAATCGACGATCGCCAATTTCAAGGTGCCCAAGCAAGTCTTCTTCGCCGAAGAACTGCCGCGCAATACGATGGGCAAAGTGCAGAAAAATGTGCTGCGTGAGCTTTATGCGATGCCGGCGACGCCAACTGAGGCACCCGGCATCACGCCTTCATAAGCTTATTGGTGATGTGCCGCCATTCGGCGGCGCTGACCGGCGTGATCGAGAGTCGATTGCCGCGTTGCAGGATACGCATGTCGGCAAGCGGCTCCTGCTCGCGCAATTCGGCCAGGCTGATCAGCCTGGTTTTCTTTAACGCGCGCACGTCGACCAGCATCCAGCGCGGCTCTTCGCGATTCGCCTTGGGATCGAAGTATTTACTCTTGGGATCAAACTGGGTCTCGTCCGGATAAGGCGTACTGGCCACTTCCGCCAGTCCCGCGATACCGGGCACCGCACAGCCCGAATGATAGAACAGCACGCCGTCGCCAACCTGCATCGCATCGCGCATGAAATTGCGCGCTTGATAATTGCGTACGCCATACCAGGCAATCGTTTGCTTGGGCAGGGCCAGCACGTCATCGATGCTGGCGTCGTCCGGCTCGGATTTCATTAGCCAATAATTCATTTCGTCGATCCGCTACGAGGTAGAAAAGAAATACTAGAAATTCCAGAAAATAAAAAAGGCGGTTGCACTTTTGTGCAACCGCCTCTGAATACAGTCCCGCCTGTGCCGCTTTGCCGGCATCCTGAACCAAAGCGATTCAAGTTGGCCGCAGTTAGTTCAACTTCGGGCTCATCGGACTAGCGACGCTCACACCTATCGAACAAAATTCCGCAGCCGTTGCGTATAAATGGTTCAAGGATTTTATGGCAATCGCGAACACGGCAGGAGTGATTAGTGTACCCCAAACGATTCCCAAGTCAAATGCTTTTGGCAAAAGTTTTTATTGCGCGTGGTTCGCAAGCGCCCGCAGCAAGCCGTGCCCCGGGAAGATGCCAAGTTATTTCAGAACAGTGCTTCCTGGGCCGCCAGCGCTTCGTCGAGAACGTCATGCATGGTCGCGATTTGCTGATTCACCTCGGAAACGGTCAGGTCCGCCAACGGGCCGACAGGCGATTTTGTCGCCAATAGCTCGGCAGCAATGCCCAGTGCAGCAATGACTGCGATGCGATCATTACCGCGGATTTTTCCGGCATCGCGGATGCTGCTCATTTTTCCATCAAGGTATTTCACCGCCTCCTGCAGCGCGGCCTCTTCGCCCTCCTTGCACGACAGCGTGTAGGGTTGGCCCATGATGTTGACGCTTAACTGGCTCATGCAACCTCCTGATCTTGCGGCAATGCCGGCATTTTTTCGAGTAAAGCAGCGACGCGCAGGTGGGCTTCGTCGATACGACGCGCCAGCTCTGCATTTTCATCCTGCAATACGACTGTACGATGACGCAAATCGGCGTTTTCGCGCCGCAACGCGTGCGTCAATTCGGCCAGTTGGCGGATTTTTTCTGATAATTGGTGGAAGTCTGAAATCATTTTGTCACTATAGTGTTGCTAAGGAATTTACGTCAATAGATTCGGTCAATGAATGTCTCGCCAAGCCATCGGCTAATGCGGCATGCCCAGCCGCTTGAGCGCATACGAGTATGCCAGCGACTGCAATAACGCAATGGTGCTGCCGGCAATCACTTCGCCGACCCGCAGCAGCGCATACTGCAATTCCTGATGTAAGCCTTTGCCGCCGATCGCCGCCGACATCAAAATGACAACAGTCGCCGGTCCCAGGCGCCAGTTGCTTGGATAGTTATGCAACAGCATCGCCACCAGCACCGATATTGCCAAAGCAACCAGCATCGACAGGAATCCCGGCCCAAGCAGCACCAGCGCCAGACAGGCGACGACACAGCCATTCAGCGTATTGATGAGCCGTGCCCGGAAATTCGCCTTGGCCAGGGTAACATCCGGCTCGGTCACAATAATCAATGAAATCATGGCCCAGTACGGCTCATGCAAACCCAACGCACGCAGTCCATACCAGGCGATCAACGATCCGGTAAGAATCTTGACCAGATAAACCAGCGCATTTTTCCTGGGACTGATGAATTGAAATTCCATGAAATCGGGAGCCTGTGATCGAGCTTGCATGCAGCAAATAACAATGAACTGCGAATAAACCGCGACTGAACTGCAAATGATCTGCGCCGCAACATAATGCAACATGCACTGCACCGCGGCAGCCATTTTAGCCGAGAACGCGGTTTGCCCGAGATTTCAGTTGGCGGCAATATAACAACGCCCGTCGCCACTCGACTTCTTGTTCGTGCATATGATGTGCGTTGCTATTCTGTCTGGATCACCCTATATTCGTGGCTAACAAGAATCCGGCGCGCCCCCGCAACACGCCGCCCGCCATCGGAGACCGCATGCAAAACACCTTATCCGCCATCCGCCTGTCCGCAAGGATGGCCCTTCTATCCATCGCATTGACAACCATGACCAGCATGCCGCTACACGCCGAGAATGCAACGCCTCCCGCCCCCGCGCCGTTCGCCTATGTCGGCACATACAACCCTAATGGCGAAGGGGTGTATCTGTTTCGCGTCGACCAGCAATCGGGCGCATTGCAGCGCGTCAAACTGGTCAGCCAACTGCCGAATGCGGCGCAACTGGCCATGGATGCAACAGGCAAGACCCTGTATGTGGCCAGCGAAGTCGCCAATTACAAAGATAGCAAGCATGGCGCCGTGGCCGCCTATGCAGTCGATCGCACCGACGGCTCGCTGACGTTACTGAGCCAGCAGGATTCACAAGGCGCGTCGCCGGTTCATGTGTCGCCGGCGCTGCAAGGAAAGTATCTGTTCACGGCCAACTACGGTAGCGGCTCGGTCGCAGTATTCCCACTCGGCGCCGACGGCAGCCTGCAAGCAGCCGTAACAACGCAACAAAGCACAGGTCCGGCCGGCGCGCGCCAGCCCGAAGCCGCGGTTGAAGGAAGTTTTGCCGTCAGCGGCCATGACGGTCCGCATGCACACATGATCGCCAGCGACCCAAGCGGCCGCTTTGCCTTTTCCACAGACCTGGGGCTGGATCGCATCTATCAATGGCGCTTCGATCCGGCCAACGGCAGCCTGCAGCCGAATACGCCGGCCTTCATCGATGCCTCGTCGGCCGGCGCCGGTCCGCGTCATTTCGTATTTCACCCGAGCGGGCGATACGTCTACCTGATCAACGAAGAGGCTTCGACCCTGACGCTGTATCACCTCAACCAGGCCGACGGCAGCTTGCAGGAAAAGCAAACCGTCTCGACGCTGCCGAAAAATTTCAAGGGAACCAGTTTTGCATCGGGGCTAGTCATCAGCGACGACGGTCGCTTTGTGTATGCCGCCAATCGCCTGCACAACAGCATTGCGCAGTTTGCAGTGGGCGCCGAAGGCAAGCTTGAATGGCTGGGGGAAACCTGGACCCGCGGCGATTATCCACGCACCATAGCGATTGAACCGCAAGGACGTTTCATGTATGCGTTGAACCAGCGTAGCGACAACATCACCCAGTTCGCGATCGACAAGGCCAGCGGCAAGCTGGAATTCATCGATCGCTATACTGCCGTGGGCAGTCCGTCGCAGATGGTGTTTGCGCGCTGATTGGCCCGTGCCGGCGGCACGACCGGATCAACCCTTTGATTATTTGAGGATGCCGCCGTGCAGCCGCAGCGCCTCAAGCACCAGATCGTTGAGATCGCTGCCGCCCTGCTGCTCGATATGCTGCAGCAATTCGCGCCGCATGCGCGGCTCCCAATTGCGCTTCAGGTGATTGGCGAAATCCGACATCGCTTGCGGCCGGTCTGGCATGGTTTCAAAAAAAGAACCGATCTGGTTCGCCATTGTCACCAGGTGCTGCACATTCATCAGATTGCCCTTTCCAAACGCTGGGAATGGGCATACGCCACATGGCCCGTCTGTCGCACAAAACCCAGCAAAGTCACGTTGGCCTGCTCGGCCAGGCGGATCGCCAGCGCGGTCGGCGCCGATACGGCGACGATAAAGCCGATACCCATCGTCGCCGATTTCTGCACCATTTCATAACTGGCGCGGCTGGTGATCAGCACTGCCCCGTTTGCAAAATCATGCTTCGGATTTCTTTGCGCCAGCGCGCCGATCAGCTTGTCGAGCGCATTGTGCCGGCCGACATCTTCGCGCACTACCGAGATAGTGCCGTCCGCCTGTAGCCAGGCAGCGGCATGCGTGGCGCCGGTGACCTGCTGCAAATGCTGCTGCTTCTGCATGGCGGCCATGGCCGCATAAATCGTCGACGCTGAAAAACGCACATCGCACACCACCGCCGCCGGCTTGCGCACCGCCTGCTGCAGGGTTTCCGCGCCGCACAGACCACAGCCGGTACGCCCGGTCAGGTTGCGGCGTTTCTCCTTGAGGGCAACAAAGCGTTCCGTGGCGATCTGCATCTGTACCTGGATACCATCGGTGGCTTCGACAATCTCGCAATCGAACAACTCGCTGCGATCCTGCAAAATGCCTTCCGTCAGCGAAAATCCCAGCGCAAAATCTTCCAGGTCCGCCGGCGTTGCCATCATCACTGCATGGGAAATGCCGTTGTACTCCAGCGCCACAGGCACTTCTTCGGCGACCACATCGCGCCTGCTGCTGACGCCAGCGTCGTTCCAACGCTCGACGTCGACATCAATGCTGGTGGTGAATTCTGGTATGCCCATATCGCTCATCTCTACTTTCTGCTCCTGCTCTGCGTCGTCACTTGGTGACCGCCGCCTCCAACTGTCCCTGCAGCAATTTCAACTGCTGCTCGGTGAAACGGCTGAATTGTGTCTGCCACGCCGACGGCTGGCTGACCGGCATCACCTGCACCGCAGTGACCTTGTATTCCGGACAGTTGGTGGCCCAGTCCGAATTATCGGTGGTAATCACATTGGCGCCCGATTCCGGGAAATGGAAGGTAGTGTAAACCACTCCCGGCTGCACCCGCTCGGTCACTGTTGCGCGCAATACCGTCTGCCCTGCCCGCGATTCGATGCCAACCCAATCATCGTCCTTGATGCCACGGTCTTCGGCATCGTGCGGATGGATCTCCAATCGGTCTTCGCTGTGCCACTGCACGTTGTCGGTGCGCCGGGTCTGGGCGCCGACATTGTATTGCGACAGGATGCGGCCGGTAGTCAGGATCAATGGATACTTCTGCGTGACCTTTTCATCGGTAGCGAAATACTGGGTGTTGATGAATTTTCCTTTGCCGCGCACAAACTGGTTGATGTGCATGATCGGCGTGCCCTCCGGCGCGGCGTCATTGCATGGCCACTGCAAGCTGCCGGCCTGTTCCAGTTTGGCGTAGCTGACACCGTGGAAAGTCGGCGTCAACGCCGCGATCTCATCCATGATCTGCGAAGGATGCGTGTAGTTCATCGGATAGCCGAGCGCATTCGACAATGCCACCGTGACTTCCCAATCTGCCTTGCCGGCCTTGGCCGGCATCACCTTGCGCACGCGCGAGATGCGGCGCTCGGCGTTGGTGAAGGTGCCGTCCTTTTCCAGGAACGATGAACCCGGCAGGAAAACATGGGCGTACTTGGCGGTCTCGTTGAGGAACAGGTCCTGCACCACAATACATTCCATCGCCGCCAGTGCGGCAGTCACATGCTGCGTGTTCGGATCGGACTGGACAATATCCTCGCCTTCGCAATACAAGCCCATGAAGCTGCCATCGAGCGCCGCATCGAACATGTTCGGAATCCGCAAACCCGGTTCGGGACTCAGGGTGACACCCCACGATTGCTCAAACTCGCCGCGCACCGTGCTGTCCGAGACATGCCGGTAACCCGGCAGTTCATGCGGGAACGAACCCATGTCGCAGGAGCCCTGCACATTGTTCTGGCCGCGCAAGGGATTGACGCCGACGCCTTCGCGACCGACATTACCAGTCGCCATTGCCAGGTTGGCGATGCCGATCACCATGGTGGAACCTTGCGCATGTTCAGTTACGCCGAGGCCGTAATAGATGGCGCCATTGCCGGCGGCGGCATATAAACGCGCAGCGCCACGCAGTTCAGCTGCGGGCACGCCAGTGACCTCGGCCATCCGTTCAGGCGAGTTCTCAGGACGCAACACGAATTCTTTCCAGTCTGCGTACGATTTCTGATCGCAACGCTCAGCAACGAAATCTTCCTTCTGCAAGCCTTCGGATAAGATGACATGCGCCAGCGCCGTGATCAGCGCGACGTTGGTGCCGGGCCGCAGCTTCAAGTGATAATCGGCCTGCACATGCGGCGACTTCACCATCTCGGTAGTGCGCGGATCGACCACGATCAGCTT
>NZ_JBIUZX010000016.1:0-86346 GCF_044745265.1 Collimonas sp. NPDC087041
CTGAATGCCAAAGTAATCCAGATCGACCAGGACTATCGCACTGTCGGCAAGAACCGCGACATCACGCTGGGTCTGGTCGGCGATCCCGGCACCATCCTCGGTGCGGTATTGCAAGCCGCTAGTGGCCGCATCAACAAGGGTGCGCATGCCAAACGGCGTGAATGGATGCAGCAACTGCAAAAATTGGAAGCGATTGCGACCGAGAAGTTGATGCCCTTGTTCAAATCGAACAGTTCACCGATCCATCCTTATCGGGTGGCGTACGAGATCAATGAATTCCTCAACGACGACACGATCTATATCGGCGACGGTGGCGATGTGGTGACGATTTCGGCGCAAGCAGTGCGTCCGCGCAATCCGGGTCAATGGATGGATCCGGGCGCCTTGGGCAGCCTGGGTGTCGGTACCGGCTTTGCGATTGCGGCAGGGCTGGCCAATCCGGAGAAAGAGGTGATGTGCTACTACGGTGATGGCGCCTTCAGCATGACCTCGTTCGACATGGAGACGGCGAATCGTTTTGGTGTGCCGTATATCGCGGTGATCGGCAACAATTCGGCGATGAACCAGATCCGTTACGGCCAGTTGGCCAAGTACGGCGAAGAGCGCGGCAATGTCGGCAACCTGTTGAGCGATATCCCGTACGGCAAGTTCGCTGAAATGTTGGGCGGGCACGGTGAGGAAGTGCGCGATCCGGCGCAGATTGCGGGCGCCTTGCAACGGGCACGGGAAGCGGTGCGCAAGACCCGTCGCTGTGCGGTGGTCAACATCTGGGTTGATCCGGCCGTGTATGCGCCTGGAACCATGGCGCAGACCATGTACAAATAATCCGGCAAAACAAATTCGATCAAACGAAACAGGAGATTTGAAATGACTACAGATACAAGCAAGGCAAAACCACTGGACGGCATCCGCATCATTGACTTCACCCATGTGCAGGCCGGCCCTGCATGTACGCAACTGCTGGCCTGGTTTGGTGCTGATGTGATCAAGGTCGAACGGCCAGGTTCCGGCGATGTCACGCGTTCGCAACTGCGCGACATCCCGGATGTCGACGCCCTGTATTTCACCATGTTGAACAGCAACAAGCGTTCGCTCACGCTGGATACCAAAAAACCGGAAGGCAAGCTGGTGCTGGAAAAACTGATCAGGGAATCCGATGTGCTGGTCGAGAATTTCGGCCCAGGCGCGCTGGATCGCATGGGCTTCTCCTGGGAACGCATCAACGAGCTGAACCCGAAGATGATCGTCGCTTCTGTCAAAGGCTTCAGCGATGGCCATCATTACGATGATCTGAAGGTCTACGAAAACGTCGCCCAATGCGCCGGCGGTGCGGCCTCCACGACCGGCTTTTGGGACGGCCCGCCAACAGTCAGCGCTGCCGCGCTGGGCGATAGCAACACCGGCATGCACCTGGCTATCGGCATCCTGACCGCATTGATCGGCCGCGACAGGAGCGGCAAGGGGCAACGGGTTGCGGTGTCGATGCAGGACAGCGTCTTGAATCTGTGCCGCGTCAAACTGCGCGACCAGCAACGCCTGGACCGCCTCGGCTACCTGGAGGAATATCCGCAATATCCGCATGGCACTTTCAGCGATGTCGTGCCACGCGGCGGCAATGCCGGCGGTGGCGGTCAGCCGGGCTGGGTGCTGAAATGCAAAGGCTGGGAAAACGATCCGAACGCGTATATCTATTTCACCATCCAGGGCCATGCCTGGGCGCCAATCTGCAAGGCCATCGGCAAGGATGAATGGATCGAAGATCCGGCCTACAACACACCTAAGGCACGGCAACCGC
This sequence comes from Collimonas sp. NPDC087041, assembly GCF_044745265.1. Lineage (NCBI taxonomy): Bacteria > Pseudomonadati > Pseudomonadota > Betaproteobacteria > Burkholderiales > Oxalobacteraceae > Collimonas > Collimonas sp. NPDC087041. The sequence goes on from NZ_JBIUZX010000016.1 coordinate 1,796, forward strand.
ACATCACCGAGATTTTCGACACGATCGAAGTCTGGCTCAAGGACAAGACCAAGTTCGAAGCGGTCGATATCCTGCGCAAGTTCGACATTCCGTGCGCACCGGTGCTGACCATGAAGGAACTGGCCAACGATCCGTCGTTGCGCGCCAGCGGCACCATCACCGAAGTCGATCACAAGGAGCGCGGCAAATATCTCACAGTCGGCAGCCCAATCAAGTTCTCCGACCTGACGCCGGAAATCACCGGGTCGCCATTGCTCGGCGAGCATACCGACGAAGTTCTGGCCAGCCTGGGCTATAGCGCAGGCCAGATTGCCGAATTGCATAGTGCGCAAGCGGTCTGAGGACGATTGCTTGAGAGCCGGATGATTTCCGGCTTGCGATTGACGGCGTCCCCTGAGGGCGCCGTCTTTGTTTAAACAGAGGAGCGCCAGCATGTCTTCCGCAATCGATTTCGATCAACTGGTACAGGCGGTCGGCGACGCCATCGTGATTTCCGACGCCCAGGGCGCCATCACATTATGGAACCCGGCTGCCGAGCGCATGTTCGGCTTTACTCGCGCAGAAGCGCTCGGCAACTCGCTCGACCTGATCATCCCCGAACGCCAGCGGCAACGCCATTGGGACGGCTACCAGAAGACCATGGATACCGGCATCACCCGCTACGGCAACGATGTGCTGCGGGTGCCGGCGGTGCACAAGGATGGCCGCACCTTGTCGATTGCGTTCACGGTCGCCTTGCTGCATACGGCGGACAATAAAGTGGCGGCCATCGTGGCGGTTATCCGCGACGAAACCAGCCGCTTTGTCGAAGAGCGCAGCTTGCGCAAGCGCCTGGCGGAATTGGAGGCGAAGCTGGCATCCAGCAACCAGCCGGCATAACGTGAAATCCGGGTAAGATGATTGTTAAGCCGGAGACACGGCGCTGACGATGATCAGGTAACAGATAAAACTAAAAGAAGGAGACTGTCATGAGCAAAGCACTGGATGGAGTGCGTATTCTTGATTTCACCCATGTCCAGTCCGGGCCAACCTGCACGCAATTGCTGGCATGGTTCGGCGCCGACGTCATCAAGGTCGAGCGGGCCGGCGAGGGCGACGCCACGCGCGGGCAGTTGCGCGACATTCCCGGCGTCGACAGCCTGTATTTCACGATGTTGAACCATAACAAACGCTCGATCACGCTCGACACCAAGAATCCCAAAGGGAAAGAGGTGCTGGAAACGATGATCAAGGAGTGCGACGTGCTGGTCGAGAACTTCGCCCCTGGCGCGCTGGATCGGATGGGCTTCAGCTGGGCCCGCATCCAGGAATTGAATCCGCGCATGATCGTCGCTTCAGTCAAGGGTTTCGGTCCTGGCAAATACGAAGACTGCAAGGTCTACGAAAACGTCGCCCAGTGCGCCGGCGGCGCTGCTTCCACCACGGGCTTCGATGACGGTCCGCCGATGGTCACCGGCGCGCAGATCGGCGATAGCGGCACCGGCCTGCACCTGGCGCTCGGCATCGTCAGCGCACTCTACCAACGCAACAACACCGGCCGCGGACAAAAAGTTCTGGCGCCGATGCAGGATGCCGTGCTCAACCTGTGCCGGGTCAAACTGCGCGACCAGCAACGGCTGGAGCGCACCGGCACCATGCACGAATATCCGCAGTACCCGGACAGCAAATTCGGCGAGGCGGTGCCGCGTGCCGGCAATGCATCGGGTGGTGGCCAGCCAGGCTCTATCCTGAAATGCAAGGGCTGGGAAACTGACCCCAACGCCTATATCTATTTCATCACCCAGGGCGCGGTCTGGCCGGCAGTCTGCAAGGTGATCGGCGAGGAAAGCTGGATCGATGATGAAGCCTACGCAACGCCGGCGGCGCGTTTGCTGCACCTGAAACCGATCTTTGCCCGCATCGAGCAGTGGACCATGACCAAGACCAAGTTCGAGGCGATGGATATCCTCAACAAGTACGATATTCCGTGCGGGCCTATCCTGTCGATGAAGGAAATCGCCGAAGACGAATCGCTGCGCCAGAGCGGCACCATCGTCGAAGTCGATCATCCGAAGCGCGGCAAGTACCTGACGGTGGGCAATCCGATCAAGATGTCGGACAGCGCAACCGAAGTGACCCGTTCGCCTTTGCTGGGCGAGCATACCGAGGAAGTGCTGGGGCAATTCGGTTATAGCAAAGATGTCATCGCCGCGTTGCGCGAGCAGAAGGTCATTTAATCCGGCCCCGGCCAGCTCCTGTGAACAGCTTGTTTTCCTGTCCGCGGGAGTTTTTCATTGCCACAAACGCCGTTCCAGCACTCGCCGTAAAAAATAAATTATCCGGACTGCTTGGCTCAGGCGAAACATTCGGCAACGGCAGTTACGCCTATCGCCAAAAAAATCCTGATTAGAATCATGGGCTTGTGAAAGCCTGGCAATTTACTTCACGGCATTTGGCTGCGATTGGCGCATAAAATCGGCGTCTCAAATGCATTCGAACAGTCGGTCCAATGGTAGACAGCATAGGGGCTGTCCCCTTAACCTATCGGAATTCGCGGTTGGCACTTCGGGCCGACACGATCTTACCAACGGAACGTTAAGGAGATACAAGCATGAGTCAGGTGAAATATACGGTTGAGCATGAGTGGTTGCGGGTTGAGGCAGATGGCGTGGTAACAGTCGGCATCACCGACTTTGCCCAAGGACATCTGGGTGACTTGGTATTCGTGCAACTGCCTGAAGTCGGCGCCGAACTCGCCAAGGGCGACGAAGCTGCAGTGATCGAATCGGTCAAGGCCGCGAGTGAAATCAATATGCCGGTTGCCGGCACAGTCACTGAAATTAATGAGGCTTTGGCCGATGAACCAGGCAAGATCAACGAAGATCCGCTGGGCGCCGGCTGGTTCTTCAAGATGAAAGTCAGCGATGCAGCCGAGTTGAACGGTTTGATGGATGAAGCGGCTTATGCAGCCATGATCAAGGGCCAGGCTTAAGTAGCGGCAGCAGCACGCAAAGCCGCACGCAATCTACTGTCTTACTGTTTACACACGATACACACGAAGGAAAAGCATCCATGACACAATCACGGCCTGCTCTAGAAGATCTGGCGCAACACGCCGATTTCATTGAACGCCACATCGGCCCGGATACCACCCAACAAAAGGCCATGCTGACTGCACTCGGTTTCGATTCCATCGAAGCCTTGATCAAGAAGGTCGTACCTAGCGCTATCCTGGAAAAACAAGCGCTTGCTCTTGGCTCCCCGCGTAGCGAAGCCGAAACGCTGGCGGCGCTGCGCCAGATCGCCGGCAAGAACCAGATGTTCAAGTCGCATATCGGCATGGGTTATTACAACTGCCATACGCCGACCGTCATCCTGCGCAACCTGTTGGAGAATCCAGCCTGGTACACCGCCTACACGCCGTATCAACCTGAAATTTCACAAGGCCGGCTGGAAGCGTTGCTGAATTTCCAGACCATGGTGACTGACCTGACCGGCATGGAAATCGCCAATGCGTCGCTGTTGGATGAGGCGACTGCCGCGGCTGAAGCGATGGTGTTCTGCCAGCGCCTGTCGAAAAGCAAGAGCACCACATTCTTTGTATCGCAAGACTGCTATCCGCAAACCATCGACGTGTTGCGCACCCGCGCCGCGCCGACCGGGATCGAGGTCGTGGTCGGCGATCACCGCAAGGACCTGGAGCGGCTCGACTGCTTCGGCGTATTGCTGCAATACCCAACCTTGAACGGCGAAATCCACGATTACGCCGATACCGTGCGCCAGGCGCATGGCAAGCAGGCTCTGGTCGTCGTCGCGGCTGATTTGTTAGCGTTAACCCTGCTGACGCCGCCGGGCGAGTTCGGCGCCGACGTGGTGATCGGCAGCGCGCAGCGCTTCGGTGTGCCGCTCGGTTACGGCGGACCGCACGCCGCATACTTTGCCACCCGCGATGCGCACAAGCGCGTGATGCCGGGACGGCTGGTCGGCGTCTCCATCGACAGCCGCGGCGAACCCGCCTATCGCCTGGCGATGCAGACCCGCGAACAACATATCCGTCGCGAAAAAGCCACCAGTAACGTTTGTACAGCGCAGGTGCTGCTGGCCAATATCGCCAGCATGTATGCCGTCTACCACGGCCCGCAAGGCCTGAAGACCATCGCCCAGCGCGTGCACCGCCTGACAGCGATCCTGGCGGAAGGTATTCGCCGTCTGCATCACACTGTGCCGACAGCAGCATTCTTCGACACCATCACCGTGCATACCGGTGGCCATACCCAGGACATCCACGCCGCGGCACGCGGCCAGCAAGTCAACCTGCGCCTGATCGACGATGGCAGCATTGGCATTTCGCTGGACGAAACCACGACGCGCGCAGATGTTGAAGCGCTGTGGCAGATTTTTGCGGTCGGCAAGCCGCTGCCTTCGTTTGACCAGCTGGAAGCCGAGGCGGAAGAAAAGATTCCATCCGGACTGCAGCGCGGCAGCGCCTACCTGACCCATCCGGTGTTCAACAGCCACCACTCGGAAACCCAGATGCTGCGTTATCTGCGCGCGCTGGCCGACAAGGACCTGGCGCTGGATCGCAGCATGATTCCGCTCGGTTCCTGCACCATGAAGCTGAACGCCACCACCGAGATGATCCCGGTCACCTGGCCTGAGTTCGGTTCCATGCATCCGTTTGCACCGTTGAACCAGGCGCAGGGTTATCAGCAACTGGTGGCGGACCTGGAGCACATGCTGTGCGTGTGCACCGGCTACGATGCGGTGTCGCTGCAGCCGAACGCCGGTTCGCAGGGCGAGTATGCCGGCCTGCTGGCGATTCGCGCCTATCACCAGAGCCGCGGCGAAGGCAAACGCAACATCTGCCTGATCCCGAGCTCGGCGCACGGCACCAATCCTGCGACCGCCCACATGGCGGGCATGCAGGTCGTGGTAGTGCAATGCGATGCGCAGGGTAACGTCGATGTCGGCGACTTGCGGGCCAAGGCCGATCAGCATGCCGGCGACCTGGCGGCGCTGATGATCACTTATCCGTCGACCCACGGCGTGTTTGAAGAAGCGATCGGCGAAATCTGCGACATCGTGCATGCGCACGGCGGCCAGGTATATATCGACGGCGCCAACATGAACGCGATGGTCGGTCTGTGCGCACCGGGCAAGTTCGGTGGCGACGTCTCGCACCTGAACCTGCACAAGACATTCTGCATTCCACACGGCGGCGGCGGTCCTGGTGTCGGTCCGATCGGCGTCAAGAGCCATCTGGCGCCATTCCTGCCTGGGCACCGGATGATGGAAAGCGGCATCGCGCCGGTGTCTGCGGCTCCTTGGGGCAGCGCCAGCATCCTGCCGATCACCTGGGCTTACATCACGTTGATGGGCGCGCAAGGACTGAAGCAGGCCAGCGAAATCGCGATCCTGAACGCCAACTACATCGTGCACCGGCTGGCGCCGCATTATCCGATCCTGTACACCGGCAGCAATGGCCTGGTGGCGCATGAAGGCATCATCGACCTGCGGCCGCTGAAGGACAAGACTGGCGTTACGGTAGAGGACGTCGCCAAGCGTTTGATCGACTACGGTTTCCATGCGCCGACCATGTCGTTCCCGGTGGCCGGCACTTTGATGATCGAGCCGACCGAAAGCGAATCGAAGGAAGAGCTGGATCGTTTCTGCGACGCCATGATTGCCATCCGCGAAGAAATCCGCGCGGTAGAGAACGGCGATATCACGGCCGAGCAGACTGCATTGCGCCATGCGCCGCATACGACACAGGACCTGACCGACGAATGGCAGCGCAGCTACTCGCGCGAGCAAGCGGTGTTCCCGTTGAAGTCGCTGCGCCAGGACAAGTACTGGCCACCAGTCGGACGCATCGACAACGTCTACGGCGACCGCAACCTGGTCTGTTCCTGCCCGCCGATGTCGGATTACGAATAGGGCGGTAAGTCAGGTGGGCACGGGCGCCCACCCTACGGTTTTTTCGACGCTGGATTGCGAATGAAACACCAAGTAGGGTGGGCGCTTCGTGCTCACGTTTTGCCAAGACAACCGGTATACGTGAACCCGGAGCGCACCTGGCGACAGGCGCCGCCCGATCAAGCAATCAAAAGGATTTTCCGCCATGAGCGATACCAATACAGCCGCACCTACGGCCCGCACTGCGCTCCACCAACTGCACCTGGAACTCGGCGCCAAGATGGTGCCGTTTGCCGGCTACGACATGCCGCTGCAATACCCTAGCGGCATCCTCAAGGAACATAACCACACGCGCAGCCAGGCCGGCCTGTTCGATGTCTCCCACATGGGTCAGTTGCGCCTGAGCGGTCCGGACGCCGCAGCGGCGCTGGAATCGCTGGTGCCGGTCGATATCGTCGACCTGCCGCTGAATACCCAGCGCTACGCATTGTTTACCAATCCTGAAGGCGGCATCCTCGATGATCTGATGGTGGCCAACGGCGGCGATCATCTGTTCCTGGTGGTGAATGCAGCTTGCAAGCAGCAGGACACCGCGCACTTGCGCCAGCATCTGGCCGGCAAATGCCAGATCGAGGAATTGACTGACCGTTCCTTGCTCGCCTTGCAAGGCCCGGCAGCAGCGGCAGTCATGGCGCGCCTGGCGCCGTCGACTGCAAAAATGATCTTCATGCAGACTGCCAAGGTAACGCTGGCAGGCGCTGAATGCTTCATCAGCCGTTCCGGCTACACCGGTGAAGACGGTTTTGAAATATCGGTGCCGAATGAGCAGGCCGAAGCGCTGGCGCGCCTGCTGCTGGCGCAACCGGAAGTGGCTCCTATCGGTCTCGGTGCGCGCGATTCGTTGCGCCTGGAAGCCGGCTTGTGCCTGTATGGGCACGATATGGATACCACGACCACGCCGATTGAAGCCAGCCTCGGTTGGGCCTTGTCGAAAGCGCGTCGTAGCGGCGGCGCCCGTGCCGGCGGCTATCCCGGCGCGCAGGTGATTCAAGGGCAGCTGGATCAGGGCGTCGGCCGCAAACGCGTTGGTCTGTCGCTGAAGGACCGCATGCCCGCCCGCGAAGGTGCGGAACTGGTCGATGCCGACGGCAAGGTAATTGGACGCATCACCAGCGGCGGTTTCGGACCGACCGTCGGCGCACCGGTGGCGATGGGTTATGTCGAGAGCGCGCATGCTCAGATCGGCACATCGCTGCATGCCATCGTGCGCGGCAAGCCGGTACCGGTGGAAGTGGTCAAGATGCCGTTCACGCCAGCGCGCTACTTCCGCGGTTAAAGCATTGTTGATAACCAAGCCATGGCTTGGTTGTCAACAATATAGTCCGTCGGGATTCAATGCAAAAATGCATGCCAGAATTCGGCGCAAACCAACAATGACCTCGAACAGAGGTCAGGTTCTCAACGCTTGCAGCAAAGCAGCCATCATGTGAGGGCGTTCATTTTCCCTCGTCAATAGCACAATCTCACGCGTGAATTCATTACCGACTACAGGTGTGACGACGCAGTTTTCTGCAATGCGCTCAAGCCCTGACCAACGTGGTACGAGACTCACGCCGACTCCTTCGGCAACCAACATCGCTATGGCTTCCAACGCATCAAGATCGAATAGCGGATCAATCAATATTCCTTGATCGGCCAAATATTTTTCCGCGAAACGACCACCCCATGACTGTGGATCGTAACGAATATACGGATATTTTTGCAAAATTGTCGCGATATTTTCACGCGATTTCTTTTTTGACAGTAGTACAAGCGGCTCTTTTTTGAGGCTAACAACAGATAGCGATTTTGGTAATTCAAAAGCAGGAGCAACCAAAATTGCGGCATCGATCTCATTATGTAATAAAGATTTATATAAAGAATTCGATGTCCCAGGAATGACGCGCGGCTTGATTTTTGGTGCTTGCTCCATTAGCGCACGCAATGCCGACGGCAGCAACCCAGTCAATGCCGTAGAAATCGCACCCAATTTAATCGTACCTGTCAAACCGCTTGGGTCTGCATCGTCCGGCATCAAATCCACTTCACGAACGATACGCCGCGCTCGCGGCAAGATGCCGAGGCACGCTTCAGTCGCTTTGGCCGCATGGCCAATACGGGATAGTAGCTCGAACCCAAGTTCGCGTTCCAGTGCCTGTATCCGTTGGCTGATCGCAGCAGAGGTCAGATTCTCCGCGCGTGCAGCATCGGCAATAGAACCACGATCGACCACCGCAATCAGACTTTTCAAATAGCGGCTATCCATCACTTATTCTTTCGAAGGTATTAAAAATTATATACTATGTCTTTTGAATAGGAAAAGCTACGATTCCATTACTTCGACCAGGTCGCGCTATGCACCTGGCAGACAATTTGGAGAAAATCATGCAGGCCCTATTTCATCTGGCTTACCACGTACGCGATCTGGAACAGGCGCGCCAATTCTACGGCGCGATCCTGGGATGCAAGGAGGGACGCAGTACCGATACATGGGTAGATTTCGATTTCTACGGCCATCAAATCTCACTGCATTTGGGTGAGCCATTTGCCACCAGCAATACCGGAAAAGTCGGTGACCATATGGTGCCGATGCCGCATCTAGGCGTTATTTTGACGATGTCGGACTGGCGGCTATTGGCAGCACGCTTGATGGAGGAGAAAATTCAATTTGTGCTTGCGCCAAGTATTCGTTTTCCCGGGGAGCCGGGGGAGCAAGCCACGATGTTTTTCCTTGACCCATCTGGCAACCCAATCGAAATCAAGGGTTTCGCTACGTTGGATGGAGTCTATGCAAAATGAAAGACGTAGCCATTCCGTTCATCGCCGCCAACGGCTACGCTCAGACATCTGCCTGGGTCCATGCCTTGCAGCAGGCAATGCCTGACAAAAGAATCATTTCTTTCAATGAAATGGACAACGAAAGCAAGGCGAATTGTTCCGTTGCCATCGTCGCCAATCCCAATCCCGCAGATCTACAGGATTTACCGCGTCTGCAATGGGTACACAGCGTTTGGGCAGGCGTCGAACGCTTGGTCGCAGATATCGGTAACAAACATGTAAAAATCGTGCGGCTTGTCGATCCGCAACTTGCAGTAACAATGGCCGAAGCAGTGCTCGCGTGGACCATGTACCTGCATCGCGACATGCCTGCGTATGCGAGGCAACAGGCACTGCGACAATGGAAATCGCTTGATTACGTTCGTCCCGGGAATAAAACCGTCGGCTTGCTCGGGCTGGGCGCTTTGGGTGAGGCGGCGGCAACACGCCTTTTGGATGCTGGTTTCAACGTATGTGGTTGGAGCCGGGCTACCAAAAATATACCAGGCGTTGAGCACTTTTCCGGTGAGACTTCGCTAAAAGCCATGCTGGAGAAGGCTGATATTTTGATTTGTCTTTTACCACTTACCCCCGAAACAAATGGTCTGCTCAATGCCGAAAATTTGGCCTGTTTGCCGGACGGCGCATCGCTAATCAATTTTTCTCGCGGACCAATTATCAATGACAGCGATTTGCGTTCGGCTTTGGACAGCGGGCGCCTTAAGCATGCGGTACTGGACGTATTTGAGATTGAACCTTTGCCAATCAACCAATGGCATTGGACGCACCCGGGCATCACCGTACTGCCCCATTGTTCGGCCCCGACAGATAGGGAAACAGCTTCGGCGATCGTTGCCAGAAATATCCAACGATATACAGACGAAGGAGTGATACCTGTTTGTGTAGACATGTCGCGCGGGTATTAAGTGATTCGACAGCAACTGCGAGCAACGGACCATTTTTCTCCATGAACCGTATTCGAGAAAATCAATTGTATTCGACTTGATAAGGTAACCGGCCAGGCGCAGCTGTCTACAAGCTCGCGGCGCCCAGGTGGAGCATGTATCGCGCGTTCAGCGAGCGAGCAATTTCTGCGCAAGTTGACCCAGGCGTTGGATGCCGTCTTCGATGCGGTCGTTCCATGCAGATCCTACGCTCAAGCGTAGACAATTGCGGAAGCGCCGGCTCGCAGAGAAGACGTCGCCGGGGGCAAAGCAAATGCCTTGCTCGAGCGCGTCGTCGAAGAGTGAGCGCGAATCGAATCCCTTCGGTAGTTCGAGCCAGAGCACGAAGCCGCCTGCAGGCTGGCTCACTTTCGTCCCGGCCGGGAAGCTTGCTTCAATTGCACGCCTCATGCGCGCGAGGTTCTCTTCAAAGATACGACGGACGCGGCGCAAGTGCGCATCATATGCGCCGCTCGCCAGGAATTCCGCCAGCGCCACTTGTGGCAAGACAGGGCTACTGAGGCTGAACGCGAGCTTGCGCTCCATCACACGTTGCGCGTAGGCGCCCGCTACAATCCAGCCGACCCGGTATCCGGGCGCAAGGCTTTTCGAGAAGGAACTGCAGTAGATTGTATTGGAGCCACCTTCGAGCGCGATGAATGGCTTCGGCCGCTCGCGGCCAAAGTGGATATCGCCATATACATCGTCTTCGATCAGCGGAACGGCGTGCTGGGCGAGTAGCGCGAGGAGGGTCTTTTTGTCGGCTTCAGCCATCGTCGAGCCGAGCGGGTTACTGAAATTCGACGATAGCACGCAGGCCGCCACCGATTCCGTATCGAGCAGGCTTGCGAATGCACTGACGTCGACGCCCCGCGCCGGGTCGGTCGGCAGCTCCAAAGCCTTCAAACCGAGCACTTCGAGAGTGTGCAAGAGTCCGAAGTAGGTGGGCGATTCGATGGCGATCGTATCGCCTGGCTTGGCGACGGCGGTAAGCGCGAGCGTTAGCGCCTCGGTGCAGCCGCTCGTGATGAGCACATCGTCGGGCGATAGCACGTGGCCGACGCGCATCGCCCGCTTCGCGATTTCACGGCGCAAAAGCAGTTCGCCGCGCGGCGCGCAATAGACGTTGTAGTGTGCACCGTGCTGACGTGCGGCACGCGCAAGTGCGAGGTCGAGACGCTTCGATTGCAGCAGCATTGCGTTGGGCACGGCGCAGCCGAGTGGTACGAGTTTCGAATTCGATGCATGCTCAAGCAATGCCGCGACGGCTCCGCTAATCGATACGGTCGATGCGCGTGGGCGCGGACGCGAGGTCGACGGCAACGCGAGTCCACCGCGGTGTGTGACCGCGACATAATAGCCCGACTGCGGCCGCGCAACGAGGATGCCGCGATCCTCAAGCATACGGTATGCCTGTAGCGCCGTAGAGATACTAATGCGGTGTTGCACGCTGGCAGCGCGCACGGATGGCAGACGCGTGCCTGGCGCCAGCGCGCCGTTGTCGATCATGCCGACGATGAGTTCGGCCAACTGCTCATAGCGGAACGGAATATGCGTGTCCATGCGAATGTTCCTCTGGGCGAGGTCACGATTATCATTTTTGCGCGCGCGTCTTGTCAAGCACAACTGTTATGGTCAAATTGGCGCAAAATTGTGACTGTTATGATAGGTCTCAGGCTGCTACGATATGTTCATTCCACATCCCTGGGGATGTCCTGATGGCCGACTTCAGCAACACCCGTCGCAAGATTTTGACTGCGATGGACTCATCGAGCAGCTTCATCTCGGTAAGCAATCCGATCGATGGCGCCGAAGAGGGCGCTGTCATGAACAACGATTACCTGGGGTGCCAGGTCCCGTTTCCCATTGCGCGAGGTAGCATATGGCAACCAAAAATATTCAGCAACGACCCGACAAGGAAAGACCGGCGACTCTCTCATTCGACAGCCAGGCAGTACATGGCGGAAATCACATTGACGCTACGACGGGTGCAGTGCGCACGCCGATCGTCATGGCAAATTCTTACGAATTGCCTTTTGACCCATCGGCACTCGACTGGTCGGATTCCCAGACGCTGTTCTATACGCGTAACTCGGGTCACAACCAGCTTTGTCTTGAGCGCAAGTTGGCAGCGCTGGAGCGCGCTGAGGATGCTGCGGTTTTCAGCACCGGTGTTGCTGCGTTGCATTCGATATTCTTCACGCTTCTGAAAAGTGGCGATCACGTTGTTGTCAGCGATGTGACGTATGAGGCCGTTTGGCGACTTTTCAGTGAACTGTTTCCGGAACGGTACGGTATCGAGGCAACGTTCGTAGACATCAGCAATCTTTCCGCAGTACGGGAAGCTGTGCGCCCGAACACAAAGTTGATTCATGCAGAGACGATTGCCAATCCAACTACGAAGGTGGCAGATATTGAAACGCTTGCAAAGATCGCACACGATGCCGGCGCCATGTTGTCAATTGATGCAACGTTCACGCCTCCACCGATGTTTCGAGGACTCGAACATGGCGCGGATCTGGTTGTTCATTCGCTGACGAAGTACATCAACGGACATGGCGATGCGATGGGCGGAGCTGTTATCAGTCGCGCGGAGCTGATCCGTCGGCTGAAAGGCGATGCGCTCGTTGGTGTGGGTGGCTCGATTTCACCTTTCAATGCGTGGCTTATCATGCGAGGCTCAGTGACCCTTGCATTGCGTTTGCCTAGGCACATGTCAACAGCACAGAAGATCGCAGAATTCCTCGACAAGGATGCGCGAGTAGCCTTTGTGGCATACCCGGGATTGCCGTCTCACCCACAACATGAGCTGGCGTCACGCCAATTTGATGGCATGGGATATGGCGCCGTTATGGCTTTCGCGGTCAAAGGTGAGCCAGAAGTACAGAATCGCTTTGTAGCCAACCTTGGTCTCATTACTTCGGCGGTATCGCTCGGCCACGACGAGTCTCTGATCGTGCATGTAGGAAAGGCGGGAAGAGGTGGGGCGGAGCGCTATCCGGACACATTCCGCGAATATGGTCATCTGCGCCTGTCAGTCGGTCTGGAAGATCCGGCTGACCTGATTGCGGATATCGCGGCGGCACTAGACGAGACGTTCGCGTGACAGGAAATTCGCAGAGAGACTCTCTATCCAAGGCAACAGGCGCTAACATGAAACGATCCTATAAAGTGGTTGATGTTTTCACCCGCCGACCGCTTCTGGGCAATCCGGTGGCCGTAGTGCTGGACGCCGAGGGGTTGACGGCTGACACGATGCAAGCTATCGCGGGCTGGACCAACCTTTCTGAAACCACATTTGTCCTTCCGCCCACGACAGCCGAGGCCGACTATCGTTTGCGTATTTTTACTCCACGTAGTGAACTTCCCTTTGCTGGACATCCAACGCTTGGCAGCGCTCACGCCGTCCTGGAAGCTGGGCGCGTGACGCCTCGTCGGAACGGTCGATTGATTCAGGAATGCAGCATCGGCCTTGTTGAAGTGGCAGTCGATGAACAAGGTGGACAGCGCCAACTGACCTTCGGTCTGCCTCTTGCGAAATTGGCGCCGCTACACGCGCCAGACATGGCAGAACTGGAGCTCATCCTCCGGCGCAAAGTGGACATCAAGACTGCGCCAGCTATCGTGAACGTCGGACCCATTTGGGTGGTCGTGCAAATGAGCGACGCCACGGCCGTGCTCGATCTGCGGCCGGATTTTGCGAAGTTGGCGGAATTCGAACGTCGCCTTGGCGTTACAGGCCTGATCGTATTCGGTCATCACGAGCACGGAGATGCCGCAATCGAAGTGCGCGCCTTCGCGCCGTCCTGCGGCGTGGAGGAGGATCCTGTTTGCGGAAGCGGCAACGGCAGTGTGGCCGCCTTTCAGTGGGAGCGTGGCTTGTTGCCTACCGGTGGGGGAGATTACGTGGCAAGCCAAGGTCGCTGCGTCGGTCGGGATGGGCGAGTAAAGGTGAGTGTAGATGCAAACGGAAAGATACTTATCGGCGGTTCTTGCGTCACATGTGTGGAAGGAACGCTGACGCTCTAGCGGACAGCCCGAATTGGATGTTTGATGGATATTTGGCATAAAAATTATCAACAAATACAAGGAAAATACGTGATGGCTTTACAAGAGAATTGCGACGAGAAGCAGCGTTCTGGCGTCGATGAATCGAATTCCATTGAGTGGCGCGGGAGGTTTCCTTACAACGAGATAATTACACTCCTCGACGTGAATCGACCGTTCAACCTGGCGGAGAGCACGTCGCAAGACTTGACGGTCGGCGAACTTCTGGACTTGCCCGGCCTTGAAGATATCCGCGACCTGAAGCTTGGCTACGGAAAATCTGCTGGTGCGGACATGCTTCGTGAGGCCATTGCGGATGCTTGCAAAGTCCCGGTAGAGCAGATCATGACGACGCAAGGTACCGCGCTCGGACTCTTTCTTCTCGCTTTCGAAGTTTGCCGTCCCGGCGATGAGGCTGTGCTACTGACGCCATGTTTTCCAATGAGCCATGACAGTCTTCTTGGAGCCGGCGTCAATATTCGCGAGATCAAGTTGTCGTTCGAGAACGGATTTCGGCTGAATCTGGATCAAATTGACGCGAACCTGTCGCCAAAAACCAAGTTGGTAAGTATTGCCTCGCCACAGAATCCCAGCGGTATCCGGACGTCTCGCGTTGAAATCGAGAAGCTCCTTGCCTTGATGGATAAAAAATCTCCGGAAGCTTTGCTTTTCATCGATGAGACTTATCGAGAGGCCACCTACGGTGACGATGTGATGGTCGACAGTTTTGCAGGATTAGACTCACGTATCGTTACCGGTGCATCAGTATCAAAGGCGCTTGGCGCACCGGGCTTGCGGACAGGTTGGCTGACGGTGGCGGACCCCGACCTTCGGGCGCGCCTGGTTATCGCCAAGATGAACACCGTTATCTCGGGTTCGGTGCTGAATGAGACGCTTGCCGCAGCTTTGCTGCGCAACAAGGAAAGTGTGCTCGCACCTCGAAGGCGATTGCTGGCGGATGCCCTTGAGGAACTGGCGGCATGGTGCGAGGGCGAGCACAAACGTGTTGAGTGGATACGGCCGGATGCCGGTGCGTTGAGCTGTTTGCGCCTACGCTCTGATGTGTTCGACGACGCTGCAGTCTCGCGCTTCTGGGATCTGTTGCCCGGTCATGACTTGCAGTTGGCGTCTGGAACATGGTTTGGTGAAAGCAGTCGGGTATTCCGGCTGGGATTTGGTTATCTCCCGCCTTCACGTCTTGGACCTGCGTTGTCTGCTCTTTCGTTGGCTATGGACGCGGCACTACAACCATGTGATGGACGTGTTTGAGCTTGCTCATACATCATCGTTCATGATCTAAATTGCAAAAGCGATGTGTAGAGGAAATGCCGGGCTGTTGGGGCGGGGACCGGAACGTTAACTATTAAATATACTGAGTAAAATTATGAGAGTAAAAATTGCATATATAGAGGAACCGCCATTCTACTGGACTGGCGAGGATCATTCTGTGAAGGGTGCCGATATAGAACTGGCCGAAGTAGTGCTTCGCGCGATCGGCGTCTCGACTATCGAGTATCAATTGACCTCATTCGAAGAGCTTTTGCCCGGTGTGCAGAATGGCCGTTGGGACATGAATGTGCCAATTTTCGCGACAGAAGAACGCGCAAAGCACGTCGCATTCAGTGTACCGGTCTGGTCGTTAGGCGATGGCTTTGTGGTACATCGGACCAATCCGAAAGCGCTTACGAGTTACGAGGCAGTAGCGGCGCAGAGCGAAGTACGGCTGGGGATCATTCCGGGACAGATTCAGTTTGACTCCGCAAAATCTGCCGGTGTGAGCGATAGCCAGATCGTTATGTTCAAACACCAGCCCGATGCTGTTGCCGCGCTTCTCTCAGGGAAGATCGACGCGTTCGCAGCCACGGCGGTCGGTAATCGTGTCATTGCTGGCGCCAATAAGGAACTGGAAGCGGTTGCACACGATATAGGCAAGGACGGGAAAGCCCCCATTGGCGCTTTCTCGTTCAATAAAAGCAATCATGACCTTTTGCACGCCGTGAATGCGCAACTGCGTGAGTACCTTGGTTCAGCCGACCACCGTACTCGCATGGCAAAGTACGGGATTACGCAAACAGAGATCGACAGTGTAATTGTAGGAAAAAAATAGGCGATAGTGCAGGACGCCATTTGTGCTGGCACTGATTATCCTCCCGCCAAAAAAATGCAATTGAAGGAGTTCACTATGAGTATCAAGTTACACAATCCTGTGGGCATCGCACCGCCGTTTTCGTGCTACAGCCATGGTGCCTCGGCGTCGGGTGATGCGCGCTGGCTATATATTTCAGGTCAAGTGGGTGTTACAACCGATGGCATCGTTCCAGATGATCCAGAGAAGCAAATCGAACTTGCCTGGGACAACTTGTTAGCGGTGCTGGCCGACGCCGAAATGACTGTGAACGATCTGGTCAAGGTCGATGGCTTTATCACGCGGCCGGAGCTCGTGCCTTTTTACCGCAAGGAGCGCGAACGGCGATTTTCCGGCCACGCTGCCGCAACCACGATGGTCATCGTCGCAGGCTTGGCGGAACCCAATCTGCTGGTAGAGATCCAGGCGGTCGCAGCCCGTTAGGCGCAATGCACTCTCTATCTGTGCAACGCGTAGCGTACCAGCATGGACACGGCGGAAGTGGCGCATATTCCCGGCGACCGCCTGGCCAAGACCGTGGTCCTGGAAGATGCGCATGGCTACGTGGCTGCGGTATTGCCGTCTACCTATCATTTGCATCTGTCCGAATTGTGGGACAAGACCGGACGTCACCTGCTGCTGGCCAGCGAGAGCGAGTTGCGTGAGCTGTTCAAGGATTGCGATGTCGCTGCGCTCCATCCCGTATGCAGCGCCTATGGCTTGCGCACCTACCTTGACGAAAGCCTGACGCTGCAACCGGAAATCTATTTCGAGGCGGGCGATCATGAAGCGGTGATCCAGATGCAGATCGAACAATTTCTGGCATTGATGGATCAGGCCGAACGCGGTCGTTTCGCCCATCGCATGTAAGCGGACGTTGTTGCATTGTCGGCCGTCGGCACGGTGCGGAGAGCTTGAAGCACGCCAACCCGAAGTTTGCTAAACTCAACTCGACATGATCGAGCGCGAGGAAGCGGGTATGAGCCAAGGCAAACCTCTTACGTTGCACGTTCCGGAGCCGACTGGCCGCCCCGGTCACGAAACCGACTTTTCCTATTTGCATCTGGCCGCTGCCGGCGCAGTGCGGCGCCCGCCGCTGGATATCCTTCCGTCTGAGACCGCCGATCTGGCATACACCCTGGTGCGTGTGCTGGATGATGACGGCAACGCAGTCGGCCCATGGGCGCCTGGCATCGACCGTGAATTGTTGCGGCGCGGTATGCGGATCATGATGAAGACCCGAATTTTCGATGCGCGCATGGTGATCGCCCAGCGCCAGAAGAAAATGTCGTTCTACATGCAATGCCTGGGCGAAGAAGCCATCGGCAGTGCCCATGCGCTGGCGCTGCAGCAGGGCGACATGTGCTTTCCCACTTATCGCCAGCAAAGCCTGTTGATGGCGCGTGATGTGCCCTTGGTCGACCTGATCTGCCAGTTGTTTTCGAATCGGCGCGATCCATTGAAGGGGCGTCAGCTGCCGGTGCTGTATTCGGTGCGCTCGGCAGGATTCTTTACCATCTCCGGCAACCTGGCGACGCAGTTCATCCAGGCAGTAGGGTGGGCCATGGCCTCAGCGATCAAGGGCGACACCAAGATCGCTTCGGCCTGGATTGGCGACGGCTCCACTGCCGAATCCGATTTCCACACCGCGCTGACCTTCGCCCACGTGTACCGGGCGCCGGTGATTCTCAACGTGGTCAACAACCAGTGGGCCATCTCCAGCTTCCAGAGCCTGGCAGGCGGAGAAAGCACGACTTTTGCCGCGCGCGGCGTTGGTTGCGGCATCGCCTCGCTGCGGGTTGATGGCAACGATTTCCTGGCCGTGTATGCGGCATCCAGTTGGGCCGCCGAACGGGCCCGCAACAATCTGGGGCCGACCCTGATCGAATGGGTTACCTATCGCGCCGGCCCGCACTCGACCTCCGACGATCCATCCAAATACCGGCCAGCGGATGACTGGTCGCATTTTCCGCTGGGCGATCCGATTGCGCGCTTGAAGCAGCATCTGATCGGCATTGGCGCATGGTCTGAGCAGGAACATCTGGATACGGAAAAGGAACTGGAAGCGCAGGTCATCGCCGCCCAGAAAGAAGCGGAGCGCTACGGCACCTTGGCCAACGGCCAGAGCGCCGGCGCCGAAACCATGTTCGAGGACGTCTACAAGGAAATGCCGGCGCATTTACGTGAACAGTTGCGGCAATTGCAGCAACTGCAACAATCCCATCAATCGGGGGAATGACGATGTCCGCACAGCGAGAACCCGGGCCGGCCAGCACGCCGATGACGATGATCCAGGCGCTGCGTTCGGCGATGGATGTGATGCTGGAGCGGGATGACAACGTGGTGGTGTTCGGCGAAGATGTCGGCTTTTTCGGCGGCGTGTTTCGTTGCACCGAAGGTTTGCAGGCAAAGTTTGGCACATCGCGCGTGTTCGATGCGCCGATCTCCGAAGGCGGCATCGTCGGCGCTGCGGTCGGCATGGCGGCCTATGGCTTGCGGCCGGTGATCGAGATTCAGTTTGCCGATTACTTCTATCCTGCCTCGGACCAGATCGTCTCGGAAGCAGCACGCCTGCGCTACCGGTCGGCTGGTGAATTCACTGCCGCAATGACCATCCGCATGCCATGCGGCGGCGGTATCTACGGCGGCCAGACCCACAGCCAGAGTCCGGAGGCATTGTTCACCCACGTATGCGGCCTGCGCACGGTGATGCCATCCAATCCGTATGACGCCAAAGGCTTGTTGATCGCCGCTATTGAAAATGATGATCCGGTAATTTTCCTGGAGCCGAAGCGGCTCTACAACGGCCCGTTCGATGGCCATCATGACCGGCCGTTGGTGCCATGGTCGCAGCATCCGCTGGGGCTGGTGCCTGACGGATATTACACGGTGCCGCTGGAGTCGGCAGCGGTGTTTCGTCCAGGGTCGGAGTTGACCGTGATTACCTACGGCACCATGGTGTTTGTCTCGGCTGCGGCGGCGCAAGAGACTGGCATCGATGCCGAGATCATCGATCTGCGTAGCCTGTGGCCGCTCGACCTCGACACGATTGTCGCCTCGGTCAAGAAAACCGGGCGCTGCGTGGTGGTGCACGAGGCGACCCGTACCAGCGGTTTCGGCGCCGAATTGACGGCGCTGGCGCAGGAGCATTGTTTCTACCATCTGGAAGCGCCGATCGAGCGCGTCACCGGCTGGGATACACCTTACCCGCACGCCCAGGAGTGGGCCTATTTCCCCGGGCCGGCGCGGGTCGGTGCAGCTTTTAAACGTGTTCTGGAGGCACGATGAGCGTCCATGTCATCAAGATGCCGGATATCGGCGAAGGGATAGCTGAGGTTGAACTGGTGGCCTGGCGTGTCGCACTGGGCGAACGAGTGACCGAGGATCAGGTGTTGGCCGATGTGATGACCGACAAGGCGACCGTGGAAATTCCGTCGCCGGTGCATGGCACGGTGCTGGCGCTGGGTGGCGTGCCGGGGCAGGTGATGGCGGTTGGCGGTGAGCTGATACGGATTGATATGGATGACAGCGCCGCGGAAAGCAATTCAGCGCAAGCGCCGGTCATCTCGACAGAGGAAGCTGCGCCTCCGTCGCCGCCGACTTCGCCCAGCGGCCAAATCAAGGCGATGTCGGACGCAGCGGCCTTGCATGTGGTGAAGCACACCAACGTCGCTGTTACCGCTTCGCCGGCGGTCAGGCGGCGTGCACGGCAGCTTGGGATCGGCTTGCAGGATGTGCCGGCCAGCGGTATCGAAGGCCACGTTACGCATGAAGATCTGGATGCTTATGTTACGCGCAGCGGCAGTCCAACAACAGTGAGTTCCGGTGGTGGCCGCTACATCGAAAGGGAAGATGAAGAATCGCTGCCGTTGATCGGCCTGCGACGCAAGATTGCCGAGAAGATGCAGGAATCGAAGCGTCGCATTCCGCATTTCACTTACGTCGAGGAGTGTGACGTTACCGAATTCGAAACGCTGCGGGCGCAACTGAACACCAAGTGGGGCGCGACGCGCGGTCATCTGACCATGTTGCCGCTACTGGTGCGCGCGATAGTGCTGGCGTTGCGCGATTATCCCCAATGCAATGCGCGGTTCGATGATGAGAAGGGCGTGGTGACGCGTTACGGTGCAGCCCACGTTGGGATTGCCACCCAGACCGAGGCCGGCCTGATGGTGCCGGTGCTGCGCCATGCGGAGGCGCGAGATCCGTGGTCCTGTGCCGCCGAAATCGTGCGTTTGGCAGCCGCGGCGCGGGCCGGCCAAGCTGTGCGCGCCGAACTGTCCGGTTCGACCATCACAGTCACCAGCCTGGGCGCTTTGGGTGGATTGGTGTCGACACCGGTGATCAACTACCCTGAGGTGGCGATCGTTGGCGTCAACCGTATCATTGAGCGGCCGGTAATCCGTGATGGCGCGGTGGTGGCGCGCAAGATGATGAACCTGTCTTCGTCGTTCGATCACCGCATCATCGACGGTCAATATGCCGCCGGCTTCATCCAGGCGCTGCGCGGTTACCTGGAAGCGCCGGCCTTGCTGTTCGTCGAGTAGCGCTGGTGGTCAGTGTGCTGGCGCGTCTGGCGCCGGCTTGGCAGCAACCTGATAACCGTCGTTCAAGGTTTTAAGGAACTCCACCATATCCTTGATCTCGTCGGCGTTAAGCGCAGGCTGGTCACCTAGCTTGCGGTCGAACGGCGCATCGACTACATCGACGTTCTTCTTGTAGCGTGGCGGCAGGTCGTCGTATTTGTCGATGCTGCCGTCGGCGCGTTTTGGATACCATTTGCCGGGATCAGTCTCGCGCTCCACATAGAAATGCAGCAGATCTTCCAGGTTCTTGAACACGCCGTTGTGGAATAGTGCGCCGCGATTGGCGCTGTTGCGCAACGTCGGCGTCTTGAACAGGCCGCAATAAGCCGGCTGGCGGCGATCGGTGCGCATCGGTCCGCACAGGCCGAGATCGTAGTGGTTCGGATCGCGATTGGCGACCAGTTCCTTGTTACGCGGTCCCGCCAGCGCCTCAAATTGATAATCGGTAAAGGCAGGTGGAAACATGCCGTCGCGCGAGGGCTTGTCGATGTGGCAGGAAGAGCAGTTACCTTTTTTCGCGTCTTCAAACAGTTTCAGTCCGCGCGTTTCGGCCGGGCTCAAGGTAGCCTGACCGGCCAGATAGTAATCGTACTTGCTGTCATACGGATGGAAGCTTGGATCTTCGATCTGGAAGCGCGTCAGCGCGAACAAGGCTTCGCTCAACGCCAGGCCGGAGTTGTCGAAGACATTGGCGCCGAACAGCTTGCGCAAATCCTCCGCGTACGGTGCGCGCCGTAACTTTTCCAGTAGAGCAGCGGTGCTCTTGTTGTCCATCTCATTCGGATCGAGGAACGGTCCCTGGGCCTGGCTCTGCAAGGTATCGGCGCGGCCATCCCAATCCAGCCCACCCATCGGCACATTGGCTTCCGCGGCCAATAGCGCGGCGGATGGCTGCGTGCTCTTGGCGACTGTGGCGACCTTGGTGTCGGCAGTGACTACCGGCGCTGGCGCGGCCGTATCGCTATCGGGGATCGAACTGTTGGGGCCGATGGTAAAGATTGGCGTGTGTTCCAGGTAGCGCAGCGATGGCACCGCGCGCAGGCCCTGGCGATCCAGTTTGGGGCCGCCAAGCTGTACCGCCAGGTTGTTGGGCGGTCCGTAAGCGTGATCCGGGCTGTGGCACGAAGCGCAGGCAAGTTTGCCGGAGCCGGACAGCGTCGGATCGAAGAAAATCTTTTTGCCGAGTTGGGCCACGGCGCTCAATTCAACCGGATGGTCGGCGCCGGGCGCGGCATGATAGGTTGGGGCAGCTGCCGCCGATACAGGCGATGGAGCGGCAACAGTAGTGGGGGCCGAGGCAGGAGCGGGCGCTGCAGCCGGCTTGCGGTCGCAGGCGGACAATGTCATCAGCAGTGCGGGCAAGGTAAATAACAGGATCGAGGAGCGTTTCATCGAGACAATGGTGAACGGCGGCTTGTCGCCGCCGTCGTGAAAACGTATCGGCGGCCCGCGCAATATGCGCAGGCCGCCGGCTGAGATGACTGCGGATGGATTGCAGTCTATGAGTAGCTTACGACGACTGGCCGGTAGTCGGATCGAGGTTCAGCTTAGGCGTGGTGCCGCCACCAGTGAAATTGAACATACCCTGGATCGAACCGGCAACGGCATCGAATGAACCTTGGCCGATGCGCTGGCCGCTCAACCAGTTGTCTTCGACGAAACGCAGGATCGAGGATTGGTCGGTCAGGGTGTGGTCGACGAAGTTCGGCTTGGCGTAAGGAGATACCACGACCAATGGCAGGCGTGGACCGTAGCCGCAACGGCCTTGTACCGGTGTGCCGTTCAAGCCATTCAGCGGAGTGCCGCTGCCGCAAGTGGCGGCGCCATTCAGGGTGTCGGCAGTGGTGCTCGACGAGTTGATCACCTTGGTGACATGGTCGTACCAACCGTCGGAATCGTCATACGCCATGATCACGACAGTGTTCTGCCAATCCGGCTGTTGTTGCAGGAAGTTGATGACCTTGGTGATGAATGCCTGTTCGTCGAGCGGGTTCGAGTAACCGGCGTGGCCGTCCTGGACGCCAGGCGCTTTCAGGAAACTGACCGATGGGAAGTTGCCGGCGCTGACTGCTGTGAAGAAGTCATTGGTGTCGTACTGGTGGTTGGCGCCGCCGTCGTTGCTGGTGCCGATAGCAGCAACCGAGCTAGGACGCGTGTGCTTTGGATTGGCGGTCGAAGCGTAGTACTGGAATGGTTGATGATGCGGGATGTAGTCCGCAGTATAGCCGTTGAGTACCGACGAGAAGGTGGTGCGGGCGCAGCCGGTAGTGCCGTTGGGATTGGTCGCGGTCAGGTCGAAACCGCCTTCGAACCAGCCCCAGGTGACGTTCTGCGCGTTGAGCAGGTCGCCGATGTTCTTGCCGCTCATGGTGGCGGTGCTGGTGGTCGACGAGCAGGTGTCGCCGCTCGGATCGATATCGCTGATCAATGTTTTGCCACCTTGGCCGTCGGCTATCATTGCCGAGCTGCCGGTGCCGACGATCTGGGTCACGCCGTTGGTCTGGCCGGAGATCAGGTTAAGTGCGCCGGGAGTCGATGGGCCGAACACGGTGTCGAACGAATTGTCGCTCATGGCGAAATGCTGGGCGTAGTTCCACAATGCGGTCACGGTATTGCCGTCGTAGTAACCCATGACCAGACCCTTGGTGTAGAACGGGCCGGTACCGGTGCCACTGGAAGCATTGCCGGTGTTTTTCGGGAACAGGTCCATCGCACCGCCGTCGAAGGCGCTTTGCTCTGCTGTGTAGCCGTGGTTCTGGTCGGCGGTCAAGGCTTGCGAACGATCCAGGCGGAACGGATTGGCAGCGCCGGTGCCGTTGGCGGTGTTGGTGGAGTTCGGGTTGGCAGTCAGCAGGGCCGGTGTCAGGCCGGCAACAGCAGGTGTGCCGGCTGCTGCTGTAAATGCAGGCTCACCGCTTGGATTGGTAGCGTTCGGGTAGGTGCCGAAGTAATGGTCGAAAGAGTTGTTTTCACCAAAAATCACGACAACGTGTTTGATCGGTGTTGCGGTGGCCAGTGCATCCTGTGCGCTAACGGCGGCGGCTGGCGGGGTGCTTGGAGCACTCGGCGCGGTGGACGACAGGTCGCCGCTGCTGGAGCCGCTGCAAGCTGCCAAACCGGCTACAAGCAACGCCGCCGGAATGGCTTTCATCATGTTCTTCTTCATTTTTTCCTCTGTTGGACGATGAGTATTGGTACGAAACCGCGAGCGAAGATAGCGCAGATATATTTCACGTCCGTGACACGGAAAAGCGTGGTGCGGTGATTGCAACAGGTGTCGCGCATGCCATTTTGTGTGTCTCTTGCACAGACAAAAAACGCTTGCGGTCGGGCGGCCGCACAGGGCAACGCGCAGCGCCGCCAAGGTGCATAATTAATTGACTTTGGAGTAGCGCTTACGGGCTTGTTTACAGTAACAAATTGTTACACTAATGCGACCTGGATTTGCCGAAATCACAAGCCTGGCGAGGAGCGACGACTGACCAATTAATCGTATTCTTCCCATCTCGATCAATAAGCCGTGTTTATGACCTGCGCTGAGATGTGTCTATTAAAAGACTTGCAAAAGACAAAAAAAAAGATGCAGTATCAATAAAAATAAGCTATCAATATATCTGGTTCCGGCGCACATTATCGGAACGCATTCAACTGCGATTTTTGCTGCGGTGCAGCTAATGATTGTCTTCATTGGCGACGGTGTGTGTTCCGGAACGGATGAAGCAAGCAGATTCAGCCAGCCAGTCCAAACAGAGGGGATAAACATGTCAACAGTCTTTAACCTGAATGGCAAGAAGGTTTCTGTGGAAGCGGAACCCGATACGCCGCTGCTGTGGGTGATTCGCGATGAAATCGGCCTGACCGGGACCAAGTTCGGTTGCGGAGTGGCCTTGTGCGGCGCCTGTACCGTGCATCTGGACGGGCAGCCTATCCGCTCATGCCAGACGCCGGTGTCCGCTGTGGCGTCGAAGAAAGTCTCTACCATCGAATCGCTGTCCAACGACAATTCCCATCCGCTGCAAAAAGCCTGGATCGCGCATGACGTGCCGCAATGCGGTTACTGCCAATCCGGGCAGCTGATGAGCGCGGCGGCGCTGCTGGCCACCAACAAGAACCCGAGCGATACCGACATCGAAAATGCGATGAGCGGCAACATCTGCCGTTGCGGCACCTACAACCGCATCCGCGCTGCGATCAAGAGCGCCGCTGCGGAAATGCGCAACAAGGCTTGAGGAGACTCAGATGACCACCACACGACGCGATTTCCTGAAGACCTCCGCGCTGGCAGGCGGCGGACTGACGCTGGGCATCATGCTGCCCGGATTCATGGATGAAGCACTGGCAGCCGGGACTATCTACACGCCGAATGCCTGGGTGCATATTGCCGACAACAACACTATCACCTTGATCTCGGCGCGTTCCGAAATGGGGCAGGGCGTGTATACCGCGTTGCCGATGCTGATTGCCGAAGAACTTGGGGTTGATGTGCACAAAGTAAAAGTGGCGATTGCCCCGCCTAATGCGGTCTATACCAATGCGCTGCTAGGCGCGCAAATCACCGGCGGCTCGACTTCCGTGCGCGATGGCTGGGAAAAACTGCGCATCGGCGGCGCCCAGGTCAGGACCATGCTGATCAGTGCCGCCGCCAGCAAATGGCATGTCGATGCGGCCACACTGCGAGTCGAAAACGGCATGGTGCTCGGCCCCAATGGCAAGAAGGCCAGTTTTGGCGCATTGGCCGAAGCGGCCTCCAAGCTGCCTGTGCCGAAAGACGTGCAACTAAAAGATCCTAAGGATTTCAAGATCGTCGGCAAGGCCACAAAGCGTCTCGATACGCCGTCCAAAGTCAACGGCAGCGCAGTCTACGGTATCGATGTCAAGCTGCCTGGCATGGTCTACGCGTCGCTTGAGCAATGTCCGGTAATCGGCGGCAAGGTGCTCAGTTTCGATGCCACCAAAGCGCGCGCGATGCCTGGCGTGATTGATGTGGTGCAGATCGACGATGGCGTGGCGGTGGTCGCCAACAGCTATTGGCGCGCCAAGAAAGCGCGTGAGCAATTGAGCGTGCAATGGGACGAAGGGCCGGTGGCCAAGATCGACAATGCGACGATGATGGACGGCATCCGCGCTGCGGAAAAGAACGCCAAGATCATCAGCATCAAGAAAACCGGCGATGCGGACAAGGCCATGCAAGGTGCAGCCAAGGTTCTCAAGGTCGAATACCAGTCGCAATTACTGGCGCATGCGACGCTGGAGCCGCAAAATTTCACCGCGGACTTCAAGGACGGCAAGTGCCTGGTCATCGGTTCGACCCAATTCCAGCAAGGTGCTCAGGGCAATGTAGCGAAGGCGCTTGGGATCAAGCCGGAAGATGTCGATGTGCGGACTACCTTCCTTGGCGGCGGTTTCGGACGCCGGCTGGAAGTCGATTTCATTGTCCAGGCGGCGCAAATTTCAAAAGCGGTCGGCAAGCCGGTCAAGCTGGTGTGGACGCGCGAAGACGACACCACCCACGATTTCTACCGGCCGATGGCATTGCATCGGATGGCCGGCGGTCTCGATGCCGACGGCAAGCCGGTAGCGTTGACTTTCCAACTGACCTCGCAGTCGGTGACCCAGCGCGCTTTCGGGCTGCCGAAGGATACGCTCGATCCGTTCATGGCCGAAGCGTCGGTGGTCGGCTATGGCATTCCCAACATGACCCAGGACCTGGTGATTCACGACACCGGCTTGCGCGCCGGCTACTGGCGTTCGGTCAGCCATGCGCTGAACGCGTTCGCTAACGAGAGCTTCATCGACGAGATGGCCGCCGCTGCCGGCAAGGATCCATATGCATTTCGGCTGTCGCTGCTGGACCAGCAACCGCGCTTTGCCAATGTGCTGAAACAGGCGGCGCAAAATGCCGGCTGGGGCACACCGCTGCCAAGCGGCCATTTTCGCGGCATCGCGCTGATGGAAGGGTACGACACCTACATGGCGCAAGTGGCCGAGATTTCGATGCATGACGATAACGAGATCAAGGTACATCGCGTGGTCGTGGTGGCTGACCTGGGCCATATGGTCAATCCGGATACGGTCGAGGCGCAGCTGCAATCGAGCATCGCCTTCGGCATGTCGGCGGCGCTTGCCGGTCAGATCACACTGGAGAAAGGGCGTGTCCAGCAATCGAACTTCGGCGACTATCCAGTAGTGCGAATGAATGAGATGCCGAAAATCGACGTGACCCTGGTCGCCAGCACGGAAAAGCCAGGCGGCATCGGCGAGCCGGCCACCGCGTTGATCGGCCCGGCGTTGGCAAATGCGGTGTTTGCTGCAACCGGCAAGCGTGTCCGCAAGATGCCGCTGACGCCGGAAAACATCAAGATGGCCTGACTGCCGGCGGCGTCATTGTAGAGTCCCTGAGTGGGAACTGTGTACAGGAATAACAGGAGAGGCCCGCAGCGATGCGGGCTTTTTTTGGATTATTTGTAGGGATTTCAATGCGCGTACGCCGGCCGCCAACGCACAAAAAGCTCCCAGGCAGCGTACTGGTCGCTGGCAGCATGCAAATCGTCGCGAAATCTTTCGTCGCACAAGGCGTCGGCAATCTCGGCGAGGATCTGCAGATATTCCTGCGATCCCTTTGCCGGCACCAAAAGCACCAGCATGGCGGAAACCGGTTGTCCATCTGGCGCATCAAAATCGATCGGCGACCTGACGCGTACGAATCCCATCATGGGCG
This sequence comes from Collimonas sp. NPDC087041, assembly GCF_044745265.1. Taxonomy (NCBI): domain Bacteria; kingdom Pseudomonadati; phylum Pseudomonadota; class Betaproteobacteria; order Burkholderiales; family Oxalobacteraceae; genus Collimonas; species Collimonas sp. NPDC087041. The sequence continues at coordinate 28,967 of NZ_JBIUZX010000016.1, forward strand.
CACTCAGACCGGCGATTTGCGCATGAGGGAGTGCGACGCCGCAGCCAAGAGCTGTGGATTCCAACTTTTCGCGCGCCATTAGACCCTGGCAGATCTGCGCTGAATTCAACTGATGCTCGCGTTCGAACGTGGCGGCGATCAGTGAAAATACTTCCGCCTTGTTGGAGACGTGCACATCCAGCCGGATGTTTTCCGGGAACAGAAATTTGGCAAACGAACTCTTCAGGAAATCTTGCTGAACTAATTTTTCGGCACCCATTGCAACTACCTTCCTGCTTGAAAATCGACCAATAGCTGGCCCGTCTTTCAGCAAACAATATCTGTTTTCGTATAAAGATTTCGTAAATTTTCGTGAGTCGCTCTCGTCAAATCGACATTCTTTACGATTTTTTTATACGCGAATGTGTAATCTGGCATCTGATTTTTTCAACATCCATTTACCTTGGCGGCTGGCCATGCTGGTCGTCGATGCACAAGATTCGCCAGATGACTATTTCAATGCTTCAGGAAGCCTTCAGCACCTTCATCCGAACCCATGGCCTGGAGCGTCATTTCCAGCGGCTGGCCTTTTTCGATATCGGAAAACGTCCCGGAGCGGACAATGCACTGGCGTCGACCTTGGCCAAGCAACTCGTGTCGGCATCCAGTGCGCCAGCTGAGGCGCTGATAGACTCGCTCGGTACGCATGCCGGCGGCCTGACGGAAGCACAAGCTGACAAGATCCGCCAGGATGTCGGACTTAACGAGATTGGCCAGGGCAAGGCGCAGCGCTGGTGGACCCATCTGTGGCATTGCTACCGGAATCCGTTCAGCCTGCTGCTGAGCTTCCTGGCGACCGTCAGTTATTTCACCGACGATCCGATGGGCGCCGTTGTCATCGGCTCCATGGTCGCGCTCGGCACATTGATCCGATTCCTGCAGGAGACCCGCTCCAACAAGGCGGCGGAAAAACTCAAGTCGATGGTCAGCAACACCGCCACGGTACTTCGGCGCAGCATCACTGAAGCCGTACTGGGAAAGACCCGTGAATATTTCAATTTGCCGGAACAGCAGCATCAGGTCCATAAAGTCGAGATTCCAATCAGCCGATTGGTGCCCGGAGATATCATCGCGCTGTCCGCCGGCGACATGATTCCGGCCGACGTTCGGCTGCTGTCGGCCAAGCATTTGTTCGTCAGCCAGGCTGCGATGACCGGCGAATCGCTGCCGGTCGAGAAATTTGCGCAACAGATGAATCCGGCGACCTCGAATCCGCTGGACCTGGACAATCTGTGCTTCATGGGCACCAACGTCATCAGCGGCGCGGCGACCGCGGTGATCGTCAATACCGGCAAGAACACCTATTTCGGCATGCTGGCCGAACGGGTTCTGAAGACCGATCGTTCGCCCACCGCTTTCCAGCGCGGCGTCAATGAAGTCAGTTGGCTGCTGATCCGCTTCATGCTGGTGATGGTGCCGATTGTGCTGTTGATCAATGGCTTCACCAAGCATGACTGGTGGAGCGCGTCGCTGTTCGCGCTGTCGATTGCAGTCGGGCTGACGCCGGAAATGCTGTTGATGATCGTCACCGCAACGCTGGCAAAAGGCGCGATCTACCTGTCGCAGAAAAAAGTGATCGTCAAGCGGCTCGATGCGATCCAGAATTTCGGCGCCATGAACGTACTGTGCACCGACAAGACCGGCACGCTGACGCAGGACCGAATTTTCCTGGAGCGCCATACGGACATTTACGGTGCGCCATCGGACAAGGTGCTGGAGTATGCCTACCTCAACAGCTATCACCAGACTGGATTGAAGAATCTGCTGGACGTTGCCGTGCTGGAGCACGCCGAACTGCAGAGCAAATTGAACGTCGCCAGTCATTATCGGAAAATCGATGAAATTCCGTTTGATTTTCAACGGCGCCGGATGTCGGTGATCGTCGCCGAAAACGAAAATCGTCATCTTCTTATCTGCAAAGGGGCGGTCGACGAGATCCTGTCGGTGTGTAGTCACGTCCACACGCACGACGCCATTTCGCAACTGACGCCGGAATTGCTGGAGCGCATCCGCACGGTCACAACAGCACTCAATGAAGAAGGATTGCGTGTGGTAGCGGTTGCCGCCCGCGAGTGCATGCCAGACAAGGAGAGCTACGACGTTGTTGACGAGACAGGGTTGACCCTGTTCGGTTACATCGCCTTCCTGGATCCGCCGAAAGAATCGACGGCGCCGGCGATCGAAGCCTTGCAGAAGCATGGCGTCCGGGTCAAGGTGCTGACCGGCGATAATGACAAGGTTACGGCGAAGGTCTGCCGCGAAGTCGGCCTGGTATGCGACGCGATCCTGCTTGGTGCCCAGGTGGAGGCCATGTCGGACGCCGAACTAGCGGTCGCCGTCGAACACTATGACGTGTTTGCCAAACTCACACCCTTGCACAAGGAACGGATCGTCAGGGCGTTACGCAAGGGCGATCATATCGTCGGCTTTCTCGGCGACGGCATCAACGATGCACCCGCCTTGCGCGCTGCGGATATCGGCATCTCGGTCGATTCCGCCGTCGATATCGCCAAGGAGGCAGCCGATATCATCCTGTTGGAGAAAAGCCTGCTGGTGCTGGAACAAGGTGTCATGGAAGGGCGCAAGACCTTTGCCAACATGCTCAAGTACACGAAAATGTCGGCCAGCTCGAACTTCGGCAATGTGTTTTCAGTATTGCTGGCCAGCGTTTTCCTGCCGTTCTTGCCGATGCTGCCGCTGCAATTGCTGGTGCAGAACCTGCTTTACGATTTTTCCCAGGTGGCGATCCCGCTGGACAATGTCGACGCCGAATTGTTGGCCAAACCGCAACGCTGGAATTCCGGCGCAATTGGTCGCTTCATGATTTTTTTCGGGCCGATGAGTTCGGTGTTCGATATCGCGACATTCGCGCTGATGTGGTACGTGTTCCGCGCCAATACGCCAGAAACGCAGACGCTGTTCCAATCCGGCTGGTTTGTCGAAGGCTTGCTGACGCAAACGCTGATCGTGCACATGATACGTACCCGCAAAATCCCGTTCCTGCAAAGCCGGGCCTCCTGGCCGCTGCTGATCACTACCGCGACGATCATGGCTGTCGGTGTGTTCCTGCCAATGGGGCCGTTCGCCGAATATTTCAAGCTGCAGGCGTTGCCGCTCAGTTATTTCGGCTGGCTGCTGTTGATATTGTTCGGTTACATGCTGCTGACGCAGGCAATGAAAGGCTTTTACGCGCGGCGCTACGGTTGGTAGCGGCCAGATTAACCGGCCTGGCTGGCGCGCCGCTTCTGCAATGCCAACAGGAACATCCAGGCGGCCACACAGAACGGGGCGCTCAAGGCGGGTAGACCCGCTGATTGCGACAAGGGAATCATGACGCTGGTGGCGATCGCCGCGAAAGCCGCGCATAACAGTGCTATCCCGATGGCTTGCCAGCCTGGCTTCTGGCTCAGCGTTATCACGGCGAGGGCGCTGAGCACCGAGTTGAAGCCGTAGATTCCGTGCAAGATTGCCAGGTCGGGCGCACCGATGAGCAGGGCAGTCAATGCGCCTGTGAACGAAGCTATTGCCGCAACCGCCGCAGCGCGCATCGAACTCACCGACAGCCCCAGCAGGAAAATCAGGCCGGCCAGGACGTCGTCCTGATAGAAAATCTGGCTGACGCCACGCAGGGTTCCGTTCAGGAGCAGGCCGGCGATATCCTGCCGGTTCGTGAAACGGGCAGTCCAGGCCAACGCTGCATCCGACAGCAAATGACCGCTGACTCCTGAAACCGCGCCTTGTGCGTAAGCAAGGCGGCCCACATGCACGACGGCAAGCAGGACCAGCCACAGCACACAGACGAAAGGGGCGCTGAGCGCCGGCAGATGGAAGCGTCCCAACAGCCGGTGCAAGGCATGCATCAGGAGCGCCGACAAGGCGCCGGCGACGACGACAACCATCCACAGTTCCGCAGTCGGACTGAAGATGGACCCCAGCGCGACGCCGGCGAAAAAACCGTTGAAGCCGTAGACGCCGCCCAGGACAAGACTGCGCTCGGCGCCAATCGCCCAGCCGGTCGCGGTGCTGGCGAGTACGCCCAACAAGGCCGTCAGGCCAACCCACGGTGAACTGAGGAAGACTCCGAGCAGGAAAATCAGCCCGGTGTAGCCGTTCTGCTGGAACATGCTTTGACTGATCCCGAGGAACATCGCCCGCACAGCGTCCATGGCGATCTCATTCTGTGCAGATGTCGACCCAGGTTCCCGGCGCCAGCATTCGGTTGCCCCAGAACAGGATATCCTGCGGATCGGGGTGAAGCGGGCTCACTTTCACCTTGAGGACCGCGCCATAGCCGTCGGTTTGCATCGGTTGTATCCACCAGCCGTTGGTGGCGTCCCATATCTGGATCCGGACGCCGTCCAGGCTGACGGCCACGGCCTCGTGATAAATCTTGTCGTCGGCCAGCCAGTTGAGATAGCCGGGGCCGTCCCGCCATATTTTGCGCAACTGGCCGATGGCGTGGGTCGATAACCTCTGGATAAGCTGCACCGGTGCGCTCTTCACGCCGCGCGACAGGTAGACTTCGCGCGAAAATGCCGCCAGCGCTCCGCAATCGAGGCGGTACATCGCCACCGCGTCGCACCAGAACAATGGCCATGAGGTCGGACCCCATTCGTAGCGTTCGGGAATCCATCTTGGGGCTGACAGCAGTTGTCCGTCGCCGCTGACGGAATCGAGATTGTAGTCCTGGTTGATCAGCCAGTTTCGCGCGATATGGCAGCAATCTTGCCCATGATGCGAAAGGTAGGAGGCCGGGTAGGTGTGCCAGAAGTCGATCGTGACTTCGTCGGCAAGCGGTAGTTTAGAGTCCATTGCTTCTCCCTCGTCCAAAAGTGTAGGCCATGCTGCTTTCATAGGCGCCGGCATCGCAGATCGCCAGCAACTGGCCTTCCTCGATGTCGGACCGCAATTGGACGTTGGGGGCGACAATATCGTCTTCCATGCACAGCCGTCCCAGGATCCTGGCCGGACCGCGCGCCATTGGCTGCCATTCGCCGCTCTTGCGGTCTCTTTGCAGTATCCGGTGGGGGAATTGCCAGGCTAGCGGCAACTCGGCGATCGAGCCGTCGACAACGATGTCCTGCGGAACGCCCTGGAATTTCCGCACTTCGAGTACCCGCATGGCGACCGCCATCGAGTGCTGCACCATGGCGCGGCCAGGCTCCAGCACGAAGGTCCGCAGGCTCGGCAGTGCTTCGCGCGCTTGGCGGATGGCATCGCCCAGTTTCGGCATCAGGTCATTCTCGAAATCGTCGGGGAACCAGCCGCCGCCGATATCCACACATTCCACCGCGCGATCGGTGCAGGATTCGATCGCCTTGGCACAGCGTAATGAGGAATCGTAGAGTCGCCACCATTGGCCGATGCCGAAATTGCTGCTGGCGATGTGGAAATGGCAGCCAATCCGAAAATGCCGGGGGAGCGCCCGCAGGAGCCCGATCATGTCGTAGAAAATCTCGCGCGAAACCACCGGGATGCCGAAGCGCGAGATCAGTTGCGGGCCGCGCAGCCTGACGCCGATGATTTCCGCCAGCTCCTCGCCGCCCAACGCCCGCTGTACAACCTGGCGCAGTTCGTCGAGCGAATCGCAGAAAATCGCATGCACCGGCTGTGACCGGTCCTGGCTCGGCCATGCCTTTGCCGGGCCGTTCAGGATGACTTGTTCAGGAAGGAAGCCCACTTCCAGCGCCTTGCCGACTTCGAGTTCACTGATCGCTTCGGCCAGGAAGCCGGCATCGTAGGCCATCTTGATCAGGCGCTCATCGGGGTTGGTCTTGATGCTGTAGGCCGCCCTGACTTCGCAGGCCGGCGAAGACGCCGCGCGCGCAGCCTCGGCAAGCTGGGCGAAACTATGCGCTGCGGTGCTGGGGAGAAGAATGCGGGACGGTGTTTCGACGCGATCCAGGTCGGCGCCCAGGATGTCCTTGATGAAACTGGCAGGGACGGTGGCGGCCGTTGGGGTGGGAGGAATCGGCTCTGGTACGGAACGGCTACGCAAGGCTTGCAACCGGTGCGCCAGCATCGGCATTCCCGATGGGTATTTCCCCGAATGATGCTGGCTGCCGTTCATCGGTTCCTGCAGGGGCGGGATCGGGTAACCGGCGCGCACCGGCATTTCCAGTACGATCCGGGCGAATTCATTGGATTGCGGAACCGCCTCGGACATGGCAATCCCACTCGCTGCCTCAACCAGGCGGCCGGCCAGGTTCCGGCCGGCGATCGTCGCCCCGTGGATCCAGGCAGGAAACCGTGGGTTGATTTCCATCAGCCAGAGTTCGCCTGCCGGGTTGCGGATCATCTCCAGCTCGGCGCCGCCGCTCCAGTTCAGTTCCTTGACGATAGCGCGCAGCGGATTGAGGAATTCCGGAACCGGGTCGTCGATGCGCCCGCCCCAGGTTTTCCCCTCCGGCGTGATATCGCGCTTGACCATATGCACCGCGTCCAGCAGGCGCCCCTGGTAGGCGCTGAAACTCACCGACTCTTCGAGTCCGCGCACGTGCGCTTGCAGAAACAGTTTTTCGGTTCCCCAGGTAGTCTGAAATGCGGTCCGCAATGACAGGAAGGACGGCCACCAGTTGACCTGGACGGCGTCGTAATACGGCCCCTTGAGCCAGATCTTCCATCCGTGCCGGCGACAGAAAGAGTTAAGCGTCCAGTCTTCTTCGGTGGTGGAAATGAAAGGCGGAATGCCCACAGGAAGGCCGCGATGGGCCGGCACCGCCGGTTTGGCGATCTGGTCGAGCGCCTCGACGGATGGGATCAGCAGGCGAGGATGCGGCCCCAGGACTTGTGCCATCCACAATATTTCCAGGTCCAGACACGAAATCCAGTACGCATCTTCCTGCTCCAGGCGATCGCGGATGCTGGTTGCGTACGCGTCCAGGTTCAGCCTGGCCCACGGTTGCTGAATCCAGACATCGTCGAACACGGGTGCGTGGATGCCGCTGCTGCGGCTCGAATAATCTACGCCAATGAGCGTGGCGTCGGGATAGGCAAGTCGCAGGGAACTGGCCACGCCGACTCCGGAAGAGGGGTTCGGGCCGGAGTACAAGCCACTGATATAGATTTTCACGACTGGAGCCCCTTTAGCGTTGACAAGCTGTGGGAAAGGCGTGAATGCCTTGGGCTCTATCGATGACTTGGCTGTGCAATCAATCCGCTGCAGCCTGGCAGGCAAGCCGGTAGCGGCTTCCTGCCATGCGTAGTCCTGCAACCGTCTTTTTCTTCATGTACGAATCTCGTCGATCAACCTGCGGTTTTTCAGTCCCCTGGCATTCGGCGTGCGGTGCAGTCCGCAGTTTGCGTTCATTCTTGCCGAAGCCGTCAACGTCTCATGTCTTGTCGGTGCCGAACCGGTGTCGTCATAGTGCGTCAGATCAACATCGCCTCGGCTGCAAAAAAGCGAGCCGAGGCGATTTTCCATCAGGGTCTGGTTTATCGCTACATCGATCTGTAGAAATTTTTTACCGTTGAAATAAAGAATTTTCCGGTTGAAGGAACATCCATATTTCCCTCCCTACGAATGCAGATTAGGCGATGCCAAAATGTAAAACTAGGGTTGATAAAAAATATATGAATTCCATGTGGAAACTTCAATCTCTAAACCTCGCAGCAGGGTGATTTTGCGCATTGCGCCGGATACGTTGTTAATGATTTATACGAATAATTCGTGGTCCTTCGCACATGTCGTCAATTTTCCACAACGCTACATTTGTTTCGCCTGTGTTGCTCCAGGCACGATGAAATAGTCAAAAAAATGAAAGCTATTTGCAAGGTTCGACAGAGTATTGTCGAAAGAAAATAATCATAAACAGGGAGACATCAAACATGAGAATGCTTATCGCATTTCTTTTTCTGGCCTGCATGACAACAGTCCATGCGCAGGAAAAGATCGTTATCGGACAATCCGTGGAGTTATCCGGCGAGGCCACCGGCAAGGAAAACATGGAGGGTGCACAGGCTTACTTTGGCTGGGTCAATGCACAAGGCGGCGTCTATGGCCGCAAGATCGAACTGAAAACCTATGATGACAAGCGCAAGCCGGAAACCACCAGGCTCAACACCGAGAAATTGTTGAAGGAAGACAACGCGCTGGCGTTGTTCGGCTATCGCAGCACGCCGACGGTGGAAGCGGCGTTGCCATTGTTGTTGAGTGATAAGGTGCCGATGATCGCGCCGTTCTCTGGTGGCCAAAGCCTGCATAGCCCATTCAACCCATATCTGTTCAATTTGCGCGCCAGTTACCAGGACGAGACGGCGAAAATGATCGAACTGTTCGGTTCGCTGGGGATTCGCAAGGTGGCGATCCTGTTCCAGGACGACAGCTTTGGCAGGGACGGCCTGGCCGGTTTCGAGCGCAATCTGGCCGCGCATAAACTGAAAGCTGTGGTGACCGCCAGCTACGACCGCAAGGATCTGCAGATCACCAAGGCCGTTGGCGACATTGTCGCCGCCAATCCACAGGCAGTATTGATGGCTTGCACGCCGTCGGTCTGCGCCGACTTTGTCAAGCAGGTCCACCTGAAGGGATTCCACCCGGCGTTCATGATGCTATCGAATGTCAGTTCCGAGACCTTCTTCGAGTCGCTCGGCGATGATGGCCGTGGCGTCAGCGTAATGCAGGTGGTGCCGTATCCCAAAGACTTCAGCGCCGGCGCGGCGCGGGAATTTCAGGGCCTCCTGAAAGGCATGGCAAACCCACCGCCGCCTTCCTATGCGGCATTTGAAGGCTTTCTGGCGGCCAAACTGCTGACCGAAGGACTGCGCCGCGCCGGTCCGAATCCAACCCGGCAAAAACTGATGGCGGCAATGGAAACCATGCGAGATTTCGACCTGGGCGGAGTCAGGGTGTCATACACACCGACCAATCATGACGGATCGAAATTTGTCGAAATGATCATGATTGGCAAGCGTGGCGCAATTCTGCACTGAAATTGGCGATGTCTGCTGTCGGCAACATGGTCATGTTGAGCGTACCTGCGTGAGGATGGAGTGTCTTGCCAACCGTTTTACCCCTTCCGACAAGTGCGCCGGTTTCAAAGCAGGTAGGCAGACATTTTCAACGCTGCCAGCGCATTTGTTTGTGCAACCAGATCAGAAAATGACGTCATTTTTCGCACAAATCCTTGCTGTCATTATTGTCTCCGCAGAATCCTGTTTGCCTTGTGTAGTGCAATTTTGAAATGTCATATCCCTGCGCACTGGCTGACGACAATGCCGCTTTTAGCTGATCGGCGGGTATTTGGGGAGTGCGGGACAGTAGCCATAGGTATTTGCGATTTGGATTGCCGACGACCGCCCAACGATAATCCGGATCCAATCCTATGATCCAGTAGTCAGCCTTGAACGGCCAAAAGAACCATACCTTGAGCCGACTATTTCCCGAGCCGTCAACCACGCTGGCTTCGCCTTTGGCCTCGTCAAATCCGGATGTGGTTCGACAGCGATTATGTACGCGAATATTGCCGTCGGGGGCCGCACTGTATTCTGCCGTCGTATCAGCAATGCAATTACGTTGAAAGAACATCGGAAAGCTGGCTATCTCAAACCACTTGCCACTATATTTGGCAATATCTACTGATGACACGCTTGCCACGGGAGTGTCGGCTAGCGCCAAATGCGGCGATACTGCCAACAGCAAAATAGAAAGTAAGCCAGAAATTCGCACGATATCTCCTTCTTGATGTGACGCTCTACAATTTTCCAAGATTCCGAGTTACCACGGAAGTATTTTCCCGTTTTGATCGATAAAGTTTCCCGTATCGACCGTACTGACGCCATCGATCACCGTTAAAAGGCGGGTTGCTGCCTGCTGAGGCGATTGCAATTCCAGTCCGATTTTGCGAAAAGGTGAGGAGAGTCGTGTATCGACAGTTCCAGGATGAAGAGCGATACAGATCGCATTGGGCTGACGCCTGCGAAGCTCAATAGCGGCGGTACGCACGAGCTGGTTTAGTGCAGCCTTGGAGGCGCGGTAGCTATACCAGCCTCCCAAGTGGTTATCGCCGATGCTACCCACCTTTGCCGATAGTGTTGCAAACACGGCCTTGCCTTCTCGAGGCAGTAAAGGAAGAAAATGCTTCATCAGCAATGCCGGGCCAATGGAGTTGACGGCAAAAGCTTCCCCCATCTTTTTAGCGTCAAGCTCGCGCCAACTCTTCTCCGGCATTAACGTCGTGCTGTGCAGTAGACCAGTGGCGTCCAAGATCAAGCGCGGAACGCCTATCTTTTCGACATGGCGACAGCACGCAATTATTGAGTCCTCATCACCTAGGTCTATCCCTGGCGTGCTCCCGCGACTAAAACGAATTGTGTTTGAAAACCAGCCACCTGCTTGCAATGCATGAGCGACTGCCGCTCCAATACCGCCGCTTGCTCCGATCACAACAGCCAGGCCATCGTGTTGAAACGACTTCATATCGATAGTCATGACTTGGGCTTACTCAAGAGATTTTGCAGGGCGCTCCTGATATCCGGATAGAGAAAGTCAAATCCGATAGCCAGGAGGCGCCGCGGCACCACACGTTGCCCTTCCAGGAGCAAATCTGCTTGCTCCCCAAGCAGCAGGCGCAATGGTAAACCTGGCGTTGCCATAAAACAGGGGCGATGCAAAATGTCTGCCGCAATCCTACTGAACTGCAGTTGAGAAGTCGCCTCCGGCGCCACGAAATTGTAAGTGTCAACTGCTCTTAAATTGGCACCGTGTTGCTGCAGCTGACTCGCCAGATAGGCTATGCCGCGCAGCAGATCGTCTATGTGAATCCAGGAGAACCACTGCGCCCCGGATCCAAGCCTGCCTCCTAGTCCAAGTTTGATTGGCAAGGTCATCATCGGTAATGCACCCAGCCGCCCGAGAACCACGCCAAAGCGCATGCATCGCACGGCAACACCATGTTCGCTGGCTTTGTGTGCCGCAGCTTCCCAAGCTTGACATAGCTGCGACATAAATATTGGCTGGCTCTTGCCGTCTTCCCCAATTGATGCAACATCCCCTTGTCCTTGAATGCCATAGTAGCCGATGGCCGAGGCGGACAAAAACAAACGCGGCTTGGTTTGCGCGTGGGCGATCCATCCGACGATCGTTTCGGTAAGATTGACGCGACTTTGACGGAGGATTTCTTGTCGCTTTACTGTCCAGCGCCAACCAAGAATTCGCGCTCCCGCCAGATTGATAATCATATCAAGGCGGCAGGTCCTGGATAACTCCTGCATATTGCTGATACATTCGACCTTGCCATCGAAGATACGCCTCGCACTGCCAGGATTGCGGCTGAGGACCAGAACTTGGTGACCGTTTGAAATTAATGTGCGTACCAGGCGTTGACCGATGAAGCCCGTCGCTCCGGTAACAAGCACTCGCTGAACATTTTCACTGAAATGAATACGCGCGAAACTAGCTTCAACATCCAGGACGCTCATAATGCGTACCTTTTTTGCTGCCTTGCTGGCGCATTATTTAAGCAAGGATCGCTGGGCAGCGCTTTTGAGCGGGGTGTGCCGGCAACGAATATTTTGCAGGTTCGCGGTCCGGTAGAGTTGGACTCATCCGCATAAAAAAGATAGGTGTTCGCCATTACCAGCGGGGGCAGTCCAATATTCGTGGTGGATATTACGGACTGCTGCGCTCTTTCAAATTCACTTAATGCAATCATTGAATAAGAGCACAAAGCGTACAAAACGGTTTCTATGATTTTAGTGATGATTATCCGCTTCTGACTATACGCTGGCCGGCAATAGAGACATTCAAATATACGGACATATTGTGAATATCTAAATTTTACATAGAGTGCTGAAAAGGGCGAAAACAAAGCAGTTCCTGCGAACAGGACCGCTAACCCTGACGAAATGTTATACAACATGGACACTTACCTTTTGCAAAGAATAAATTCGCCGGATCGCATCTCTGCCATCGTCAAATACGCACAACGGCCAGCGATTCGTGTTTGGATATTCTGAGCATTAACAGTCCGTAGACTTGCCAAAATTTCAATGTGCGAAATTGTCTATGTTGTGTCGGGGAGACCAAAGGCTTACCTCAGGAGGGAAATGGCGAAACTACCCACAATGGAGTAATTGACTTTGTTGTTTGAATAATGATTTTGTGGTGCATTTTAGTGATACCGCCGTGTCTGCTTGACGGCAGAGGCGCCTCGGCTACAAAGAGATTCAAACTTCAAGGCCGGGATACAGGCATCTCTTTGCCTAATGAATTTCTTATATTCAGGTTCCTGCGATATCCACGTGTTGCGGAGCAATGCGCCATGTTCCGGGCATTGCCTAACGACTGCCGCATAAAACACTCCCTGCATTGCATAGAGCATCTTTACCTGTCTAATAACTTCGTATTCACTACGCCCTTTTAGAATCACGGCCAGTTTTCCCAGGTCGCTGGATGAGTGAATTTCTGCGTTTGGGATTAGGCTAAGCATGCGGCTGACGTCGATGAGACGATCATGTTGCGCATGTATGACCGCGCCTACGACATACCAACTGGAAACCGAATCAGTCTCGCCCTCGATTTTTCTATTGATGGCTCCCATGGCATTGGTACCTCGAGATATGCTAATCACTCAATTTCAAACAGTGGGCATGAGCAAAAGATCAGTTTGAACGACTGATAGTGGTTACGTCGACGCGCCAGGCCTTGGTAACCAAACCTTTAAAACGACAAATCAAAAGCTGCTCATCACACGCTACTAAGATATGCAAAGCGTGCTTGACTGTCCAGCTTATGTCCTGCAATCTATTGAAATTATCGGTTCACTATCGGTTCAACATGAAAAATCCTGGCTCAAACATGCAAAACGACGTACCGGTAGATGGTGATGACGCGTTATCCAACGCTACTTTTCGGAGTGGCGTTGCCGCGCGGTTGGCGGGCTTACCTGTAGAAACCTTACGCGTCTGGGAACGTCGTTACAGCATTTCAGATCCGCAACGCTCGCTACATGGCCAGCGCCTGTATACGACAGCGCAGATAAGACGCCTTGGAGTGATCAAGCGATTGGTCGATCAGGGGCATCCTGTTGGAACCCTGGCACAACTTCCGACAGAGCAGTTGCTGGATTTGCTGATGTCTGCATCTTCGGGTGATGTGATGGCACGAGCTCCTCGGGTAGCTTTGATTGGCGAGGCGCTTGTCAGGCGTTTTATTGGGTACGGGCAAATTTGCCCGGGACTTGAGGTACTTTTCGCTCACGGTGATCTAAATGACGCTACGCGCGCGTTGAGCGAGAGCGCAATAGATTTGTCGTTAATAGATGTGTTGGTCGTTGAGATTTGGGAGCTAGTCGAAAATATTGTGCCGGCCATTACCAAATTGCGCCATGCAACAGGTGCGCAAGCTGTGCTTGTAATGTACCGCTTCTGCTCAAGCTCAACGATTCGTCGTTTGCGCGAGGCAGGTTGCCTCGTCGCTCGGGTACCCTCCGACCCGAGTGAAATTTTAATACTGTGTAATGCGGCAATTGCGACGGAGTCCCTGGCTGCGCCATCTAATGTGAATACCGTCCAGTTATTAAATGGCGATGCTGTTGTCCAACCGCGTCGCCTGGATGAACAGGCTCTTGAAACACTAATTGCCGCAAGCAACCGAGTTGCTTGCGACTGTCCCCGACATTTGGCGGAGATTTTGCTTTCGATTGGAAGTTTTGAGCGCTATAGCGCTGATTGCGGGGTAAGCAATGAGGCAGACGCGGCATTGCACCAGGAGTTATATAGTGCTGCCTCCAGGGCTCGAACTATTCTGGAGGCAGCTATGGAAAAATTAGCACTTGCTGAAGGTTTGCCGCTGCCGACGATGCCCGTGAGTGCATGACGTTCGTCGGCATAGAAAAAACCTCATAGGCCCCAAGACGTGGAAAGCGGCTTCCAGGATATTTCTCCTGGGTCGCTATCGTTCCATATTCAAGCAGTTGACTGCACGCGCAGCAACATCTCAACTGCATGCTCGCGCTGGTCATCCACCAGTGGGATGAAGCCATCCGGCTGTTCCACCCCATCCACCGTCAAGTGATAGACCGCGCCGTCTTCGCGGCTCTGCCGGACGACGATCTTGTATGTCGTGTCGCGATAGCGGTAGTCCATCCGATAGCTATCCCAATCCTCGGGCAGGCAGGGCTTGATATACAGTTTGTCGCCGGCCAGTTGCAAGCCCAGCAGCGATTCGGTAATCAAACGGTACATCCAGCCGGCCGAGCCGGTGTACCAGGTCCAGCCGCCACGTCCGACATGCGGCGCAACGGCATAGACATCTGCCGCGACCACATACGGTTCGACTTTGTAGATGGCCATATTGTCGGATGTGATGCTATGGTTGACCGGGTTGATCAGTTGCAGCAGTTCCCAGGCGCGCCGGTTGTCGCCCAGCTGGGCGAACGCCATCACGGTCCAGATCGCGGCATGGGTGTACTGGCCGCCGTTTTCGCGGACGCCGGGCACATAACCCCGTATATAACCGGGATTCTGGTCGGATTTATCGAATGGCGGATCGAGCAGCTGGATGATGGCGTCCTGGCGTCGCACCAGCCGGCGGTCGACTGCAAGCATGGCGCTGCGCGCGCGCTGTGGATAGCCGCCACCCGACAGCACCGACCAGCTCTGTGAAATCGAATCGATCTGGCATTCGGCATTTTGGGCGGACCCCAGCGGCGTGCCGTCATCAAAGTAGGCGCGCCGATACCATTCGCCATCCCAACCGTTCTTGTCGATGTTTTTCTGGAGCTGAGCGGCTTCGGTCTGGCAGCGCACGGCAAAGGGCTGGTCGTCATGGATAGTGGCGACCTCGGCGAAGCGCATCAGCACATCGTAGAGGAAGAAGGCGAGCCAGATGCTTTCCCCTTTGCCATGCTCACCGACCTTGTCCATGCCGTCGTTCCAATCGCATGAACCCATCAGCGGCAAGCCGTGCACGCCGAATTGCAAACCTCTGTCGATGGCGCGCACGCAATGCTGGTAAAGCGTGGCGGACTGTGTGGAACGGCTTGGCAGGTCGTAGTAGGAGTCCTCGTCCGGATTGACTGCACGGCCTTCCAGGAACGGCGCGCTTTCCTCCAGCACGGTGTGGTCGCCGGTACAACTGACATAGCGATGCACCGCCAGCGGCAGCCAAAGGTAATCGTCTGAGCAATGGGTGCGCACTCCGCGGTCGGTCGGCGGATGCCACCAGTGTTGAACGTCTCCCTCAATGAATTGATGCGCGGCGCACAACAACAGATGCGCACGCACCAGTTGCGGCTGGCTATGCACCAGCGCCATGGCGTCCTGCAACTGGTCGCGGAAGCCGAATGCGCCGCCGGACTGGTAATAGCCGCTGCGTGCCCACATGCGGCAGGCGATGGTTTGATACATCAGCCAGCCGTTGGCGAGGACATTGAGGGCTGGATCCGGTGTATCGACTTGCACCGTGCCCAAAGTCTTCTCCCAAAATGCGTGCACGGCTTGCAGCGCTTCGCGTGCTGCAGATGCTCCGCGATAGCGTTGCACCAGGTTGCTGACATTGGTTTGGCGCGTATCGGCCATGCCGAGGATGAACACGATTTCACGCTGCTGACCCGGATTCAGTTCAAACTGGACCTGCATGGCCGCACATGGGTCCAGGCTCGCACCGACCTTGCCGGACAAGCGCACGCGCGCCATCGCGGCTGGCTGCTGCAACGATCCGTTGCGGCCGATGAATTCATTGCGGTCGCCGGTAATGCTACGCGTCGCGGTGTCGACATCGAAGAAGGCCGTGCGATCGGTGAATTCGGTGTTGTATGGGTTACGTGCAAATAGCGCACCGGTTGCCGGATCGCTTTCGGTGATGATATGCATGGTCGATTTAGGCCGCAGGTCGCCCAGCACCCATTCGACATAACCGGTCGCCGACAATTTGCGCAGCGTGTCCGATTCGTTGCTGACTTTCAGTATTGAATACTTGACCGATGCGTCCATTGCAACATACACGGTCAGTTCGGAAACAATGCCATCCTCGACGTGCTCGAAAACGCTGTAGCCGAATCCGTGCCGCGTCACATAGTCGCCGGCGCCGCGGCTGGGCAGCGGAGTAGGGGACCAGTAGTGCCCGCTCTCCTCATCGCGCAAGTAGAAGACCTCTCCGCCTTCGTCAGTGACCGGATCGTTGGCCCACGGCGTGAGCCGGAATTCATGGGCGTTTTCGCCCCAGGTGTAGGCTTGCCCGCTTTCGGAAATGACGGTGCCGAACTCTGCATTGGCAATCACATTGCCCCACGGCGCCGGCGTCAGCTGATTGGCTGAGGTGGTGATCACATATTCGCGCCCGTCCGGCGTGAAGCCGCCGACGCCGTTGGCAAGGATCAAGTCGCGCTGTGGCGTTTCCAAGGTCTGCGGCATCTCGGGCAACGCCGCGATGCGCGCCGGCGCCAGGCGTGGCACACGGATCTCCAACAGGTCGCGGCGGTTAAGCTGCTCGGCCAGCGTGCCACGGCTGTCGCTGAGCACCACGCGCGCTACCGATTGCAGCAGGACCCGGTCTTCGTCGGAAATCTGGTCGACCAAGCGCACGAAAATTCCTCCCGGCCGATCGATTTCGTGACTACCGGTGACGGATGAAATCAATCCCATGATCTGTTCTTGCAGCAGTTGCCGATAGCCGGCGTGGTCTTCGTTCCAGATCACCAGATCGACCGCCAATCCTTTCGAACGCCAATATGCGTGCGCCTGCACCAATTGACGCACCAGCTCGATGTTTTCCTGGCTCTTCAGCCGCACCAGCACGATCGGCAAGTCGCCGGAAATCGCGTAGCCCCACAAGCCGGACTGGCCGCGATGATTGCGAATCAGGACGCTGGCATCGGCGCGTAGCAGCGAGTTGACGTAAATGACTGAACTGGCCAGGCGTCCATACAGCTGGGCATCGGCTTCGCTGGCGTTGAGCTGGCGCAGCACCACCTGGCTGTGCGGCCAGGATAATTCGACCACGCGATCTGCCAGATGGCGGTCCTGGTATTTATCGATCAAGCCGAGGCAGACCTCGCGCGAATCGCCAATGCCGGTCACCATGTCGATGGTGGCGGTCTGTTCTGCCTCCAGCGTGATTTGATAGCGGATCGCGACGATCGGATCGAGTACCGACCCGGCATTGCAGGCCAGCGGTCCAGGCGAACGCATCGCCTGCGCGGTGGCGACCGTATTGCCGCGGCCGATGAACTGCATGCGATCGGTTTCATATGAGACCGTGCCGATATCGGCGCCGTGCACGGCCAGCAAATGGAACATCCACGGCATTTTTTCATTCATCGAACGGGGCCGGCGGGTGCACAGGATGGCGCGCTGCGAATGGACGATTTCGGTTTGCACAAACAGATTGCTGAATGCCGGATGGGTATCGTCGGCCGCCGCTGGCGCCAGCACCACTTCGGCATAGCTGGTGACGTCAATGGTGCGGCGCATGCGCGAGCGGTTGATGATGCGGGTGCGGCGCAACTCGATATCGTCCTCCTGCGACACCACGATTTCGGTGTGCATGTCGAAATTATTGTCGCGCCGGCGGAATTCGGCGCGGCCTTCGGAAAAGATGACTTCGTAATTATCAGGCTGCGCTCGTGTCGGCTGGTAGGCGGTCGACCAGAAAATGCCATCGTCGACGCCATCCAGTTCACGCACGTAGCAGAAGGTGCCCCAATTGTCGCGCGTGCTGTCTTCCCGCCAACGCGTGATCGAGAGGTCGTTCCAGCGGCTGCGGCTGCCACCGGCGCTGGTGATCATCACATGATAGTGACCGTTCGATAGTAATTGCACTTCGGGTGTACGTGGATCTGGCCGTTGTAGTACGCGCATTTGCATCCCCTGTTCGACCGATGTGGTGCGGATATCGGCCAGTTCGGTGGTGTTCGAGTAGGTGGCGCTGGCTTTCGGCACGCGTTCGTGCAACAGCGACATCGTGGCCTGGAACAACGGATCCGATTCAAAACGCTTTTGCATCGGACGATTAAGCAGCAGATAAGACAGCGCCAGGAATCCCATGCCCTGGTGATGCGCCATGAACGAACGAATCACTGCATTGGTTTGCCCGCGTGGCAGGCGCGACGGCGTGTAATCGATCGCCTCGAAGAAACCGTACTCACCCTCGAAACCTTCGGCAGACATTTGTTGCAGATTGCGGCATGCTTCCTCTGGCGCTACCATCAAGGCCATCATCGAGGCATAGGGAGCGATCACCAGGTCGTCGCCAAGGCCGCGCTTGAAGCCGAGACCTGGTACGCCGAAAGCGCGGTACTGGTAGTTGAGGCTGGCATCGAACGTGTTGTAGCCGGATTCTGAAATACCCCATGGCACGCCGCGTTGCATGCCGTACTCGATCTGGCGCTTGACGGCGGAAGTGTAGGTTTGGTCAAGCAAGGTGTTTTCGAAGGTCGGCATGATCAGCAGCGGCATCAGATATTCAAACATCGATCCGCTCCACGACAACAGGATCGGCTCGCTGCCGGCAATCGTTAGCTGGCGGCCCAGCGCGAACCAGCTTTCCTGCGGCAATTGCCCTTGGGCGATGGCGATGAAAGTGGTCAACCTGGCTTCGGAAGCCAGCAGGTCGTAATAACTGACGTCACGGCGACGTTCGCTGACGTTATAGCCGATTGCCAACAGATGCGTGGCAGGATCGTACAAGAACCCGTATTCCATGCGCGCAAAGTCGACTGCCTGGGTCATCAATTGCTCAATGATCAACATGCGTTCAACGGCCTGACGGCTGCCGTCGGCAATCGCGGTGTCCAGCGCCGACAGGTAATTCGCACTTTGAGGCTCTTTGTGAGCGGCCAGTCTTTGCGACAACGCAGGCATCATGTTGGTGTGCAGTTGCGCCAACTGGCGCAAGGTCGGAATCTGATCGAGCTGAGGAAAATCATCGATCCATTCGGCCGACGTCAGTGCACGAATCCATGGCGTCAGAACATCCAGTTCGTTCAACGCTTCGCGACACTGGCTGGCTAATGCCCGCGCCCATACATTGATCTGCGTATCGGGCACCGGTTCCAGCCCGCCAACAAAGCCGGTGGCGCAGCGGCTCAGGCGCGCCAGGCAGTCATGGGCGACTGTCAGCGTAGCAGGTGCGGACTGGCAGGCGGATTCCAGGTCCTTTTCAAATTGGACAAGCTTGGCCAGCGGACCGCCACCGGCCGTATCGCGCAGGATTTCATACGTGTCGCGGATGCCGCTGAATACCCTTGGATTGAATATCGGCGTGTCGAGCAGTTCGTTCAGGCCTGGGCGTAAGGTGAGCAGATGGCCGGCCAGGTTGCCGCTATCCACCGTAGAGACATAGATCGGATGCAGCGGCTTCAGGTATTGGGTGTCGTACCAGTTATAGAAATGTCCCTGGTATCGTTCCAGCGAACCCATGGTCTGGAAGGTATTTTGAGTGCGCTCGATCAGTTGCCCGGGAGGTATGTAGCCGAAATCGTAAGCAGTGAGGTTGGCCAGCAGCGACAGGCCGATGTTGGTCGGCGAGGTGCGCCGCGCAACCACGGTAACCGGGTGCTCCTGGACATTATCCAGCGGTAGCCAGTTGTCCTCGGGCCCGACATAGGTTTCGAAGAAATGCCAGGTCTTGCGCGACAGCGATTTGAGGAACAGTGTCTGTTCGCCCGATAATTGGGCCTGACGGCGCGCAATCGGCTGGCTGATCCAGTAGGCAACGACCGGCGAGAGCCACCAAAGCAGCAGGATTGGCGCCGCAGCGCTCAGGGCAAGCGGATTCTTGATGACGAGATAGGCGGCAGTCGCGAAGGCAATCGTCGGTGCTATCCACATCAATCGGTAGTAAGACGCCAAACTATTGCTGGACTGCCGGCTTGCCTCGCTAGACGGATTCCATGCGAGCAATTTCTTGTGTGAGACCAGGATGCGCCACTGGGTGCGAATGATGGCATCCAGGTTGACCGCCGCTTCATACGGCAGAAAGATCAAGGTCAATACCGCATGAACGAAGTGCTGGGTAGTGGCGCGCAGCGATGCGGACAGGTGCTGGCGCAGCAAGACATCGTCTGGTTTGCGCAGCAGGCTCAACAGGCTGGTGCAGATGGACGGGAGTAGCAGTATGCCCAGCGTGACGCAGGTCCAGAACCAGGCTGCCGGCAGTGCGGTCCAGCCGATTAGCAGTAACGCCGTCAGCCCGAATGGGACGACGCTGCGGCGCAGGTTGTCGAACAATTTCCAACGCGATAATGCTGAGAGCGGATTGCGATAAGTAATGATTTTGCCGGTAGCTGCATCGCGCGGGCCTGGCACTCTTGGCAGCAACCAGGAGGCGATCTGCCAGTCGCCGCGTATCCAGCGATGGCGGCGCGTGATGTCTGCGCTGTAGCGCGACGGGTATTGTTCGTACAGCTGGACATCGCTCAACAGGCCGGCACGGGCGTAGCATCCTTCCAGCAAATCATGGCTGAGCACGCGGTTTTCCGGCATGCGGTTCTTCAACGCCTGTTCGAAGGCATCGACATCGTAGATGCCCTTGCCGACGAACGAGCCTTCGCCGAATACATCCTGGTAGACATCGGACACGGTGCGGGTATATGGATCAATACCGGTTTCGCCGCCGCACAGCAATTCATAGCGCGACGCCTCGGCGCTAGCCAGGCTGACCGCCACGCGTGGTTGCAGGATGCCGTAGCCTTGGACCACGCGCTGGCGTTGGGCATCGAATACGGCGCAGTTCAGCGGATGCGCCAGGGTGGCCACGAATTGGCGCGCTGTATCGCGCGGCAGTTCGGTATCGGTGTCGAGCGTGATGACATATTTGATATTGTTCAGGCCGAGTATATTGCCGACGATGAGGGAGAAACTGTCGGTCACGCCGCCGCGCAACAGGGCGTTCAGGTCAGCCAGTTTGCCGCGCTTGCGCTCGTAACCCATCCAGGTTTTCTCTTGTGGATTCCAGCGGCGCGGGCGATGCAATAGCAGGAAATTATTATGGCTTGAGCGGTTGTATTTTTTGTTCAGATCGTCGATGTGCTGCTTGGCGTGTTCCAGCAAGGCGTCGTCGTCTGGTATCGTTTCGGTGCTGGCATCGGCAAAATCCGTCAGCAGGCAGAAGCGCAGATTGTCGTCGCGATTGGCGAGATAGCGCACTTCCAGCGATTCGCTCAGGCTATCGATGTTTTGTTTGGTAAATAACATCGTTGGGACTACCACCAAGGTACAGGATTCAACCGGAATGCCATCGGAAAAATCCATGCGCGGCAGCGGATGCGGCGTAGCAACCAAGGTAATCAGCCAATTGACCATGGAGTGGGCAAGCTGGCTGGCGCCAATCAGCGCCATCAGCGCGATCAGCGCCACCATCCAATGAGCTGCACCGTCGGCATAAGCCTTGGCAGCGATGCCGACCGCAACCAGCAAAGTGATGACAAGCATGCTGGCAAGATAGGCCGATAGCGGCGCGATTTTACCGGCGCGCTGCAGTGCTTGCAGGGGCGGTGAGCGGTAACCTGCTGTTTGTTCCAGTTCCGGCAGACCTTCTCCAACCAGGTAATACCCGACATGCGCCTGGCGTGTCGCAAGGTTGTCTTGCGCTGCATGGTCGCCGGCCAGGCGCACGGCGCTATCGGCCACTTCAAATTCCGACAGGCGGCCGTGCTTGGCGATTTTCTCAATCACATGCCGGTAACGATCGCGGGTGGCGAAATCCATCCGTGCATAGACATCGACCGGGTCCTTGCGCAATGTATGGTCGACCACGCTCATGGTTTCGACGAATTCGCGCCAGTCCATGGCACTGAGAAAACGCAGGCTGCCGATGCTGTTGCTGATCGATACCTGGTCAGCCGCTTGTTGCTGGGTTTCCAGTTGCACCAGTTGCTCGATGGTTTGGCCGGATTCAGCCAGGCGCTGCGACAGCCAGGTCATCGGCAGCGTGAGCGCCGGGCTTTGGCCTTGTACGCGGCGCACCAGTTCGGCCACGAATGAGCTGTCCAGCGGCGGCTCGGAGCGCGCCATGTCGGCAACCAGCAGGATCAGATTGCTGGGATCGTTTTCGGCGCATTCCGCCATCGCGTCGGCCCAGGAATCGGCCAGGTTGCGGTTGAGGCGGGTGAGTGCCAGATTGGCGGCGACGCGCCGCAGATTTTCAATCAATGCCAGCCGCAGCATGATCGGAATCGCCCATAGCTCGCCCAGTTTGAGCGGCGTCACTTGCTGATAGGCGGCGACGAAGCGGCTCAGGCTTTCGGGGTCAACCCGGCCATCGCCATGGGAAATGGTTTCCAGCGCGATATCGTAGACCCGTGGCCTGCCGGCGGAGCTGCCACGCAGCAGGCGCGGCAATTCCCGGCTGTAGTTTTTTGGAAGATGGCGCTTGGCGGTGCGGATCTGCTCTTCGATCAGGTAGAAATTGTCGAGTAGCCACTCCGCCGCCGGTGTGACTTGGCGGCCGGCCTTGATGGCTTCGGTGAGCTGGCTGCAGGCATCGATGATGACGTTTTCGTTGTCCGCCAGACGTGATAACAACTGGTCGCGCCCGCGTTCGGTACTCAGTTTGTGCGCGTTGGCCAGAATACGGCCGTGTTGTTCCATCTGCAAGGCGCTGAATAATTCAGCGCGGAGCGGTAACTCGTCATTTGGCGATTGGCCATTGGCGCTGCCGGGCAGCAACGCATTCTTGATGACGAGGAAATTATTGCGTAGTGACCTGTTGTCTGATTTCAATTCAGCCGTTTCTATATTCTCAACGAATCTGGGAAGAACCGGATTACCGACAGGACTTGCATGTCAGTGATCGGATTCTGGCCCTATCGGATATCGCCGCTGGCAACCGGAAGTGCTGCGTGTCAGTAGAAGACGTTCGGTAGGGGACGGTAGAGATGTGGGCCGTAGAGGTGCGGACTGACGCACTGCGGACCGTCCTGTGATTTACAGGGTAGCAGATTCTGGAGCGAACCTCTAAATACCCGTAAACCAGTCGGAATTGAAGCATTTTTTAAAAAAACTGAACGAGGCGCAGCTTTGCCGTATTTCTAGTCCGCAGTTTGTTGATGACTCTGCAAGCTCGGAAAAATCTGTCCTCGTTCAGCCATTTCTTTACTCTATTGCGGCGTTGTTAGCGTGCCGGCACTACCACTACAGTCTCAGGTGTTGTGCTGCCTCTGGCTCCGGCGCTGCCTCTTGCACCGGTATTGCCGGTCGCGCCGGTGTAACCGGTGGCGCCGGTATCCCCGGTTGCGCCAGTGCTGCCTGTGTCGCCGGTTGCCCCGGTGCCGCCGGTCGCGCCGGTATGGCCTGTACTACCAGTGGCGCCGGTGTATCCTGTCGCCCCGGTGTAACCAGTGGCTCCGGTAGCGCCTTGCGGCCCGGCAGGGCCGGTTGGCAGTGTAAAACAGCCCGCCAACGAGAATGCTGCCGCAGCGACAACGAATTGTGTTGAATATTTCATGATGATTCCTTTTGTGTGGCCTACGTGAACCGCTCACGTTATTGTGAGCAGCTCCCAGATTTGATCAGTCTCTGGCGACAATGATCGCGTTGGCGGATCAAGCCAGCGCTACTGGTAAGAGTCGTCTCCTACGCCGACCAGCGCGCATAGTTCCGGAAGGCTCCAACCGGTGCACTATGATTGAAGGTCAGATTACGGGGTTTTCCTGGGTATTTCGGTGCGCTGACACACATAGGAAAAATTCGGGTGGATGGCGTGGATTTATTGCTTTCACCGGCTCCTCGACTACCTTAGCGTCCAGAACATTGCGAGCACCGCAATCGCCATCACGCCGGTGCAGACCCAGCCCAGTGCCTTCAGCCTGGTACTGATGACAAATTGGCCCATGATGTCGCGCCGTGCCGCCATCAGCATCATGACGGCCATGATCGGCACCGAAATGACTCCGTTCAATACCGCACTCCAATACAACGCCTTGATCGGATCGATCGGGGTGAAACAGAGTGCCGCGCCGAGCAGGGTCGAGACGGCGATGATGCCGTAGAACTTTTTGGCCATCAGCGGTTTCAGTTCCAGGCCGTTCTGCCAATGAAAGGCGCCAGCCATCGCATAGGCGGCGGAGCCGGCCAGCACCGGAACGGCAAGCAGGCCAGTGCCGATGATGCCGGCGCTGAACAGCCAGAAGGCGAACTCGCCGGCAATCGGGCGCAGTGCCGACGCGGCTTGTGCCGAGGTCTGAATATCCGTGATGCCGTGCAGGCCTAGCGTGACTGCGGTCGTCAGCATGATGAAATAGGCCACGATATTGGAAAACCCCATGCCGATCAGCGTATCGATCTTGATCCGTCGGAAATTTGTGTTTGCCTGTTCTGGCGCCTCTATCAGTGGCTTCGACTGCGGGTTGGCCTGTTGATCCTCCACTTCCTGCGAAGCCTGCCAGAAGAATAGGTAGGGGCTGATGGTGGTGCCGAATACGGCAACGACCGTGGTGATGAATTCCGGCTTCCAGGAAAGTTGCGGCCAAACGGTCTTGCTCAGCACCTGCGCCCACGGCATGTGTATGACGAATACCGTGGCGACATACGCCAGCAGGCCGAGCGTCAACCATTTCAATATGCGGACATACCGATTGTAGGGGATGAAAATCTGCAGCATCAGCGATAGCAGTCCAAAGCCCAAGGCGTAAAGGTGGCTGGGGCCGCCGCTCAGCAGCGTCAATGCTTCGCCCATGGCGGCGACGTCCGCCGCGATATTGATGGTATTGGCGATCAACAAAAGCCCGACGATCGAATATAAGAGCCACGCCGGATAATGCCTGCCGATATTGGTTGCCAGGCCGTGGCCGCTGACTCTTCCTATCTTGGCGCTGATGACTTGAATGCCGACCATCAATGGATAGGTCAGGAACAAGGTCCATAGCATGTTGAAGCCAAACTGCGCGCCTGCCTGCGAATAGGTGGCGATACCGCTTGGATCATCGTCGGCGGCGCCTGTGATCAACCCCGGACCGAGTTTTTTCAGCCATGAATTATTGGAAGGCGAAGTTGGCATCGATACACCGCTGTTCTGGAGAATCATTCGGCCAGACCTGGTTGCCGATGGCACCATCAACGCGCAACTGGACCATTGGCCGGATATACCTGGCAGGCGATGTCAAGGTGCTACATGTTGATTCAGACAGGATGCTACATAGCATGCTTTACGTCAGTGCGGCAACGCACATAGATGACGCCTATGGCGACAGAGACTGCAATGGCTGCTGGAGGTGATATCTCCATTGATCGGCCGCATGCGCTGGAGATTTTCCGTGCAAAGAGCCGAACTATGTGCGGCAGCGTACCGATATTGTTGGCATTGCGGTCCAGAATGAACGCTTCAATCGTTGCGTCGAGATCGGCATTTACGAAATGAGTTCTAGTTGCAAAGCAACTGCGCGATCACCATGGCGTGTTCTTATAAGCATCCCTACCGAAAGATCATCATGCATGAAGTGAAAAAAGCAATCCCTGAGGGGATCGATACGGCTGCCATTCGGGAGGCTGCCAAGCATCTCGAGGACGGCCCTGTAACTGTCGGCTACCAGGCAGATCGCAAACAGATAATCGATATGTTAAACGGTGCGTTGGCGACCGAGCTGGTCTGCGTGTTGCGCTATAAGCGGCATCATTACACGATCAGCGGAGTGCAGAACGGCCCGATCAAGGCCGAGTTCTTGCAGCATGCGCTGGAAGAACAGGAACACGCAGACCAGTTGGCCGAGCGGATAGTGCAGCTGAATGGCCAGCCCGATTTCAATCCCGCCACATTGGCCGAGCGCAGCCATGCCGAGTACGACGATTCCAGCAGCATCCAGTCGATGGTCAAGGCAAATTTGATTGCCGAACGGGTCGCCATCGAGGCTTATCGCCAGATGATAGAAAAAATCGGCGAAACCGATCCAACTACCCGGCACATGTTGATCGGCATCATGGCCAAGGAAGAAGAGCATGCGGACGACATGCGCGATCTGCTTGCATAGCGACAGGCAGCAGCGCAGACCGCTTGCGGCTGTCTGCAGATATGCATTGAAGTCACTCTATTGTTTATTTTAAGGAGATTATCTTGTTGAAAACTAATTTGGAAGCGGTCAATAACGATGTGAAAGTCTTGCTAAGAGACTCGCAAGCATTATTCCAGGCTGCCGCCGCCCTGACCGGCGACAAGGCAGAAGAAATGCGCAACCGCGCCATGTTGCTGCTCGATACCGCAATATCAAAAGCGCGGGAGGCACAGGCCGATGCAGTTGTCGCGGGCAAGGAAATGGTTAGCTCGGCAGAAGACTACGTGACCGAAAATCCATGGTGCACGATTGCCGCCGCGGCCGGCATTGGATTTTTACTTGGGATGGTATTGTCACGCAAATAAATGCGCGGGCTGGCGCCGAACTGATCTGATGTGTTTGTCGAACGAAAAATGTGCCTCCAAATGGAGGCACATTTTTTTTGGGGCTTAGAGTTTATAGTCGCCCGGTCAGCAGCATCACAATCAGGATAATCACGATCACGCCAGTGATGCCGCTCGGGCCGTAACCCCAGCTACGGCTGTGTGGCCAGGCCGGAAAGGCGCCGATTAGCAAGAGGATGAGAATGACGAGTAAGATGGTGCCCATGGTTTTCTCCTGGAGGGTATAGGGTTTTATTTCGCAACCAACGGAATTTGGCTTGCAGATGCCACACGAATTCATCGCCCGAATGGTATATGTGCAAACGATAGGCTTTAACTGCCGCAAGGTCTGTGCGCTACCGCACTGAGTCTGTCGTCCTGAATGACGGAAATGCGAGCAAAAAATGGCACTCATTGATCACTAAAAATTGCGGGGACCTCGAAATCGTGCTTCTTATCCGGACATCACCATGAACTTAAAATCGCTGGCGACTGAGGTCGAGCTGAACATGCTGCAGCGCGAATCATTCAGCTATTTCATGCACGAGACCAATGAGGTAAATGGCCTGGTAGTGGACAAGAGTGCGCCGGATTGGCCCGCCAGCATCGCCGCTGTAGGTCTGGCACTTGCCGCATATCCGATTGCCGTCGAGCGCGATTTCATCGGGCGTGAAGCTGCGGTCAAACGCGTCCTGACGACCTTGCGATTTTTCTGGAACAGCCCGCAAGGGCAGGAAGCCGATGCCACCGGATATCGCGGCTTCTACTATCATTTCCTGGATATGCAGACTGGGCGACGCGCCTGGCAATGCGAGTTGTCGACTATCGACACCGCTTTCTTCCTGGCTGGTGCGCTGACCGCGAGCCAGTATTTTGATGCTGACACAGCCGACGAGAATGAAATCCGTACGCTCGCCGATGCGCTGTACCGCCGCGTCGACTGGCCTTGGGCACAAGCTGGCGGCGTTGCGCTGTCGATGGGGTGGACCCCGGAAAACGGGTTTCTGCCTTCCCGCTGGAAGGGGTACGACGAAGCCCTGCTGCTATATATCCTGGGCTTGGGTTCGCCTTCGCACCCATTGCCGGAGAGTTGCTATGCAGGCTGGACGTCCGGCTATCATTGGCAGAAAAGTTACGGCTACGATTATCTCTACGCCGGCTCCCTGTTTACGCATCAGCTGTCGCACATCTGGGTGGATTTTCGCAGCATCCAGGACGCACCAATGCGCGCCAAAGGCATGGATTACTTTGAGAACAGCCGTCGTGCAACGCTGGTGCAACAGCAATATGCAATCGACAATCCCAATGGATTTGCCGGTTATAGCGAGTATTGCTGGGGATTCACCGCAAGCGATGGCCCGGGGCCGGCAATACTCTACGTCAATGGCGTCAAGCGTGAATTTTTCGATTATGTCGCGCGTGGCGCACCACATGGACCGGATGACGGCACCATCGCACCTTGGGTAGTTGTCGCGTCGTTGCCGTTTGCACCGGAGATTGTATTACCTACCATCGACTATCTGGTGCACCAGGTCACCCTGAAAGTGGGTAATCCATACGGTTTCAAGGCATCCTTCAATCCGAGCTTTCCGTGCAATTGCGATAACCCGCATGGTTGGGTATCGCCCTGGCACTTCGGTATTGATCAAGGGCCGATCATTCTGATGATCGAGAACTATCGCAGCGGATTGCCGTGGAGCCTGATGCGCGATTGCCCCTATATCGTCAATGGCTTACGGCGCGCCGGCTTCCAGGGTGGATGGCTAGCGGCCGAGTAGCGCCAGAGCGCGTTCGCAAACGTGATCGACGGTGAAGCCATATTCGCGCATCAAGACATCGCCCGGTGCGGATGCACCGAAGCCATCGATCGCCAGCACATCGCCGTGATCGCCGACATAGCGATGCCAACCCTGTGCCACACCGGCCTCAACCGCAAGCCTGGCGCCGATTGTCGGCGGCAGCACGGTGTCGCGATATCCATCCGGCTGTTCGTCGAACAGGCTCCAGCATGGCATGGAAACGATACGTACCTGGATATCCTGCGCCAGTAATTTCTGCCGCGCCGCCATCACGAGGGTTACTTCCGAACCGCTGGCGATCAGGATCAAATCGGGCTTGCCGCTGGGTGCTTCGGCCAGGATGTAGGCGCCGCGTTGTAATCCGTCAGCGGCGGCAAACTGCGTACGGTCGATGGTCGGGAGATTTTGCCGGGTCAGCACCAACGCCACCGGCCGTTCTTGGGATTGCACCGCGACGCGCCAGGCGACCGCGGTTTCATTGGCGTCGGCAGGGCGGATCAGCAGCAGCTTGGGCAGCGCTCGCAAGCTGGCCAGATGCTCGATCGGTTGATGGGTCGGACCATCCTCGCCCAGCGCAATGCTGTCGTGGGTGAACACGTAGACCACATGCAGGCCCATCAGCGCCGCCAGACGGATGGCAGGGCGCATGTAATCGGAAAACACCAGGAAGGTTGCGCCGAACGGCAACGCGCCGCCGTGCGCCGCCATGCCATTCATGATGGCTCCCATGGCGTGTTCGCGCACGCCAAAGTGCAGGTTGCGTCCCGCATAGCTCCAGCCGCCTCCATCGGAGCCTTGACGGTCCGTCGAATCGGCGCCGGGGGCCTCGAAATCGCCAAATCCCTTCAGTGCGGTATAAGTTGATGGGTCCAGATCCGCCGAGCCGCCGATCAAGGCCGGCAGGTGAACAGCAATGGCGTTCATGACCTGGCCCGAAGCGACGCGGGTGGCGATGCCTTTGGCGTCTGCAGGGAACTCAGGAATCGTTTTATCCCAGTTGCCGGGCGGGGTGGCGCCGCTGCCGCGCATGCGCTGCTGGAATTCCTGCGCAAGCTCCGGGAATTGTTGTTCGTAGGCAGAGAATTTTTTTTGCCACGCCGCTTCGCTGCGCTCGCCTTCCTGCAACGCGCGCAGAAAATGCGTGCGCGCCGGATCAGGAATATGAAAAGCCGGTTCTTCAGGCCAGCCGAGGTTGCGTTTGGTCAGCCTCAATTCTTCCTCGCCTAATGGCGAACCGTGCGCCTCGAACGTGTCTTGTTTATTCGGCGATCCGTAACCGAGATGGGTTCTGACCAGAATCAGTGAGGGGCGCCCGGTTTCGGCGCGGGCAGCCTGCAAAGCCTTCTCAATCGCCGCCAGGTCATTGCCATCGGCGATCGATTGTGTATGCCAGCCGTAGGCCTTGAAGCGTTGTTCGCGGTCCTCTGTGAAGCTGATGTCGGTGCCGGCAGACAGCGTGACTCGATTGTCGTCGTACAGATAAATCAGTTTGCCAAGTTGCAGATGGCCGGCCAGTGATGCCGCCTCCGAGGCAATCCCCTCCATCAGGTCACCATCGCTCACCAGCCCGTAGGTGAAATGATTGACGATGTCGTAGCCGTCCCGGTTATAGGTGGCAGCCAGGTGTGCCTCAGCCATCGCCATGCCAACGCCGTTGGCGAAACCTTGTCCCAGCGGTCCTGTCGAGACCTCTACCCCTGGCGTCAAGCCGCGCTCAGGATGGCCTGGGGTGATGCTGCCCCATTGGCGAAATTGTTTGAGCTGCTCCAGCGGCAGATCGTAGCCGGTCAGGTGCAGCAGGCTGTACAGCAAGGCCGAACCATGTCCGGCAGACAGAACAAAACGGTCGCGGTCGGACCAATGCGGATTGGCCGGATGATGTTTGAGGAAGTGGGTCCACAGCACATAGACCATAGGCGCCGCGCCGAGCGGCAATCCGGGATGGCCGCTGTTGGCCTTTTGCACAGCGTCGACAGAAAGGAAGCGCAGGGTATTGACGCAAGAATCGTCCAGTGCGGCGGCGGAAAGCGTTGAGCTCATTCGACAACTCCTTGAACTTGATGAGTTTCGGTATCGGAAACAATGTCGCGGAAGAGTGGGAGAGACAACAATAACATCTTCTTCCTGGGATATCGCCAGTGGCGTGCATGCCAAGCAGAACGACGGCATTCGTAGGCCGAGTTGTTTTGCTTTCCAGCCGCTATTCCTGTCGCTCTGCTCGTAGTATTGGTGCTGGTATATTTCCCGACCGCCAGCCCCGGTAGTCCGATATTTACACTTGGGGAAGCGCGTAAAACCTTAGCGAACGCTGTTCTGCCGGCAGGAGAAACGCAGCCGTACGAGAGTACGGTGAGCATCGCAATGTCGAGATGGCGGCGTGCAGTAGGTTTTTCGAATTTCCCTTTACTTCCTCCGATAAAATTACGTATAGCGCAATTTTTTCTTCAAAGCGCGCGCAGTGCAAATATCGTCAGGCTTTAACCACCCGGCTTCGGAGGCCTGGCGGGAAGGTGAAACAACTGTAATCAAATTTTAAACACTCATCTGTACGTTACGCCACATAGCCAAATTTAACTTTGTGTCGCGTTCCGCTGCAATAGCGGCTCATCGAACAGCCGCATTCACGAAATTTTCAATGGCTTGCCGTTACAGCGTACTCGAATCGCCTTGGCGCACCAGTACAGTGATTTCTTCTGGTCAGGTTCGCTATTGGTAAGCATGCACATGGCTGTCACGCCAAAGATGTATACCTTGAACCACCAGGCAGTTCTGAATTCGATTAATTCGGTGGACATGGCGATTTCTCTATGGTGATGGCGATCGGGTCGCTTGCCGGAAAACTTTCTTCCAACGCTTCGTCCAATGCGTTTTCAGTACTCTTTTCGTCAGCTGGGACGGTATCGTGTTTCGGTTGCGAAGGAGGCGTCTCAAGCCGAGCGGCTGTGATGGAGTTCATTTTTTTCCTTGGCGGAATTGAAATTGACTAGCTGGTATTGCTCGCGTTTTTCCTATTATTGCAAGCGCCATGAAATTCATCCGTGCGTTATCGAACGTAAGGCCCCGGTCTCAGGATGCGATGTCGTCTTTGTCGGTGTGTGCGCAGGCGCAGGAAAAAGAGTTCCTAATGTTGGGCAGCGCACGGACCGCGAAAAAAATATGTCTTATAACGTCAGTCATTGAGTGAAGTAAACGGAATCTCTTCCTCCAATATCGCTATTCCACCTCATTCAATAGCTGAAAGAGAACGATCATGGATAAATATGTGCTGGGCTGGATTGTGGGTGCGCCGATGGTGTTGCTGGTTGCGCTCTATGTCTTTGTGCATTGATCAATTTTTAAATTAATCAATTATCATCAGGAGAGTAATGTATGAACAAGGATCAAGTGAAGGGTGTTTCCAAAGACATCGCCGGGAAAATTCAAGAGGGCGCCGGAAAACTCGTTGGCAGCAAGGAGCAGCAGGCAAAGGGGCTGACGAAGCAAGTCGAGGGGAAATTTGAAAAGTCTCTTGGCGATGTTAAAGAGGTCATCAAGGACACAGCAGCTAAAAAATAATATTGATAAGCCGCTTGCCGACTATCCGCGTGGCATCGTTTATTCGATGACTCTGGCGATACAGCAACGTTGATTTGGACCGCCTAGTGCGGTCTTTTTTTTGTTTTTTACGTTGTTGATGTTTAAGTAGCCAATTTATCTGGAAGCAATCGGTCGGATTCCTTCTTGACCACTGCGTAGCATTCGCAGGTGCGTTTTTCCAGGCCGCTCCGGTCGAGCACTGTGATATGTCCGCGCGCATAGCGGATCAACCCCGCAGCCTGCAAACCTAGCGCGGCTTCGGTGACGCCTTCGCGGCGCACGCCGAGCATGTTCGCTATCAACTCCTGGGTCATCACGAGATCGTTGCCTTGCAGGCGATCCAGGCTCAATAACAGCCAGCGGCAAAGTTGCTGATCCAGCGTATGGTGCCGGTTGCAGACCGCAGTCTGAGCCATTTGCGTAATCAAGGATTGTGTATAGCGAAGCAGCAGATGCAATACCGGGCCGGCGCGGTTGAACTCATCTTTCATCGAACGCGCGCGAAGTCGATATCCTTGTCCTGCGCTTTGCACTACAGCGCGGCTGGGCGTGGTTTCGCCGCCCATGAAAAGCGACACGCCGACCACCCCTTCATTGCCGACGACCGCTATTTCGGCAGAGGCACCATTTTCCAGGACGTACAGCAGCGAGACGATTGAGGTTGTTGGGAAGTACACATATTGCAGCGTGCTCCCCGATTCATAGAGCACCTGGCCCAGCGGCATATCGATTGCCTCGAGTTGTGGCAACCAGCGTTGCCATTCAGCCTCCGGAAGCGCTGCGAGCAGGTGATTTTTTCTTGGATCTGGGGAGGTGGCCATGTGGGGCTCCAAGAACGGTATGACTTCTGAAACAAGGTTTTAAGTGCGATGCGCAGCATTGATACAGGCACTTCTACCGTGTTGGCATAGTACATCGTAGCAGAAGCCCGCTCGCCATGACCAAGGAGGGAATGGCAAAATTGCGTCTTTAGCAGCACATGAATTTTAGGAAAGAGCTGGGTTCTTGTCTACGTGTGCCGGCGCACAGACGGGTTAAAGCGCTGTACCTATTCTTCTCATTACACTGGATGCCCAGGCAAGGCATTTTATTTTGGCGTTGAGCAGGTTTTCGGGAGATAGCGATGAACAAGCAAGGCATGAAGGGTAAAACCAAAGAAACCAATGAAATCAAAGGCGAGATCGCCAGCAAAAAAATTACCGGATACAAGATTGCGGATTACAGCGGATTTATTGGAAAGAAAATCGTCCGGATTCAAGGCGACTATCGGGATAGCACGCATGAGTCGCGGAAGCGGCATTAGGCATACATCAATAGGCGGAGATGATTGATTAGAAAGCATGCGATAGCAGTCGCATGTACAGGCAAAGGCCCGATCAAGATCGGGCCTTTGCCTTTCTGACGGCTCAGTAAATATCTATTTACGATCCGGAACGGTCAGCTCGCGCAATATTCCGCCTTGCTGCGCACTGCCGCTACTGGTGCCTTCGCCTTCTATCCGGCGCCGGCATGCATCCTGTTCGTCCGGCGGCAAGGGTTGGCATCGCGCCATGGCGTTTTGCGCATAAGTGCTTGAGTTATTGGTGAGGCCGCCGCTTCTGGCCGCCTGCAGCGCCGCGCCGGCCTCTTTCAGGCAAGTCGCGCGCGCCTCATTCGATTGGCCGTTGTAACAGGTCGCGCGCTCTGCCTGGTAGCGGGCTACAGCGTCTGACGGATTGCCTGCAGCCATGACGGCGGACGAGGCGCCGCATACCAGAAGCGTCAACAGGATTTGACGCGTTGCTCTTGTAATGCGGAATTGATTGATTTGCATGATGATCTCCGATCGGGAATATTGCGGTTTTCGCGGCCCCGTATGTTTGAAGTTATCAGGAAGCCGACTCGGTCGTATGTGCGTTGACGCACATTTGATTACTGGTTCATTGTTTGAAAAGCAATGGCCAAGGGCGATAGCGTCATCTTCCTGTGGTCTCAAAGAAACTCGGCGTAAGAAAGTTCATCGGCGGCATAGCAATCGCACGCCGCAGCTTCCAGGCCGCTGCGATCAAGCACTGTGAGCTCGCCGCGGCTATACGCGATCAATCCGCCACGCTGCAAGGCGCTGGCGGCATTGGTGATGCCTTCGCGGCGTACACCCAGCAGACGGGCGAGGGATTCGTGTGTGACATGGAAATTGTCGGAATGTGCGCGGTCCTGCGTCATCAGCAGCCAACGCGCCAGACGAGGGCCGATCAGATGGAAGTGCAGGCAGACAGCCGATGTGGCCATTTGCGTCATGCGTATGTAGAGATAGTGGTTCATGCTGCGTTGCAGCGCTACACTACGCAGCAGTTCGCTGCGAAATGCACTGACATCAATCCGATGCGCCAACCCTGGCCCCTGCACAACGGCGTGCACCGGGGCTGTTAGGATATTGATAGTCAGCTGTGATCCGAGCATGCCTTCGCGTCCGACCAGGCCGACTTCCACTCCCGGAGTGCCATTGACCAACGCTAACAGCGCGATCGCACCATGGATCGGGAAGTAGGCATAGCGGATGGGTTTTCCTGGTTCGCACAGTACTTCCTGCGGTTTCAGTTCTATCGACTCGCAGTGCGCCAGCAGGTGGGTACGGTCCTTGCGTGGAAGTCGCGCGATCAGATGATTCTCGACGGTGGACAAACCAGTTCTCCTGTGTTGCGGTCTCCTGCGGGCGAAAGAGGCAATCCAGAGACCTTGTCGCAAAAAGACGAATCGGGTCTATGTCTGGAGTCTGCTGGATGTACGGTCTGATGACCGTCTGCTAGCGTACATAAGAGCAATTATTGCAAGCCTGCTTCAGGTTGCGATGAGTTTTCGGCCTCGATGGTCATTCGCCCAGCAGTTCGGCAATCGCACTCATGCTATCGACATGCTTGGCGATAACCTTGACGATGACGACAATCGGAATGCCGAGCAGCATTCCCCAGATTCCCCAAAGCCAGCCGCCGAACAGCAGCACGATAAATACAGCTGCAGCATTCATCTTGGCGATTCTTCCGGTCATCCATGTCGTCACGAAGGTTCCGACCAGCGCCGAGATTGCCAGCGTTGTTGCTGCAACCAGGAACATCATCGAGAAGGATTCGAACTGCATGAATGCGGTAAGGCCGGTCGCAACGGCAATCAGCATCGGCCCGAAATAGGGAATGAGATGCAGGAATCCTCCCGCCAAGGCCCAGGCGCCGGCGTTTTCCAGGCCGATCCAGCGAAATGCGATCCACATCAGGACCGCTAGCAAGGCGTTCGTCACCAGCAGCATGAACATGTAGCTTTGAATCGATGTATTGATTTCAAACAGAATGTGGACCGCGATCTTCTTGCTCGATAGCGAAGGGCCGGTCAACTTGACCAGCTTGCGTTTGAACTTGTCGCCGGACAGCAGCAGGAAAAACACCAGGAAAGTGACCATGATCACCTGGCCGATGAACAACATCGCACCCATCGAACCGGCGAAGATCCATTCGTTCAATTGAAACGCGGGCGCCGCAGGCGCTGCATTGTTGGCACGGCGGGCATCTGGCTTGAGGCCGGCAACCTGTCCGGCCGCAGTTTCTATTTCGGCAGCCGCCGCCTGCATTTTCTGGATGGTGCTGGGTTCTCCCGATTGAGCGCCATTTTTCACCTTGACGATCGCCCGCGACAATTGATGCGCCGCGGCAGGCAGGCGTTCAACGATGGATTCGAATTCGCCGCGCAGCGAATAGCCCACCTGGCCCAGGCCGAGCAACAGCGTCGCCATTACTATGCAAGTGCCAATCACGCGCGGGATGCGGATGCGCTCCAGCCACACAACCAGCGGATTCAAGGTATAGGCAATGAAGATGCCGAAAATCAACGGGATCAGGAATTTCTGGGCCCATTGCAAGGCAAAGACAAAAGCCACAATGGCCAGTATCGTCAGGCAAAGGCCGCGCACGTTGGTTTGCGTATGCGGGGCAAGTGCGGCCAGCGGCCCGGTTATCGGGATATCTGCTGGGACAGCAGCCGGATCAGCATCGTTCTTGGTCGGATTCTCTGCCGGGCTTGGGTTGGCGGCAGGCGCGCTCATCGCAGGAAATGTCCGGTGCCAAACAAGCCGATTGCACCGATGATGATCAGGTAAATCGCCACAATGAAATTCAAAAGGCGTGGAATCACCAGGATAAGAATGCCGGAAATTAATGAAATTAGCGGGGTCAGCATCAAGTTGATATTCATGGCAGCGGCTCCTTCGCCTGGCTGATTGGATTACGTGAAATCATCGGCAGCGGCGAGGCTGCCTAACGACTCGGGAGAAAGAGATAAAAGTAATGAATGCCTGCAAATCTTCCTACCAAGCCAGATTACGTAAATTTGAAAGAACTTTATGTACGCCATCGCACAAAGCAGGCATTATTTTTAGGTACGGCTCGCCACGCAAGCGTGCGCAATCCAGATCCATCCAGGCGCGAACACGATATTGATTGGAGAAGCGTTGTTGATCTGAAGGGGAAATACGTTACAGATTGATGATGCAACCGCTGTTTTGGCCCGCCTTGGGGAAAGGTGGGCCTCCTGCGATGTCCACGGCTATCGGCGGTGATAATGCCTTACCGGATGATGGTGGTGATGATGGTGGCGATGCACCCCGGGCCTATAATTTTGGGCTTGTGCAAATGGTGTGAGTATCAACAGCATTGCAAAAATACCAAGTAGCTTTTTCATTTTTATTCCTTCCATTGGTTGGAATCCATTAGCCGCGTTGGTGACGCGGCGTTATCTTATAACGTCGGCAACGGTATTCGGTTGACAGGGCGCCAAGCAGTAGCGGGTGCACTACTAGTCAACTACAGGTCAGCTACAGGCGAATTACATCCCATGGCCGATGACGCCGCCGACCACCGCGCCGCCTACAGTGCCGACGGCACTGCCGCCCGTCAGCACGGCGCCACCCACCGCACCGACACCAGCGCCGACAGCGGTCGAGGAACAGCCAGTCATGGCGGGTAGCATGAGCGCAGCGAAAGCGATCAGCATGAATTTTTTAGCGATGTGCATGGAGCGTCTCCCATTGAGCGTGACGGCAATGCAGTCAGCATACAAGCGGGATGAAGGCGAGATCTGTGCGGTAGCTAACATACCGCCCGTCAATGCAAGGCACGCGGTTGACGGGCAAAATGTCAGCAGGGCGCCCAGACGCTGGGGTCTGGGCGGAGAGGGTCAGGCAGCTGCAACCGCCTGCGGAAGCAGCAATTGCTTCAGTGTCGCGACCGTATAGTCGACTTCCTGTGCACTGGTGTAGCGCCCCAATGAAAAGCGGATCGCGCTGCGCGCCAGCGCATCCGTGCGTCCCAGGCTTGACAGCACATAGGATGGCGCAGCATTGGCCGAATTGCAGGCGGAACCGGCCGAGACTGCGATATCGAACAACTGCGCTGCAATCGGCGTGTTGCCGCCGATGTCGAAACTGAGATTCAGGTTGTGTGGCACGCGCTGTTGCGGGTCGCCATTCAAGACAACCCCTGGACAATCGCGCAAACCATTCCACAAGCGATCGCGCAGCTCGCGGATGCGGAGGCTTTCGCTATCCATCAGTTGCGCTGCCAGGTCAAACGCTTCACCCATACCGAC
Organism: Collimonas sp. NPDC087041; assembly: GCF_044745265.1. NCBI lineage: Bacteria > Pseudomonadati > Pseudomonadota > Betaproteobacteria > Burkholderiales > Oxalobacteraceae > Collimonas > Collimonas sp. NPDC087041. Next base: position 66,299 of record NZ_JBIUZX010000016.1, read on the forward strand.
GATCTGGTGTGTAGCCAGGGTGCCCGAGCGCATGCCGTTTTCATGGCCGCCGCCGTCGATCTGCGCTTCCAGCTTGAGTGCCGGATCGCGGCGTACGAAGAGGGCGCCTATGCCTTTCGGGCCGTAGATCTTGTGCGCGCTGAACGACATCAGGTTGACCTTCAATGCCTTCAGGTCGATGGCCACCTTGCCGGCGGCCTGTGCGGCGTCGACGTGAAATACGATATCGCGCTCGGCGCAGATTTCACCCAGCTCGGCAATCGGCTGGATCACGCCGATTTCGTTATTGACCATCATCACGGAAGCGATGATGGTGTCGGCGCGTAAGGCTGCCTTGAATACCGCCAGATCGACCAGGCCATTGGGCTGCGGCTGCAGGTAAGTCACTTCAAAACCTTCTCGCTCCAGGGTGTGCATGGTGTCGAGCACGGCCTTGTGTTCAGTGCTCATGGTCACCAGGTGACGCCCGCGGCCGCGTTCACGCAAGACGTGGGCGGCGCCTTTCAGTGCCAGGTTGTTCGATTCGGTGGCGCCGGAAGTCCAGACGATTTCGTTGGCTTGCGCGCCGACCAGTGCCGCTACCTGCCGCCTTGCCTTTTCCACTGCTGCCTTGGCTTCCCAGCCGAATGCATGCGAGCTGCTGGCTGGATTGCCGAATTTCTCTGTCAGGTATTCGCACATCTTGACGGCAACCGCCGGATCGACCGGCGTGGTCGCCGAATAGTCGAGATAGATAGGCAATTGCAACGCTGTGGATTGGGTGTCGGGAACTACGCTGGTACAGGCACTTGATGCATTCATGGCAGGAAATCCGGATGGGGAAATGTGTTTAGCTTACGATAAAACCGATATTTGGAAAGCGAATGATATTTCATTTCTATATGCATTTATTGACAGTTTCTCGGCTGGTCGCCTGCAAAGTGACAGGGTCGGCCATTGTGACAATAAACGTAACTTCTGGTTTCACCGCCGATTTTTTTTGCATTAGCTTATGCGAAATGATTATACTTAAATCGAATACATGCAGTCATATAATTCGATAAACGTATATAACAAGCACTCATGGATATCAACCAACTGGAAGCCTTCTCGGCCGTCATGACCATCGGCAGCGTCACTGGCGCCGGACGCAGCCTGGGGCGTTCGCAGCCGGCCGTCAGCAAGGCGATCCAGGATCTGGAAAGCGAGCTCGGCTACGCACTGTTCGACCGCAACGGTCCACGTGTCACGCCGACTGACAAAGCCTTCTTGCTGTATGAAGAAGTGGAGCGCTCGCTGGTCGGTTTGCGCACGATACGCGAGCGAGCGGCGGAGATTGGCCGCGATGAACAGCAGCCGATCCATCTGGTGGCAACGCCGGCGCTGGCCTCGACCATTGCGCCCATGGCCTTGAAATTGGTGGAAGCCCAAGGCTTGCCCGAACACATCCATCTGCGCAGCGCTTCTGCCGAACAGGTTGTCCATTCGGTGCTACACCGCACCGTCAGCCTCGGCCTGACCAGCTTGCCGATCGCCCATCGCGGGCTGGATCTGCACTGGATCGGCGAGGCGCCTTGCGTTGCCGTGGTGCGCGCCGACAGCCGGTTGGCTGACTGCGACGTTGTGACAGCCGACATGCTCCACGGTCAACGCATCATCACCATGTCGAATCGCTACCGGTTGCGCCAACGCATCGACAGCGCGCTCGGCAACGGTAGCGCATTGGATGTGGCGATAGAAACCAACACCTCGTTCAACGCCATCATGGCGGCCCATGCTGGCCTCGGTGTGGCGCTGGTGGAGCCGATGACCGCACTCGGCATGCCGATCGCCGGCCTGGCGGTGAAGCCGCTGGCAGTGAATATCCCATTCTATTTCGGCGTCGTCACGCCGTACGGCAAGCCTATCGATGGCGTGACACAGGCCATGATCGCGGCGCTGGAAAGTGCCGCCAGGAATATCCTGCACGGTTTCGTCAAGCGCGACGCCGAGCAGCATGATGATTTGCTATGAGCTGCCCCGATCAACCTGTACCAATCGATGTCATGCGTACCCACCGATTACTTCAGTCAGCTAATAACGGAGCACCGCAGTGAGCCAACCTACATTTTCTTCAGCCGCCGGACTGGCGGCATTGGAAGCCCGGCTGCAGCAGGATCTGGCCTGGCTGGACCTGCCGGCCAAATCCTGGGTGCCGCCGCTGACGCTGGATGGCCAGCTGGTGCTGGATGTCGCCGTCATCGGCGGTGGCCAGGCGGGCATGGCTGCGGCAGTCTCGCTGAATCATATCGGCATCGGCGCGGTGATTTTCGATCAGTCGCCGGCCGGTTTCGAGGGGCCTTGGGCCACCACGGCGCGCATGGAAACGCTGCGTTCGCCGAAAAAACTCACCGGCCCGGCGCTGGGCTTTGGCGCGCTGACTTTCCGCGCCTGGTTTGAAGCGCAGTTCGGATTGGAGGCATGGGAGGCGCTGGACAAGATCCCGCGCCTGCAATGGATGGATTATTTGCGCTGGTACCGGCGCGTGCTGGCGTTGGATGTCCGCAACGAACATCGCGTTGAAGCGATACTGCCGCGCGCCGATGGCGTGGTTGAGCTGCGCGTCGCCACACCTGCCGGCGTAACAACGGTCTTGGCGCGGCGGGTTGTGCTGGCCACCGGCCGCGATGGCCTGGGCGGCGCCTATCTGCCATCGTTCGCTGCGGACTTGCCGCGCCAGCGCTGGGCGCATTCTGCCGACGACCTGGATTACAGCAGCTTGGCCGGTCTGCGGGTCGGCGTCATCGGCGCCGGGGCGTCGGCGATGGACAGTGCGGCGACGGCGCTGGAAGCGGGCGCAGCCAAGGTCGATCTGCTGATCCGCCGCAAGGAACTGCCGCGCGTCAACAAGGGCAAGGGCGCTGGCAATCCGGGCCTGACCAATGGCCATCTGTATTTGCCGGACGAATGGAAATGGCGCATCCGTCACTACATCAACGTCCAACAAACGCCGCCGCCAAGCGCCAGCGTGCAACGGGTATCGAAATTCCCGAATGCGCGTTTCATCCTCGGCGCGGCAATCAACGATATCGCTGTCGGCGAGCAGGGCATGCGGGTGAGCACCACACGTGGCGTGTTTGATCTCGATTTCCTGATTTTTTCCACCGGCTTTCGCATCGACTGGACCATCCGTCCCGAGTTTGCCGCCATCGCGCCGCATATCCGCAACTGGAGCGACCGTTATACGCCGCCAGCAGGCGACGAAGATGCCGAGTTGGCAGACTCGCCCGATTTGGGAATGGCGTTCGAATTCCAGCAAAAGCAGGCGGGTGGCTTGCCAGGCCTGGAGCGCGTGCATTGCTTCTGCTATCCGGCTGCGCTCAGCCACGGCAGCCTGTCCGGCGATATTCCGGCAATCAGCGATGGCGCGCAAAGGCTGGCGCAAGGCATCGCGGCATTGCTGTATCGAGAAAACATCGACACGCATTACCTGAATATGCAGAATTACAACGAGCCTGAATTGCTGGGCGACGAATGGCTGCCAGCCGAGCCGACGCCGGAGGAACAACGATGAGCGGCGCCATCCTGCGCAGCGTGCTGCAGGCGCTGATGGTCGTGCTGCTGATGACGGTGATCGTCTTTTTCGGCTTGCACATGATCGGCAATCCGGTCGATATCCTGATCGGCCAGGATGTCGACCAGGTCGACCGCGTGCGTATCATTCACCAGCTTGGCCTGGATCAGCCGATCTGGCGCCAGTACCTGAGTTTCCTGAACGGCGCGGTGCACGGCAATCTTGGCAACAGTTTCGTCTACAACGAACCGGCAATCATGCTGATTTTCCAGCGCTTGCCGGCGACCCTGGAACTGGCTTTCGCGGCGTTGATCCTGGCGGTGCTGATCGGCATTCCACTTGGTTTGCTGGCAGGGCTGTTCCCGGACAATTGGTTCTCCAAGCTGGTCATGACCGGCAGCATCCTTGGATTTTCGCTGCCGACTTTCTGGATCGGCCTGATGCTGATCATGGCGTTCAGCGTATCGTTGGGCTGGCTGCCATCCGGCGGGCGCGGCGCAACGGCGTCATTGTTCGGCATCCAATGGTCGTGGTTGACGGCCGACGGCCTGCGCCACCTGATCCTGCCGGCGCTGAACCTGTCGCTATTCAAGATTTCGCTGGTGATCCGGCTGACGCGCGCCAACGTGCGCGAAGTGTTGCCGATGGATTTCGTCAAATTCGCCCGCGCCAAAGGCTTGTCGCCGCTGCGCGTGGTGCTGATGTACGTGCTGCGCAACACCATGATCCCGCTGGTGACGGTGCTTGGGCTGGAGCTGGGATCGACCATCGCCTTCGCCGTCGTCACTGAAAGCATCTTCGCCTGGCCCGGCGCCGGCAAGCTGATCCTGGACAGCATCAATGCGCTCGACCGGCCGGTCATCGTGGCCTACATGATGGTGATTGTCTGCCTGTTCGTCACGCTCAACCTGCTGGTGGACGTGTTGTACAAGCTATTGGATCCGCGCGTGCGGGTGGAGATCAAGGCATGAACACGCCAGTCAAACAGGCATTGCCGGAAGCACTGGCCAAGATCAAGGTGCAAGCTGTGGCGCCACGCCGCGAATCGCCATGGCGTCGCATCGTACGCGATTTCCTGTCGTCGAAATCGGCCATGCTGGGCCTGGCGGTGGCGTTGGCATTGATGATTGCGGCATTGGCCGCACCGTGGCTGACGCCGCAAAATCCCTACGACCTGATGCAGTTGGACGTGCTGGATGCGCGCCTTCCGCCCGGCACCATCAATGGCCTCGGCACTTATACCTATTGGCTGGGCACCGACGGCCAGGGCCGTGACCTGTATTCCGGCATCCTCTACGGCTTGCGCATCAGCGTCGGCATCGGCGTCGGTTCGGCGCTGATCGCAGGTGTAATTGGTACCTTGATTGGTTTGCTGGCAGCGTATGCCGGCGGCAAGGTTGACGCCTTGCTGATGCGGCTGGCCGACCTGGTGCTGTCGTTTCCATCGATATTGGTGTCGATGCTGATCCTGGCCTATCTCGGCAAGGGCATCTTCAACGTGATGGCGACGCTGGTGGTGCTGGAGTGGGCCTATTACGCTCGCACCGCGCGTGGCCAGGCGCTGGTCGAGCGGCAGAAGGAATATGTCGAAGCGGCGCGTGGCCTGGATATATCGGGCTGGCGCATCATGGTTCACCATATCCTGCCGAACTGTCTGCCGCCGCTGATCGTGGTCGGCACCTTGCAGATTGCGCGCGCCATCATGCTGGAAGCGACCCTTAGTTTCCTCGGACTGGGCGTGCCGATTACCCAACCGTCGCTGGGGCTGCTGATTGCCAACGGCTATCAATACATGCTTTCCGGCGAATACTGGATCAGTTTTTATCCGGGCATTGCCTTGTTGATCGTAATTGTCGCCATCAACCTGGTTGGCGACCGCCTGCGTGACGTGATGAATCCGAGGTGGCAGAAATGACTGCGCCACAGAACACTCCGCCAACGCTGGAAGTGCGCAACCTGCGCACCCATTTCTTTACCCGCGAAGGCGTCCTGCCGGCGGTCGACGATGTCTCGCTGCGCCTGGAACGCGGCCGCATTCTTGGCCTGGTGGGCGAATCGGGTTCGGGCAAGACCGTTACCGGCTTCTCGATCCTTGGCCTGCTCGATCCACCCGGACGAGTGGTCGGCGGCCAGATACTGTTTCAGGGGCAGGATTTGCTGACGCTGGATAAGCGCGCATTGCGTCAGTTGCAAGGCAACCGCATCGCGATGATTTTCCAGGATCCGATGATGACCCTCAACCCGGTATTGAACGTCGAGGCGCAAATGGTTGACGCGGTGCTGGCGCACAGCAAGGTCAGTCGCGCGCAGGCTCGTGAGTTGGCGCGCGAAACCCTGGGCATGATGGGCATCGCCAGCCCGGAAGAACGGTTACGCGCCTATCCGCACCAATTGTCGGGCGGCATGCGCCAGCGCGTGGCGATCGCCATTGCGATGCTGCACAAGCCGGACCTGATCATCGCCGACGAGCCGACCACCGCATTGGATGTCACCATCCAGGCGCAGATCTTGTCGGAAGTGCAAAACCTGGCCCGCCTGCACGGCACCGCGTTGATCTGGATCACCCACGATCTATCGGTGGTGGCTGGGCTGGCCGATGAAATTGCGGTCATGTATTCGGGCCGTATTGTCGAGCAAGGCAGCGTCTCCGAGGTGCTCGACCAACCGCTGCACCCTTACACGCAAGGTTTGATTGGCAGCCTTCCCAGCAATAACCGGCGCGGACAGCGGCTGCGCCAGATTCCCGGCATGACGCCGAATCTGCTGGATTTGCCGGATGCCTGCGCATTCGCCGCGCGTTGCGAACGCGCCAGCGAACGTTGCCTGCAACGGCCGGAAATCAGCGAACCGGTTAGCGCGCATTTTGTCCGTTGCTTCCATCCGGCACTGTCCTCGGCGTCGAGCGGCACAAGCGAGGTGAATCATGGATAACAACACACCGCTGATAGAAACCCGCAGCGTCAGCAAGCGTTTCGGCGAGCGCAAGCCGCGGCCGTTTGAAAACCTGTTGCAGGCGCGCGGCTGGCTCAAGCCGGCTGCCGTTACCCAGGCGCTGGATGGCATCGACTTGCGAGTCATGCCGGGTGAAGTGGTCGGCCTGGTCGGTGAATCAGGCTGCGGCAAATCGACCTTGGGCCGCATCGTCAGCGGCTTGCTACAGCCGTCGGCTGGGCAGGTGCTGGTTGATGGCGAGGATCGTCGGGAGTTGAATGCGCGCGGCGAACACGCTGCCCGACTCAAGATACAGATGATCTTCCAGAATCCGTACGCCAGCCTGAACCCGCGCTTGCGGGTCGACCAGATCGTCGGCGAAGCGGCACTGATCCACGGCAAGGTCGATAAGGCCGGGCTGGACGATTATGTGTGCGCGCAAATGCTGCAAGCTGGGCTCGATCCGCAATTGCGCGATCGTTATCCGCATCAGTTCAGCGGCGGCCAGCGTCAGCGCATCGGCATCGCCCGTGCGCTGGCGGTGCAGCCGCAGATGCTGGTGTGCGATGAGGCTGTTGCCGCGCTGGATGTGTCGATCCAGGCGCAGATATTGAATTTGTTCATGGATTTGCGCGAGCAGTTGGGGTTGACGTATCTGTTCATCAGCCACGATCTCGGCGCGGTCGAACATGTCTCGGACCGTGTGGTGATCATGTATCTCGGCCGGATTGTCGAGACGGCGACTGTCGATGACTTGTTCGCGCGCGCCAATCATCCCTACACGCAAGCGCTGCTGGCGGAAGTGCCGCGGCTGCAGGCGCGCAACAAGCTGTTCACGGCGATCAAGGGCGAGATTCCAAGTCCATTGCATCCGCCAGCCGGTTGCCATTTCAACCCGCGCTGTCCACATGCAATGCAGCGCTGCCGGGAAGAAGTGCCGGTGCTGAAAGAAATAGCCCCCGGGCACCGCAGCGCCTGCCATTTGAACGATGTTTGCGATGTTTGATACAGCAATGATGCACTTCAATAATGAACACTAACCGAGGATGATGCAGATGAAAAAAACGCTCCTTTCCAGCCTGCTGGCTGTCGCTTTGCTGGGCGCCGCCGCCAGCGCGCAGATCCAGGCCCAGACGCTGAATATCGCCTTTGCCGATCCATTGTCGTCGCTCGATCCGCAACTGAACAATCATGCCGGCGACCGCTCGGTCGACCTGCATTTCTGGGATCTGCTGGTTGAAAACAACTACAACAAGCTGCAACCCGGCCTGGCCGTGAGCTGGAAGAATATCGATCCCAAGACCTGGGAGTTCAAGCTGCGCAACAACGTCAAATGGCAGGACGGTACGCCGTTTACTGCCGCCGACGTGATTTTTTCGTACCAGCGCGCCCGCAATGTGCCCGGCAGCGTGGCGACTTTTGCCGGTTATCTGCGCACGGTTGAATCGGTGACCGCCAAGGATCCGCTGACATTGGTCATCAAGACCAACATCCCGAATCCCGATCTGCCGCTGAACCTGGCGTCGGTGCACATCGTCAGCAAGCATGTCGGTGAAAAATCGGCCACGGAGAATTACAACAGCGGCGCTGCCGTGGTCGGCACCGGCCCTTACAAATTCGTTGCCTATACGCCGGGTGACCGGGTTGTGATGGAGCGCAACAGCAGCTACTGGGGCGAAAAGCCGATATGGGAAAAGGTCAATTACCGCTACATCAATAACGCCGCGGCGCGCACTGCAGCCTTGCTGTCCGGCGATGTCGACGTGATCGACAAGGTGTCGGTATCGGATCTGAGCCGGTTGAAGCAGTCGCCGAACGTCAAGGTGTTCCCATACAACGGCTTGCGCGTGTTGTTGCTGCAGCCGAGCTTCCATCCGGGGCCGAACCCTTATATCACCGACAACAACGGCAAGCCGCTGGAAAAGAATCCATTGCTCGACGTGCGCGTGCGCCAGGCCTTGTCGCTGGCAATCAACCGCAAGGCGCTGGTCGACCGTATCCTGCAAGGCGCCGCCACTGAAGCCAATCAATGGATGCCGGCCGATACCTTCGGCTACAACCCGGACATCAAGAATATTCCGAACGATGTCGTCCAGGCCAAGAAACTGCTGGCTGAGGCCGGCTTCCCGCAAGGCTTCAAGCTGACGATCCATGCGCCAAATGATCGCTATCCGCAAGCGCCGGAAACCGCGCAAGCCATCGCGCAATTCTGGACCCGCATCGGCATCAAGACCCAGGTGGAAGTCGTGCCATGGGCTTCCTACTCGACGCGCGCCAACAAGAATGAATTCGCGGTCAGCATGCTGGCCTGGGGCAATGGCACCGGTGAAGCCAGTTACGCGCTGGTGAACGTATTGGCGACCGTCGATGCGAAAAAGGGGCTGGGCGCTTCGAACTGGGGCCATTACAGCAATCCGGCGGTCGACAAGGCGCTTGCCGATTCCACTGCCGAATTCGATGTGGCGAAACGTGAAGCCATCCTGCGCCAATCGGCCAAGATCGTTTCCGACGATGCCGGCATCATCCCGCTGTATCACTACCAGAATATCTGGGCGGCAAAAAAAGGCTTGAAGGTCACGCCGGTCAGCAGCGACCGCACCACAGCCATGATGGTGACCCAGGATGGGAAGAAATAAGATGTCCGGCCAGTGTTTGCGGCAGGCAAAGGAGGGCGGCGATGTCGAAGCTTGAAATCAGCGTCAGCCCGGCCGACGACCTGATTGACGTCCCGCGCCGCATAGTCGTTCGTGGCGCTGCGGCGGGCGAGCGGGTGGAAATCGGCAGTAGCACCTTGCGCGCCGGTGTCCCGTGGCATAGCCGCGCCTGCTTTGTGGCCGATGCACAGGGGCAGGTGGACCTGACGCTGGCCGAGGCGGTGGAGGGTGATTATTCGGGCGTCTTGGCGATGGGACTGTTGTGGTCGCAAACGCCGCAGCAGCCTGGTCGGCGCGAGGTGTTCCATGCGGATGTACAGGAACCGCTCGTGACCACCTTGACCGCCAAAGCCGGCGAGCGCAGCGCCGATGCCGAACTGGTGCAGCGCCTGTGTGCCGCAGGCGTGACACGCCGTCCATTGCGCGAGCAAGGTCTGGTCGGCACACTGTTCCTGCCGGCCGGCGACGGTCCGCATCCGGCCATCATGATACTCAACGGCTCAGGCGGCGGCATCAACGAGGCGCGTGCCGCGTTGTATGCCTCACGCGGTTACGCGGCGTTGGCGCTGGCGTATTTCAAGGCGCCGGGCTTGTCGGATTACATCTCCAACACGCCGCTGGAGTATTTCCAGTCTGGCCTGGATTGGATCAGGCACAACCTGAAGCCGCAATCGGATTTCGTCGCCATCAGCGGCCAGTCGCGTGGCGGTGAGTTAGTGCTGTTGCTCGGCGCAACCTTTCCGGAGCAGGTATCGGCAGTGCTGGCCTACGTGCCGAGCGCACTGGTGCATAGCGGCCAGAACGCCGCCGATCCGGCGATAGGACGGGAAGGGCCGACCTGGCTCTTGAACGGCCAACCCTTGCCGCACCAATGGCAAAACAATCGCACCGCCAGTTGGCAGCCGTTCGATGAAGGACCACCGCCACACCGGCATGCGCTGGCAATGTTGACCGCTTTGCAGGATGAAGAGGCAGTAGCGCGGGCGCGCATCCCGGTAGAAAAAATCCAGGCGCCGGTAATGCTGTTCTCCGCCGGCGACGACGGTTCCTGGCCATCCAGCCTGTATTCAAAAATGGTCAGCGACAAGCTCAAAGAGGCCGGCCATCCGTATCCGGTCGAGTGGCAGGATTACCAGGATGCCGGGCATTCGATCCTGTTTCCCTATGTTCCGACCACCCAGCTCAGTTACGCCCATCCGGTATCCGGACGCATCAGCACCGGCGGCGGCCAGCCGGCGCCAAATGCTGAAGCCGACCGGCATTCCTGGCAACAGGCGCTGGCGTTCCTGCAGCATGCGCTTGCTGCACATACTTCTAAAAAGGAAACCTCATGACGACGCACACCTACAAAATAGACAAAGACGTCATCGACAAAGACGTCATCGACAAAGACGTCATCGACAAAGACGTCATCGACAAGCTGGTCGGCCTGCAGCCCGGTAGCGCGACCCACGCGCTGCGCCATCAGCGCGAGAAAGTTGCCGCTGCAACCCAAGGCAGCTATGACACCTTGTTCGATCCAGCCCTGGCAGACATCGGCCTGGACGAACGCTTGCTGGTGGCGCTGTATGCATGCCGGCTCAGCGGCGCGAGCGACCTGGTGGCGCATTACCGTGCGCGCTTGGCGACGGTGACGGTGGATGCAGAGCAGTTGGCCGCAGCAGCAGAAGGGCAACCGGAGCAACTGCCAGCCGGCCGCCTGCGCGCCATGCTGAATTTTGCCCGCGCCTTGACGCAGCGCCCGGTCGAGGGCGATAAAGAAGTCCTGCAGAGCCTGCCCGCCGCCGGCATCAGCACACCTGCCGTGGTGGCGCTGTCGCAGCTGATCGCCTTCATTTCGTATCAAGTGCGCGTGGTAGCCGGCCTGAAAGCGCTCGAATTGGCCGCACGATCCGCACCGTCATCCCACAAGGAGCAAGCATGAGCAGCATCATCAAATCGCACGGCTTCACCAATGAAGTGCTGGAATGGGATGCATGGCTGGACGTGATCGATCTCGGCAGCGCCACCGAAGACCAGGTCAAGGTGCTGGAAGAAAGCCATCCCAAGGCCAAGACCTCAGACTATTATCTGTTCCTGGGTCACCAGCCGGATATCCTGCGCCAACGTTCGGCTGCCTTCAACGCCATCATGTACGCTCCGGGCGGCATGTCGCGCGCCGAACGCGAGTTGGGTGCGATGGTGGTGTCGCGCATCAACGGCTGCGTCTACTGCGCATCGGTCCACGCCCAGCGTTTCGAACAACTCGCCAAGCGCAACGACACCGTGCAGCAGGTGTTCGACGATCCGTACCAGGCCGGCATCAATGCGCGCGAACAGGCAATCTCCAAATTCTCCGCCGAACTCACCGATGCCCCGGGCGAACTGAACGCCGCCAGCATCGAGGCGTTGAAAGAAGTCGGCTTGAATGAACTGGAAATCCTCGACCTGATCCACTCGGTGGCGATCTTTGCCTGGGCCAACCGGCTGATGCTGAATCTGGGAGAGCCGGTGTTTCCTGCGGGTGATGCAACAACCGCATAAGGATCCATGCCGGCGCAACTTGGATATCAGGCTGGCAATGACTAAATGATGAAGTAAAATGACTTTATCTTAAAAAAATATGAATTTTACTCATCTATTATGCTTGATCGTATTCATTTATCCATCGTCCAAGAGGTGGAAAAGCAAGGTTCGCTGACCGCGGCTGCGGGCGTCCTGCACGTGACGCAGTCGGCATTAAGCCACAGCATGAAGAAGCTGGAGCAGCAGCTGGGCACCGATATCTGGCTGCGCGAAGGCCGCAGCCTGCGCTTGACCCAGGCCGGGCAATACCTGCTGGCCGTGGCCAACCGGGTGCTACCGCAGTTGGCATTGGCGGAAGAACGCTTACGCCAGTTCGCTCAGGGCGAGCGTGGCGCGCTGCGCATTGGCATGGAGTGCCACCCTTGTTACCAGTGGTTGCTGAAGGTGGTGTCGCCTTACCTGGCGGCGTGGCCGGATGTTGACGTGGATGTGAAGCAGAAATTCCAGTTTGGCGGCATCGGTGCCTTGTTCGGTTATGAAATCGATTTGCTGGTCACGCCCGATCCGCTGGACAAGCCCGGCCTGGTGTTCGAGCCAGTGTTCGACTACGAGCAAGTGTTGGTCGTAGCCGGCAGCCACAAGCTCGCCAAGGAGGAGTACGTCAAGCCCAAACAGTTGACCAACGAGGTGCTGGTGACTTACCCAGTGCCGGTGGATCGTCTTGACATCTACAGTATGTTCCTCACGCCGGCCGGTATCACGCCCAAGCGCCATAAAGCCATCGAGACCACCGACATCATGTTGCAGATGGTGGCCAGCGGACGCGGCGTGGCAGCTCTACCGCGCTGGCTGGTGCAGGAATACGCGGACACGATGGATGTGGTTCCGGTTCGGCTCGGCAAGAACGGTATTGCCAAGAACATCTACCTGGGCGCACGCGAGGCTGATGTGAGCATCGATTATCTGCGGGCTTTCATCGAGCAGGCGAAGAGGCCCGTCGTCGCTTGATCCGTCCTGGTGACAAGTCCTATGAATATTATTCATAAAACCATGAAAACATATCCATGTTCATGAGGCCAGGCCGAGGGCGATAATGCCGGGTTACCCAGTCCGGCGAGTGCGGGCGCATTTCATGGAGAGTTCTCATGGCATCCACAACCGAACGCAAGCGGCTGGCCTTGCCCGGCGGGCACAACAAGGTGCTGCTGCATTCCTGCTGCGCTCCCTGTTCGGGCGAAGTGATGGAAGCCATTCAGGCGTCCGGCATCGACTTCGCGATCTTCTTTTACAACCCCAACATCCATCCACTAAAAGAATACGAACTGCGCAAGCAGGAAAACATCCGCTTTGCTGAAGAATTTGGCATTCCCTTCATCGACGCCGATTATGATCGCGACAATTGGTTTGAACGCGCCAAAGGCATGGAAAATGAACCGGAGCGCGGTATCCGCTGCACCATGTGTTTCGACATGCGTTTTGAGCGCACGGCGCTGTATGCCCATGAACATGGTTTCCCGGTCATCACCAGCTCGCTGGGTATCTCGCGCTGGAAGGACATGCAGCAGATCAATGATTGCGGCGTGCGTGCAACTTCGCACTATCCGGACATGCTGTATTGGGAGTACAACTGGCGCAAAGGCGGCGGGTCGGCGCGCATGATCGAGATCAGCAAGCGCGAGAACTTCTATCAACAGGAGTATTGCGGTTGCGTCTATTCTTTGCGCGACACAAATCGGCACCGTCAGGAAAGCGGCCGCGAACGCATCCAGCTTGGCGTCAAGTTTTACGGCGATGAAGATGCTGCGGCCGAGGACTGAGTTTTGGTCATACCTGTGCTGCCTTGAGTAAATTAAAACAGGCGCTGAACGAAAGACGCTTCGTCTGCGTGTTAGAGATCGTTCCTCAACAGTCTCCTTCGCGTTTGGCTGCGCTTGAACAAATCCTGCAACGCGGGCACCTGGCAGGCTGGCCGTTACTGCCAGCCTTCGCCGATCGTGTCGGCCTGCACTCGGACCTAAGCCCCCTGGAAGGTGCCGGGGCATTAGGGGATCCGGCCTCATCCTTGCTGCACTTTTCAGGCAAGGATCGTGAGCGTGCAGACTTGCTGCTTCAGATGGCGTCGATGAAGGCCCGTGGTCTGGAGCAGTTGTTGCTGCTCAGTGGTGATCGCTTGCCGGGCCACCATCCTGATCAGGCGGCAGTGCGCTATCTGGAGTCGGTACCCGCGCTGCAGATAGCCCGTGAGCATTGCCCGGACTGGTTTTTGGGCGCGGCATTGAATCCGTTCAAATACCGCGAAGAAGAAGGCGGCGCACAGTATCTGAAAGGGCAGAAAAAGCTTCTGGCTGGCGCTGATTTTTTTACCTTGCAACTGGGTTTCGACGCCGCCAAGCATATGGAAGCCCAGACCTGGATGCGCACTCAGCTGCAGATGAAACCCATGCTGGCCTGTGTGATGCGCCTGACCGACAAGCGCGCGGCCGTTCTGCAAGCCGTGCCCGGCATCGTCATCACCGAATCCATGCGCGAGCTGTTGGGCAGGGAGCAGCAGGTATCCCAGGCCTATGCCAGCGCACGCAGCCTTGAGCGCCTGGCCCTGCAGATAGTCGGCCTGCAATTGATGGGTTATGCCGGTGTTCATGTGTCCGGGGTGCATACGCTGGACGAACTACTGTCGTTGGAGCAGGCGATCACCGAGCAGCGCGACAGCATGACTTCACTGGCCGATTGGATCAACCGATGGCATGCAAGTTGGCAGATGCCTGGGGCGCCCCAGGTATGCTTCGTCCCCGAAAACGCTGCCTGGGAAATGGGGCAATCCGATGTCACCGCCACGCGGCGGGAGCGCCTGCGATACCTGCTGCTTTCTACGGTACATGGCCAGTTTTTCAGTCGCACGGGATGGCTCAGCAGAGCTATGGGCTGGAGCATGACGCGCCCTATCTGGAAGGTCGGCGTGGCTGCGAATGCGCTACACGCTGTCGAACGGACAGTCAAACGGCCGCTGGTCGGCTGCGATACCTGCGGCAGCTGCCGCTTGCAACAGACCCTCTACGTGTGCCCCGAGACATGCCCGAAAGGCCTGGCGAACGGTCCCTGCGGCGGTACCCGGCTCAATCGCTGCGAATTTGGCGATCGGGAGTGCGTGCACAGTGTCAAATACCGGATTGCCAAATCTGCCAATCAGCTACCTGTACTGGCGCAGACGTTAATTCCTTGTATCGGAGCGGGCAACAGGCACCGCAGTTCCTGGCCTGAATGGTTCGAGCCGGAAGATTCGACGGCAGGGCGCTGAATCGAACCCCAGGGAATGATCGCCACCTCGTCCCGCCTAGGTAGTGGTATTTCGGCTCCGGCGGCAAGAGTAATCACGGAGATGGTAAGGCTCCCGATTGATTGAAGCGGAAAAGATGGCGGCAGAGGTAAGCGCTCAAACCGTGCTATGCGCGGCGAGGTTGCAATATTGTCCTTTGTAATACAGTAATGGCTGCGTAGCAGCAGCTTCTTGCAGGTTTAACGCTTTCACTTCACCAATCACGATCAGGTGATCACCCGCGGCGTGTTCGGCGTGAATTTCGCAATCAAGCCAGTGCAGGCTGCCGACAATGATCGGATTCCCCAGCGGCGATTCCCGCCATTCGACTTCGTGCCACTTGTCCGCGCCTCGCCGAGCGAATTGGTTGGAAATCTTGACTTGCTCATCTGACAGGATATTCACTGCGAATCGACCTGCCTGGCGAATTTTGGGATAGCTGGCCGAACTGGACATGACGCTGAATGAAACCAGCGGCGGATTCATCGACACACTATGGAACGATTGGCAAGTGAAGCCAATCGGCTCGTCATCGATGTGTGATGTAATCACCGTGATACCGGATGCGTAGTGCCCGAGCGCTTCGCGAAAGCTCAATGGCTCGATAGCAGAACTAGAAAGTGACATAGTAGGTACTAGATACTGGGTGCAGATCGAAAGTGTTAAGGACGGCCTGGAGTAGTCCGGTTATGTTGGCTGACTTCAGCCTTTGCCAATGTTGCAAGCGACCCATCGATCAAAACCGACCAAATCGCCCACTCCATTCTTCGCGTTTGGCCGTCGCGAGCAGCTCACGACGGCCATTTTCCGCCTCAGAATCAGTTTGAGAGTTCTCTGCGGACGATTTCTGCGCCTGCACTCAAAGCATTTAGCTTGCCTCTTGCCACTTCGCGAGATAAGGGAGCCATGCCGCAGTTGGTGCAAGGGTAGAGCTTGTCGGCATCTACAAATTGAAGTGCTTTTCGTAGGGTATTGGCTACTTCCTCGGGTGTTTCAATGGTGTTGGCTGCCACATCAATGGCGCCGACCATCACTTTTTTACCTCGAATGAGTTCAATCAGATCCATTGGAACATGAGAGTTGTGACATTCCAGTGAGACTATATCGATACTGGATTTTTGCAGCTTGGGAAAAGCTTCTTCATATTGTCGCCACTCTGAGCCCAGCGTCTTTTTCCAATCTGTATTGGCTTTGATGCCATAGCCATAGCAAATATGGACAGCAGTTTCACACTTAAGTCCTTCAATCGCCTTTTCTAATGTGGCAACTCCCCAATCATTCACCTCATCAAAGAAGACATTGAATGCTGGCTCATCAAATTGGATGATATCGACACCAGCTGCCTCTAACTCCCTGGCTTCTTGATTGAGGATTTTGGCGAATTCCCAAGCCAGTTTTTCACGACTTTTATAATGGTTATCATAAAGCGTATCGATCATGGTCATGGGACCCGGCAAAGCCCATTTGATGGGTTGCTTGGTTTGCTGACGTAAAAACTTGGCATCCTCAACAAAGACCGGCTTCTGGCGAGCGACGGCACCAACGACCGTCGGCACGCTCGCATCATAGCGATCACGAATTCTAACGGTCTTACGGTTTTCAAAATCAACGCCGCTGAGGTGTTCAATAAACGTGGTAACAAAATGTTGGCGTGTTTGTTCGCCATCACTGACGATATCAATACCCGCGTGTTGCTGTTCCTGCAGTGACAAACGCAAAGCATCTTGTTTGCCCTCGATCAAGCCCTCATCTTGCAATTTCCAAGGTGACCAAAGTGTTTCGGGTTGTGCAAGCCAAGAGGGTTTAGGTAAGCTGCCAGCAGTTGATGTGGGTAACAATTTTTTCACAATAGATGACCTTATGTTTTTGATTCGTCAAAGAGCGTAATTAGCGGACCATTGCGTAAGAACAGCTTGGTATGGCTTGATGAAATTCTCTTCAACAAACCTTCCTTGCTCAATAGCCAGCCGGCTGCGCTCTTCTCGGTCATAGACAATTCGAGTTAATGAATAATCCTGGTGCTTCAAATTTGGTTGATAGGATTTTCCTGCCGGAGAATTGGCGTTGTAAATCTCAGGCCGGTAAATCTTTTGGAAGGTATCCATCGTGCTGATGGTGCTGATCAGCTCAAGATTGGTGTAATCACCAAGCAAATCGCCGGAAAAATAAAAAGCCAAAGGCGCAGCACTATTCGGAGGCATGAAGTAGCGAACCTTCAGCCCCATTTTTTTGAAATATTCGTCCGTTAGAGAATATTCATCTTGTTGGTATTCGACGCCCAATACAGGATGCTGATTTTCAGTCCGATGATAGGTCTTGCTACTCGAAACGCTCAGGCATATAACGGGCGGCTTATTGAAATGATCTTTGTAAGCGTCTGAATTCACGAAGCACTTAAACAGCTTTCCATGCAGACTTCCAAAATTGTCTGGAGTGCTGAATTCGGGCTGATTCTTGGAGTGCTCCAGCAGTAGCACGCTAAAGTCATAATCTCGCACGTAAGAGGAGAAATTATTTCCTACGATGCCCTCAATGCGTTCGTTGGTTTTTCGATCAACAATATTCGTCTTCAATATTTCAATCAAGGGGAGGGCATTGCCACTGCTTTCGCCATCAATATTCATTTCAACGGAAATGATCTCAAGTTTGACGGTATAACGATCACCTTTGGGATTATCCCAATGCGCCAAGGCATTGAACCGATTGTCAATCATCCTGAAGGTGTTGCACAAGTTCTCTTGGCGACTCTCCCCCCTGGCCAAATTAGCAAAGTTGGTTGTGATACGCGTATTGTCTGAAGGACGATAATCCTCATCGAAACAAATGCTCTTGATGGCAAATGTAAACTCTTTACTCATTGTGATCTGGCGCCCTAATTTCTGAGATAAAACCTGCGGTTACTTCTTGCTTTTTTCCGTACTTCCCGATGTTCTTTTCTGGTTTTTTGATTCAGCAGTCTTGACATTGTCGATATCGGAGACGAATTTTATGCTGCGCCATCGATGAATAAAAATGATTTGATCTCATGGAATCATTAGTTGTGCTCATAATGCGGCGTGCACTGAGTTGCAGAAGTCACTGTCCCGAAGGGTTCTTTGAATCGTCCTGACTTTCGTGGGGCTGCTTCATTTAAGAGCAACTGACGGCGGCCACTTTGGAATGCGCATGGGTGGCTACGTTGAGAGGCGAAACTGTGGCTGTATTGATGCAGTTATGCAAAAATCGGCGTTGCGCCAAAAATGACACTTTCAGGAGATGCGCGTATGAGCAATCAAGATTGGAGCCCAGTCACCCATGAGAGCTGTAGTAACGTGACGGGGCCCTTTTACCATGGGACTAAATACCATCTCGAAATAGGTGAGCTGTTAGTGCCAGGTTTCGCATCCAACTTCGAGGAGGGGCGGGTCTCAAACAACGTATATTTCACGGCCCTCTTAGAGCCGGCTGTCTGGGGCGCGGAATTGTCTACCTCGCTTGCCGGCATGGAGGAGCGTGGCAACATTTATATCGTCGAACCCACAGGTACCTTTGAAGATGACCCAAACCTGACAAATAAGCGATTTGTCGGTAACCCTACACAATCCTACCGTACACGGCACCCCGTGCGAATCGTCGGTAAGGTGAATGATTGGACTGGACACCCGCCGGAAGTGCTTCAGCAGATGCTCGAC
Organism: Collimonas sp. NPDC087041; assembly: GCF_044745265.1. Classification (NCBI taxonomy): domain Bacteria; kingdom Pseudomonadati; phylum Pseudomonadota; class Betaproteobacteria; order Burkholderiales; family Oxalobacteraceae; genus Collimonas; species Collimonas sp. NPDC087041. Next base: position 84,905 of record NZ_JBIUZX010000016.1, read on the forward strand.
GGTCTCAAAGAAAAAATGCGTAACGGCTTAGCCGCGATAGAAGACTAATGAATTGTAGTGCGCGATCCAAATCATTCAGCCTTGAATTGTCTACGGTCGGAAATCGGCCAGAAGCGGTCGGATGAGCGTTTTCCCCATAGCGGCTATTGATTCATTATGGATACTATTTTTCTTCGGCAGCGGTAACCTATATATATGCAGACAGGGGCGTCAACAATTGAGTTGGCCAGCTACTACGATTTATGACGGTCTGGAATCGTGGCAGGAACGATGTATGATTCCGGAGAACAGAGAACGAAACGATGAATAGCGGTCAGAAGAAATTTGAATCGGGCAGTAAGTTTCTCAGTCTGGTGCTTCGCCACAAACCTGAACAAATCGGCCTTGCCCTGGATGGGGAAGGCTGGGCGTCAATAGATGAATTGGTCAAATTGGCCAATGCTAACGGCCAAAGCTTTGACCGACAAACAATTGAAGCCATCGTCGCCGAAAGCGACAAGCAACGTTTTGCGTTGAGTCGTGATGGTTTGCGGATTCGGGCCAACCAAGGCCATTCAGTAAGCGTTTCTCTGGGCTTGGAACCGATAGTGCCGCCAGATACGCTATACCATGGCACAGCAAGTCGTTTTCTACCTTCCATCGAATTGAGCGGCCTGCATTCAGCACAGCGGCAGCAAGTACATCTATCAAGCGACGCAAGTGTCGCGGAACATGTTGGTGTGCGCCATGGCAAGCCTATCGTGCTGATTATAGATGCAAAGGCAATGAGCGCGGATGGTCACCTATTTTATCTATCTCAGAATGGCGTTTGGCTCACAGATGCCGTCCCAGTCAACTATATTCGCGGTCCGTGGAATGAACAATAATTATTTTCCTCTTTCGTATCGCTGGTTCCTAGCCAAAGGTTTGACGAAATGGCAGCCTTGGTACTTCATTGACACCGATTTTTCGGTGAAAGAAGCGCCGAACTGTGTTGAAAACCAATTCGCGACGCGAGCTTTTAAGGTCGAAACTGGCGCCGATTTCGACGTATATTTATTTGCCCGGCGTCAGGACATGGATGACTATGCATTCTTTGTCGTACGAGATGGAAAAATTGAGGACAAGGTTGTTAGCATGCACCTGTCTTTTGCAAAAAAGCTAGAACTCAATGAGCCGCTCCGATATTCCGAAATCAAGCAAAGTTTTGTTCAATGGCTCCGAGAAATCGTTATCGCAGATGTTGAATACTGGATAAGCGAAGAAGATATGTATGATGAATAGCGCCACTATTTATCTGCGATGGCAGTGTACTTAGGTAGGAGGGCGACAGTCGCAAAGCGGCCAGTAGCGGCTCTTCACCAAGTGGGGCGGTGGCAATAAGTCAGTGCGAAGTAGCGCAGTGACTCGGCATCAACCACGAAAAAATTGCGGAAGCCATTTAAAAAAGTGAGCTGAAAAAT
>NZ_JBIUZX010000017.1:0-79026 GCF_044745265.1 Collimonas sp. NPDC087041
CATCGGGCATACGGCGACAGAATGCTTATTAACGAAACAGAAGATACAGAACTGGAATATTTTGTTTTACCGGAGGTTTTCAACAATGAGATATGCAAAGGCTATAGCCCCAAGATGGTCAAGAAGCTGTTAATGGATCGGAATCTATTGGTCACGGAAGGAAAAGGTGACAAGGTCAGAGCTGATCGGAACGAACGCTTGCCAGGTTTAGGCAACACGCGGTGTTACCGATTTAATTCAAGAATTATGAGTGCGGAAGCATAAACTCATGCTCTTTTACGTTCGAATTTGACTTCTATTTAAAGAAAAAATATAGGTCATGCCGAGATCAATCAATTTGATTTTTTTGTCCTTTCCTGTGATGTGAATAGAGTTTTTTAAAACTATAGCTGTTATTCCCGGTTTCGATTAAATGGTGAGGATGGGTCAGGCGATCAAGCAGGATTGTAGTCATCTTAGATTCTCTGAACACTGAGCCACATTCCGAAAAGCCCAAGCTGGTCGTCATGATGAGGTTGGTGCACTCATAGAAATGCAGTGCGATGATTATTCCTGTTCCCAACGCGCCAGCAAATCCGGCGGAATCGATTGTGCCACTTCAGAAAATCGTTTCCCCACCATTTTTTCCGCCTGGCGCAGCAGGATGGCAACTGGGCTGCTAGGCTCCACTAGCTCGAACCATGCACGCGCTTCCTGTATAGCTTGCAAAGCCGCCTGCCTTCCGTTGATGGCGTGATTAGACATATCGGTCGGGTTCATTGATGTATTCCCTTGGTCGCTAAAGGTATCCAGGTATTTACGATTGCCGCTTTGAGAGGAGGACGATTGCTTGATGTCTGCCGAGTTGGACTCGAGAGCCGTCCTCTGCGCCTTGGCGTCCTGTGCCGGTATCTCGGCCGGCTTTACCATGGCGACGCCCGACTTCGACGCGAACAATCCCAACAGACGTGCGAGGGGTAGCAGGTCCGGCGCATCATCTTGCAAATCGCTTTGAGACCACAGTTGCAGGCGTCCAACCAACGCCGAGGCGTCCGCCAAATCCTTGAGCGTAGCGTCCCGGGCATGGCGTAAATCCACCAATTGACGTTGTACGGTCTCAACCGAGAGCGCATCTGGATGACGGGGGGATGCAAAGGCACGCTCTACATCACGTACCTGCAAGCGCATAGCCGTACTTTTGGATAACGTGATGTCTCGGATATCGGACAGCAGCCCATCAGGGTCGGCTAGCGCAGAAAGTGCATTTGCGCGCATGGCAAAGTCTCGTTCACCCTCAATTAGTAACTGTGGATGAATATGCTCAGGATAGTGCTCCAAAAATCCAGCCAACCTGGTCAAGCCTTCCTGCAACCCGGCCGCTTGCGTACTGCGCGTTCGACACCGCAGCAGCAATACCAACAACGTAATATCGCGGGAACGCAGCAACAGACGCTCGCAATCGCGTTCAATGTCAGCCCAGTTAGGACCTTCCGGCGTATCCACAAAATCACCATACTGGGCATCGTTCCTTGGTGCTGCTTTCGCCATTAACAGCATATATTCCGGGTCATATTCCAAATTTGGCCCACACGGCTCGCTCTCCGACAGTGGCGCCAACCATTCGGGCGTCGCCGTCCCCATCAGATTGTGTAGTGTTTGCGTGAGTTTATTTAACATTGCGGTGTTCCTTGGTGTGTCTTGTTCCGCTGCGCTCCTTGGCGCATGTAGTGTTCAGGCTCAAAAACCATCCCGGTAGTGGCGGCCTGCGATGTATCGCTGTCACCTAACCAGGTCGCCCATCCCAACTTTTCTTCACCACCAATACGGGCCGGTGTGGCCGCCGTGGTGGCGACCTTGAGTTCAACTTCCCATTCGTATTCGAATCCGACGAAGGCTCTGACCCATTCGACCAATAGCGGCAGGTCGCGTCCTTGCGGTGTCAGATGCAAATATTGCGCCAGCGACAATGGGCCGATGACGATACGGAATTTATGCTGACGGTCCGGCACCGCCTCGCCCAATAGCGCCCCCTCACTCATCACGCTGGCCACCGAAGCTCGTCCCAGCATGGTGTGTTCGTCCTCGGAGACACTAATCCAGTGCAACACATGCTCTTCAATTTGTACCGGCACGCCGAAGAAATGCGCCAGGGTCGTCGCCAAGCCGTCGGGATTCCTGGCCTCCCGAACCAAATGCGCGGAGGCCGCCATGCGCGCATGGGGCGGCAATGGCGACGACTGGATATTCACCGGGTCATTTCCGGCCAGTCGGCTGACATATTGTGAGAATTGCTCGTCATCGGCCCGATCCAGGCCGGCAGCCGCCTGCGCCTGCGACCAGGCAAGATACATCTGAGTCATGTAGCGGTGGTGAAACGTGTCCAGGAAATTGATCAGAGTTGCATCGTGCCTGTTGTCCAGGCGCTCTTTGGCAATTTCCGTAAAGTGGATCGGCAAGGGGCCATTCGGCCCCAGCATGCCTAATCCGAACAGGCGAATCTGAGGATGCTTTGTATACGGGTCAATTGCCGCAATTTCCCGCGGGGAGAAGGTCATTGACGGTTGTTGTCCAAGTCGAAACGGCTCTTGCCGCGGCAAAGTGGCCCGGCCAATAGGTGGCAAGTGGGAATGACGCGCAGCTGTGGCCCGCAGCAAGCTCACAAAGCCGTATCTCCAGGGATAGGCGGCAGCATCTATCAGGCGATAACGCCAGGTCGCCGCATCGACCGTTCTCAAATTTACCTCGTTAGTCGCCCCGCCTTGCGTGGTGAGACCTGTAGTAACGGCTTGATTGTCGGAATCCATCGTCAGCATCAGACTACTCCTCGGCCACCCATGCGTACCGGCCAACGCGTTACCATGCCGCGCTGCATCGAATGCAACTCGGTTTGGGTAAACACATTAATCGAGACATGACGTGCCAGCCAATGCTCCAGTATTAAACCGAACAAGTACGGACTGGTGCCGGAGAAACCTGTTTCGTCAACCGTCAGTTTGCAAGCGACACCACGGCCGTACACCAGCGGCCCTTTACCAGGCAAGCGGCGGGTCACAGGTTCCACATCGGAACCTATTAGACTTTGCACTTGCCGCATCTGTGCCGAGTCCTCGCCGGTAACAAATAAGCGCAACATATCGCGCAGCGCCTGTCCGCCCTCGCGACCGCTCATATCGGTCAACGGCAGATAATTGAAGCCCAGTTGCCGAATCAGGCGCCAGGCCATCTCGCGCTCGGCAAACGGCGCTTGCGGCGTACTGGGCGGGCGAATCAGGCCGACACTGGCGACCGGCAGAGAATCAGCCACGCGTAAATCGGATTGACCATTGCGGGGGACTAATCCCGGTAAATCACGGTTGGTCAACAGCGCATTGACCGCCAGATGTGACAGATTATCCGCATACGGCGCTTCGTTTTGGTCGACCAGAGAAATGAACACTTCCGTACCGGTGTAAGGAGTACGCGTGCCGTATTTGCGCGCCGTTGAAGAGGTCAGGCGACGCTCCCGGCGCATCGAGAAATAGCGTCCGAAATTTCCTTCATCCTGGTTCAAGGTTTGAAACAGCGGACGAAATGTTATTGCCTCGGCATTTTTATCTGCCTGGGCGCTGATTTCCTGCACCGAAAACACCTCATAATCCATCGGCCGCGCTCGGTCCGGCACCAAATGGAATTCCGCCTGCGCCGAGTTCAGTTCGACCCGGTCGGTACGCTTCGGAAACAGGTTGATGACCGGTGTGCAGTGCAAGGCGAACTGCTGTGCATCGACATGATTGCTCAATGCCCCGGGCGGCTTAGACAGAAGAATCACGATTTCCGCCTCTTTGCCATGTATCCGTGCCAAGCCGGGTGCCAATTGGGTCAATGCGAAAAAGAAAAAACGGCTCGGGCAGGAAAAATATTCATGCAACAGGTTGTGCCCATGAAAAGTGTTCCAGGCCAGCGGCAACAGGCTTTGGTCGGGTTGCAATCCCTCGTGCACCAGGGCATCTTTGACCACGACATGAGGGGTGCTGCCTATCGCACCCGGCGCGCCGGTAAAGGTCGCCACTGCCGAGGTGTGCAACAACTCGAATAAATGCGAGGCCATGCCTTCTTCACCGCATAAATAGATGGGCAAACGCTCCAGCCCCTGCAAATCAGAAAAATTCAGCTCGCCATCGATGCGTAAAGTCAGGCGCAGCGCGCCTTGCACCTGAAGATGGGCCGGCAAATGCCTATCCATGGAAGGAATGTCCGGCGGTGCGCCTGTCAGCCGCGCCGCGACAATCTCAATCGGCCACAGCATGACATCGGCACTGCTGCGAAATTCGCAGGTTGTTTTTTCTCCTTGGGGGATTTTGGCGTGAAATGCCGTCTGCCTTGGCACTTTGAAACCGCGCCGGAGGTCACCCTCCTTCGAATTCGGATGTAATTGCGCCACTGCCATCGACGGTGTGGGGCAAATATAATTGGGATAAATCACTTCCAGCAAACGCTGCGTAAAACGAGGAAATTCAGCATCCAGCTTGATTTGCATACGGGCCGACATAAAGCAGAACGACTCGATAAGGCGCTCCACATACGGGTCGGCTACTTCGATACCGTGCATCCCCAGTCGTTTGGCAATCTTCGGATGTTGTTCCGCGAATTCGCCTGCCAATTCGCGCATGTAGACGAGTTCACGGTTGTAGTAATCGAGAAGAAGTGGGTCCATACTATTTTGCCTAAAGAATAATTGTGTGTTTCGTCGCCGGCACAAGCCCGGCTTTTACTTCTCGTTTATCGACATCCGATTGGTCTCTAAATCGACCGAGCTTTGCACCATGAACGTCATCGGGTACGGGTCCATACGAATCGCCCCGCGGATTTCGAACAACAGCACGTTATATTGCCGTTCCGCGCCTTCTTTCATCAGCGGCACGATCTGCAACGTTTCCTGCATCAGGCGCGGCTCGAAGTCGAAAATCGCACGGCGCAGGCGCTGCTCGATGTCAGCCCATTTATGCTCGGACAGATAGCTGCCGGCTAACGGCGGTACGCCGTAATTGATGGTCGACGCGGCAGCTTCCGCATGACGGTCGCGGTCCAGCAAATCTTCCATGTTCACCGTGTTCAACAGGAAGGCCAGGTCGCGCTGGATGATTTGGCGCATTTGCGTACGCGTTACCGTATATTCCCCAGGTGCTTCGGAACTGCGCAACGGTTCGTCGTCGCGCAGGCGGTCGAACAGCGTCGGCAGCAGATGCGCATTTGGATGTCGCGGCGCATTTTGCTTGTCGTTGGCTTTGTCATCAGAGACGGGATGACGCCAGGCTGCTTTTTCCATGATGTATTCGTGTTCTGTGGCTAAGGATTTTGTGCAAAAGTAATGACTCGCAAATCGAGCAGCCCAACATCACCGACATCCGTCATCCAGGTCTTCTGACCAAGGCCAAAAACACCGGTTTTTCCTTCTTCTCGCCAACGGCTTTCGCGTGAAAGGCGGATGGCGCCGTCAGCCAGCTCAGAGCCCGGATAACGTACCGGCAAGTAAGCTTTCAATGCCGAACCATCGCGCAGGCTGACCTCGGCGCGAGTCCAAATCAGGTCGAGCAGGCTATGCGGTGGCTGAATGTTGAGGGTGGCGATTTCACTGAACGGGCACCAGCGATACATGTCAGCGACAACCATTTCGCACACTGGACCGAGGCGCGAATCGCTCTCAGTTATCCACGTGAATGTCCCTAAATTGCTCTCGCCGGCGACTTCCGGCGCGGCCGACAATGCTTCCTCACGCTCCACATCAGCAGCATTGACATCGCCATTCCCCGCGGCGGACAAGGCATCCAGCAAACGCAACAACCAGCTTGGAGGGGTGCCCACCATATGACCTGGTTGCTTTTTCCCTTGAAAAACGGCAGCCCGCAGCATTTCGCTACGAATCAGGTCACGCATGACCTGCGCGGTCGACACCAGTTCGGCGTCCAGCTTGGCGCAAACCTGCAATTGTTTAAGCGCGCGCTCCCACTGTCCCAACAGACATAATGTTTGAAACAGTCCCCAGCGCAAGCTAATATCAGTTGGCGCCGAACGGATGTCGTTTTCCAAACGTACTAAAACACTCATCAACGAATCCTGCTGCAACCAGCTATTGAGCGCGCTGCCGTGGTCGGATGCATTGCCATTTGAGACGTGTGTGGTCATGTCGGGTCGGAGTCCTTCGTCGGTAAAACCTGCTTTTCTGCATCCTGCCTGGAGTCGGTGGCGGCCCAATAGGAACTATCGGGACTAAAGGCATGGTGCTCGCGCCGGGTCAGAGAAGGTAAATTGGAACGTTGCTTCGGCATCGCGATGCCTTGCGCGAATAGATTCAGTACATCATTGTCTGGCGTCGTAGAAGGCAATTGCCACTCTTGCGTACCGAATTGCTGAAACAAATTCTCTATATCTAGCTCCCCCGATACTAAATCTTCAATCGAAATATGTTGCGGAATATGGGCAGCCAGCTCGGTCGGTGTGCTGAGAAGGGAGTCGGTGAGTTCTGGCATCGCTTGTATATTGAGCTGTGCATGTAGCGATGCCGGGTCTTGAACCGCCTGAATATAATCTTTGCCAAGCTCTTCAACGATATTGCTGTGAACACCAGGGTCAACAATCTCATCGTCTCCACCCTGATTCCCCTCATCAATAGGGGCATCGGATGGGAATTCAAAGGCTGGTGCTGCCGGCATCACCATGTTGTCCACGTGTGATTTGGTCTGCGCAATATAAGCTGCATCAAGGTGCTTGCCATTGATAATGTCTTGGTCGCTGAGCATGGGCAACGATGAATGGGGTGTTTTTTCCCTCCCAAAATCCATTCCGATAGCTTCTGGAACGATATCAAACAGATTCGCGCTGGCCATCGGCTCCAGCGGACTGTGTTTGCCACGTATCAAACTGGTCAGTGACGCAGCGGCATCATCTGTCCCAAACTTGGGCAACGGTATTGTTCCTGTAAGCGTCGCTGCGTTTGTTATAGTCGGTTGGAGAGCAGAATGCTGGCTAACTTCCGGCCTATTGACTTCGCCGACCTCCAGATGCAACATTCCCAGCTCAATCCGGTCACCCGCATGCAAAGGCAGACTCTGCTGATAGGGAAGCGGCACATCGTTGACTGAACAGGCCCAGCGCTGGCTATTACATACTAGCCACCATCCACCTGCTGCGGCACCGAACGTGCGCCAGCACACGGTGCACCGCATGTCATTCAACCATCTACGCTCCGTTTCTGGCACATATTCGGCGAACTGCTTCTCGCCCAGGACCGTATCGGCAGTAAAAATGAGCGTGGCTTGTAGCGTCATGCCATGCTGGTGCAAAACGCGTAGATGTAAATTGTGCTTAAAAGGAATCATCAATTACTTGCCAAGTTAAACCACGTCCTGCATACGCTCCGCCGCTCCCACAAACCGCCCCTGCAAATCCTGCTGCCAGAAGGCAGCACGTTGCACAGCGTCAAGCTCACCGCCCGTCAAGCGCTGCGGCCAGTCTGCCCAAGGTAAGTAGCGCACCCCGTGCAAACGATGTATTGGGTCTTCTCTGTGCGGAGATGGAATGAAGCGCTGGATATTCTCCTGTTCCGGTACCTTTTTAAAACCGCCGAATAAACCACGCCAACCTGGCTGATATAGTGCCCACAACTGTTCCAGTTGCGACACTAGCCCAATAAGGCGGTCTGGTTGCTTTTGCGGATTCTGCTGATTACTGGGGCGGTCTAGTTCAGTTTCTTCCGCGTACACTGCGTGCGCCATCGCGCGGGCGGCTGCAAATAGCCAGTCACAGGGCTGCAGCGCATAGCCTTTGAAGTATTGTTTAATCCAGCGCGGCGATGCCGTTTGCATCATGACCAGCGGATAAACGCGCCCAATCTTGTCCGACGACGCCATCCAGACTCCGACTACATGCTCTTTGGCAGCAAAAGGAAAACTACCTGGCGGCAGTACAAAACACCACGGTAGACCGGCATGGCCGGCCGCAGGAGGTGCGATTTTATTTTGCGGGGATACATGGATGATGGGCATCGGCGGTTTCGACAAGATTTCGCGCGGGTCGACCAAATCGATAGGCGTCAGGTGACTCCATTTCGCGTCTTCCGCACGCTTACGCTTGGCGGCCACGGTTTTTAATTGCGGCGCCGGTACCTCGATAACAGGTCGTGCGGCTTGCAGATGCTGGCCTATCCAAGCCTGTAGCGCTTCACTCTGTGCATACTTGACGTTATGCCGGATGAAATCACCGCGGCTCGGCATCTTCCCCCATAACGTCGGGTTACTGACCGTTGATTCACGCAGAAATCCCGGTAGCCACATTGCCATTACCGCGCTCCTGGGCACTGAAAGGATTTCAACAAGTCCGTCGTCAATGGGCTAGCCAGGCTGCTGCCGGTATTGATATCGAGAACCGCCTTGCGGCCGTCCAAGCTGAAATTGGCGATAACACGTCCTGCCGTGGCCGTATTGACCAACTTGGCGCGCTCAATCAGGCGCATCAGCGCCCATGGGCCACTGGTGATGATGGACGAAGTAGCGGCGCTGATACGTGGCGTGGCGGTCAATTCTGCATTGGCACCCCCGCGAGGACCAGGCCAGGTCACCGCCAAGGTTTGTACCGGGCCATGTGAATAACGTTGCGTCTGGCCATCGATATCGATAATCAGCTCGGTGATGGTCGGGTCCACATCGGTGGCCTTGATGTCCATCTTCCAGGCCATTTTCTTGCTACCGGGCTCTCTAAAGAAAACATCCCGGATGGTATTCATCCTCGCAAATGCGTCCGGATTCGGTCCTTGCTTGGCCAGCAGTTTCAATAATTCGCCCATCAGGGTCGGGCCGGATGCCGCACCCACGCCGGTTGCCGGTACGCCAGATGCCGCGGAGCTGGCTAACGCATCGGAAGACGCCATTTGATTGGCGGTCTCTGGGTTCTTGTATCTCCAAGGACGGCTACTGGTATCGACAAACGGCAATAACTGCTTCTGGAAGAAGTCATCGGCAGCGCCGCCGGCGGCAAAAATGCGGGTGAAATCTTCGATGCTGACTTCCTGCGTACTATCCGAAAACGGATAACGGCCTTCGATACTCTGCTTGCACGGGTCGCTCACCTGGTATTTGAGTGCCCCGACAATCCGGTCCAACTGCGTTTGGGCCTGCGTGCTTAAAATCGCCGAAGCACCCTGTGCAACCTTGTCAGTGCCGCTGTCGGCCAGTGCGGTCAGAACCGCCTTAAATGGCGCAGGTAATTTACCCGCTTCCAGTTTCAACTTCATACCGGCATCGGCAGCGCCGGGCGGCAGGCTGTTTGTGCCCAACGCCGTGTCGGCGACAACCAGCACGGTATAGTACTCATTCAGCAGGCCTGCAATATTTTCCAGGCCAGGTTTGCCCCCGCCGGCCGCCGGAGCAGCGGAGTCGTCCGCTTGACCGGTCACGACTTCACGCAGTGCAGCAAAACGACTATCGACCAACTCGCGTTCCATCCGCTCTTGCGGGCGAACATTGAGGCTTTTGGAGACTTTGCTGGCTTGTTGGTCCAGCTTATCGGTAGCCTTGTCGAAAAAACCTTTATCTTCATTCGATTTGGCTATCAGCGGCTTGGAGAGCGAGGTCTCGCGTGCAGCGGCACGGGCCAGGCGCGAAAGCGGTGAATCGGGCGAAGCAAAGGCGCGTAGCACGGTCAAATCGAACGTCAGGTTGCTGCCGGTGACGGTACGGATATCTTCTAGAAAGTCATTCCACTGATTGGCATACTCAGTCAGATACTGGCGACGGATGTCTTCCGTCAGGCCATCATCACCCAATGCGTTGGCGACGTCGTCCAGCGTTTTTTTTTGCGTTGAGACGTAATTTCCCATAACCCAAGCATCATCCTGCTTGGCCAGCTTGACGAATTCGGGCAAACGTTTGTCGAATAGCTTGAAATAGCCGTCATAGGTAAGCAGACCTGGAATCCCCTTATCCAGAGGCTTACCCGAAAAACGGGTAAACACCGTGCCGGCCTGAGGACCCACCGCGCGCGTCAGCGTGAAGTCCTCCGGCGATTCGGAGGCCATGGCTTGCTTGGCGCGCTCATACAAACGCTGGGTCGACGTGTCCGCATTCAAAAAATTCCGGGCATCCTGCACCAGCGCTTCGTTCTTGACGAACGACGATTGGACTACCCTCTCTTCCGAAAACAAGTGGTTGATATGTCCAATCATCGACGCCCGTCCGCCAAATACCGATGCGCTATCCGACGCCTCCCAGTCCTGCAACACCCATGTTTTTACATCGGTGGCGTTGTAGTGGTTCTTGTCATTAATGAGCAAGTAGACGCGCAAGGTGTTGTAAGCGGTCTTGGCGTCCTTAGCGTCAATCGCTGCGCGCAATACCACTTCCATGCGATGTACGATTTGCGGCAGCAGCAAGGTATCTTCCAGACGGTTGTAGGTGGTATCCGCCGCGGCCAGAATCGTGCTGCCGGTATATAAACCATAGCGATAGCTCATCGCAGGGTCGCTAACATCTAGACCCCGGTGCAAAGGCATATCTTGTGCAGTCGTCAATGCATCGGGCACATGCTTCAATCGTTCTTCGCCGGATTGGGCGAACAGATTGGTGACCAGCGTTTTGAGCATGTCCTTCTTTTCCGTCACCGACTTCAGATATTGCTCGTTATTGGCAAACGATAGCGATAGCGCACTGGCCAAGGCCAGGAAGAGAACGATGGACACTGCATGTCCAATCAATCGCAACACTCTGAAGCGAAATTCCCAGCGTAAATTGGGACGGACCAGATGCGCTTCCGGAACAATTAGGCGGGTAAACAAATCGCTCAGGAAATAGCTGCGATTACCGCTCAGTGCTGTCCCGATGAGTTGGGTCCGATTTGGACTATTCTCATTCGATGGACTCACATCCTGGCTCGCAGACGGCGCTTGGCGTAAGCCCAATGCGACATAGACACGCTCCATGAGCGTCAGGCGATTGCCGGGAATGACGTCTTCCGATTGTGCAGCACTTGTAAAATAGACACCACGCAAGTTGTGGTGCAATTCCGTTGCGTCGAAACGGGAATCGAGGAAGATGGCCCCTATCATCTGCGCCAGCATCTTCGAAAGTCCCTCAAATTCTTGTGGCAAGGCATAGAGCAAGCGCCGGCGTCCGGCGTCGAACTCTTCTTGAACCCGCGTGTTCACGCCGTCGTCCAGACGCTCAGCCAACGCGCCCAACTCCGCACGCACTTGCAACAGCAACGGGCTATCGCCAGCCTCGTTCTTACCAGAAGGAGCCGGCTTGGACGGGTCTAGATACGGTAGCGTAAAACCCCACGTCTGGGCACGACCTTCCGAAGTCAATGACTGGAAATACTCATTAAAACCTTCGAGCAAATCCATCTTGGTAATCGTCACATAGACCGGAAAACGTATTCCCAACTCGCTGCGCAGTTCTGCCAGACGCGCGCGCAGGTCGATGGCCAGCCGTTCCCTATTTGCCGCAATCGGGTCCAGCAATTCCTGAGCATCGATAGTCAGAATCGCGCCATTAATTGGTGCACGACTCCGGTACTTGCGCAATACGGCCAAAAAGCCATGCCATTCAGCCGCATCTGGTTGCTGGTTGACATCTTGCGAAACATAACGCCCGGCGGTATCAATCAATACCGCCTCATTAGTTAGCCACCAGTCGCAATTCGTGGTGCCTGCTTTGCTGGCTTGTGCCGCGCCTGAATGTTCCGTCAATGGAAATTTCAAACCGGAGTTGAGCACCGCCGTGGTCTTGCCGGCGCCAGGATTGCCAATAATCATGTACCACGGCAGTTCGTACAGATAGCGTTTACCTTCCACCAAACGACGCCAGCTTCCGCCGTTCGAGCGCATGGCTTTCAACTGCAGCATGGCGCGCCCGATTTTACTGTTGACTGACTTTAAAGCTTCCTTGGCATCTTTGCCCGCCTGAGTTTGATTGTCTGTCTTTAAGCGGAACAACGTGTCGCGCAGGTTTTCATCCGTGCGCATCATTTGGTACAAATGGTAGAGACCATAGACCGCATAGATAAACAGGATGATGGCGATGACGACTGACCGTTCAAAGACGGTGACTAGCGGCTGCATCGAACCGATAGCCAGCAAGGGACCGGCATGCCATATCAGCAGGCAAAGGCAAGCCACGCCGATGATGTGCAAGGGCTTTTTGAGAAAGAGCGTCAAGATTAACGCCAAGGTCAAAATCAGGACGGTGATGCGCATACCCACGGTTGCTAGTGGGCGCATGCCGCCAAAGGCAAATAAAGGCCCTAAAAACCAAATCGCCGCAACGAGTAGCACGATGAGCAGAAACGCCAGCATTTGGCGTGAAAAGATGAAATCGGTAAATTTTTTCATAGTAGTTTGTCAGCTCAGCGAGCAACGTCAGCAGGTACGGAGGCGGGAAATGGGGCTGCAATAGTTGTTTTTGCAACGCTGCCATCGGACTGCCTGACGATAATTTCGACCCTCCGGTTCTGTGCGCGCTGTGCTGGCGTCGCATTCCCTACGACTGGCTCTGTATCCCCCTTACCGCTGATATTCATGCGCGAAACAGAAACGCCGCGGACCTGTAAAGCGTCTGCCACGCTGGCCGCGCGCTCTTCGGAGAGCATCTGATTGTTCGGAAACTTGGCGGTCTTGATGGGGATATTGTCGGTATGGCCAATCACTTGTACCGGTCCGGAGACCTTGGCAATCTGGTCCGCTACCTTATCCAACAGCGGTAAGATTTTAGGAGACACCTTGGCTTGCCCAGGTACAAACATGTCGTCCCCCTTGAAGGTCACGGCGCTATGCTTGGAATCCTCGTCGACCTTCACCTGGCCGCTGGCGATTTCGTTCTTGAGCAGCTCCGCTAGACGTAATGGCGGGGAAATTGGCCTAGGTGGTGGCGTCATCTTGCCGATAGCATTGATTTGCTCTTCCAACGCATTGCTGTGCGTGAGCAATTGATATTTGTACCAGGAGAAGAGACCAAACGCAGCCAACGTCAGCACCGAGGCGGTCACCCAGACAGGAACACTGCGCAACAGACCGAGCTTACCTGCGGCTTCGCCTTTCCAGTGTGGAGACAAGGCCAGCGGAACCGGCTCGCGTGCCTTCGACAGCGCCGCATAGATATGGGCGCGGATTGTATCGACGTCGCGTCTGCCATTTGGCTGAGTGCTGTATTGTCCTTCGACACCCAGCGCCAAAATACGGAACATGACCTCCAGCAAATGGATATGCTCCATAGGATTAGCCATCAGACGGCCAATCAAGAGGAATACCTTTTTACCGCCCTGCGTATCGCTATGAAACTGCGAAGCCAGCATCTGGGTTGACCAGACTCCGGCACCGCCATCCTTGCCACCGCCCCAGTCTGTATGATTGGCAAATTCATCCAGAGCACTGCACAGGGCATAGCTGGCCGCTATCGTATGCTCGCGCTTGATGTTTGCCCGATTACATAAATTGGTAAAAGTGATGACTTCGTGTTCCAGCAGTTTGCGGAAGACAGTCACTTGGTCCGGATGGGGAAATATCTGCCTCGGAAGTTGGGCCAAGGCCAGCAACAGCGGCTTGGCTGCTTCGAGCAAGGGATTGCGAGCAGCTTGGATTTTTACAAACCGGCGGTTAATTTCATCGGTCGGCTCCAATCCTGCGTCGACATTGGCACCAACGTTCAGGCCGGAAAATAGGCCGCCACTCTCGGCTGGGCTGTCTTTTTGAGATGCATATTTTTCGGACAGCTTTTCGATAGACTCATCATCTTGAGATGCAAGACTGGCGGTATTAGAATTCATAATAGAGTTAGGCTTAAAAATAAATCGGTATAGCAATGCCACTGCTAGCGCAGAGGATGGATAAATCTGTGTATCTCTTTAAAGTCAGCGGGAGCGCATTGTCATTTACCCGACGACGCGCCGACAGTGCCGATAAGCGTGCAGCCACATTCCGTTAAGTCGCCATCACAGGCGGCGGGAATATCACCAATCAAGTAGCCACTGGCCGTGATGATTTTGTTCACGCCATGCGGCCTACCATCGGGATAAAATTGCGGACAACTGACCAAATCGCCCAAGCGCGCAATGGCGCGCCCCAATACAGAGTGTTGAGGTGACCCCGTTATCACTCTGCCGTTGTGACTGGTGCCATCTCCTACTCTGATAATCATTTTTTCCATATAGCCCCCGACGAAAAATAGCCGTTGTCATCGTTAAACAGGACGGCTTCAGATATTTCCTTGTCATCCCAAAGCTCCGCTATCATTCGGCTCTACCTCCGCAATCATTGCTACGTCATCGCCTTCAAATGCTTTGCGATACCGCCAGTAGCCGGTAGGCTCCATCAATGATTTGACAAATCCAGCATATGAGTCGTGGACGAATTGGTCGAAAAAACGACATAACGACGACGAGATAAGTGGAGCATTTTTCTTGACCAAGTCCAGAATCATTGGAGCTTCCGGGTCTAAGTACGGTGCGAGCTGTGGAATATCTGTCTCTGCGGCGCGCTGGCGGGCGAGATTTTTCATCTTCGTCTTGTAAGCGGGAAAATTCGTTTGGGCCAACTTAAAAAGTTCAGCAGATTTTTTTGGGTCATCGTCAATGAACTTGGCATCGTCAATAAATTTTTGATTAGCCTTCCGCATCAAATCGCTATCTTTGATTCCTTCTTTGTCTACCCCTGTAGCCTTTTTAAACTGTTCTATTTGGGAGTATTCAGCGCGCACCTTCCAACGCCAGGTCAAATAGGGCTGCGCCCATTCGTGCAATAATTTTCCTGAAGTTCCAGACTCGGTAAGAAAATCGGCATGCGCTTGCGTGACGCGAGGATTAATCGCGAATGGATTGTGTAAAGTTTTTGCATCTAACGCATGCTCTTTCGTCATTGGTACGTTGGCGGCCACTGCACAAGCAAACATGTGATTGAGGGTAATTTGCGACAGCTTCAGAGCATCACCCTCAGGTTGGGTAGCGCCAACGGCGACACCTAATGCACCGGGCTCGTAGCCACCACCGACATCGCTGTGGGCGCCTGGATAGGCAAACTCACGACAGTTGGATGGAAGTTTGCCGCCGACTTCGATAGTATCAAGCGGGAAATTCCTGCGAAACTCGTGCATCGCCACCATGTGAACGCAATACTTGGCGTATTCCGGTTTCATCTGCAGATTGCCTGGTTTGGCCCAACCTGCATGACCACGTGTTTGGTCAGTCAATGTGTCGCTAACGAGGCCGTAGGACGACACAGTGTCGAACAGCCCAACAAAACGTAACTGGACAATGACTCCGGCCAGTTTTCCGTCAGTCAATATCTCGTTAAGCCATGTGCAAAACACCCGTGCTTGCGCGGCCCCTCGGGAAAAGCCGAAAACGTCCACCATGCACTCGCCTATTTTGACTTTGTTACTCGGGTCTTTGAACTTTTGCTCAAGTTGCGCGACAAGTTTTTTGAGCAACTCCTTCGGCGTATCGTCTGTCTTTAGGCCATATTCCATGCCTAACGGAAGAAGGTAGGTTTTTTCCTGCTGGTCACTGACTATGTCACGAGTGCAGAGAACCCTGATTTGCTTATCAGTAAACATCGATGTCTTAAATGCACGCAGATGAATCGAATCGAGCACCGTCAGCAGGCCGAAAAGAATCCGTTCTTCGCACCCCCAGGCCAACCCGCTACCCAACTTTGGGCTTTCCCCTCGCTCACCAATTTCCGTGAAAATTGTGCCGACGCCAGGAACGTATTGTCGGTATAGTCCTTCCTCCGGTTTGTCCCAGTAGGCGTCGTAGAGGCGTACAACATTGGTGTGTCCCATGCCCGGCTTATCTCGGTCCATATTATTATTCGTACCATCAAAGAATAATCCAACGCTCATGTTGAGCGCGCATTCCGTGGGGCTAACACAGTACTTCGACTTGACCCAACTGATTCCGTCAGCGGGGGCCACCTTGGTAGGAGTGAATTTGGTATATTCCAGCGTGTCTTGTCTCATTGCGTGGCCCCAGTTCGCTTTTGCAGCAACTCTTCTTTCGTGAATAATTCTTGAACAGGTACGCCTACCGTCGCGGTCGCGTCATCGCGCGGGCCGTATGGAATCGGATAATCGGGGTGCAACACACCAAGATTGCTTGATATCACACGGACTTTTCCACCCGGGAAAAAATGCACATAGAGTCGGCCTGGTTCGTCGTATTTCTCGATGGGGACTGTGGCTTTGAATAAACCTCCGGATTTTATGCTGGTGTAATTTTCCGCCTCTATCTCTGCGCGATTTTCATGACTCCAGTCACCAACGCTCCAGCGCACCACTGCTGTCATACCTGGGCGCCATTTTTCCGGTAACGCAGCGCAGCAGATATTGCCCCCGCCACCTCCTGTGCGCGGAATATTTCCCCCACCAGCATTGTCGATATAAAACTCCGACACGTTAAAATTTGGCCCCATATGCTGTACGCCAATCACGTTTACCGGCACTAAGTCAGTATTGACGCGCTGTGCCTGTAAGTTGGCACAGGCCGTCAAACCTAAGAACAGCAGGCCCACGAAGCAAACATGTGTCCAACAACGGCGAATTCCATGTTTTGCAGAATGCATAGTGATTCCCTTTTTATTTAGAAGATTGTTTGACCGCTTGATGCGCCAGAATGACCGACAATTGCGGGTCGTTCAACAATGCGCCCAACGAATGGAATACTCGCACAACAAAGTCAAGAAGTTGCGCTCTGTCTGTGCATCCGGCATTTTTCCAAAGTACGATGCTCTGCTTGGCCCACTGATAATGGTCGGCTGCACTACCTAAAAAATTTTGCGTCGGATATGTGGTCTTGATATTGAAAATCATCTGGTCTGGCTCAGTAGCATCACTTAGCGCTTCGATTTGTGCATCGCTAAAAATCAGCGGTGGTGTAACAGCCTCTGCAGTAACATCTGTCAACGGCAAATCGACTAATTTCCCATCGCGCCCGCGTATCTGCCAACGGCTAAGCAACCTGGTCAGTGTCGCCCATTGTTCAGGCGTGAGCGTCGTCGCCAGTGCTGGAAGTACACGACAATCGGCAAAGCGCAGCACGTAATGTTCCGAGTCTTCTGTGGAAAAGAAAATGAATTGACGCAGATGCTCTGTCAGTACCTCTTGCGTCAACTCCGTGTCGATAAGCGAAAAATGCAGGCGCGGAATCATTGCGCATAGCATCTCCTGCAGGACTTTGCCGTCGCCGGCCTGGTCCGCCAACTCCATATCAATGACGAGGGGACCAAATTCGGCCGCGTCATCCTTATATACAGGCGTGAGCCAAGACGGAAACCGGTCAGGCGCGCCAGTAATGTACGTCGAGACACCGCCAATCATGCCGGCATCGAGCAATACAAATGTTTTATGTTGATGAGTATCGTTCATGAGTAGGTCGCGGAATAATTGCCGGATAGCGCGGCTTTAAGTAGGCAGGGAATGCAAATATCCGATGTCGGCATTTTGGTGGGTACCATAGGTAAAGTATCCGGTCCCGGCACGGACAAGCTGGCTGCATTAATCTTGCGCACACCCAGCATGCCATCGGTAATATTGGTCTTATTCATGCGCTGATAAGTCCCGTTGACCTTATGCAGAATCTCATCTTCGGCTTCAACAATGAAGGTTTTGCATTTCACGATAACGGTGTCTTGTGCAAAAATGTGCACATTACCGTGCTGCGCCTGCAGGTCGATATCTCCGTAAGCGGCAATCAGCTTCATCCCTAATTTATGCGCAAAGAACCGTATCCCCTTTAATGCGCTGGCCAAGATACCCTGCTGCGCGGTGATGCTGGTATGGCCGCCACTGGTCAACTGGTTATGCTTGCCGCTGGCTATATGAGTGTTTTCCGGGGTCGTGCTGGCAATTCCGGCAGGACTGGACAAAACTAAGTGGGGTTGGGTGAATTCGCCTTGCTTCCCACTTCCTTTGATTTCGTCGTTTTGTTGCTTGAGTTCTTTGGTAACATCGCTTTGGGATACGTCACTTTCCTGCGCTTGATGATGCTCGGCGAGTTTCATGGCTTGTTCGGCCAAACTTCTTGCTTCGGTCAAACGCTGAATACTTTCGTCGATGTCTTTAATATGACTGATGGCCTTGTCGCGTAGCTCGGTAGAAATGAGCATACCCCGGCCAGCTCGCACCGCTCCATGCCCACCAGTCTCAAGAGCAAAGCCTTCACCCCGCTCGTCTTTACGACCTTGATTATCTTCAATACGGGTGATATACCCCAAACTCAACTGACTGTGCAGGTGGTCCGATTTCAGCTGCGCCTGAATCTTGCCCTCACTATCGTCCATCACCAGGTGATTGCTTCTCCCCCCAGCAGCGTTACCCCCGCCGGGCGTGAGTTCCCTGGAACGAAATCCGGACAACGCTTGCTGGCTAGGTAATTGCCATGGATGCAAATTGCTTTGATTGTGGACGCGGTCCGTGCAGATGGGCAAATCCGGATTACCGCTAATGAACCCGATGAGAACTTCCTGCCCCATGCGCGGGATATGCACGCCACCCAGCTGGTTGCCGGCCCATGGCGAAGAAACGCGGACCCAGCAGCAGCTGTTCTGGTCGTTTTTTCCGAGGCGGTCCCAGTGGAACTGTATCTTGATACGACCCAGATTGTCAGTCCAGAGGTCCTGATTTTCTGGGCCCACCACGATGGCGGACTCCACGCCATACATCTTCGGTATCGGCGTTTTACTGGCTGGACGATAACCGCCGGCGCCGCGCAACGGATAGACATCGAAGTCCACTTCCACTTCGTGGCGTTGCGCGTTCGGATTACCCGGGCTTTGGGTTTCCTGGGCGACTTCTCTGATGGTCAGCTTGGTGCTGAGAATCAGGTAGTCAATATTGGCGGTATTGCGCGGATGACCGTGGAGTTTGAAACTGTGGCCCGGCTGCATACCCTTGAGATGGCCACTGCCGTAGGCACGATAAGCCTTGCAATGCAGTTGCTCCATGCGAATACGGGCCAGGAATTGCCCCTCATCCAGCGGCACATTGGTCGCCTGGTTCGGACCGGCTTTGGGCTGCACGTAATGGCTGTGCCCACTGCTAGGGTTGTGCCACTCATACACTTCGTGTTGATTATGGCCGGCGTCCTGAATCGGGTCTTCCTGGGTGACGGTCAGGTCAGCGCGCGGTCGGGTGTAGTCAAAATCCCTGGTCGTAAAAATGCCGGATGTGAGCTTATTGGCCGGGACGAAGGCGTGGATATATTCCTCGTCAATCTTGGCGTTCGGTGTGTGAAACATGACCGTTTGATACGCTTCACTGGCATTTGGCCGATAACCGCCCATGTAGTCGGTAAAAATAAGGCGGTGCTTACCCTCGCTATGTTCAAAGAAATAGGAAATTCCCCATGTCTCGCACAAGCGGCTCACAAAATGGAAAGTGCTTTCGTTGAACTGGGTGGTGTAGTCACGCTTTGGATAGGTATCGATTAAACGCCATTCAATCGAATAGTTCAGTCCGGACAGCGACTCATCGATGACTTCCTTGACCGTCTTGTCCTGAAAAATCTTGCAGTCGGTGATAAGGGTAGCCATAGACAACCAAGGCTTGAGCCGGACTTCATAGAACGCGTATCGCCCTTCCACACGCAAGAACCTGGCATCATCGATGATGCCGTTGATTTCGCGTACGCCGGCGCCGACATTGCCCATGCCGCTCACGCCCACTTGTCCGGCAACGAAACTGCCACTGCCTTCGAGCTGAATCTGCACCGACATTTCCTGGCCCAGCCATTCCTGCGTCTTGAAATCGGCGGTCTGGCTAATCAGATGGTTCAAGGCATCGGGCGTCTTCAGGACGACCTGATAGTCGAACAGACTGTCCACGCCTTCTGTGCCGATAATCGATACCGCCACTAATGCCGGCTCGCCCATCAGCACCGGAATCACAGAGCTGCTCACGCTAAGCGTGCGGCTGGAGAACTTATCAAATAGGGAAGTCATGTTCGGTCATCCTTTAGCTGTATGTTCATTTCGCGACGATATGCTGCGGTTACTTTTCCCGCACGCCCCATAGTTCCAGGCGTAATCCAGGGAAGTCGCCGGCGATGTGCATGGCCAGGCCCCCGTGCTTGAGAATGTGTTCCCACATCGGGCCGCTATTGCCAAGCTCGTAATAGACGAAACCGGCATTGAACGGAATTTGCCGCGGCGGTACTGGCAACGCCGACATACTGATGCCCGGCAGATGTGAGCGAATTAGTTCCGGCAGCCGGTCGGATGGACCGACCTTGCTTTGCGCGGCGAATTGCGTGACCAGCAAATCCGATGGCATTTGTGCAGCGACCGCGAGCACCAGGTTGCCGAAACTCTGCAGCGTGGCTGGGTCAATCGACGCCAGGCGCATGCCATGCGGCCGGACTTCGAAGTCGATGCGTTGGGCGCTGCGCACCAGTACTTCATTCAACATCGCATGTACATCGTCAGTCAACTCCTTGAAGGTGACGTAAGGATTGACGTGCTGATAAGCCGGCCACTTCTTGGGACGCCGAGTGGTAGTGCGAACGAAGGTCGACAGCTCGCCACCGAAGCTGCACAGCAAGGTATATAAGTCTTCGGGTGAGGTTTCCTGCACCGTGAGCATATGGTTGAGCAATGGCTCGTAGCGGTTGAGAATTTGCAGCAGCAAGTAGTCGGAAACCTCAGCGGCATCCGACGCCTTGCCGTCAGCGCCGGTCAGGCGCGATGCTAGCGTATTGCCGCGCAAGTGGGTCAAACCCTGTATTTTTGTCACCCAGCTGGACAGCAGCGTATTCGTGCCAATACCCGTCACCGGCGGAATTAGGTCGAAATCCAGCTCAGCGCTGCCATCCGAATGCAGCGCGGTGACCTTGGCAATCGGCAGGCCTATCCAGGCGTCCGTCAATTCCTTGTGCGGCAGCAGACGCAAACGCAGCTGCGCCAGTTGCACCAACTTGGGGCCCTGGCCAATCGAATTGGCATCGCGCAGCTCTTCATCTATCACAGCGTAGCGTGCCAGCGACCCGCCACTACCTTCATCGAAGGTGGCCTCTTCAGCATTCGGTGTGCGAATCGGCACGGCCAGGTAAATCAGCTGGTCGATGTGTTCAGGCTGAATGGTCAACGGTGGCGGCGGCGGCGTTTGGGCCGGCATCTGGAATGGCGTGCCATCGGTAAAAATACCCGCAGCACTGGAAATCACCAGTTTGCCAAGCGAGAGCGAACCAATGTCGATGGCATAACGATGAAAACCCCAGTAGAACGGGGTCGACGATGCGGCGCGCAGATGCGCGTAGCTTTCCAGATAGCGCTCTTGCTGCTGAAAGAGTTGGGGCCGTAGAAATAAACCTTCGGTCCAGATGACTTTGTTATGCCAGCTCATGAAATACGCGCTTTCTACTTGATTTCGGTGATGTTGATGTCTTTGGTTCGCAGCTCAATATTCAGCTTGGCCTTGGGCGAAGGCAATACACTGCGATACCAGGCAGCTTCCGGCGCGTCAGACAGTTTGTAGACTTCGCGCCAGGTGGCATTCGGTAAATCGCGATACGCTGCCAGTACACCGATGACAGCGGTGTCGGCGTAGGATGCACGACGAATGGTCTTACTGTCGCCGGGGCGCAGGATGAATTCGTCCTTGACCAGCATGTCGGCGCCCAACACGGCTTTATCGGTATTTTGTAATGTAAAAAAATCGGCTTGCTTGAACGTCTCGTCCGACTTCAATTCATACACGCGCACCATGATGGGCGCGGCTTGTCCCTGGTCGGTCGGATTGACGTCGTCGGTGGCGTGAATCGTGATATCGAGTTTGGTCGGCTCTTTGACCACCTGAGCCTGACCAATCGCCGGAATGACGAGCAGCAGGAGCAGCAAGCTCGACAAGACTGCAAGGCACCGTCGGCGGAAATGTGTTCGAAGAGAGTTCATGAAGTTATCTGGTCATTGTCAACATCGCTCACACGCATGTCATTTTCGGTGGACATCGAAACTCTGGTCCAACTAAAACCTGGGACTGGATACGCACACAGGCGTACCCAGCCCCAGACTGGGTAATACAATCGCAATTAACCTTCTTTGTTGGCCTTGATGTCGTAGCTGGCAGTGACTGCACCGCCGCTGCCGCCTTGCGCGTTCTGCACCATATACTCTTGCATGACTTTGGCGAACGACAGACGCACTTGCTCGGAAATCCGCTCGTCCTTGTTACTGCCGGAAGGCTTGACCATCGTCACGATGACATCGCTCATGGTCAGCTTCAGGTATTCCAACGGATTGCCGCCGGCTTTACGCACCACGAGCACTGCGGTGTCGATGTGCTTGCCGCTCAGGCAGTACTTCATCAGGTTAGGGCTCGAACGGTCTACAAAATGGTCGAATGTCAGGTCTTCGACTGTCGCCTTGCCTGCGCCACCGCCGCTGCCCGAATGCATGTTGGTGTCTTGGCGGATTTCCCAGGCCCAGTTGCTGACTTCGATTTCGTTCTTGTGCTTGTCGTCGCCAGATTCACCTTCGATGCCCGCGATTTTGATAAAAATATCTTGTGCCATAGCCATATTCCTTCTATTTACGTTGATAAAATACTACTTAAAAATAGCAGATGAACTTGCGGTATTCATGTTCCTTCTGCCGACTGCAACCACCCTTTGATAAAACTACAGCCGCAAAATGAGGCGCCGATTACAACGCCTCATTTTTTCATTAAGCAGCTTGCTTAATGGACGGCAGCTTGGCGACGAGTCGCAGTGAAACAGTCAAACCTTCCAGTTGGAAGTGAGGACGCAAGAAGAACTTAGCGCTGTAAAAACCTGGGTTGCCTTCAATTTCTTCCACCACGACTTCGGCCGCAGCCAACGGACGCTTGGCTTTAGTTTCTTGGGAAGAGTTGGCCGGGTCAGCATCGACGTAATTCATAATCCATTCGTTCAACCAGCGCTGCATATCTTCACGCTCCTTGAACGCACCGATTTTGTCGCGCACGATGCATTTCAGATAGTGCGCAAAGCGTGAGCTGGCGAACAGGTACGGCAGGCGTGCCGACAGGTTGGCGTTAGCCGTTGCATCGGCATCGTGATATTCCTGTGGCTTTTGCAGGGACTGCGCGCCGATGAAGGTCGCGTGGTCGGTATTCTTGCGATGGACCAGCGGAATGTAGCCGGCGCGGGCCAACTCAGCTTCGCGACGGTCTGAAATGGCGATTTCTGTCGGACATTTCATGTCGATGCCGCCGTCATCGGTCGGGAAGGTATGACATGGCAGGTTTTCGACAGTACCGCCGGATTCGACGCCGCGAATCATCGTGCACCAGCCGTAGTTCTTGAAACTGCGGTTGATGTTGACCGCCATCGCGTAGGCGGCGTTGCTCCAGATGTACTTCTTGTGGTCGGCGCCGTCGGTTTGCTCTTCAAAATTGAATTCGTCAACCGGATTGGTCTTAGCGCCATACGGCAGACGCGACAGGAACCGCGGCATGGCCAGGCCGATGTAGCGCGCATCGTCCGTATCGCGCAGCGAATTCCAGGCGGCGTGCTCCAAATTCGAGGTAATCTTGGCCAAATCGCGTGGATTCGCCAATTCCTGCCAACTTTCCATCTGCAGGGAAGATGGCGAGCCCCCCGAAATAAACGGTGCATGTGCCGCGGCAGAGATTTTGGCAATCGCGCTCAGCAGTTCCACATCAGGTGGCGTGTGGTCGAAATAATAGTCGGCCACCAGGCAGCCGTATGGCTCCCCGCCGAGTTGACCAAACTCTTCTTCGTAGATGCGCTTGAAGACTGGGCTTTGGTCCCACGCAATGCCCTTATGGCGGCGCATGGTGCGGCGCAATTCGTCCTTGGAGATATCCATTACGCGGATTTTGAGTTGCTCATCCGTTTCCGTATTGGTGACCAAGTGACTCAGGCCACGCCAGGCCGACTCCAGTTGCTGGAATTCTTCCTTGTGCAGAATCAGATTGATTTGCTCGGACAGCTTGCGGTCAATTTCGGCAATTACCGACTCAATCGCCGAGTAGGCGTCGTCGCTGATGGTTTGCGTATTGGCCAACGCCTGCTGCGCCAGGGTGCGCACGGCAGCTTCGACGGCGTCGCGCGCCTGGTCGGTTTTTGGCTTGAATTCGCGGTCAAGCAATGCCGAAAATTCATCGGGAGTAGCAAATTGGGTAGCAGCTTGACCGGCGGCTGATTTGGCGGCTGCGCCGACAGCACTCGATTTTTGGACGCTCATGGTTTTCCTTCTCTTTTAATTCAACTTGGTTGCGGTGTCGGCGCCATTCGGCTTGGGAGTTGCCGCCAGGGCCTGCATCAAGGCAGGGTCCTGCAACAGCTTGTTGACAAGGCCTTCCGCACCGGACTTGCCGTCCATGTAGGTTTGCAGATTGGAGAGCTGTGTGCGCGCCTGCAGGAGCTGGTTCAGCGCATCGACTTTGCTGGCGACGGCCGCTGGCGAGAAGTCATCCATGCTCTCGAAGGTGATATCGACCATCAGATGCCCGTCGCCGGACAAGGTATTTGGCACCGAGAAGGCGACGCGCGGGGCAATCGCTTTCATGCGTTCGTCGAAGTTGTCGATGTCGATTTCAAGGAATTTGCGGTCCGCCACAGCTGGCAGCGGTGCGACCGGCTTGCCCGACAAATCAGCGAGTACGCCCATGACAAATGGCAGTTCGATTTTCTTTTCGGCGCCATAGATTTCAACGTCGTATTCAATTTGCACACGGGGCGCGCGATTGCGGGCGATGAATTTTTGCGAATTATTGCTGCTGCTCATAAAAACTCCCTTCAAGTAAGGTGGGGCGATGATGCGATTGTGATGATTGGCTTAGTCGTAACTTGTCTCGTAGCGAAGCCCTCCCTCTGCGTCCTGAGGGTCAAAGCCCAGATGGATACGGGTAATGCTGCGATGTGTATTACGGTTTTCTTCCAACGAGGCAAACCAAAGCCGCGACAGCTTGGGCAAAATGCTCTGTTCAATGAAACTGACCAGCAACCGAGCGCCAGATTCGGAAGTGCCGCATTGGTCAACGATGTGGGCAACCACCGCGTCGCTGATTTCCAGGGCAACGTGGTGTTGCGCGCGCATACGCGCAATGACTTTGTCCAAATGCAATCGAACAATACGAATGAGAGATGCGTCATCCAGCGGCAAATATGGCACCACGGCGAGACGGCCAAGGAAGGCTGCAGGAAAGACTTTGCGCAACTCAGGTTGCAAGGCTGACGCAAGCGCCTCCGAGGTAGGCGCCGTATCAGGGTCCTCACACAAGGCAGAAATCAATTCCGAACCGGAGTTGCTGGTTAAAAGAATGACGGTATTCTTGAAATCGATGAATTTGCCTTCGCCATCTGCCATCCAGCCTTTGTCGAAGACTTGAAAGAACATTTCATGTACATCGGGATGGGCTTTTTCGATTTCATCGAGCAGTACTACGCTATAGGGCCGGCGACGTACGGCTTCTGTCAGCACGCCACCCTCGCCATAGCCGACATATCCTGGCGGCGAGCCTTTCAGCGTGGAGACGGTGTGCGCTTCCTGGTACTCGCTCATATTCACGGTGATGAGATTCTGTTCACCGCCATAGAGCGTTTCGGCCAATGCCAGTGCCGTTTCGGTTTTACCGGCACCGGAAGGTCCGACCAGCAGGAATACACCAACCGGCTTATTAGGGTCCGTGAGGCGCGCCTTGGAAGTCAAAATACGCTCGCCCAACATTGCCAGAGCGTGCGGCTGCCCTATGATGCGTTGCTCCAGGGTCTGGGGCAACTCCAGCACCGCGCTGATTTCGTCCTTGACCATTCGCCCTAGAGGTATTCCGGTCCAATCTGACACAATCGCCGCAACGACGGCTTCACCGACATGCGGGGTGATGAGTGGCGTATCTTGCTGTAGTGCCGCAAGTTTCGTTTCCAGCTCATTCAGTTCCGCCAGTGTTGGAGGTGATGCGCTATCGTTCTTATCCTCGGTTTTATCTTGCGCGGCAAGTAGTGTGCTGCGTTTATGAATGATTTCTTCGACGAGTGCACGCTCTTCCTGCCAACGGGCCTCGAGTTCGGATAGTTCCTGCTGAAGAGTGGACAGCCATATTTCAAGCTCCGACAGTCGCTGCGTATTTGCATGGCCGACGCTGGCTTCACGAACAATAAGTTCTCGTTCAAGTTGCGCTGCTGCAAGGCCTTGACGAAGATATTCCACACGCGCAGGCGGAGTGTGCAACGACATGGCGACCCGCGCGCAAGCGGTATCGAGCAGACTAATCGCTTTATCCGGCAACTGGCGCGCAGGTATGTAGCGGTGTGAAAGCGTGACTGCAGCGCGTACCGCGTCATCCATAATCCAGACTTTGTGATGCTCGGTAAATGTGCCAACCAACCCACGCACCATGTTGATTGCGGCGACTTCTTCCGGTTCCATCACCTGTAGCACCTGGAAGCGGCGAGTCAACGCCGGGTCCTTTTCGATATGGCGCTTGTATTCGCTCCAGGTGGTGGCGCCAACGGTTCGTAGCGTTCCGCGCGCCAAGGCAGGTTTCAGCAGATTGGCAGCGTCACCCGTACCAGCTTGCCCGCCAGCGCCAATCAAGGTGTGAATTTCATCGATGAACAGAATGACGGGCACCGGGGAGCGTGTAGCTTCTTCAAGCAGTCCCTTTAGGCGCGACTCGAATTCGCCCTTCATACTGGCGCCGGCCAGCAATGCGCCTACATCTAGGCTCAGTAACCGCACCTCACGCAATGCAGGCGGCACTTCCTGTTTCGCAATTGCGAGCGCCAGACCTTCCACGACAGCGGTTTTACCGACGCCGGCTTCCCCTGTCAGTAAGGGGTTGTTTTGTCGTCTGCGCAGCAGAATGTCGACCATGGTGCGAATTTCATGTTCGCGACCGATAACGGGGTCAATGCGTCCGGCGCGTGCGTTTTCTGTCAAGTCCGTGCAGTACTGCGCCAAGGATGACTTATCCGACGCCGGATTCGTCATCGCACGACTGGCTTCCCCCGGCACGGCCGAAGGCAAGCCAGAACCATCGTGTGACGATTCGTGACTTTCCGGTGACTCAAGCACAATTGCAGGTAACAGTTCTGCAAGGTCTTGCGAGGGAATTTTGGAAAACGCAGGGGAAATACCCAGCAGCACGCGTCGCAATTCTGGTGTTTCAACCAGAGCGCACAGCAACCAGGCACCACGGATGCGATAGTCATCCGCGAGTAGAGTGGCCGTCACCCATGCGCGTTCAATCGCGGTTTCAATATGATGAGAAAAGTCGCTGATGGAAGTCGCACCCGCTGGAAGCGCTGCCAATGCAGAAACCAAATCGCGGTCCAACGTCGCTGCATCTATTTGAAAATGCCGCAAGACACGCTGCCAATCACCATCGGGCAGTTGATGCAACTGATTCAGCCAATGCACCAACTCTACGTAGGGATTACCACGTAGTTTGCAAAAGGCCGTTGCAGATTCGACCGCCTTAAAAAGCGTGGTATCGAGTTTGCCGAAAAGAATATGACGGGAAAGACTCATCGTGAGGCACCTGCTTTGTTTTGTTTTTCTGCGTGGCACCGCAGCGGGGATAAAAATTATAGTAAGTAACAGGAAGATTTTTCGTCAACGCCGTGCGCAATTCACGACTCTTCATGGAATTTCAGAAAAATCTCACAGCATCTTCAGAAAAATTTCATCTCACTTTTCTGAAATTATTTCTCACATACAAGTTAGCAGATAATTTCATCGTCAAAAGAAACTGCTCGCTGTGATTGCCTAAAATCAACCATTGTTTGCAAAATTTTTCCCGACGAATTATCACTAATTGTTAAGCATTGTCATTAATTAGCGAGTACGTTTTTCAATCCGTTAGTTTTCACTGGAAGCTGTTCAGTCAACTGAAAAACAGCCAACGCCGAAATGGTTCTCAGCCCGAAATTTCTCATTAATTACACGCAGCCATTACTGGCGCGAATCACATCTGAATGTGCGTAGAAAAAAACGAGTCACTCAAGAGTCAATTGTCTGATTTACGGCTGCGAAAACCAATAGGCCTAATTTCTAGGGGAAGTTAAAAAATTGAGGTAACCTATAGGGTTACTAAAAATTTACGCATTGCGGAAAATGGACGATTTTAAAAATTACGACCTCATCATTGACGCGCGTTGCCCCCGTGAATTTGCGGAGGACCATATTCCTGGAGCGGTCAATTTTCCCGTAGTGAACGACGATGAATATGCGGAAGTGGGAACCTTGCATCGTACAGACCCGATGGGCGCCTATAAAATCGGTGTGCAATATTCATTGCTGAACATCGCCAGGCATTTGGGTGAAAGTTTCGATACCTATAACCGCAAGAGCCGCATACTTGTTTACTGTTTTCGCGGTGGCAAACGTAGCCGTCTGTGGTGCGACGCGCTCGAAGTCATCGGCTATCGCGTGGAGCGCCTTAAGGGTGGATGGAAGGAATATCGCCGCAGCGTCAACGAACAACTCAAGAATTTGCCAGGAACGTATCGCTACAACGTATTAACCGGCCCGACAGGATGCGGCAAGACACGCTTACTCACTGCACTGCATCTGGCAGGCGCTCAAGTCCTGGACCTCGAAGAACTAGCCGTTCATCGCGGCTCAGTCATCGGCGCCATTCCTGGGCATACACAGCCATCACAAAAACTGTTTGACAGTTTTTTACTCCTCCAACTTTCCACCTATTCAACCGACCGCCCAATATGGGTGGAGGCCGAGAGTAAGAAAATTGGGAATGTTCAGTTGCCGGAAAATTTACTGGAAACCATGAGAGCTGGTGTCACTCTGCAAGTAGAGACATCTATGCCGCAACGGGTAAAAATGTGGAGGGAAGATTACGCGCATTTCGAGACCGACCCGAATTCTCTGGTGGCGAAGCTAAAATTTCTCCGGCCTTTGGTCGGTAATGCGGAAGTGGCCGCATGGGAGGAATTAGCCAATAAGCGCGAAATTCCAGCCTTGTTCGAACGCTTGATGCGTTCACATTACGATGTCGCGTATCGGCGGTCCTGTTTACGCAATTATCCAACGATAGACAGTTCTCCTGCCCTCACGCTTGAAGACTTATCCCCGGAAGCGCTCTTTCCAATTGCAAAGCAACTCATCAATCAATATGAATGATGCAGCGTTATTTTTCGTTCGATTTTTTCAAATGGCCGACAGCCTCGACCCAGAGCTGACGATGCGGAAATAGTCCCGCGCAATTCGCCATGAGCGGCGACGGGGACAATGGAGGCTGACGGTCTACTCGATAGTAGTAGCTAGCTTTCGTTGCCATCTTCCGCGACGAATTGTTTGATGACTTGATTCACTCTCGCCCCAATGGACGTGAGCTCAGAATGCTCTCTCGACACTGCTGCAGCTGTGCACATAAAGACACTGGCGGCCATAAGGAATACGACCTCCGCATCTTTCTCGCATTCCTTGAGTGCCTTTGGTTCTGAATAGCCGGCCATCTCCATGTCGGTATATGGGCCTCCATGTACGAAAGATGACAGCAGAGCGTATGCAGGGACAATTTGGGCCAAGAATGGGCTGTCCTTGCCGACGAAACCGAACTGCTCACCCGCGAGAAACTTAAGTATTGCGCGGTACTTAAACTGGTTGGAATATTGCTCCAACTCCCTCTTGCTCAACTTCGCAGCTTCAGGATAGAGTTTTTCCAATACCATCTTAACATCTGCTACAACTGTGTTTCCCAGCAGAGTTTCTGCCATTGAAATGGCAGAGACATAGTCTTGGGCTTCGACGGCTCCACAAAAGGAATAATACTCGCTGCCAATGGAATCTGAGTTCTCGCGGACAAAGCGGGACCAGATGTACATGAAACGGAGGTAATGCTCGCAAAAGCAGCGAAACAGGACTTTGAAGGCATACGGATTATTGGACTCGACGGCATCGAACATGGCAGTTTTCAGACTGTTAGTCTTCGCGCAGAAGCCGAACATGGCCCGATAGGTGTCCGGGAACGCTGTCCGACCGATACTGGCAAAGAGCGTCGCTCCATCGGTTTTGACGATATTAAAGTAGGTGTCATCTGCATCGCGGTAGTGCATATTCGTCAATCCTAACGTGAAATTTCTCTCTATCGGCAATGGTCACCCTACCCACGAAAATTTCATGTTTTTGCGTTTTCACACAACCTCGGCCGTTAGGAGTCGATTTCGGAGTTCAAATACGCCGCCAACTGTCCGGGCGACATAGCAGCCACCGTATCCTCAATCATCTCTAGCGCCGCAAATCCTTCCCGGCTCCGCACGAAATTTCGCTCGTCGTCCGAAAGAGAACGTTGAAGCTTTTCTTCGCAGACGTCGATAATTTTTGCATGCCATTGTGCGACTTTCTGATTATCCATTATGGACCCGTTCTTAACATTTCTTCTTCAAACCAAACATCTTCATTGCCGGGCACCAAGGGGACTCGCCAATCCGGCGCAAACGCTAAGTATCGCGTAAGGCTTTCACTACTCTGGTAGCACCTGTGCAGTCGGCATCGTCTACTGACGTCTCGGTGTTCGCAATCCAGATTGCCAGCCTATCTTTCATCAGACGTGTAAAGAATGTCGGGAACAGCGCAACAACAAACATGACCGGATAGGACGCCGGCAGTGACAGGCCTCCTTTGTTGAGACTCAAGGCATAGTATGGCTTTGCTATGGTCAAGTGGTGTTGCCCATGGAAAGCATGGTTCAACGTCACGCATGCCTGCATCCAACACCCATCCTCCCAAGAGTAACCATAGTCGGCCATTGCTGGCGTGTCTTTTTCGGACAAGCCCCAATGCTGCAAGTAAGTGATTGCCTGCACCGAAAACGCAGCGCCGGCAACTTGAAACAGGTATATTCCCAGGCCAATCATACCGGCGAAGATATAGTAAGCCGACGCGACGGCAATTGAAATGAGCAGTTTGCCGACCAGCCGGTTCGCAAACCACCTTGACTTCGTCCGGTTTAAGCGCGCACTCTCATAATTCCAGGCCACGCGTAAAGACCGCATATAGCGGCGGAACGCGAAGACATAGATTGATGTCCCCGGCACTGCCGCATCACTTTCATCATGACTACCGTTGCTGGCATGATGGCTGAGATGTTCTTCTGTGAAATGAAAATATCCTACCGTCGCGTCGAGCAAATCTCCCAACTTGCGATTGAAGCGGCTGCGAGAATGAATGAGCTCGTGCGCAATGGCAGTGTTCAGGGAGCACACTATCCACAGCGCCAGGGTAAAGCCTATGTATTCAGAAATGGTCATCGGCTTGGTGGCGAGAATCCACATTGTCCAAGGCAGGACGAAAGCCCAGCACGTACAATATAGACGAGGTATCGCCCGCAAATATGTACCAAGAAGCGGTGATAGCTGCCGGTTGGGCGGTGACAAATCGTTGCCAATAAATTTTCGCACCAACGGCAACAGCATAAAGAAGAAGGCCACCGACAGCCACGGAAAGTCCATGTACGTACCTGCAACGAGCAACATTTGCGGTATCAGCGCTAATAAGTAGCCGGCATTCTTGATTGGCCTGCTTTGCATTCTCACCGCGCCACCTTCTTTATCCGAGTAATCCGTTGAATTTGGCGATGGCTACGGCGGCACCAATTTTATCGACATTGAATTTGTCCTGAATGACGTTCAGCAGCCGATATAGCTTGCTCGATGTGATGCCAAGTTTTGCACTAAGTTCCGTCACTGCAGCCCCGTTTTTTACCTGCTGCAGCATATTGATTTCTTCTTCGCTGAGATTGAATTTACGGGCGGCCTCTGCCCTCAAAAAACGAATCCACCAATCAAGTAACTCCATGCCGAGTGCACGGTAAGAAATACGGTGAAGATGCATCAATTGATTGCCGACATCCGCGGGTGCGTCAACGCCGATATATAGCAAGCCAATTCGTTCATTTGCGCTTTGGCTACTGTGGGTGGGTATCACCATTCCACTTTTAAAACCATATGTAGCGGCGACGCTCAGCATTTCAATTTGGCCACTCGTCTGCAACACAATCTGGTCGGCGATGATGGGTTCAGTGTTATAGCGGCTGTACTCAACAAACGGGTCATTCATAAACCATTTACGCTCGTTGTAAATGCGGCACCATTGCGGGTCGCAACCAATAAAATAGCGATAGCTTTCCCTATCGTTGCTTCTATCGTCAGACGTCAATGTAGAGTACACATATGACGTTGCTCCCAGCACCAAGACAACTTGTTTGGTGAGCGAGGCCACGTCAGCTTCCGATTGGCAACGGGCTATTTTTCCCAACGCGACATAGGCATCCTGCGGCAGAAAATGTTCTATTTCCATGTCGAATCTTCTTTAGTCATTTCCCGGCGTGCAACCTACGCAGTGGGAAATTTTATTTGGAGACAGCAAGCCAGGTTCGCTTTAATTGTCTTTTGTGCAACTATTGAGATAAAATAAAACCGGCTATCCCGGCTTTATTGTGCATCGAAACTTATTTGTGAACTGTGAACAATCTTTACATCTGATTGTTCATTCATCCTCTTGCGTACGTCTGGCCGGCTTGTTGCAGTATCTGCATACGATATTGTCAATGATGTCGGATGTGGGCCGCAATTGCCAAATATGCGAGGTTGACTCTTCGCAGTATTCGCATTCTTGGATGAGAAGATAAAATTCGCTGGCGCATTGCTCGCACTTGATTTCATGTATCTGATTTTGCTCAAGCACTTCCCAGTCATCCTGATATTGATGACCGCAATCAGGGCAGGAAAAGCTGAGAGTGTTTTCGGAAGTCATTTCTTTTTGGTAAAAATACATTCGCCAATTTCTATGACGGCACATTGGCCGTTATTACAAATTGCTGGTGAAAATAAAAGGACGGCCAACCGACCGTACTCACTTTTGATAGCGTCTTGGTCAGTATAGTGCATTGTGAATTGGAATCGTTTGAAACTGATGTCCTTGATCATTAGGTGGCAGGGGGTCACTCTAAAACTGCGTCATTTTGCGTCACATTGACGCAACGAATTTCCCCGTGGCCCCCGCGCAGCTTGTGGACTTTGGTTTTTTTCCAGCTGCGTTAAAAGCAGTGCATTTAACTCTCAGGACAGGCGAGGAGGGGACTGCGATCAGCGATATGAAATCGTGGAATAATTGCTTTGCTCACGGAGTGTCGCGATGACAAGATACTTTTGTACCGTCAATGGCAATCGGCTTGTTTGTCAGATCTACTAATGCCAATCCCTATCGGCAAACTCAGTGGCCGAGATCATCCCTGACAACATTATCTTTAAAACTGCTTCTGTCGTTGCTGCGAATTTTGCAAGATGAAACAACGCTACAAGATTCTCGGCAAAGATGATGGATTTTTGAACGGTCTCAGGATCGGCATCGGGCGCGATCACGGGCATCATGTCAAGAACAATGTCCCTGACTTCTTCGATGGGGGGTAAATTCAGTATGAACATAGAGTTTTGGCGAGGTAATTCGAATGAATTAGAGTTTTTATCTTGTTGAGTAAAAAAAACTTTAAAAAATGCATATTACGTCATAAATTGCATTGTATGTCATTTATGTGGGGTTGGGATGAGCCAACACTCTATGTCATCAAATGACATGGGGGGAATCCTCTTGGAAGATCAGGCAAAGCAGCGCGACAAGCATCTCTCCAAACTGATTGGTGCGCGTTTGGCGGCAAGGCGTAAAGAATTGAGATTGACCCAGGCAGAACTGGCTGAAAGACTGGGAATTGAGAAGGAGAGTGTTTCGCGCTTGGAAACGGGAGGGATATCGCCATCTCTTGGGAGACTATCAACGTTGGCTGGTGCTTTGGATTTTCCAATGGAAGATCTGTTGCGGGATACTTCTAGTCATCCTACTGACCAAGCCGCGAGCCTGATCGCATGTCTAGCAAACTTATCTGAGTCGAAGCGCGCATTGGTTTTACGTATGGCGACCGAGTTCGCCGCAATTTTGAATAACGAGTAAATTGACGGCGACAATCTTGCCGATCTTAAAAATTAGCCCCCGTAATTTTGTGTTTCTGGGAGCGGGTTTTAAGATTAGGGAACGAGTTCTTGGAGGCAGTTTTTCTCAGTACGAGTAAGACTCGCTAGCTGATTTAATAGTTTGCCTCCAATGCTCCCATCAAGAACAGATCGCTACAGTGGTGTGATGGGCTCGTTTATCCTCTATTAAACGCAATACGTCTCAATTTTCCAACAGTCGTTAAATTTTTTTTGAAAATTTAACATGAGTAATCAGTGCATAAAAGCACTCGTTTTCAGGTTGGGTAGTAAAATAATTTGGGGGTACTTCTGGGGGTTCTTTTTATATTTTTACGAATAAAATCGTTTATTTATAAGGGCTGGAGGCGATGATTCGAATCCCCCTCTCGCCAAAAACACTGATAACCCCTTGATTTTATTGATAAATCAAGGGGTTTTTCATTTCGACTATCAAATCAACATCAAATAGAAAACCTCCTTATTTGCGTATCGCGCGCGTTTGCTTCGTTACGGGAGGGGGAGCAGTCGCGGGCAACGTATTTCGGTTGGTTGCAAGCGGCCCCTTCAGCGCATGAAATTTGTTGTCACCTGCCGAGCGTCAAGTTGGGACGTCAATTGATCTAAAAATCCATGTGGATCAGTTTTCAAGGCGCGCAGTACATCGATCAATTCAATAAAATCTAATCTGCGGCCCGCAGACTCGTATTTTGAGACAAACGATTGGGGTTTGTTCAACATTACGGCAACTTCAGCTTGCAACAAGCCTAACTCCTTGCGCCGCTCGGTGAGCAGTTCTGCAAGGACAATATACGACGGGGAGTGAATAGGGTGAGCCATGATTACATCCTAAATCCGGATACGAAATATCCCATATTGGGATATGATATAATATGTTTAGGATACACAAAATGGACGCTCCCCCAGCGTTCGAGATCAGTGCCCCTATGCATTGGTAACGACATAGTGACATTGATTAAATTGGGGAATGCGTCGCGGTGCGATTGTTCGATTTGGTGTTTCAGAAGCGTCGTATTAAGTTTTCTGATGCCTATCAATTCCCGTTGATTCCGCATATATCGATTGCTCAATCACTGCAGTTAATCGACGCTTCGCTCGACATCTTGTGTAACCCAGTTTTATCCCTTCTGTTTCACATCAATATCTAACCATCCAACGAGCGAATGCCTTCGCATTTCGACATCCGATTGATCGGAGGAAATCGTTCGTCCATACCTTATTAAGGAGTTCATATGAATCGAGATACTCACGACAAACAGGAAAGTCACGCAAATACAACTGGTGATGGTAACGACGTTGGGCCACCAATATCACAGGAGGAGCTGGAGTTGTTTTCCGCCTTCATCGTGTTTGTGCCAGCGCAGATCGGGCAACCGCTCTTTGCGCTTGGCGATATCGTCGCCACACGTGGCGCCGTGGAGCTGCTGGATAGGCTGGGCGTCAATGGGAGCGTGTACTTGAAGCGGCATCAGTTCGGCGATTGGGGTGTGGTTTGCGCAGAAGATGCAACAGAAAACGTTCGGGCGGTTACGGACGGCAATCGGATATTGTCAGAGTACAGGCTAGGGGGGAGGCGTGAACGGCTTTGGATAATCACGGAGCATGATCGTAGTGTGACAACGCTTTTACTACCGGATGAGTATTGATCGTCCTAAAGCTTCGAAACAACCATAAGTTCCGAAATTTTCATGTCGAGAGCTTTAGCTATACGAGCAATGTGCAGTAATCCAGTGTTTTGCTCGCCGCGCTCAATTGATCCCATATAAGAACGATCAATCCCGCATTTCAACGCCAACTCCTCTTGAGACACCGCACGTTCCTTTCTCGCACGTCGGACACCCGCGCCAAACGCTGTTAAGGCTTTATCTTTCGAATGGGGAGATGCAATTGGCATGCCGCAATTTTCTCGGTATGATGCCAATATTGCCACGGGTAATCTTCCTCATTTAAGGTGTTAGTTTGCATCATGACATTTCGCTGTATCAAGATTCTTATTCTGTACTCTCAAAGGAGAAAAAATGCTGTTCAGTCCACAAAAGTCAACTCACGCGGTGGTCGTGACTTTGTTTATCGCGCTTTCTCAATATTCTTATGGTCAGCAAATACCGCCCGCATGTGCGCAGCTAACTAGGGCGGCTGAAGTATGCGCAACGGATTTCCATGACTTAGAAGAAATAATGAGCCCTAGTACAGCGAAGGACAATGGATTTGATCCAAAGCAAATGGAGAAACTGATAAGAGCAACCATTCAAAAAGAGGGCGCGCAAGTTGTTGCTGAGCGATGTGCCACGGAGAGGGCAAAAAACGAACTTCTACGTTCTTTATCAAATATCGCGTCAGCCATGGGAATGTTGGGTGGGGACCCTCGCCGATGCATGAGAGCGTTCCAGCAAATAAGATAATTTCGACATTCTCATCAAGTATTTCGTTCTTGCCAGATGTGTAGCCTTCTGATTTCTTTTGCATTCGGTTATTCAAATACAGAATGTAAAAGCGCTTTATTGACAAACAAATTCCTGAGGATCATTAAATGATATCTATATTGCGCAATTTCCTTTTTCTTGCCACGGCTCTTTTGGTGGGATCTGTTTTTGCGGATGACAACACGACGATAGCAACGCGGGCAGGAAAACTCTCGATCACAGGTGATGCAGGTAATGTGAGCCTATTTTTAGACCGTAAAAAACTGAGCACCGAAACAGATTCATTGCGAATGTCATTTAAGAGTAAATTCGTTTTGAACGACAAGGATGTTGTGCTTGTGGCGGATGGGGTCAGCGCAACTTGCCAGTTGAATTTCTTTGTCACTGTAGTGAGCAAATATGACGTAAAAATATCGCCATCGTTTGGCACTTGCGATGATGGTCCACAAGTGATTCAAAGTGGTGCCAGAATCATGCTGAATATGAAAGATGAGAAAGGCAAGAGGGTGAAATACATTTTCGAAAACGGCGTGATTTCCGAGAATGGGAAAGTTCTAAAAGCACAATGATCTGCCGTTGAATTTATCATTCACGCTCCAATAAAAGCTGTCCGCAACTGCTTTAATTCGAGCTATTTTCCCGTAACTTCGATTGAAACAGCGATGGCGCACGCGTTCAAATCGCAGTACTTGTGTGCCGGTGGCTGCGGCGGTCTGCAGCGGGTTAATGAAGCTCAACGAGCGACGCAATGGCGATGACCCATGCCGCATAAAGCACATAGGTCATCGCTTCAAGAACTACCGGGGTACGTCTATTGCAATTTAGTTCCGGAGACGAAAGCCATCATAAAAATTGCATTGAGTGCTCTTCTTATGGTGAAAACCCTTTTCTACTAGGCTCGCCCGGAAGGCCGCCACACTCAGAGGCTTGCGACGCAGCGTACGCATGTAATTCGTGTAACTGTCGTATGCAACGCTGGCCTGAGTATGCTCGCCTTCCTCCTCGGTGCAAAACTCAGACTTCCAAGCATGTACTGAATCGGCATCCTTGCGCAGCTTATTTTCCAGTTTTTTAATAGCAGCACAACGACCCAATCCGCTAGCAGAAAAACCCTTTGCCCCATCTAACATCCAGTTGAGAATGCCGGGATATTCCTTCGCAAATTTTTTCTCGAGATTTTCGTCAACGTCCTTTTCTCTGATTTTCTGGTTGAAGGGGATAGGCTTGATACGGCGCCACATTGCTTCATCACTAGCGCGAATCTCAGGCACCTCATTGGTTGAGATCCACAGTTTTCCCTCAGGCTTGAACGAAAAAATATCACCATAAGTCTGCCGCGCTGTAATCTCGTCACCACCAGCATACTGCTTGATAAATGCGTCATCGAGCTTGCGGTCAGTGGGCAGTTCCGTGCAGACAACCATGCGTGCACCATATAAACGCGCAAGCGCCGGCGAAGGACCGTTCGCATTGCCGCTGTACGCGCTGGTCAGTAAATTTGGCGCGACACTCTGACCATATTCACCCATCATCGCTTGCATCGTGCGCATCAGAACGCCCTTACCGTTACCACCTGGGCCGATTATCATGAAGAAAATCTGTAAGTTGGCATGGCCAAACATGGTGTATCCCATGGCGCGACGAAGGCAACGATGTAAGTCATTATCTTCTCTCAATACTGAACGGAGGAACTCAGCCCAATGTGGGCATTTCGCATTTGGATCGAATTCGACGTTTGCTTGCCGACGCAGGTAGTCGCTCGCTTGCGCATTACGGAATTCGCCGGTGGTCAGATCAATCACTCCGTTCATGACCGCGAATAGGTTCGGATCTTTATCAAAATCCTGGGCCGATATGTTTAACTCATCCAGCAACTCAGCTTGAGAAACGATAGCCTTCAGGCCGCCATTGCTGCGAAAGCGCTTAACCGAATCGTTACCTGCGTTGCCTTGGCTCAATTCCTCAATGAAATCCCGCGCAATTCGAAGAGGGGCCTGCATATCGACTTTCCACACAACACCAGAAAAGTACAGCCATGACTTATTAACACGGTCGTAACGCAAACGATGTTTTACTGAGTCGGCAAACAGATCGGCCATAGACATTTCATCAAGTGCTAAATTTTTATCTCTTTTTTCGCGGTTAGCAAGCCAGAACAGTGATTCAATATTTAGAGCACCATCAGCCTTAAAAGCATCCCAGTGTTTACGCTGCTCCACTTCATCGAACTTGGTCGATTTCTGCGACCACTTCGTCCATAAGTCGTATCCGCGTTCAGTGCGATCTGCACTATGAATCGCCTTGCCGAAGCGAAGCCACAACAAGCGATTATCAGCATTGATTCCTGTTATAGTTGCCTCGACTCTGGCACGCATTTCCGGTGTCATTTCTTTAGCCGGATTGATGTCTGTAGATACGCCATTGCCGGTTTCATACAATTTCTTGTCCGACGTGTTCGGCGCCTGTATCACCAACTTCATTTTTTTGATGAAGCGGTCGATGGCAATGCGCTTAGGATCCTTTTCAATATGAACAATTTTGACTAAAAACGGTGTGTCGCGTTTCCAGTTGATCGTTCCCGGCATGCGCATGACACGGCTTGGGTCGCAAATATTAGGGTCAGTCCCGAGTGATGTCGCTAACGCCTTCTGTATAGGTTTGAATTGAGCAACGTCGCAATCCTTGACCAGCCAGTAAGCATGGAAGTTTCCTGGCGACGTCTCGACAATCAATTGGGGTGGAATAGGCAAGGCGAGTAATTTTTCTTTAGTCATCTTGTTGTCATCGCAGTCAATGAATAGCGCAGTGATGTCAGTCACGTTCTTAGAGCCACGGCCATTACCACGGTTGATCATCATGCTGACCTCCATCTGATCCAGATTGGCAGTCATCAATTTGTCTTTGGTTTTAGTAGTCCATTTGCTCAAGAAATAATCTGATTTTTTTTCAAGACCAGGCTTCTTACTGAATGTTTGATAGCACGCTTTTACGTTAGGGTGGAAAATTGTCTTGAATTGATACATCTCGTCAGTTACTGGTTTCAACTTTGATTTTGTACTCATTTTTTATCTTTCATATAGCCCTACCTCCCCGTGCTATGGGAGCGATGGAGGCAAATCACGGGCGTGTGATCTAGGTGAGTCCCCGTTTTCTTTTTATAGAAATTAAAAGAAAACGCTTCCATCTCCTCCATCTTCGGGGGAGGCAACGCGTTGACAGTGGAATTTATGATGAAATTGCAGTTTTTTTTCTTACGGAAAACAAATCTGCAATTACCATCAGCAATCGATTACTTGCGTTGTTGAATGCGGCTTTGCATCCAGAGATTCACCTCTGTGTTCAACCATGCCACTGCCATGCCTGTTTTTGTCAATTGGACAGGTGCAGGAAACTCGCCCAATTGGATTTGCTGATA
This sequence comes from Collimonas sp. NPDC087041, assembly GCF_044745265.1. Lineage (NCBI taxonomy): Bacteria > Pseudomonadati > Pseudomonadota > Betaproteobacteria > Burkholderiales > Oxalobacteraceae > Collimonas > Collimonas sp. NPDC087041. Next base: position 39,775 of record NZ_JBIUZX010000017.1, read on the forward strand.
AAGGGACGATTTGGACAAGCCGGTCATTTGTTCGACTGCTTTTCTGCGTAAAAAAATCAGTGGCAGTTCGACAGTATTTTTGGTGATATCTTTCAAAACTATGGTTTTCATAAACGCTCCAGTAAGCCGCTCGGCGCTTTCCCGGTAGAGACTCAAATGCCTATACTTGACGTATTTACTCGGGACGAAATGGAATTTTAGAAACGACTGAATTATTTACATTGATACTTATGTAAATATTTGATTTATTTGAAAAAAATAATGATATGCAACTGGATAAAAAAGTAAAAATGAGTGTGATACGGGAAAAAACTGTCGCAGAGGAAAAATTGCTTACGAATCGGAAGGTGATGTGGAAACTGCGAAAATCTACGTTAAATTTTCGAGAAAAATGGCTTCCGAAAATCAAAAAAGAAGCGCATAAAACTCTTTTTTTTAGAACGGCCAAGGGAGAAATTCGGTACGCTTATTTAGTGAAGAAAAATTCTGAAGTTTTAGATGATCTAGAAAGAAGTAAAGGCCGACTCAGCGCAAAAATAAAGCTGGCTAAAGTAGGGAGTGGGAAGAAGAAGTTAAGCCCCGATTTGTGGATGCCAACGATAGTACGAAGTTGTGCCGGTTTCTCACTGCGGATTTATGCTGCCGTTTCTTCTCGCGAGGTTTCCTTGGTAAAAGCAAGGACACTTACCCGGAGGGTGGGTATACCTTTGCCGCCGGCAGGGTATCGATATCGATTACACATTACGGCTGGAAATCGCTATCTGTTGGCGACGACGGTTGTTGATAATTTAGGTCGCTCTCGAATATCTACTGTTCCGTTCACTCCGTGGATTATTGTGGAGTGCATCAATTCATTTTCCGAAAAGAATTACAGCCTAGTTGGCTCAGAAGGCATGATATCTACTGAGAGACCACGCCGGATGATAGTGTCAACGTTAATTCAAAACGATAAGGACAGTGGTAAGAAGGAGAGCGATGAAGATTGGGCCCGACGATGAAGAAATTGCATTCCATCTAGGCGGGTGATGATGGTTGCGATTCGATGTCTGAAGTTGCCTTTGCCAAGTGCCCTTTTGGGTTCTGTTGCAGTAAGCTGGTTCTGATAGAGTAAGCGGTTTGACAATGGATGAATGCGATGAACGAGACGTTACGCAAGGTGCTCAAGCGGCGGCACTATCCGCTGGAAGTAATGCTAACGTGCGTGCGCTGGTAGGTGGCATATCCGTTGAGCCCTGCGGCATATCGAAGAAATGATGCATGAGCGCGGCGTATTCGTCGATCACACGACCATCCATCGCTGGTCGCTCAAGATTCTGCCGGTGCTGGCAGCAATGTTTCGCCGTTGCAAGCGACCTGTCGGCAGCAGCTGGCGCATGGACGAAACCTGTGTGCTGGTGGGCGACCAGTGGAAGTATCTCTATCGCGCCGTCGATCGTGATGGGGGCATGGTCGACTTCCTGCTGACAGCCAAGCGGGATCAGGCTGCGGCACGCCGCTTTCTGGAACGCGCTATCGGCCATCACGGCTTGCCTGACAAGATCACCATCGACAAGAGTGCTGCCAACAGGGCCGCCATCCAAAGCATTCAGAATGAGACTGGTGCGCCGATCGAACTGCGCCAGGTGAAGTATCTGAACAACGTCGTCGAACAGGATCATTGCGCCATCAAACGCATCATCCGGCCCATGCTCGGCTTCAAATCCTTCCGATCAGCTACCAGAATCCTCGCCGGCATTGAGACCATGCACATGCTCAAGAAGGGCCAACTTAATTGCCTCGACAGGCAAGTTGCGTCCGCAGCAGAGCAGTTCTATTCCCTGGTTGCATGAAATGAGCATTGCGCGCCTTCTCTCCCGATTAACTCCTTATCGCAACAGAACCAATTCGTCCATGGCCTACGGCGGCCAGTGAAACACCACTGCAATATCGGCCATCGGATCTTCTACGAATTCGGGTAGACCACTGGACGATCGGCTTTCTTCAGCAAAAAAAAATGGCCACCTCAGAACCCAGCGCCATCAGGTCTGAGAGGTCGAGCTTTGCCACGTCATGCGACGCCAAAGTCGGGATGGTGATGCACGGCAATACGCGCTGCAGAGAAACGACATCCAGATTACCGAGATCCATCAGCGAGACGCCGCGCAGCTCCCCGGCGACGGGTTTACGAATTTGCACGCTGGTGATCAAGGTATCGCCACGTGTCAACGGTTCTTCCAGGGTAATCGTTTTATAGACGCCGGCATCGGCCGTGTCGGTGAGAAAATTATCTTGCGTGTTCTTGGAGGTGATTTTCATAAGATGGAGTCTTTATAGGTGAATAAAAAAAAGAAATTAGTGTTGGTGTTGATGCTGGCATTGATCTCGGGTCTGACAGCGTTGTTGGTCGTAACGCTAGTCCCAAGCTTAGAGGCCTATAGCTCGGCGAATCGAAGCATTCGTGTCTTTACCACCAATTTTTTCGACGCCGTTAATGAAATTAAATTCGTAAATGGGCTTGTTATCGATGGTCAGCTTGTAGTAGCTGCTGGCGGTCGCGAATTTCTACTTGGTGTCGTCCCCGACCTTGGCGACGCCCATATCGATCTCCTTATGGCGGCCGCGCACGACGATCTCGACGGCCGAGATGACGCCGTCGTCATCGCTTTCGTAGCCGCCGGCAAAGCGCAGTTGCGTGGCGTTGTGGCTGCGGGCGCCATCCTGCAGCAGCGCGTTGATCAACAGGCCGCCAGCGGTCCATTCGAGGGTGATGGCTTCGTTGCCCGGATCAACGGGGATCGGGCTGCTCATGCCGCCGGCAATATATTCCTCGGTCTTGCGGGATAATTTGGGGAGGGTGACTTCCTCGATCTCGCCGCGATAGGCTTGGCCGCTATCGAACAACATAAAGTCCTTGAGTTTTTTTGCATGCCCATGCTGTGGTGTGCTTTCTATGCAAATGGGATAGGTCGGCGACTACGCGTTAACGGCAGCGGCGAAGTCGGGCAGGTGGTGGTCGGTGATGCGCTGCTGGAACATCAGGTTTTCCAGCGGCGGGACAGGCGCGTAGTCGTAATCGATGGCCAGCTTGCCGTCCTTCAAATTCCCCTTGCTGTTGTACTGTTCATCGAACCAGGCGCTACCGACCAGCAGATAACCCTGTTTGACCAGGTCGCGGAACTTGGCACTGATGCTCTCATTCATGTCTTTCACCAAGGACGGATGCATTGGTACGTCGACATAGGCCATGTGCGCTTCGGCAATCGTGTCGGCGACGACCTGGGCGGTGCGGGTGTAGTTCTCAAAGTAAAAAAAGCCTCCGACCTCGCAGGTACGAGAACCCCAGAAACGGAAGTCACCGCTGTTGATCAAGGTGGTGACTTCCTTCGCGTTGAGGTAGCCGGCATCGGTGGCCGGATCTTGCAGATCCTAGAACACGTCCACCGAAATGCCGGTCGGACCGTTTAACGGGATATTCGATAAGGTCTTGTACCAGCCGATTTCCTAGTCCAGCTTGGCGCGCAGATCCAGCGCGTAAGCGACTGCCGGGATGCTAGCCTCGGCATTGGTGGCAGTGTCCCAGCTTACAAAATCCGGCCAGATCAACATCAGTTCACGCTGGCCGAAATCCTTGCGGTACAGCAAAGCATTTTCCTTGGTCAGACAGCCGTGCGCTGCCGCATAGACGAAGCCGCGCAGTTGCTGGGCCACGCTGATCAGGGCATTGGTGACGGCCTTGGTGTCGAGCCCCGAAGCGCCCAGGATGCGCGGCTTCACCCCGGTCCGGGCCTGCGCCGCCAGCAGCGCCTTGATGCCGGTGCACTGGCCGGATGCTGTGGTGGTGCCGATCACGTTGGAGGTGGTCTCAGCCTCATCCTTGCCTTCAGCCACGCGCACCACAATCGTGAACGGCTTAGTTTGCGCGCCGATGGCTTCCAGGCTACGGCGTAGCGTGCCGGTGGTGCCGGCTTTCCCCAGGGCGGAAATGACATTAGTCAGCAGCACAGGCGTGTCGATCGGAAACACCTTGGGATCTGCATCTTCGGCGGTGGCAATTAAACAGATGACTGCGATGCTGATTGTACGGATCGGACGTGTACCCTCGGTTTTCCGAACGTAGCATAATGTAGGCGGTGGCGGCATAGATTCGCAGCACGGTCGCACCGTTCAACGGTTGGTCGATCAGCCCCGGCATTTCGGAGCCGTAGGGGCGGCGCATCAGGCACGAACCAATAGGAGTGGTCAGAATGTCGGTCAGTGACTGGCGGATGTGATCCGAGCGAGCCATAGCGCGACCGGTACGGGCGTTCATCATTTCGGGCCACCTACATCGTCGTCGCCTTTCTTCACACCGCCGTGCGAATGCATCACTAAGCTGACGCTGTTGGCGATCATGTCGACGGCGGCCTGGATGATGCCTTGCACCATGGCAGCCGGTTCGCCTTCTTTGCCGGCCTTGACGTTCATGCCGCTATTCAAGGCGACAGAACCGTTGACGATCAGATTCTTTTGCACCGTCAAATTGCCGGTGCATTCGGTGTCCTCGGCGTTGGAGGTGACTTTACCGGGGGCGACGGTGACGCTGGTGCCGTCCGGCAGCGTTGCGCTCAAGATATGCGCGGCACTGTCGTACTGGATCACGGTGCCGTCGATGTAGCGCGTGGTGTGGTGCGCCGGATTGGTTGACGGCGGTCGGGATTTATCGGAATAGAGCGCCGGCAGAATCACGGCATTGGGCAATTCGCCTTCGGGTGACAAGACGATGACCTGTTCGCCTACGGACGGCGGGAACCATGATTGTGCATCACCGGCGCGTAACGTGATCCACGGGCGCCAAGTGGTGAGATTGCCGCCGACGCGGACGCGCACGCGCTGGGCGTCGTGATCGATATCGGCAATGGTGCCGAACCGGATCAGATTCAGAAGTAGGCGTAGCAGTTCGGAGAAGTCGGCAGTCATGCATCGCATGTTGCCGGGTTGTGCAAATTACCGCACCTGGAAGCGGGTTGGTATCGGCGTTAGTGACTGAGGGAACTCTGGTTAGGTGGGGATATGTGGATGTTACTGTTATTAAATGTTGATATTTGAAAACTATCGTCAAAAGGCAGGAAAGGTGATCGACAAGCGATGCACTGCTATTTAGGATGGCTTCACATTTGAAGATAATTCTACTTGGAAGGTTTTGCATGCAAACCTACGCTAGTAACCAATTTCTCCGTAATAGCCTAGATAAGATATCCGACCTGGTCGTAATGGCGAGGGGAGGGAGAAATGAGCATCTTACTGTTGATAAGATTATTCAAGATGTTTTTTTTTATTTGGGTAGGCACAAACCGCGCGATCCTGATGCCATTTTATGGGCATTCAAAAATGGATTAATGGCGTTGGCCGACCGTGCTGACGATGGCATGTCCCATCATTTGCGCGAGATGGCTTTGCGCATTCGAATGATCTGCGTCGTTCCCGAGTGAAATCTCTCAAGTCGATACGAGACGGCTAGATTCAGCCATTCTTCGCTGCCGAGGTTTCTTTCATTACTGAACGCAACACGCCGCTGATGCCTTATTCATTAAAAATTGACGCTGCGCTGACTTTACTGGCGGGCACAAATATACCGAGCAACAGCTACGCACCGTGGTTGCATCGCTTGTTCTGGCAAGCAGGTCTTTCAGTACCTCCCCCGCATCTCGCTAGCCTTTCTTGTAACTGTCTTTTTTTTGGAGGATGGTTCAGCGTGGTCTGGGGAGGTAGCTTGTGGTTCTTGGTATGGTTGCCTATTGGAGGGGCGGTGATGGCTTGCTTGATGCAGGCGATGCTCGCTGGAGTCGCTTTCGGCCTCATGATGGCGCTGCACTATTACTTCGTCTCACGCCGACATCATTTGCCTTCGTGGAGTGATCTGTAGATTGAATTCTCAGTAGATTTCTAAAATCCACCGAGTTGGCGTAGCAGAGAAATACGAACTAATACTTGATCAGTACTAATGATTCCAAATAAAGACCAGATGCGATAGCGATATTTTATCCGTCTTTGTTGGTCGTACTGAAACGATTTTCGAATTGCTAAATTTCTGCATCAGAAACGCGAAAATATGAAAATTGCTATTCTAGATGATGACCCAATTCAGACTAAATTTACCAGCGAGTTACTGACATCTAGCGGTCATGCATGTGAAGTCTTCAATAGTAGCAAAGCATTATTGGATGTCCTAAATATTGATAGTTATGATCTGTTAATTCTTGATTGGCTGATTCCAGAATTAAACGGACTTGAGGTGCTATTTTTGGTTAGACAAAAATTGGCACCTAACATCCCTGTTTTGTTTGTCACTTGCCGTTCCGATGAAGAGGATATTGTTCATATTCTTGAGGCTGGCGCCGATGATTACATGATTAAACCTTTCCGAAGTAAAGAATTGGTTGGCCGTGTGCAAGCTCTCTTAAGGCGAGTGTATCTCGAGAAAAAAAACGATGATAAAGTTATTTTTGATGACTATGTATTCGATGTGCGTTGTTCTCTCCTCAATAGAGCCGGTCAGAATATTGAGTTGAGCCCCAAAGAGTTTGAGATTGCATTATTGATTTTTAGGAACTTTGGTCAACCTGTGTCGCGTGCATTCATACGCGAAAAAATATGGATCAGTAATGTGGAAATATCGTCGCGTACCATCGACACGCATATATCGAGGATACGAATCAAACTGCAACTGACCCCAGAAAATGGATATCGTTTGAGTCCGATTCATCGCTATGGATATCGTTTAGTGAAATTGTAGCGAAATTAAAAAGCGAATGACGGCGCATATCATATTGGCGTTCTGGTCGGTTTTTACTTCCATACGCTGGCGCTGCGATCGATATCGACGTAGTTTTTAACCGCATGCGATTCGATAGTCATCCGCGGTCATGTATCGCATTCTTCCTGAGGGCGCTGTAGGAACATGGGGAGGGGATGTTGATAGGACTATTATCCATTCTTGTTTGCGTCGTGCTTTCTTTGCAGCAGGACGAATGTGCACTTTCAGCCACTTACATCTCACACAAATCTGCATCACCTACGATGTGTCTGCCATGGCATTCTGAGCGTGTACCAAATGAATTGAGATGTTGTTGTCAACATTCATCAAATTTGTAATACAACACGTTTAAAAGGAATGAAGCTATGAAAACCACTCTCCGTCTTTTAATTGTTGCCGGTGCCGGACTGGGATTCGCAGTTGCGGCATATGCTGATGTATCCGTCCAGGTGAACGCCAATCCATCCGCAAACTACGTTTCTAAAACCACTGTGGTGGTGAGCACGCCAGCAGCTAGCTATCGTCCTGCACCCATTGTGGTAAAGCAACCGACTCGAATCGTATATCGCCCTACGCCTGTTTTTGTTCGTCCCAGATCCGTCATTTACCGGCCGGCACCTGTAGTCATAGTACGGCCACGCCCCGTCATTTATCGCCCGGATCCGATCGTGGTGATCCGGCCGCAGCCAGTGATTTATCGTCCTGCTTCAGTATTTGTTCGTGACGAAGCGCCTCGCTATGTAGGGGACTATGGTGCATATGGCAGTTGGCATCGCCACTATTGGGGAGGCTAACAGCAGGCGTTGATCTGTGTCATATCGTTGTGGAGAAAATTCCTTCTGGACTGCAATGTGCGGTTAATGTAGCGTAGTTCCACATCACGAATCAATATTTGATCAGTCGCACTTAATCTAAGCAAAGGCCGGGCCGGGTAGCAATACGCCGGCCTTTTTGATACTGTCGCGGTGGTGAATTCAATTTGATAAAGGCGAGCGATCTATGCCAATCGCGCAAAAGAAGTGTTTAATAAAAATGGCTATCATCTCGCTTAATTTTTATTTTTTTCCTACGGATGGTCTCTAGCGTTGCGACTCTTTGCAGTTTAACTCCTCTCTTTCTACCGCATAATTTATTGAGTTTCGCGTTGTGCGATGTAGTCCGATGCCTGCTGGCAAGCTAGCGATTCGTTCGGCGCGGCTTCAACTCAAGTCCTTGACGATCCAGCTCATAACTCATGTGCTGGTGAGATTGGTAATTTGCTGTCATGGTACTTATGAGCTACAGATTATTGCTTTATGAAATTGCTGCTAGCCGGGAGGCAAGAAGTGTGTACGAGGTGACATATACACTTGCAGATTGTAAATTTATTTGAAAACGATTGTAAAAATCCGTGTTTAACATTGGACGAACTGAACCGACTTCAGCGATTATTTTGACTAGCGATCGCTTTTGAAGAGATGTCAAATGGAAACCTATGTCAACGATAATTTTCTCAATGAGATAATCGATAAAATTTTGAGGTGCGCGACACTGGCTCTTTATGGCCAGGATGTCCGATTCTCGGTACTTCTCGCGATCAAAGATGTTCGCTATTATTTGACGAAGGTCAAGACCGGAGACCCTAGGATCAATCAACGAATTTTTGAATGTAGTTTGGCAGCATTGGCAAATAATACGCATCCAAGCATACCTGACTATAAAAAAACTCTTGAATACGCGGTTTCGCTGATGGCGATTGATTTGCCTAATTCAGATTAATGACACGAAATACTGCTATCAGAAACTGCACATGTGGTGCAACAGCGCGTCACGAATCAAGGTTTGATCGTTAGCGCTGAAACCAAGTAAAGGCCGGGCCGGGTAGCTATACTCTGGCCCTTTCTTTGAAACCTTGTCGGTCAATCCCTCCTGATGCACGCGGGCGATGCGCGCCACACGACCAAAGAAGCCAACCGATCGCTGGTTTTCATCCTGCTCGATTTTCAGGTTTTTCTGCAACCGGATTTTTTGAAACATCGCCGCCTTCTGCCGTTTTACTGTTCCCTTCTTGCCGCGTAAGTTCTTGCGCTGTTTCCGCTTAACGTAGGGTGTGCCGTCCGGCGCTCGTTGGGCAGCAGTGCTTTGCGCCTGGGAGCGCTGCAAGTCCTGGGCGATCTTGCGCGTCACCACCCGGCGCTGACCTGGTTGCAGTTGCTCCAGTAACGCGACGGCCCAGGCTTCAATCGCGGTGAGGTCATCACTCATTCGGGATTGGCGGGTGTGTGCCATTCTGCCAGCAACGACTCACCCGTATAAGCTTGCCAGAACGCGTCCGTGTAGCCTGTTGTCATTTGCGGCTCGGCCAGGTGCTGCACTTCCAGGCGAGCGGCGCCGGCCTGCTTCACCACCACCCGTTCAGTGAGCGCCAGCGTGATGGCGATATCGATCGATTCGTGATTGTTGTAGTCGACATCAAAGCCGATTCCACTCTTGCACAAATCGGGATTATCCAGAAGATCGCGTTGGTGTAGTTGCACCCACGCCAGCAGCGGCACCATGATCGCGTCTTCGCTGTCGGCGTAGTCGGTAATGATGATGTTCAATTTGTACCGATACTCAAACGACAGCGAGGCGGTGCCGGTGCCGGTGGCCAACTGCGCGATTACCAATACAGCCCCGACCAGTTCGACAATTTATTGATGTGTAACTTCGTCGACGACAACAGGTCGATTTTTCCGCTGGCCGAGCTGCAGCGCTGCATGGTCGATGCCTGGGACGCGTGGGATGACGTTAAGCCGTTTGCAGAGTGCCCGTTTGGTTATCGTCTGGTCTGGATTGGCTACGACCCTTCATTGAGTGGGGACAGCACCGGTTGTGTAGTGCTGGCGCCGCCTGTCGTCGCTGGCGGCAAGTTCCGCGTCCTGGAGCGCTTCCAATGGCGCGGCATGGATTTCGCCGCGCAGGCGATCCGGCAAATGACCCAGCGCTACCAGGTTGAATACATCGGCATTGACACCACCGGCATGGGCATCGGCGTGTTTCCGATTGTGCGCCAGTTCTTCCCCGGCGCCACAGCCATCAACTATTCCCCCGAAGTGAAGACCCGCATGGTCTTAAAAGCCAAGGATGTCATCAGCAAAGGACGGCTGGAATTTGACGCCGGCGCCACCGACCTGTCGGCGGCTTTCATGGCGATTCGCAAAACCATCACTGCCAGCGGCAGGCAAGTCACCTACGACGCCGGCCGTACCGCCGACACCGGCCACGCTGACCTGGCCTGGGCATGCATGCACGCGCTCGATCACGAACCGATTGAGGACATATCGGAATCCACGACCTCATTTATGGAGATTTTTACATCACGAAGAAACAACGCTTTAAACGCACAGGGCAGCACGCCGCCGCGCCGCCGGCAGCGGCAACGCCGTCCGTAGCAACCCAATCGATGGAGGCGTTCTCGTTTGGCGATCCGACGCCGGTGCTCGATCACGCTGACATCATGGAGAACCTGGAGTGCTGGCTCAATGGCCGCTGGTATGAACCGCCGATCAGTTGGCAAGGTCTGGCGAAATCGTTTAGCGCCAGCGTCCACCACAGCAGCGCCATTCACTTCAAGGTCAACATCCTGTCGTCCACTTTTGTGCCGAACAAATATCTGTCGCTGGCAACGTTTAAGCGCTTGGCGCTGGACTTCATGACCTTCGGTAATGCCTATCCAGAAAAGCGCATGAGCCGCACCGGCAGGTTACTCGAGATCAAGCACGCGCTGGGCAAATACACCAGGCGGGGCAAGGAACTCGATAACTACTACTTTGTTCCTGGCTGGCAGCAGGAGTACGCATTCACCAGGGGCGCGATTTTTCACCTGATGGACCCGGATGTGAACCAGGAGGTGTAAGGCATGCCGCAATACCTGCCTGCCTTGCAGTCGGCTTGGCTCAACGAATCCGCCACCTGTTCCGCCGCAAGTATTACCAAAACGGCTCGCACGCCGGCTTCATCCTCTACATGACCGACGCCGCGCAGAACATTGAGGATGTCGACCAGCTGCGCAAGGCCTTGAAGGAAAGCAAGGGGCCGGGCAATTTCCACAACGTGTTCATGTACGCACCGAACGGCAAGAAGGACGGCATCCAAATTCTGCCGGTGTTGGAAGTTGCAGCCAAAGACGAATTCTTCAACATCAAGGGTGTGACCCGCGACGACCTGTTGGCTGCGCATCGGGTGCCGCTGCAACTGCAGGGAATCATGCCGAGCAATGCCGGCGGCTTCGGCGCGGTCGAGCCGGCGGCGCGCGTGTTCGCCCGCAACGAGCTGGTGCCGCTGCAATCGCAATTTTTAATGATCAACGAATGGATAGGAGAAGAGGTCGTGAAGTTCGACAAATACCTACTGGACAGCATGGACGGGAAGAGCCCAGCATGAGCGACGTAGCTGACCGCGCCGAGTGGCGCATTGCCAAGGACATTGAAAACGCCATGGCGCGTGCACGCAAGATGCCGCAACTGGTGGCCGATGGGCATTGCCATTACTGCGACGAGCAGATCGCACATGGCTTCCTGTTCTGCAATACGGATTGCCGTGATGACTACCAGAGCGAACAGGAGGCGAAGAGATGTGCCGGTCGGTAACATGTGAAATATTGTGAGATCGCTCTCACGCATCACGGATTGGTTTATAGTGAAATCACTCTCTTAGTGGGGAGTCCCTTGATTCACGTTCAGCCCGCGCCGCAAGGTTAGCGGGCTATTTTTATGTGAATCGCTGCTCCTATACATGCTGTAAGTGCCGACGATACCTACATCGCTTCAAGCCGCCTCACCTTGCTGTGTTACATCTTGGCGTTGATCTGCTTCACATAACAAAGAGCGACTGATCTCGACTTTAAATTTCCAGCTACACGCGCTTGTGATGAATGCGGAACGCACTGCTTTTTACGTGCTTAGCTAAAACGCTAAGTACCCAAGCAACGCGGGATTCGTCGAGGGATAGATAGTTCGGTACTGAAGTTAGATGCAGCAACAAATTCATCAGTGCAGCTAGATTTCTATCACTTTTAACAGGTTCGTCCGTATAAAAAATGCGTTAATGTTGGGCCTGGATCTATCCAATCCGATGTTATTGCAACCCGCGCCGAAAGGTCGCGGGCTTTTTTTGTGAGTAGCTTATGTGATCGTTTGTGAAACCTTCAACGGAAGACCAATAGATATTGCGATAGTCTGGTGAGCATATCGCTCGTGGGAGGGCTGTTCCGCAATGTTGATTTACGAAACGATTGTCAGAGCGAACCGCAAGTACTTATGCGGATCGGACGCGAACGGTGCTTGAATTCTGCTGATGTCCGACCTATAGTCAAATCGTTTCATGGTCACCCAAGCAATTTCGCCCGCGCCGCACAGTCAGCGGGCTTTTCTTTTATGGGAAGATTGCTCGCACGCCTACAGCAAGTAATGGCAGCGCCTTAAGCCGCTTCGCGGTACATCTTTACGCCATGGTGCCGATCCTTTGCCATACAAAAAAAGCGACTGATCCCGACTCCAAATTTCCAGTCCCCCCACGCCTGTCCGCCCCGTTCCCTCAGTTGAATGATAGGTCTGAATAAGTTTGGCCTGCGGTTCCGCCGCTTGTGAAAGTGCGGTTAAGAGAGAAAGCGAACAAAAGAAAAATTTACTCGGCATACATTCTCCTCCTTCGGTGACCTAAATATTGGGTTTCCATGACTTTTTCAGAGAAGTTGGTGCCAGCAGATCGCGCGGATCGATTTAGATATTGGCTGCGTGACCGCAAATATCTGAGAAAGTGTTTCCCGTTTATTCTCCTTTGGTATCAATAATTTGATCTGGCCTTCCCCCAACAGCACGGACACTTCCGCTAGGCGCATTTTAGATTTTCAAATTGTACTGGGCTGATATAGCCGATAGTTGAATGTCGGCGTCTTGGATTGTAAAACCTTTCTATGTAGTCGAACACGTCTGCACGTAAATCATCCCTGGTTCGATAGTGCTTTCTGCTTAATCGCTCAGTTTTCATCGTCGAGAAGAAGCTCTCCATCGCGGCGTTATCCCAGCAATTTCCACGACGGCTCATGCTGCACACAATGCCATGCGACTCCAGCAGGCGCTGGAAGTCCTCACTGGTGTACTGAGAGCCTTGGTCTGAATGGTGCGGTACAGCCCGAGGGCGTCCTCTGCGAAAGACAGCCATCAGCAATGCATCCATCACCAGCTGCGCCGTCATTGTCGACTGCATTGACCAGCCTACGACACGCCGCGAATATAAGTCTGGTACGACCGCAACAAACAGTCAGCCTTCACCGGTCCACACATAAGTGAAGTCGGCTGCCCATTTCTGATTGGGGGCCGTTGCCTCAAACTGCCGGTCCAGCAGATTCGGTGCAATTGCATGCACGCTAGCTTGAAGTTGGCCATGATCGACGCGAATCATGTTTGGCAAAGGCAGATGTTCAGCGATACGGTCCAACACCCGCGCCACTCGCAGCCCCGAGATTGAAGTATCGACTTCGATGACAACGCTCTCCTTGGTGAAGTCGTCAACGACGTTCAAACAACGTATACGCCGGCCATCTGCCAAAGCGTCATGGATGAAGTCCACCGACCAGGCGTGATTCGGTTGGGAGGGAAGTAGCAATGGCAATCGTTCAGTCAGAGCGATCCGTTTGCGGCGACGCTTTCTCACCGCTAAGCCAGCTTTGCAATAAAGCCTTTAGACGTGTTTGACATTGATGGCCCAGCCTTCTCGTTGCAGCAAGATATGAATCCGCCGGTAACCGAAACGCCGTCTCTCCCCGGCAAGCGCACTAATACGCACACTCAGGGCGCCATTGGCGTCGGCTCTCGCTTGATAGCGTAGCACTGAAGTCGATATATTCATCAGCCCGCAGGCACGGCGCTCAGAGAGCTGCCATTCCATCTTCAGAACGGCAACCGCTTCGCGATGTGCTTGCGGGCTTACCACTTTCGAGAAACGACATCCTTCAAGGCCGCATTGTCGAGCAGAGAATCAGCTAGCAAGCGCTTGAGCCTACTGTTCTCTTCTTCGAGCGCCTTAAGGCGTTTGGCATCGGAGACTTCTGTGCCGCCAAATTTGGCCTTCCACTTGTAATACGATGCCTCCGAGAAGCCGTGCTTACGGCACAGCTCCTTTACCGGAAGACCGGCATCGGCTTCCTTCAAAAATCCAATGATCTGTTCTTCACTAAATCGTTTCTTTATCGTCCGTTCCTTTGAGAATCGGACTCTACTACGTTATGAAGCTAATGTTGGGGGCAGGTCATGAACAATTGAAAACTGAGCTTGGTGCTTCTCTGTTGATTTCAACAGCTGCTGATTTAGATCAATCGCCCTGAGTTTTTTAAATGGGGGAGTATCAAAAACGGCGATGCTATCTCAGAGCCGATTGTTTATGAATGTTAAAGCGGCGGTGATCGCCAATTTTTTTCTAAACGAAGGTGTCGAGGCAACATACATGTGAACGATTGATAAATTCATCTTGCCTTGAGGACTCTTATGACTTGTCGAGACACATTTTCGCGTAGCATAAATATTGTCCATCTACGCTAAGTCTGGTCGTGATATCGCATATGTGACTTTGGATATGTGACGACTTGGAGATTGTGGATTGTCTCTGTAATGAAATTGATTGATAGGAGGAAATTATGATTGTTGGATTCCAGAAAAATGGCGAAAGTGATGCTATTAATCTTGATGAGCACACATTGGAATTTTCTCTGGAGGCGGAAAATTACGCTGCTAGAGACCGAAAGAAAGTTGAGTGCCGTCGAAAAATAGAAGACGCGTTGGAAAATATGAGGCAACGCCGTGCTGATCTGCTTGGTATGTGATCTGACGAAATGAGATTCGAACGTGCGAGATTGAAATGAGATATTTCAAGATGAATTTTTCTCGTGATTTTTTTCGACTATTTGATGAATTTCTGAACAATTCTCGCAAGATCCTCTTAGGAGTCGGTATTGTTTGTATAGTTTATTAAGGCCTAATTCTCTGACTAAAAAAGAGAGTTTTTTCTCTGCCTCTAGGAAATAGTGAGCTAGAAGCTGTATCCGATTTTTTATATGAAAGTAAATTTGGCTAGATACTATGGCGTCTGAATAAAATTTTCGGGCTCTTTGCGGCTGATTTTTCTAAGATTTAATTCGATCTTTTATCAGTTCTATTGAGCTGGATACTCTATCGCCTTGAGTAATTTTCTTGTCTTATGTTGCATGTGAAGTAGGGATATCTTGGCAAAAATCATCGTTGTTACGTCCGGCAAAGGCGGAGTTGGCAAGACCACCTCCAGCGCCAGTTTTGCATCGGGTCTGGCCATGCGCGGCCACAAGACTGCGGTACTCGACTTCGATGTCGGCCTGCGTAACCTGGATCTGATCATGGGCTGCGAACGCCGCGTCGTGTACGATCTGATCAATGTCGTCAACAAGGAAGCCACGCTGACCCAGGCCCTGATCAAGGACAAGCATTGCGACAACCTGTTCATCCTGCCTGCTTCGCAAACCCGCGACAAGGATGCGTTGACGGAAGAAGGCGTCGAGACCGTCCTCAACGACCTCATCAAGATGGATTTCGAATTCATCATCTGCGATTCGCCTGCCGGCATCGAGCGCGGCGCAGTGATGGCGCTGACCTTTGCCGATGAGGCAATCGTCGTGACCAATCCGGAAGTCTCGTCGGTGCGCGATTCCGACCGCATCCTCGGCATCATCCAGGCCAAGTCGCGCCGCGCCCAAAATGGCGGCGAGCCGGTCAAGGAACACCTGTTGATCACACGTTACTCGCCGAAGCGCGTCGAAGCCGGCGAAATGCTCTCATATACCGATGTCCAGGACATCCTGCGCATCCCGTTGATCGGCATCATCCCTGAATCGGAATCCGTCTTGCACGCCTCCAACCAGGGCAATCCGGCGATCCATATCAGGGGCAGCGATGTAGCACTGGCCTACGAAGATGTCGTCTCGCGCTTCCTCGGCGAAGACGTCACCCTGCGCTTCACTTCCTATGAGAAACCGGGTTTCCTGCACCGCATCTTTGGAGGGAAATAACATGGCATTGCTCTCGTTCTTATTCAACAGCAAGCCGAAGACTGCATCGGCCGCCAAGGAGCGACTGCAGATCATCATCGCCCGCGAACGCAACGGACGCAGCGGCCATGATTTCCTGCCGGCGCTGCACAAGGAGCTGATCGAGGTGATTTCGAAGTACACCAAGGTGAATGCCGACGACATCAAGATTTCGCTAGACCGCCAGGGAAATCTGGAAGTGCTGGACGTGAATGTGGTGATGTCAGACGCCGAATGCCATATTTTATGAATGTGAATTCGAGATCAGCTCATTATGGATATTTTTTCGGACCCTTCAATGAAAAGAGATAAACGAAAAGGCAATGAAAATATGATCGGTTGCATTGAAGCGGCGGTTTCTGAACATTCACCAGAGGAGATTTATGCGTTAAGTGAGAAAAGTAAAACTGAAAAGCGCCGCATGATTGAGGATGCGCTGGAAGAAGCAAGACAACGTCGTGTAGATTTGGAGTATATGTAAGTTGTTCAAAATTCTTTGGTTTTGGTTACGACTCTAATTAAAACGGCGATTTTCAGCAGAAAAATATTCTTATGAATACTACGATGTTTCTCAGCGAAATGTGATGATAAAAATTGATCTGATAGCTGAAGATTTTTCGATATTTTCCTCTCAGAAATTGAGGAAGTTGCTTAAAGAAGTAGAGAAGGAGATAAGGGCGAGGAGGGGGGCAACAATATCGGCTTCGAATACGCCAGCCGCGGTATGCAATGCGAAAATTTTTCCGAGCATTTCAAAGAATCCAAAATTACAAGAAAAACGACGTGTTCTGAGAGACCCTGGCCGTAAAAGCAACTTGCTGAAGTCCTCAGGTGGAAACGTAGATATCTGCTCCATCTTGGAGGGGGTGGTAATTGCTATGGAAAATATCGACGCTCCGCAAACCGACAAATCAAAGGAAGATCAGAATTTTCCTGGGTTTGCCAATAGTTTAAGAAGTGTGAGAACCGAGGTTCAAGTGGAGTCTCGCTCTATCCATGACAGAGAAAACGTGCAGTTTGAAAATAATAGGATTGCCGTCAAATCAGAATGGCGCGCGCACAAGGTAGTTATGACAAGAGTAAAGCTGGGTAAAAACTTGACTGCAATTGCTTCTCATCCTGTGACGAAATTGATCATGCTTAGAAAAGAAGAGACAAAAACTGATTTAATTAATGTATCCAATTTTGAATTTTCGAATTTGATATAGAACCCTCCATAGAAAATGGATGATAAACATGAATGAGAAAAGTTGCCCCTCTTGTAAAGAGTCAATAGCATCACGATCGGACGTCTGTGACAAGTGTCTTACCAATATAGACTATGGTGCGCCGCGCGTTGCTTATCTGGGACTCCTTTTTTTATGTGTTTTTCTCAGTATAGGACTTTCCAAATTTCCGTTCGCCGATTTTTCGCTGATAGCTTGCTTTTTTGGAGGTGCGATGTTTGTTGTTGGAAGTGTTGTTTTGGAAAAAATATTTCACAACCATGCCATGCCTATAAAAAATGGTGGCAGAGATCAATAGGAGTGCGCTTCGCTCACTTCCTCAAAGAATTTCTATCCAATATTTTTTCTATTTTTAAAAATAAATTGAGAAAATTTCTTCATCTCAAGCCCAGTGATGGTTCTATCTTCATCGTTATCAAACCTCTCATAGTTGCCGAGCGTATCTAAGAAAATAGTTAGTTAGCAATCGGCTGATTACATCTCCAAACAATTATCTAGGTTCGAACTGCCGATATCATTCCCCGTTTCAATCGAAATCCGATGGCGATTACCATCGGATTGGAAATTTGGTGTAATTAGAGTCGACGCAACATACGTTCGACTACACCATCACGGTCAATGAAACGGTGCTTCAATGCTACCATCAGATGACCCAACACTAATGCGGCAAGTACCCAGACTAGAGTTTCGTGTAGCGTATCCGTAAATAATCGTAGCGGCTCATTTTTATCAACCAATACCGGCAGTGCTGCAAGACCAAAGAAATTGACTGCGTGTGCGCCGGCTTGGCGATGAATAAAGCCGCTCAACGGCACCGTCAACATCAAAATATATAGAGTCCAATGCAGTACATGAGATGCAGTTACCTGCCAGTTGGAAACGCTGGATGGCAATGGCAGGGGACGGTGAGTTATCCGCCAAAGCAGACGAGCCAAGGCCGACATAAAAACCAGACTTCCAAGTGACGCATGATAGAACAGCACTGCGTCGTTCGACGGCGTGTGCTTGGGAAATGTCTCCATGTAAATTCCTAGAGAGAAATTCATGAAGATAAACAAGGCGATCAACCAATGAAAAACAACTGCGGGATTGTTATAAGCGCGTTGTTCGGAGGAAGGCATACTGACGTCCAATTTTTGCATTATCAACTCCTTTGATATTGTGTCGTGAAATTATCAGAATCAAGGTTTCGCTGTGTGCCATACACCGGCGATGCCATCGCCGTTTGTGTCACCGGTTTTGTGATCCATGACGAAGCGATATACGGGGTGTCCCTTATAAGTCCACTGCTGTTTGCCATCGATGCGTGTTACAAAACTCCAGCTGGTGATGGTCTTGTCACTAGGTTTGGATATTGCTGGTGGCCACGTCGCAGTGCATCCTTCATTGCAGGCACTCTTGCCGACGATAGTATCTTCATCAAAAACATAAAGTGTTAGGCCATTTTCATCAACCAATTTTCCATTCAAGGTCTTGGGTGTTTCGGCCAGGGCAGGCAGAGTTAGGCCGAGGCAGGTGAGCAACAAATATAAGTTTTTACGCATGGTTTCTCCTTGATGGCGAGGTCGTACATAGCTACCAAATACATAACTCCGATCATCTACGATTTATTCCCGAAATATTATTTTTTTTCAGAAAATTCAAAGTGGCTTAACGATTTGGCACTCGATGTCGT
This sequence comes from Collimonas sp. NPDC087041, assembly GCF_044745265.1. NCBI lineage: Bacteria > Pseudomonadati > Pseudomonadota > Betaproteobacteria > Burkholderiales > Oxalobacteraceae > Collimonas > Collimonas sp. NPDC087041. Next base: position 58,521 of record NZ_JBIUZX010000017.1, read on the forward strand.
TTTTTTAATCGGATGAATTTTTAAGATTAATAAAAAATATTCATATGGAAATATTTTCATGTTCGAATTGAGGTGCCGGAAAACCTCATTATCTGACCCTCGGTGAGGGCTCTATCATCATCACCATGAAACCGACTAACACCGCTCAAGACATTCAAGCCATGGTCAACCACTGGCTGAATACTCCGCCTAACGGCGATCTTGGTTCGGATTACGGCGCTGATCCCCAGTCGCTGCTGCAAAATCCCGTGGCCGCCGGCATTGGCGATGCTTTCATCGGCAAGATGCGCGAGGACGTTCCTGCATTGGATGTGATGCCGGTTGGCGCCGTGAATGTCTTCTACGTGGATGCTCTGCCGGATCGCAGCGAATTGATTGTTGACGTCGCCGGCTGGCAGGAGCACGTGAGCTGGCATGGCCTATACCAAGGAAGACTTTGATCGGGTGATCGTCAATTCCGTCTCGCAGTTCCCTGAACTGGCGGCGTTGTATCAGGTGGGCGATCCGCGACTGCTGCTGGCGCAGTCTGCCGTTGCGCAGATGATGGCGATGATGTCGCAGCAGATTGAGCTCGGCGCGATGGAGCCCTTTGACAAGGTGCGGGATTCCACAGTGCTGGCTGATGCCTCGCTGAAGGGGCTGATGCCGATGGCAACGCCGGCGCGCGTGAAGGTGAAGGTGGAGAATCCAACCAATGCTGCGTTTTCCATTGGCGCCGGTCGCGGCCTGCTAGATTCCAGCGGCCACATGTACGTTGCCGATTTGCCGGTAACGGTTCCTGCCGGCGGCGTGAGGCATGCTGAACTGCTGCAAAAGCAGGTTCGCGTCATTGAGCATACCGTGACTGTTTTGCAGGCATTTTATAAGATTGAGATGCCGCAACCCAGTCATGGCCGCTATATCAGCGACATCTCAGTCGCCGATGCGGCTGGTGCGCCGTATACCTATAGCGTGGAATTTACGAATGTTGCTAATGGCGACAAGGTATTCCATGTGGAATGCGACGAATACCGACGCTTGTTCGTCGTGTTTGGCTGTGCCGGTTATGTGGGTTAAGGCGGCAGGCACGGCGGTCATTGAGGCACAAAAGGCTCTACAAAATTTCAAGGATGCCGGCCAGTTATCCCGGGCAGACTTTGACGTGATCACGATGAAATTGAAGGGCTAATCATGTTGCGTAGCGTATGAACGCAAATCAACAGGGCTGAACGAAGTGTCACGTCGCGCCATCCGAATTGCATTCCATACCACGCTTTCGGTCTGCGGCTATTGCGCCAGGCTGACGACAGCATCGGTGGCATGCCGACGTTGGGCGGGCTTGGCGTGTTGGATTCGTCGGATGGGCCGGATGTCGAGTGGGAGTTGCTTGGCGATGCCAAACTGTTGGTCGTAGAGAATTTCCAACCATCGACCGTGGTTGATCGTGGGTATGCACTTGATAACGCCGAACCGCAAATCGTTGCGTTGATCGAGGCGTTGAGGCTGGTGGAGGATCTTGCGCACTTCACCGCGAAGACCAAGGATGTGCTGTACGTGCTCCTGCATGCGGACGTAAAGATCGCCTACGAAATTGTGGCGATTGATGGTGGCATTAACATTGCACCGTACAGTAAAAAGTACATTTTGCAGAAACGCGATGACATGACATATATCAAGGGATTTCGCGATATGAACAAATATTTTGATACTCAGTGAACCATGGAGTGAAACTAAAAATCAGGAATTCATCTGTTAAAAGTGACTGTTAAGTTATTTAATTGGCTGTTATTTCTCAGTTTTTTCTTGAGTATTTGGAGTATGAATCCTGACTCAATGTCGGCCGCGCGAACTTGCTACAGAAGTGTGAATCATTGCAAAATTTGACTCGATATTTCTACTAATGCTGGTTAAATTTTTATCTGATTGTACAATCAGCATAACTAAATGATGCGGAAATCCCGCGATTTTTAGATTTCATTTCACGGCAATTTGCATGACCACATGCAATTCATCGCTTTGCGTAGATGCTTCATGAAAGCGTCGTGCGTCGCCATCGCTGCAAATAAATAAACCGATCTTGGCGATCACAGCGTCGAGAGTTGGCGGCTATTCCATCTGTCATCCACTAACAAAAATTACCGGAAAATTTCTTCTGCGAGATATTTTTATCGAACGCAATGATTGTGCGATTTTGACAGGAAGCGCCATTAGGAGAGTGTTTCTTAAATACTTTTCAGATGGGAATAAAAATTACGGTAACACGATTGAGTCGTCAGCCATTTTGGCACTTCAACAGGAGATATAAAATGAAGAAAAAGCGCCCACTAACCTTATACATTCTCTTTGCAATGATTCTCGGTGTGTTGGTGGGTTATGCCTGTCATCAGGCTTTTCCTGACCAGAAAACTGCCATAGATGTTGCGGGGTATATCTCTATAGTCACGGATGTATTTTTGCGTTTGATTAAGATGATTATTGCGCTTCTTGTGTTTTCCACTTTGACTGTGGGAATTGCACATATGGGAGATGCTAAAAGTGTGGGACGAATTGGGGCAAAGGCCATGCTCTGGTTTGTTACCGCCTCATTGGTATCGCTCACTCTGGGACTCGTACTCTCTAACTTTATGCAATTGGGGGCGAATCTCAACATGCCGTTGCCGGATATTGGGGCGGCTACCAATCTTAAGATGTCCGGTTTTACATTGAAAGATTTCGTCAAACATCTTATCCCTAGTTCGCCGATAGAGGCATTAGCTAATAATGAAATCCTGCAAGTAGTCGTGTTCTCGATTTTTTTCGGCACTGCATTGGCCGGCTTGGGGGACGCAGGCAAGAAGCTCGCAAATATTATCGATGAGCTGGCACAAGTTATGTTACGTATTACCGGTGCCATCATGTATATGGCGCCACTGGCGGTTTTTGCGGCCATCGCTTCGGTTGTTACCACTCAAGGCTTGAGCGTGTTGCTGACCTTTGCAAAATTTATGGGTGGTTTCTATTTCGGTCTAATTTGTCTATGGGGACTACTTATTGCTGCTGGATTTGTGTTCATAGGCCCACGCGTGTTCAGATTGGTCGGATTGATCCGCGAACCATTTCTATTGGCGTTTTCGACAGCCAGCTCGGAGGCCGCATACCCTAAGTTGTTGGAAGCCTTGGATAAATTTGGTGTCAAGCGCAAAATTTCCAGCTTTGTGCTGCCGATGGGCTATTCATTTAATCTGGATGGCTCGATGATGTATTGCACCTTTGCAGTATTATTTATTGCCCAGGCTTATGGTATTCACCTGCCAATCAGTACTCAGATAACTATGCTGTTACTACTGATGCTTACTTCTAAGGGCATGGCAGGAGTTCCGCGGGCTTCTCTTGTAGTGATCGCTGCAACCTTGAATCAGTTCAACATCCCAGAAGCTGGATTGTTGTTGATCATGGGTATAGATCAATTCCTTGATATGGGCCGTTCTGCGACTAATGCTGTTGGTAATTCTGTCGCTACTGCTGTAGTTGCGAAATGGGAAGGTGATTTATTGCCGGAGAATGAAAAAAATACTGTTGAGAAGATTCCGGCCGTAAATATCGTAATGGGGGGCTAAATTCCAAAGCAGGCCTGCCGCAACTTGCGATGGATTTGTTCGAGCAGGTCTGGTTTCTTTGTAGACCCGATAGGGTATATATTATTGCTAATGACTATGTCGCATCGTTGGGTTTTAGCTTCTCCAAGCGATACCCATAACTATAAACTGGAGTCAGCCGATAGCCATTTTCTGGACGTAAGTGCAATTTGCTTCGTATCCGCGAAATGTGAGTGTCGAGAGTCCGTGACGGGACGTCCACGTCACGCGACCATATTTTTTCCGTTATATATGCGCGTGAAAGTGGACGACCAAGATTGCAAAAAAATAGCAATGCTAAATCAAATTCCTTTTTTTTCATTTCAATTGATTCACCGGCCCAAATGATGCGGTTGGTATTTGTTTCGAACAAATATTCATTTAATACAATCTCTTCCCTCGAAATGTTGATCGGATATGCGCGTCGTAGTAGTGCTTCCGTGCGCGCCAATAATTCACTATCTCGAATTGGCTTTGTCATATAGTCATCTGCACCGGCGCTTAGAGCTTCAACTATATCTTCTTCACTGTTTCTTGCTGTCATGAACAATATTGGAAGCGTCTTGGATAATTTGTCTCGTACCTGACGCAAAACTTCCATTCCACTCAAGTCAGGAACATGCCAGTCTAAAAGCAGCAAGTCGTAACTCTCCCTACGCAGCTTTCTTAATATCTCTTTTCCGCTTTGAAACGAATGGCAAATATGCCCCTTGTTTGTCAGCAGTTGATAAGCAAGATCGATTTGAGACTGATCGTCGTCAAGAATCGCTATTCTCATAAAATTTTTCCGTTGAGAAATCTAAATTGCATAACGATATAGCTCGCTGTATTTAGTAGAGGTGGGCCTATCTGTTTAAGTTCGATCTAAGACGACACTGAGCGCAGAAAAGGGCATTGGTGATATTGTTGGCAAGCACTCAAGCCCAGAGTGTTGCCCATGATTTCTTGCTGGCGTGAAAATGTCATGGCAAAGATTGACATCAAGATCAATAATTTCGCCGTCATGCTATCCATTTTTCAGTGGTGAGATCATGTAATGGCAGTCACGCACTCCACTTTCAATTAGAGCTTACGTCCATCTCATATTGTCTTGTAGCAACCGATCTCGACATGTTTGACGATCTCCTGATACAAGCCTAGTGGTGTTGGGGCTCCGTATTTTAGTGAGCACTTGAGGGGGTAATAATCATCATCTCAGATATATTGTACGTCCATATGGGTTGGACAATGAAAGCAATAGTGGACAATCAAATCAATAGAATTCGTGGCTATTAATATAGGAAAACAGTCTCGAAACAGTGCTTTCGTTGCTCTTATTATTTACTCTAATGAAGGGTAGATGTGGCCGAATTCAGGCGCATCGAAACCGAGACTCACAGTGGAGCATAAGCATGATCTGGGTTGCGTCGCGCCTATTTCAATTACTTAACTAAGTTGGTGGTCCTTGCATGGCTATCACACTGAGCCGATCAATGCGGAGTAATCCCCCCACAAAAAAGCATCAGTTAAAAGTAGAATTTTCTTAAATGAGATTTTGAGGAAGTTTTACATGAAGACATCACGCTTTACCGAAAGTCAGATCATCAACATTTTGAAGCAGGCCGAAGCCGGCACGCCAGTACCGGAGCTTTGTCGTGAGCACGGGATGAGTTCGGCCTCGTTCTACAAGTGGCGTAGCAAATACGGTGGCATGGACGCGTCGATGATGACGCGGATGAAGGAGTTGGAGGACGAGAACCGTCGGCTCAAGAAGATGTACGCCGAAGAGAAGCTGAAGGCCGAGATCATTTCGGAGGCGATGCAAAAAAGTGGTAAAGCCATCTCACCGACGTGAGATGGCACAAGCGGCAGTCCGAGCGCATGGAATCAGCGTAAGCAGCGCATGTGCGACTTTCGCGATGAGCCAGACCTGTTATCGCTACAAGGCAAAGCTATCGGAAGATAACAAGCGTGTCGATGACTGGTTAATCCGGTTGACTGCGAATCAACGCAACTGGGGTTTTGGCCTTTGCTTTCTGTACCTGCGCAACGTCAAAGGCTTCGGCTGGAACCACAAGCGCGTCTATCGGCTATATCGCGAGCTAGAGTTGAATTTGCGGATCAAACCAAAAAAGCGGCTTACCAGGGCAAAGCCCGAGCCGTTGTCGGTGCCAACGTCGATCAACGATGTCTGGTCAATGGATTTCATGCACGATCAGCTGTCGGACGGACGCAGCATTCGCCTGTTCAACGTGATTGATGACTTTAATCGGGAAGGCTTGGGCATTGACGTTGATTTCTCCCTACCGGCAGCGCGCGTCGTTCGGTCGCTTGACCAAATTATTGAGTGGAGAGGAAAACCGATGACGATTCGCTGTGACAACGGCCCCGAATACATCAGTTCGACACTGGCCGCGTGGGCAGAAAAGCGCAGCATCCAGATCAGTTTTATTCAGCCAGGACAGCCGCAACAAAATGCTTATATCGAGCGCTATAACAGAACTGTTCGCTATGACTGGCTCGCACATTACCTGTTCGAATCCGTTGATGAGGTCTAGGAATTTGCGACGAAATGGCTCTGGACATACAATCACGAACCCCCAAACATGGCGCTCGGCGGCATCACCCCGAAACAAAAATTGGCCCTTGCGGCTTAGCCTCTACTTTTAACTTTGCTTAAAAATGGGGGGATTACCCGGCGCCGACTCACGGTTCAGATCGATGCCGACAAAACCACGGATGGCTTGACTTTCGTAGATCGCATCTTCAATACCTTCATCGGACAGGCCGAAACACTGCTGCGCTACGTACATCCGCAACATCCGCGCCAGCCCAATCGGCGGTCGACCCGCGCCTTCGGCTTTTGGATAAAACGGCGCAACTTCCTTCCATAGCGCCGCCCACGGCGTCGCCGCATCAATCTCTGCCAGGAAGGTCGCGCCGTGTCAACTTCTTCTTCGCAGCATATTCAAGATCCGAAAAACTCTTTTGCATGATTACCCTGCACGTTGTCGATTTGAAGCAAATCTCGCAGCTATTGCCTTTGTTGAAAGTCTGGTGCTATCGAATAAATCAGCGTCTCCCTAACTGGGGGGGATACGAAATTAAGTGATTTTTTGTTGTAATTTTTTAGCTAAATGTCAAATGTTGCAAACTCAAACAATATGGCGTGAATGGTGACAAATTACCTGTTATATCTAGCCCACGTTTACATATTTGGGGAGTAATTTCATGACTGAAAATAACGAAAAAAAATATGTGCTAGAGTACGAAAAATTAGAAGAACTCGCAACGTATGATCCAAATAAATTACTAGATGTATTAACGCATCTATTAAAACTAAAAAGTGATGCCGCATTGGCTCATGCTCTTGATACTGCGCCGCCCGTCTTAAGTAAAATTCGCCACCGTCGTTTGCCAGTGGGAGCAACTTTGCTGATTCGCATGAATGAAGTCAGTGGTCTTCCCATTATAGAGTTGCGTGCTCTTATGGGAGATCACCGAAAAAGTTTCTCGCGAGCGATAAACGCTTGAAATGAATTAGTCGAAATTGAGTACCTATTTTTCTGCAATCAAACTAGTCTGGCGTTAAGCTTCATGACTTTCCCATTCAGCTTTAGGTCCATGTGAGTTCATTGAGAACTTATGGTGATTCGGTATGAGATTAAGACATACCGGGCTTGTGGCAACGAAGTATATTAAGAAGAATTGGTTCAAGCATTGGCACTATTCGTTTTCGCGGGATGGTAGGCCGATTAAAAAGGTTGTTCCAGCACCTGGAGCACTATAGGCATCGAGCCATCCATGGTGCCGTTTAATTACAGTGTGTACTACTGCAAGGCCTAAACCGCGGTTGCGCACCGGTTGTCGAGTGTCGTCAGAAACAGTATCGTGCAGTATGCTTCGATTCAATATCAGTTGCCCTAATTTTTGGGGTTCGATACCTTCGCCTTCGTCACGTATCGCTACAATTATTTCTGTCGTTTCATTATCTATGTCCACACAAAGATTGACCGTACCTCCTGGGGGGGTATGGCGTATGGCATTATTCAATATGTTGAGTAAGGCGCGAGTCAACATCACAGGATCGACCCGAACCAGACAGTCGTTGTCGCTCAGGGAAGGGATCAATGAGATATCTCGCACCTTTGCATATGGCCATGCTTGGTCAATGGCATCTAGCACAATCGTGCCCGCTTGCATTTCTATGAATCGGTAGTTGTTGGACTCCGCTGCGTCCATGTCCATGAAACTTTCGGCCAGTCTTAGAGTACGCTGGGCTTCACGTCGCACATCGTGAACCAAGCGTTGCGTGTTAACTCCAGATCTGGGTTGTTCATAAAGGTCTAGCAGACTAATGATAGAAACTTGAGGACTACGAAGATCGTGAGATACAAAGCGGAGCCATTGCTCACGTTTACGTTGTGTCAGACGTTCAACTGTAAGATCTTGGAGCACAACCAACCATGCTGGTGAGGTTGCTTTGCTATCATCGAGTCGAGCGGCTCGTAATCGAAATACCCCGCCATGCCGGGTTGTATATTCGCCTTTCAGTGAACGCGACCAATGTACTGCCGCATTCGGTACCTCTAAATTTTTCTGATGAGTTTCCGTAATGTCTTGAAGTAGTTGAGGCAGACTGTGTCCGCTTAACGGATCGTCCGTGAGCTCTGATGGTATCTGGGCGGGAGATATTAATATCTGTGCCGCCGCATTGCTTTGGGTTATCTTGCCGTCATCATGACAGATCAGTACTGCTACTGGCATCTGCCATAAACCTTCACTCAGCAAAGCCTGCATTTGCGACAGCCGATCTATTGCACGATCTAGAGCTTGCGTTTGATTTTCAACCGTATCGAGTTTGGGCGAATCGACGTGAAGCACGGGCTCAAATGCTCCTGCAGGGATGGCATTCAAGGCAGATACTCGATCTTGGAAGAACATCAGCAATGCATTGAGTCGCCGCCAACTCCACAAAAAATATGCAATGGAAACTCCCAGCAGTGGCGCTATAGGTGGAAGCCAGACGTGATTCCATACTAGATTAGCTGTACTAAGTGCAATCAATCCTACTGCCGCTCCAAAGGTAATTGCTAAAGCGTTCCGTGGGATACGTAGAAATAGCACTAGTACAATCCAAATTGGCAATGTGATCCATGTAAAAATTTGCCAATTATGTGGGAAGATTATTGCTCGGTCTTGGCTCAATACGTCAATGGCATTTGCGTTAAGCTCGATACCAGACATGTGCATTTGTGGGCCTATGCCGGCAACAGGAACCTCATCATTCAAGCCAGAGCTCGCCACTGCGCCGATCAGTAAAATTTTTCCACGGAGTAGTTCTGCGGGAACCTCACCGCGAAGGACGCTTGAGTAAGGAACAGTCCTGTAGGTTCCCGCAGGGCCCGCAAGTGCAAAGCCAAAGGGCGTCTGTCTCTGCCACCCATTTTCTTCAGGCATTGTTTTTTTTGTGAGTGAGGGAGGATGGCTCAGTGATGCAATGATCCAACCTATATATGGATGCAATTGCTTAGGAGGGCCTTCCCATCGAAAAAAGCGCCGTGCAATGCCATCGACATCTGGCGTTATATCAACATGTCCGGTTCCCTTGATGTTTTTAGCAAAGATAGGCTGCGGGGCTATGAATTGGGGAGGGCTTGTTGTAACACTGTTTGGCTCGAGATAGCGCAAAGGAAGAAATACGGGGAGCTGTTGCATAGCAATGGTCAATTGCTTGTCATCCTCTGGGTCCGGGGCAGGTTCGTCAAGAAATAAATCAAGTAAAACGGCTTGAGGGGAGTACTTGGATAAACGTTCCAACAGCTGAGCATGCAATCGGCGGGGCCAGGGCCAGTCACCTAATTCCAACATGCTACGATTATCTATTGCGATCAAAAGAATGTTGGCCGACGGTTCATGTACATCGAAGCTAAGTAGCTTGTCATAAAGCGCCAAATCCGCCTGTATTAGGCCTGGTTGATGGTCAAACCAGACCATCGCCGGAGGTAGTAGCAGTGCGATCAATAACCATTCGATCAGGAAGCGATGTTTCATTGTGGTGTCAAGGTGTGGATGCCGTAAAGCTACCGCTAAATGAAGCTGCAGTGTTGGACGCCGGTTCATCTGAATTATCGGGTACTTCGCGGCTACGCCAATAATATCGACCTGGAACTAGCAATGGGCCCACTGTCACACCGCTGGCATCACTGACCAATTGATGAGCAAGTAAAGGTGAAAATCGCTCCGTTCGTGCCATTTCGAACATGAAGCGTTGTCCTGCGCGCGATGGCCAACGAATATCGTAGAGTCCATTGCCATTGGGCTGCACGCTGCTTTGTTGTGATTGCGCATTCGGTAAGTGGATTAGACTGTCACCGTTTAAGCCTTCAAGCTTTCTTGCATCAAAGGCTGTTAGGCGTAAGTGATAAAAGCCTCGCTCAAGTGTGGTGGGTAGATTGAAATTGGGGGCTGAAGAGCGATCTTCATACACCAACTGAATGAAGCGATCGTCGTGAGCGAGTTGAAGACGATAACTGGTTGCGCCTTCCAGAGGAGATATAAGAACCTGCCTACCTACATTTGTCTCAATCAATTGTGGTGCCGGCAACAACGGCTGCGATTGCATGGAGTTCTCTCCAATTAATACCGTACCATGCCTAGCATCCAAAACAAGATTCTGGCTCGATGCTCCGACTTCCTTGACTTCCACTTCACCTTCTATGACCTCAACGGCTTCAATTCCGTCCTCATCGCGTGTTCGAAAATGAGTCCCGCGAACCCCCAGTTCTGCGGTCCGAGTACGTATCTCGAAATGTCTCCCGTTTTGTTTTTCCACATGAGATTCCAAGCGGCCATTGAGCAGTTGGAATCGCACCAGTTGGCCGTTGATTGCCAATACTTTAATTGCGCTACTGGACGGCATGACAACTCGACTTCCATCAGGAAGCCTTAGACTCATAAATGAATCTTGAGCTGTGACTAGAATATCCCCTGCATTAATACGCGCTCCTATAGCGACAGGTTTTTGTGAATCCTCACCTCGTTTGAGCCAAGCTGAGCCTGATAACTCAGCCACCACCGCCAGTTCTCCATTAAGTAGAAGTATTTTTCCTGGTCGCAATTTTTCTGGGGTTGGAACAGCATTGTCCCTTTGTATTTCAGGCCAATGTAGAGGGGATTGGAGGTAACGGTGGGAAATATCCCACAGTGTTTCACCTGGTCGCACCACGTGAGTTTGCTCACCTTGCGCCTGCGCAAAGGCAGGCGTTGCAATCATCAAGAGTGTCAGGACACCCTTTCTTGAGATATTGCTAAGACGACAATTTAACCGTCGTTCGTTTGCTGAATTAAGTGGCCGGCGGGGAGGGGGCTTGATTTTCGTCATCGGTTGTCTCTAGTCGGTAACCTTGTCCGTATATTGTTTGAAGACGTAAGCCACGGGTTGCATAAAGACCGAGTTTGGCGCGCAACCGATAGATCTGACTGTCTAGAGCTCGAGTAGATAGTTCGCCGTCATTTCCCATACTTTCCATCAAATAGGCTCGCGATACTGATTGGCCAAGTTTTCGAAACAGCGCCAGCGCGAGTCTAAATTCACGCTCCGTCAAATCAAAGCGTTGAGTGTCATTCGGCCGTTCGATACGTACACTTAGCGACGGTCTGTCAAACACCCAGTCACCAAAATGCTCTATGGATTGCTGCGCCTTCGGCCGACGATTTCTAAGCAGAAGACGCTGAATTCGCGCAATCAATTCTAATGGCCTAAGTGGCTTAACAAGGTAATCGTCAGCACCAAATCCTAATGCCTCGGCGACATCATTTTGTGATGACCTAGAACTAAGCATGATGACGGGGACATCACTTTGCTGCTGCTGACGCAGCCATTGCAGCAGGTTTGCACCATCAAGGTCTGGTACGTTCCAATCTAGGATTAGTAGATCGAAAGTCTCGCGCCTAAGGGCTCTGCGCAATGCTTCTCCGCGCTCGAAAGTGACGCACGAAACATTTTCTTCACTAAGCAAAAGTTGGTGTTCGAGCGTATAGACCAAATGCTCCATTTGGGTTGGTTCATCTTCAAGAACGGCAATGCGCATTAGTGCCACTTTAGTTGAGTAGGATGAATGTAACGATTGTATCTCGCATTCCTATGCAATTTTCTACAGTGAGCTACGTATAGCATTTATACAAATTTCGCACAGAAAAAAGAAAACTCAATCGCATTGATGGCTATCTGAGGTGGCTTGAGAAGGAGACTAATGCTCTTCATTGCCCAATAGCTCAAGGCCCGGATAGTACAAACAATGCACTTTGCAGAGTTCATTTTGCGAGAATTTGTCAGATTTTTTGCTCTGAGAGCAAAAAGTGCAGAGCGGCGAAAATTCATTGGGGCAACAAAATAGTGCTAAATATGCATCAATTCTGATGAATTCTCGCAAAAAAATCGCTACGACTAATTTTCTTTATAACATTCATTCACATCAAAATTCGTTGAAACAGCAGGTCGATAGAAATAACGTCACTTTGCGTCAATATGGTCTACTTTATAAGTGTTAGCAGCTTACGTGATTCGGGAATTCTTAGCTGCTGATAGTAGATATCCAATTTACTCAAAGAGGATTTGATCATGGGGCTGCGCCGTTTGAAGAATATTGTGCTGATGCCAGTTGTAATGCCAGTTCGTTTTTTTGCGTTATCACTTTGCGTTTTATTTATAGGGGGGTGCGGCGAAATTGAGCGGACGCATGCTCCGACGGAGCAGATTGAAGTCATGAAAGGTAACTCTACATTACCAAATCACAATGACTTCCCCGCGATTGATTCGGCTAAGTGGCGACAAGGCACATTTCCGAGCATTTATGTACTTCGTACGATGCAAGTCGGTATGGATAAAGATCAAGTTCGCTTAATGCTTGGATCTCCGCATTTTAATGAAGGATTGTTTGGTGTTCGGGAGTGGAATTATATTTTTCATTTCCGTAATGGCGATGGTAATGAATCTGTTGTTTGTCAATATATGGTGCGTTTTGACGCTGACATGTTGGTTGCTGGCACATATTGGAGGGATCCGGATTGCGACATGCAAGTAAATCCGCCGAAGGTCAAGATACTTCCTGCTTTGAGATCATTCGTAGCTCCAGAGGTGGTGATATTTGATGCAGATAGTTTGTTTCGGTTAGATGGAGGGGCGCAGGTTGATTTGCTACCTGCTGGCCGCACAAAGATTGAGCGTTTGGCATTGGACATTAAGAGGAATTTCAAGTCGCTCCATTATGTTCTTGTCAGTGGATATACGGATCGACTAAACACTGCCGCGCGCAAAGCAACGTTGTCGCTATTACGTGCAAATACGATCAGAGAATTGTTGGCGCAATACGGAATTGATAAAGCGCTGATTCGTGTCGCGGGTATGGGGGATGACCAACCTTTGGTTCAATGTCCAGGGAATGTCGAGACCCCGCAGCTGTTGGATTGCCTACGATCAAATCGCCGCGTGGAGATTGAAATAGTTGGGGAAGACTAATTTTAATGATTTAACTACATAGGAGGTAGAACAATGATTTATTTTCCACCTTCGTCATTTTGCGGCGACGATAAGTTCAGAAAATTTTGAATAATGATTCTTAGCTCCCTCAGGTGAGGGTCGGTATGTGGTCTTTAATTTTCATTGGAAAGTTGTAATGAATTCTGTTCAGGAATATGAGATGAAACTTCGAGATGATCAATGGGAGGTGCTTGGGCCAATATTGATTGGAAAGCAGGGTGACGCAGGTGCTCGAGGCCAAAATAATCGTTTGTTTATTGAAGCGGTTTGGTGGGTCGTGTCTAAAAATTCGAATTGGTGTAATTTGCCTCCAGAATATGGTAATTGGAATGCAGCTTACATGCGATTCAGGCGTTGGAATGAAGCTAATTTCTGGCGCTATTTGGCGGGAAGTCGTATTGCAGAACCGGCATTGGCATTGATGCTTTCACAGATTGCAGATTATGCGGATCGTTATACGCAGAAAATCAGAGAAAAGATCTATAGAAGAAATCAAAAGGCAATCTATAAGGGAATAACAAATAAAGATCAAAGCGCAATTCCATTGTAGGCCAATGCTATTTACATGGTTCGAGCGTCTACGAGCCCGGTAATTAATATTAGTGGCGGAAAAAGGGGATTGGGCTTTTGTGAAGGAATACCTTTTTCGGCTCTCCCAAAAACACACGTGGACGCGAGTGCGATTTTGTTTCTCATGGCAAATGCAATCTAGTTTTTACACGATTGACGGATGTTGGAGATTGTATATATAAGACATTGATTGTCAACGATTGTTAATTTATAAAAAAAATAAAGATTTAAATGTAAAAATGCCTGATTATCACACAAAACAAGAAAAAAATACAATAAAACTTTCATTCGAGAAAGTTGGTTTCTTCGGGGTAAGTTGCAAATAAAAATTATTAACATTGAGGATAGATATCATGAATAACGCATTTCGTATTATCTGGAGTTCGACCTTGGGCGCTTGGGTTGCCGTGTCGGAATTAACCCGCAGCAAGGGGAAGTCCAAGGGGGCGTCAATGGCTAGTGGTCAGTCGAGCAATGCTACTGTCATCCATGCTGCCTTGGTAATTTCTGTTGCTGCCTTTTTACCAGGCGCGGCGTTTGCCCAATACGCAGCTAGCGGTAGTAATGGAACTGCCAGCGCTACTGGTGCTGTCGCAATTGGTGGTGGTGCATCTAGCACTGCGGCAAGTGCCACCGGCACAAATGCAGTGGCAGTTGGAGTCGGTGCCAGTGCCCAGTCACAAAATTCGGTCGCTCTTGGAAATGGCGCTACGACATCTATCGGCTACTCCCCGACGCTGTTCAATGGTGACGTGGCTATCGGCAATGCTGCTTCGGCTGTGGGCGAATCGACGGCGATCGGCCCGCTCACGATCGCAAGCGGCCTGCGGAGCACAGCGATTGGTGTTCTCAGCTCGGCGAAGGGAAACTACAGCTCGGCCTTTGGTGACCAGAGCGTCGCCTCGGCTGACTACAGCACGGCGGTAGGTGTTTTGAGCTCAGCTTCGGGGTTTACGGCGACAGCCTTGGGTGCTCTGGCGAATGCCTCGGGTGCAAATAGTACTGCGCTGGGTCTAGGAACTACGGCGGCTGGGACCAGTGCGACGGCTATCGGCACGAACGGCCCAACTGGTGGGGCGCAGGCGCTGTCGGCTAACGCTATCGCCATCGGCGGCCAGTCTTTGGTAACCGCAACTGCCACCAGCGGCATCGCCATTGGCTTGGGTGCGACGAGCAGTGGTTCTAACTCGATCGCGATGGGTGTCGGCAGCAACGTCAGCGGTGCCAGCAGCGGTGCTTTCGGTGATCCGAGCACGGTTACTGGATCAGGCTCGTATTCAATTGGTAACAATAATAACATTGCTTCAAACAACACCTTTGTGGTCGGCAACAACGTCACAGCCGCGGTAGGTACCGATGGCGCTGTGGCATTGGGTAATAACAGCAGCGTGTTGGCTGCTAATAGCGTAGCGTTGGGTAGTAATTCTGTAGCTAGCGCAACTGCAAATGGGGTTGGTTATGTTCCTGCCGGTGCCACTGCGGCGCAGGCTACGGCGATTGCGGCTACTACAGTAGGGACACTTGCTCCTGTATCAGTTGGTAGTACAAGTAACACACGCCAAATCCAGAACGTTGCCGCTGGTACCCTAAACAGTGACGCAGTCAACGTTGCACAGTTGCAAGCTGTTTCCGCGGCTGCAACTGCCGGTGCTGTGCATTATTACAGTGTCAATGATGGGGGCACGCAGGGTGCCAATTACAACAATACTGGTGCAACAGGTCTGAATGCAATAGCCGCCGGAGTTGGTGCGGTTGCTAGTTCGCAAGATTCTCTTGCTATGGGGGACGGGGCAACCGCCGTAGGTCAAAGTGAACTTGCTATTGGTACTGGAGCGGGTACTGGCGGAGTTGCAACCAATTTTGCCAATATAGCGGTTGGTAACGCCGCAGGCCAAAACGTTGCGGGGACAGGAAATACAGCAGTTGGTTATCAAGCCGGACAAAGTATTACTGGTAGCTACAATGCCTCGTATGGATTCGGAGCTGGTAATGGTTCGACAGGTGCTCACAACGTGGCGGTTGGTAGTTTTGCTGGTCAGAACACAAATGGCACAGGAAATGTAGCAATTGGGTTAGATGCGGGTCCTGGGGGGGCTGCCAATAATACCGTCAGTATCGGTACGTTCACGACTCCTGGAGCTGACAATGCGGTCGTCATCGGGAATAGTGCCGGAGCAGCGGGACTTAGCAGTGTTTCTTTGGGAACTGGGGCGCAAGCGAATAATGCAAACGATGTTGCATTAGGTGCAAACAGCAATACTGCGGCAGCCGTTGCTACAACCGGTACTACTATCAATGGTGTAGCTTATAAATATGCCGGAACAACTCCTACTAGCACCGTTAGTGTTGGTGATGTAGGTAGTGAGCGGACCATTACTAACGTCGCAGCGGGACGTGTCAGTGCGACTAGTACCGATGCTGTGAATGGCTCTCAACTGTATGCTACAGACACGGCAATTGATAACCTGAGTGCAACCATTACCAATATCAATAATGGTGGGGGTATTAAATATTTTCATGCCAATTCGACATTGCCAGATAGCAGTGCGACGGGTACCGATAGTGTGGCGATTGGGCCGAATGCGACTGCAAGCGGTGCTCAATCAATTGCTTCGGGAGCTGGTGCAAGTGCATCGACAGCAAATAGTTCAGCTTTGGGTTCTACTTCTCAAGCGTCAGGAGTTGGTGCAACGGCATTAGGTGCCGGAGCTCAAGCGCAAATGGCTAATGGTGTGGCGTTGGGGGCTGGCTCGATAGAAAGTCGAGGGGCTTCAACAAATTATACCGCTGCCTACTTGGCAGCGCCGCAAACATCTGTCGGGGCTGTTTCGGTTGGAGCCGCCGGCGCTGAGCGGCAAATCACTAACGTTGCCGGTGGTAGTCAATCTACGGATGCTGTGAATGTCGCTCAGTTGCAAGCTGCTATCAGTCAAGTAAGTATTTCGTCTATAAATTCCGCGGACAAATATTTTCATGCCAATTCAACAGCTGCTGATTCGCTTGCCGTTGGCAGTAACTCAGTGGCGGTGGGGCCTAACACAATCACTAATGCCTCGAATAGTGTCGGTATTGGCAATGGCGCCACAGTACAACAGGCCGCAACAAGTGGTGTTGCCATTGGATCACAAGCTTCAGCCCAGACGGCTAATGGCGTAGCTATTGGCGCTAATTCTGTAGATAACAGAGGAGCCCAGTCTAATTACACTGCCGCCTATGTAAGCGCACCACAAACCTCTGCAGGTTCTGTTTCTGTTGGTAGTGCAGGAGCTGAACGTCAGATTACGAACGTTGCTGCAGGTTCTCAAAGTACAGATGCTGTAAATGTTGCGCAACTTAACTCTGGTGTAGGAAGTGCTGTACAGCAAGCCAATCAGTACACAAATGGGATGGTTATGCAGTTGCAGAACAATATTAATGATGTTGCGAAGAGAGCCTATGCGGGTGTAGCTGCAGCAATGTCGTTGGAAACTGCGCCCTACGTCGCTGGTAAGTTCACTTACGCGGCCGGCTACGGTTATTACCAAAACCAGAGTGCAGTGGGCGTATCTTTGCGGCGTACAGCGGACAACGGGCGTTGGAGTATTAGTGGGGGTGTTTCTGGAGCCACCACTGGCGGTGTTGCAGCGCGCGTCGGCGTATCTGGGATTATTAACTAAGCAAAAGAAGAGAAGTTACGGTCAGACGTCTTAAGTGGCGTCTGGCGATTTTCTTAGCCTAATTCCATTTTCTATTGCTGTCATTTCTCAGGATTTATATATGCAACATTCATACAACATTCTTGGTCGCGCAATATGCGTCGTTTTATTAACCAGTGCGTGCTTTACTGTTTCCGCCGCGAGCACGACTGAGGAGAATTTCCCGGCTCTCGATAGCTCGTATTTGAAGACAGGTGATTTCATTGGACCGGATCATGTTAAACGCATTACTCAAAGCTTGAACAAGGACCAGGTTCGCTTAGAGTTAGGGAGCCCTCATTTCAGCGAAGGAATATTTGGTGTACATGAATGGAATTATGCGTTTAATTTCTATACTGGCAAAGGTAACGAATATGTTACTTGCCAATATAAAGTTAAATTTGATTCCAAAGATCGCGTTGAGTCGACGCATTGGAAAAATGCTGATTGCGAAAATTACGTCAATCCACCACAAGAAAAGGCTGCTTCGGTGGCGCCAATTCCGCCAACGCGTAGTCATATAGCCTTTTCAGAAAGTGGCCTGTTTGCTTTTGGTAAATCAGGAATCAATGATTTAAAGGTTCCTGGGCGTGAAAAACTCGACGCACTTGTCACTCATATCAAACAAGACTCAATTTCGCTGTCCTCTGTAAATGTGGCTGGTTACACCGACCGGATTGGCTCGGAAGCAGATAATTTGACGTTGTCTAAAGCGAGAGCGGAAACGGTTCGTAGTTATTTAATCAGGAATGGTCTTGACGATAAACTTGTTCAAGCAACGGGTTTAGGAGCTGCTCACCCAATTACAGAGTGTGCGGGAAACAATGTAACGCCGCAGCTAGTGAAATGTCTGCAACCCAATCGTAGAGTAGAGATCGAGTTGGTCGGCGAACAGTAATAATTCATTTAATGTCCGCGTGGATAGTAGTCACGCGGACTGAAAAGATTTGCAAGGACGTTTGCACTAATTTGCAATTGAATTTTTTAAATTTTAATGCTTTAAAACTGATGTTTCTGCTCCTGGAAAAATTATTCAGGTGATCCAGAAAACTTAATGAGGTAGCCGCATTTTGAATCAATGCGGATTTGTATTAATTCTTTGAGTTTCTTTATTCATTTTCCAAATTTCTGTTTTATCTATTCGTAATAAATATTCCAATGTGTTCAACATGTTGAGTTTATTTGTATTATTTGCAATTTAATAGTTGTTAAATTGAACATATTTTTGTTCGGGAAAATGCATATGAATTTGAATTTGCTGCAACATACACAAGCCACATTTGGCGTGGAAGTCATTCAGCTCGCGAGCTCACACTTTGGTATAGAAGTGAACAAAGCTAAAGCCATCGTTGATACTTTAGTACCGACTTTAATCGGTTGGATGGCAAAGCGTGCTGATACGGTCGATGGCGCACACGCATTATATTCATCGGTTATGTGGTCTAAAGTTGACGCGAGCATAGTTACAAATTTGCCTCTTGTATTTGCCAATCCGACTTCGGTTAGCAATTTGCTTAAAATTGGAACAGAACAAACTGCACATTTGTTGGGTGATAAAACTGGCAATGTAATTCAAGCCGTGGCCTTACATACTGATACGGCAGTTAATGTAGTGGCCCCAATGGCTGCCTTGACCACGGCTACTCTATTAGGTTTAGTGAAAAATTACCTTCAAACAGGAAAAAGTCAACAACATCTATTTATTTCAACACTAGCGCATCAGATCCCTTTTATTCAAGGACGGCTGCCTGAAGATGTTTGGGCTGCGCTGGGAGTGGGCAGCACAGCAGCATTTTTTAATAGCATCGAAAGCAGGTTAAATAATACGTTGGCAGCTCTTCATGTCGCTACACCACATGTGGTTCAAACTGTTCAACCAAGTGCCAAATCTGGTTCTACACCGAATAAAAAGGGAAGCCTGGAAAAGTGGTGGTGGGTTCTGCTGCTGTTGGCCCTGATTGGCTTGTTGTTTTTTTTGCGAGGCTGCAACAAGTCCCCGACCTCTGCCATCGAACCGGTTGCACAGACAGTCGTTGCGTCGGCATCCGTTGCACCTGGACTCACGCTGGTTACAGATAAGGATGGCAAAGCAAATGTATCTGCTACCGTCGGGAGCGAAGAGGAGAAGAGCGCCATTTTGGAAGACTTGAAAAAGAACTATGGCGATGGAGTGGAAGCCCACATAGTGGTTGCCTCTACTGCTCAACCTGCTGATTGGCTCGGTAAACTTCCCGATTTGTTGGGCGGGCTCAAGATGCCAAATGTAGAGTTGGCTATAAAGAATAACAACATAGAGCTCGGAGGTGGCGCAACTGATCCGAAACTCGGTTTATTGGACAAAACCAGGACCCTCTTTGGTAGCGCTTATAAAGTGTCAATGTTTGATTTGTCAGAAGCTCTTGCGGATCACAAACAGCAATTTGAGACTGCTTTAAGCAATCTTAAGCCTGGGGTGTGCACTACTCCAGACGTAGTGGCCGTCATGAATATATATTCGTTCAACTTCCCTTCCGGATCGTTTGAAATTCCTAAAGAGGACGCGCTAGAATTTGCTAAGGCTGTGACAGCGATTAAGGATTGTGCCAAAGGTGCCAAGATGGAAATCGGCGGTCACACCGATAACGTAGGATCATCGGCCGTCAATATGGAGTTGTCGCAAAAGCGTGCTGATGCCGTTCGTGATTTCTTTGTATCGAAGGGCATCGCCCTGGCTACTTTCACGACTAAGGCTTATGGCGATTCCAAGCCAATTGGTGATAACGATATTGCAAGCGGTCGTTTTCAAAATCGTCGTATTGAATTTAACGAAACTAAGTGATTTTTCTGCGGCTGACAAAATATTTTAAGACGCAGTAAACAAAAAATGATGTAAATTAAGAAATGGCCGGGGCAAATTTATTTTGCCACCGGCCACGCTTTTTAGCGCTGGCCATGCGCTTTAAGGTTAGTGTAAGTCCGTTCTGAGTTTTGGGCTTGGTTTGAGTTTGACGCTCAATTTGCCGACGATGTTTCGAAGAACCGGCCAGGGATAATTTCAGGGGTAGTTAAGGGTATTTTGTAGTGGTCAAGTAATCCCGGACACTGCCTTAAGTTTTTCTTCGGCCACTGCCGGCGCGAGTCCGTCATTGAACTGATGCGGCCGTATCCAG
>NZ_JBIUZX010000018.1:0-68441 GCF_044745265.1 Collimonas sp. NPDC087041
GAAAACTTATCCACAGAAATAATATGAATTACGCATTAACAGGGTGGGGCAGATTTCGATGAAAACAGTGGGGCAATTTTAAGCAATCTTCAACAACCGTCTTCTGCTTCGATGGTGGAACCGCTAATATGGCTTAAGCTTTTCAACATGGGGTAACTCCTTGAATCAGGACCAGAATAAGTTGCTTGATAGGTTTGCTTCAACTTTCGCTCTAACAAAGACTCAAATGCCTCTCCCCTATCGTAGGCGTCGAGATATTTTTCTTCGTCGCCATCGATCTGCCAAGTGCGACTGTCTAATTCGGCTTTCACGATTTTCGCCTTGATTGCTTCAATCTCTTCTTGCTTTCTCATAGCTGGCCTCATCTGTCGGGTCACGAAATCGGTGAAATTAAACAGCGGCATTGGAAGTTCCTTGGATTTGGCGTACTGGAAACGTCTCCGTTTGCAATAGCCGTTACGCCAAATGGCGTAAGCGATGCCTCTCAGAAAACTTGCCAATCAGATCACGGCGTATCACGGTCTTTCTCGAGCTGCTTGCGCACCGATTGCAATTCCTGTTTGTGCTTACTACCCGTTTTTGGATATTTCATTTTGAGTTCCTCGAGCGTATCGAGAACGATTTTCGACACAATCAGTCGCGCATTTTGTTTATCGTCGGCGGGTACGACATACCAGGGCGTATCGCGCGTGCTGGTTGTCCCGAGGCACTCTTCATAGGCCGTCATGTAATTTGCCCAGAATTTTCTCTCTTGAATGTCTGCAGCGCTGAATTTCCAATTTTTATCTGGTTCATCAATGCGTTGAAGAAACCGCTTTCGCTGTTCATCCTTTGACATATGGAGGAAAAATTTAATGATGCGCGTTCCATTACCGCGGAGATGTCTCTCCAGATTCGTGATTGAACGATAGCGATCGCGCCAGATTTCCTTGTCGTCGCGCGGAGCATCTACTATGCCTTCTCCCCGAAGAATCTCGGGATGGACACGCGCGATCAGCACTTCTTCATAATATGATCGGTTGAAAATCCCTATCCTGCCGCGCTCCGGAAGATCTCGCGTGGTGCGCCAAAGAAAATCGTGTTGCAGTTCAGCGGGACTTGGGTGTTTGAAACTGAACACCTGGCAACCTTGCGGATTGACTCCAGACATCACATGCTTGATGGCGCCATCCTTTCCAGCGGCATCCATCGCCTGGAAAATAAGTAGTACGGCATAGCGATTGGAGGCGTAGAGAAGCTGCTGTTGTGAGCTTAGTTGCGTAACGTGCTCTTCAAGCAGCTCTTTATAGTTTCCCTTTGACTTGTAAACAGGTTTGATGATCGTCGGCCACTTCTTGAGATTGACCTCATCACCTTCCTTAACGCGAAAGTCATTTGAATATATCTTCATCATGCTTTTCCAATTGGCGCGTAGTCACACCACCTCAGGACGAGAAAATTTTCACTTAAAGGCCTTGATCAATGCTTCAAGCTGGGTGCGAATCGATTTATCGTGGGGCTGGATGACAGGTATCTGTCGATCGAGGCGCAACAGTTGGTAAACCGCGATTTGCGCCGCTCGTATTGAATATTCAACGGTAAAAACGACCTCGTCGGGTATTTCTACAAATTGGCTAATAAAAGCCAAATTTCTCGATCCAAGTGGTTTCGGCAACGGCCTGTCACCGCGCGTGCGAGGCATGAACATGCTGGTAATGTATGGCATTTTGCTTGGTATGCAAATTGCCGATTCGACCGTCTCCAGATCGAATCCAAGATGTCCACACAGTTCGCGCAGGATTTCTGCACCATTGCAGTCGCTCATTGGTTTGGCGACGAAATTCCCGATCCGATCCGGATGCAGTGCGTAGCCCCAAAATACTTGCACGTCATGTGGTTGATTTTGAAAATGTGGCTGGTGCGGCAGCACGATGGACATCAGCCAGTTTGAATCCTTAAATGTCACCAGACCGCCGGTGCCTGGAACATTGCCAGTAAATTGAAGCATCTGATCAAAGAACATCGGATGCTTCAGCGTAACGGTAAATGATTCCCAAAAAGACTGAGCAATACAGCTGCTGAATACGGCTGGACTGCCAAATTCCGGTCTGTCCTTCGCCAATTTTTCCCAAAGCGCCCAGCCGCCGCTATCCTTTTTGCTTAATTTCTCCGGCGCAGTCGTCATGGAGCCAAGACTGGATGCATCGGTCATCGATGCATTTTGGAAAAAGACAAAATCATCGTTCAGCACTTCTATAAATTCAGATTTCCCATCTCGACGGCAGTGAATACCCGTCACAGAAAACATGCCATTCGTTGACGTGCTGTCAAAATCCGTCACCAGACAATCCGCGACAAAATGAACACCCTGCCCTTCAAGCCAGCTTTGCAACGGACGTACCAACGAGTCATATTGGTTATAGATAGTGCGTTTAACGCCGGCGAGGGTATCGATGCGCGCAAACTCAAGCATAAAACGGTGCAGATAGCGTTTAAATTCAACAGCGCTGTGCCAAGGCTGAAAGGCGAAGGTGGTCGACCACATATACCAAAATTCCGTGTCGAAGAATGTCGGCGACAACCAGTCGGTGATCCTGTCGTTTCCGAGCTCACCCTCTTCGGCATTGCTCAGCTTAAGCAATTCCATCCGATTTTGCATCGAAAACCCCATCGAGCCGACAGGGACTTTGGAGCAGCAACGGTCTACCAGGCGCGCCATGGAATTGGCCTGGTATTTTTCATTGAATTCAACGGTTTCATCAAACACAGTTTTGTTCTTTGAATTCAAGGACGGGATCGACTTGAAAAGATCCCAAGTAC
This sequence comes from Collimonas sp. NPDC087041, assembly GCF_044745265.1. Lineage (NCBI taxonomy): Bacteria > Pseudomonadati > Pseudomonadota > Betaproteobacteria > Burkholderiales > Oxalobacteraceae > Collimonas > Collimonas sp. NPDC087041. The sequence goes on from NZ_JBIUZX010000018.1 coordinate 2,800, forward strand.
ATTCGTAGTTGTCGGTGGTGAACATGCGACCGCCTCGCATGGAATATCCGCTGTCCGGACTTCCGGCGGCGTCGAGACTTCCTCCCGGCACAGGAGACGCCTCAAGGATTGATATATCAGCCCCCAGCACGCCGCCGTCTCGGATCATGAAAGCAGCTGCCGCCAGGGATCCTATACCACCCCCGACCAGATACGCTTTGACTCTCTTGTTCATTGGAAGTTACCAACGCATTGACTGCACATGATTTAACTCTTTTTAAATTTGTTACATCGCATGAATGTATATTGCAGTCGAATCAACTACATCTCGATGATCACCTTCAGCGCTTTGGTTTCTGCGGCTCGGCCAAAGGTGTCATAAGCGTCGAGAATACGGTCGAGTTTGAAGCGATGGGTGATGAGGCGGGTCGGGTCGATCTTCTTCGACTGCACGGTCTTCAGCAGCATCGGCGTCGTTACCGTATCGACGAGACGGGTTGTGATCGCAATGTTCTGAGACCACAAACGCTCCATGTGCAAATCGACCTTCTGCCCATGCACACCTATATTTGCGATGATGCCTCCTGGACCGACCAGGTCCTGGCATAGCAGAAAAGTCGCCGGCACGCCGACAGCTTCAATCGCTGTATCTACGCCACGGCCACCGGTGAGTTTTTTCACTGATTCGGCCGCTTTCCCATCTGCACTGTTGATCGTCTGTGTGGCGCCAAACTGGCGCGCTACCTCAAGGCGGTTATCATCAAGATCGATCATGATGATCTGTGCAGGAGAATACAGTTGAGCCGTCAGCAATGCGGCAAGGCCAATTGGCCCGGAGCCTACAATTGCCACCGTCGAGCCTGGCTCCACCTTACCGTTGAGCACGCCGCATTCGAAACCTGTCGGCAAAATATCGCTCAGCATTACCAGCGCTTCCTCATCGGCGCCTTCCGGAATCGGATACAGGCTGGTATCCGCATGCGGCGTACGGACATATTCCGCCTGCGTGCCGTCAATCTCGTTGCCAAGAATCCAGCCTCCGGTTGTGCAATGAGAAAACATGCCACGGCGGCAGTATTCGCATTTCCCACACGAAGAGATACATGAAATGAGCACACGATCGCCGGATTTGAATGCAGTCACACCGGCCCCGACCGAGTCAACGATGCCAACCCCTTCGTGTCCAAGAATACGACCAGGAGCGCAGGTGGCCACGTCGCCTTTGAGGATATGCAAGTCAGTGCCACAGATGGTCGTCTTCACCATTTTAACGATAGCGTCGCCGGGCTCCTTGATCTCGGGCTTGGGGCGATCTTCAACCGATTTCAGACCGGGGCCGCCGTAAACAAATGCTTTCATCATTTTTCCTATTCAATCAAACTGGATGCTGAATTGGCGTGAAGCGAACGCGAACAGAAACCTGCCTGGCTTCACGCATATTTCGGCGGCCTTGCCTGTCACTTTCCCGCAGTTCCTAGACTGTTGCACTCGCCAGTACAGCACGCGCTTTCGCCAAATCGTCTGCATTGCCATGGACAGTGAGAACGTACTTGTCGGCTTTCAAGGCAGTTTCATATTTGATTACTTGATCTTTGGAGGCGCCGGTTTGCATCAATGCGGCGCCGAGGGCTGAAACACCGCCAACGACCACAGCACCTTCAAGAACCCCTATCAGCGTTGCTACCACAGGCCCCGCCATCACCATAAGGCCTAATCCGGGTAGAAAAAAAACTGCAGGGGCGAGCAGCAAGCCCCATACACCGCCCCAGAAGGCGCCAATGCCACCCCAGGTTTTTACTCTGTCTCCAGTTGTATAAAATCCGACTGGATGTTCTTCGGTGTGATAACCCTTTCCCACCAGTGACAGCTTCTTTACGTCGAAGCCAGAGCGATCCAGCCAACGAATGGCCTCGTCTGCTTCGGCATGTGTGTCATACACATAAAACGGCAAATTATCTGTTTCCATGATGCTTCCTATTTAAAGAAGGAAAAATCTCTTCCTGTTTGATATCAGAGTACGAATTGCAGCTCCAGCTGCCGACATCTTTTAGATGACGACGATGTGGTCCACGACATTTCGCACACCAGGCGTTCCCCAAGCGGCGTGTCTCGCCGAGTCGCGTTCAGACAGGCTGTGCGCGGTGCCAGTCAGCGTCACATCGGCATCTTTAATAGCGACCAATATCTTGTCGGCATCCATGTGGGCGCGTCGCTTCAACGCCGATTCGATTTCCGATTTGACGGCGCTCAGTAAAACTCTTGGCTTGATCACAATCTGATTGCTGACGCCCGTTACACCCATCAAATGTCTAACTGCACCCAGGGCAGCTTGCTTTTGATAGTCCCAATCGACTTCGCCGGAGAGTGTGATCCAACCTTTTTCAACGACGACCTCGACCGAATCGTCCGGTAAATAGGTCATCCACGCCAAGACGTTTGCTGCCGAATGCGCGATATCCGCGTCGTCGCGCTGACTCGATCCTGGTAGCGCAACGTCCAATTTGATTGCCAACGCCTTAACGCCGGACACACGTTGGGCCGCACGCTCGGCGTCCCATTTTTCCGAATAGCTGCTAACTTTCCCTTCCAAAGTGACAATGCCTTCCTTTACTTCAACGCCAATCTGCGCTGCGTTAACCGATGGCTCCCATTTAAGCTCCGCGAGGACATCCCTTTGAATTTGTGTGTCGGTTTTCATATTTATCCTTCACTTTATTTATCGAACTTCAAGCATGCTCAGCATTTGATGACGCGTCCGTTCGCTGCAACACTTAAGGGAAAATCTGGAAATGTATTGATCGATGCTTTCTTATGACGGCAGCAAACCGATGTAGCTAGGCTATCCACAAGGTACGGGTAGCCATGACCGCACGCGCTAGCGCCATCTCTTCTGCATTACCGTGGACCATGAGAATAAATTTACCGGCCTTCAAGGCAGTCTGGTACTTGCCTGCCTGCTCTTTGCTGGCGCCGACTTGGCGCAGAGCTACGCTCAAAGCTGAAGCGTCGTCCACCCTCACCTCTCCTTCCAGAGCAGCCATCAGTTCATTGACGATAGGGCCAGCCATAGCTATCAATCCTATGCCGGGCAGGTAAAATACTGCCGGCGCCAATAGCAGACTCCAGATACCATCCCAGAGCACGGCGACGCCGCCCCACGCTTTTATCTGACCTGCTGTCGTATAGAAGCCGATCGACTGTTCTTCGGTGTGATAGCCCATCCCGATCAGCGACAGCTTCTTGACATCGAATGCAGCGCGGCGCAGCCATTGGATTGCCCGTTCCGCTTCTGCATGAGTATCAAATAGGTAAAACGGTGAATTTTCTATTTCCATGATATTTCCTGGATATATGCAAGGAACGGTCGAGGTCTCCCCAGATCAAAAGTCCGGATTTGCGATCCGGAACGGCGCTGGCTTACGTGGCCAATCCGGCAGGAAGCAAACGTTCGCATTCGCATCTGACGACCGCATAGCATTCGCAACTACGCGCCTCCAGGGCTTGCCGGTCCAGCACAGAGATATGGCCGCGGGCATAACTGATCAAGCCGGCCTGTCGCAAACTTCGCGCCGCCTCGGTAATTCCCTCGCGCCGCACGCCAAGGGCGTTGGCAATCAGCTCTTGTGTTATCGCAAGATGGTTATCTTGTAGACGATCCATGCTGAGCAACAGCCAGCGGCACAGTTGCTGGTCGACGGAGTGATGGCGATTGCAGACTCCGGTTTGCGCCATCTGGGTAATCAGCGCCTGGATATAACGCAACAGCAAATGCAGCACCGGGCCGCCAAGGTTGAATTCCTCTTTCATGGTCCTGGCCCGCAGGCGATAACCCTGTCCGGCGCTTAGCACCACGGCCCGGCTTGGCGTCGATTCACCGCCCATGAACAAAGAGATGCCGACAATACCGTCGTTGCCGACTCCGGCGATTTCAGCCGAACCGCCGCTTTCCAGCAGATACAACAGGGAGACGATGGCGCTGGTGGGAAAATAGACATAATTCTGTATACTTCCTGATTCATACAGCACCTGCCCTAAAGGCATATCTACTGCCTCCAGATGCGGCAGCCAACGCCGCCAGATGGAATCCGGCAAAGCTGCCAGCAAATGGTTCTTCCTCGGATCAAGGCGCACAGGATGCTGCTCGGCCGGAGCAGGATAATGCGCATCGAGACATTGCTTCACCACGCCACCATGCAGTGCAGCGCTGGTGTCACGCATTAATCCCGCAGTTCTAGTATCCATGCTCATTCCGCGTGCGGCATCTTGCCGCTTTCATCTTGTGGATTATCGGGATACATCCCGCTGTGGCTGTCTTCCGGATAGGTATTTGTCTGACCGACAGGAAGCTTTTTGCCCACCTACAGGCATGCATCTCACGCTGCAGGTCCGGCGTGAGCGTGTTATCCGAGCGCTGGGGGTAGTCCATTTTCACAAGAACGTCCTTCTCAGTTAGGCTGCCCCAGAACACGATATGCGTCCTGTGCAATCATCGATTCTTCATCGGTAGCGATTACCCGTACCGAAACAGCGCTCGCGGCCGATGAAATGAGGGCTGCGCCGGCCTGGTTCGCAATCTCATCGATATCAATGCCGATAAAGCCCAGCCCGTTGCAAATTCGAGAGCGGATCTCGGCCGCGTTTTCGCCGATGCCGCCGGCGAAAACCAAGGTGTCTAGGCCTTCCAAAACGCCTGCCAGTGCACAAATCCATTTTTTGGCTTGATAACAAAACAGCGCCACCGCTTCGGCTGCGCGGACGTCTTCCGTCTGGTGCTTCAGCAACTCCCGCATGTCCGAACTGGTTTCCGAAATACCCAGCAAGCCGGCTTCATGATTGATCATGTGATGAAATTGCCCGGCACTCATTTTTTCAGTGCGGGCCAGGTACCACGCGACGCTGGGATCAAGGTCGCCCGAACGGCTGCTCATCGGCAGACCGCTGGCTGGTGTCAGGCCCATGCTGGTATCCATGCTGTTACCGGCATGTACCGCAGTGACGCTGGCGCCACTGCCAAGATGGGCGAGAATTACGCGGCCTTGCGCGGCATCGATGCCGGCTTCCTGCTCCAAGGCTTGTATCAGATAAGCGCAGGACAAGCCGTGAAAACCGTAGCGGCGGGCGCCCTTGGCCTGGTAGCGACGGGGAATTGGCAGCAACTGCGCCAAGCGCGGCATATCGTGATGGAATGCGGTGTCAAAGCAGGCGATCTGCAGCAAATCCGGGAATCTGCGATGAAATGCTTCTGCCAGTAAAATCTCTTCCGGCAAATGCTCCGGATCAAACTGACTCAGCTGATGCAACTCCACGATCATCTGCTGAGTAATGCGCTGCGGCTGCCAATATTTGGCGCCGCCGTGCACAATCCGGTGCGCTACCGCGGCCAAGCCGCCGTCTGCCACGCGATCGGCGATCCAGTCCATCAGCAATATCACCGCCGCAGTGTGATCAGGTACAACTGCCGGATGTGAAAAATTGTCCTCCAGGCTTTGGCCTTTGACGACGAAAGCTCCCTGGGGCAGCCCGATTCCTTCAATTCGCCCCTCAAACAGGCGCCTCGCCAAATGATCCGCTCCAAACAAGGCAAATTTGATGCTGGATGAGCCACCATTGATTGTCAGAACGTTTGCGTTAGCAGGCTTCATGCTATGTACATAACCTTTACCGTGACGGTAGGCGCGGCCACATTGAGGACCTCAGCCAATACTTTGCCCGAGGCCTGAGCGCCGTGGGTCGCAAGTAAAATCTGGTGCATGGTATTTCCCGGAAAAGACCACGTGGCTGTTTGAAGGTTATCCCGTGCCAGCGATCAACCGCTGCAAAACGGATACCTTTGTTCGGTAGTTGGCAATCTGTAAAACACTGTATATGGATTAGCCGGCGGCCGGCAAGGAGCAATCCATGCAAGATTGATATAGGTCAAACCTCGTGCATATAAAGATCCAAGGCGAGAAAGCATCTTCCAATAGTTTTAATGATCCGAAATTCGCTCACTTCAACAGCATTACAATTACCATCCCCCAAATTGTCAGCAATGTGTTGCCCACTGCGTAGGTAACCGTATAGCCGAGCGCAGGGACCTGACTCTTTCCCACATCGCAGACCATACCCAACGCCGCAGTTGTCGTACGCGCCCCAGCGCAACATCCGAGCACGATCGCCGGATGGAAGCGGAATATGTATTTCCCGATATAGATACCGAGTATCAGCGGCACGGTAGTGGCGAAAATACCCCACAAGAACAGACTGACGCCTAGCTGCTGCAAACCGGCCACGAATCCGGGGCCGGCGGATATTCCGATCACCGCAATGAATACGTTCAGGCCCAACGAATTCATGAACCAAACCGTAGCTGGCGGGATACGGCCAAAGGTCGGATGCACCGAGCGCAACCAGCCGCAGACCAGGCCTGCTATCAAAGCGCCACCGGCGGTGGATAGAGTCAATGGCACCGAGCCAATTTTGAAAGTCAGTGCGCCAAACAAAGCACCCACCGTAATACCCGCAGCAATAAATGCGACATCGGCTACAGTACTTGGGCGGTCCGCATAGCCCATGGCCTTGGCGGCGGCAGTCGTGTCCTGCACCCGGCCGGTAATGGTCAGTATGTCGCCACGATGGACCTGAGTCTGCGCCAGCACAGGAATGTCCGTGGCGGTGGCGCCGCGAGTGATCTTGCGCAGGAAGACGCCATGTGCTGCAACCTCGTGCGCCAGCTGAGCCAGGGTTTTTCCGTCCACATCCCGGCTAGTGACGTACACATCGACGCCCTCCACCGGCATCGACAGCAACTCGGCGTCGTCGACCTCTTCCGCAGAATGTTCGACAACGTTGACAAGTAAATCACGTCGCCCTGCCACCGCCAGGATATCTCCCGCCTGGATAGCGGTGGCAGCACGGGCCTCCTCGATCTTCCCAGAGCGCCGCAAGCGTTCGATGAATATTTGTGCCGGCCCCAGCATGGCCTCAGCTTCAGCTGCGGTCTTGCCGGTAAGCTTGCTGCCCGCCGCCACGCGAAACGCTCGTGTCTCGTACTGATGCCAGGCACTGCCTTCACCTCCGGTCGCCGGTGCGCCGCCCATGGCTAATTCATAGGCTTTGCATTCGACCGCCAGATCCACCCGTAGCAGGCGCGGTCCCAATATCGACAGAATCAAGCCTGAGCCGACCGTACCGAAGATATAGGTGACTGCATATGCCACCGGAATCGCATTGAGCAAGGCTTGCGTCTTATCTGGCGTAAGGCCGATCTGATTGATGGCGTCAGTGGCCAAACCGATAGAAGCTGAAAGCGTTTGTGAGCCGGCGAACAGCCCGGCTGCATAGCCAACATCATAGCCGGCCAGGCGTGCCGCCAGATAAGCGGCGCCAAGAGAAAGCAGGCACATCACCACCGCGAATAAAGCTTGCGGAATACCATCCTTGGCGATACCGCGCACAAACTGCGGCCCCACCCCGTATCCTACGGCGAACAGGAAAATCAGAAAGAAGATGGATTTGACGTCGGCGGAAATGTGTATGCCCAACTGACCGATCACCACCGCGGCGATCAGTGTCGCCGTCACCGCCCCCAGGCTAAAGCCTTTAAAGCTTTTGCCGCCGACGTAGTAGCCGACCGCAAGCGCCAGCAGAACAGCGATTTCTGGATGCGCCTGCAGGGTGACGGTAATCCAGTTCATCGCAGGCTCACTTTTTTCATCGGTTCGCCGCTATGGGTGAAGGTGGTGCCCTCTTCCGCGCTCTGTGGTTTGGTAGGTGGATGCTTCTGCAAGTAGTCGATCGAACGCCGGGTGTCTTCCATCAGCATGTCGGCCATGTCACGGCTAAAGCCATGCCGGATCAATACCCGCATCACCACTACCTCGGTGATGTTGGGTGGCATGGTGTAGGCCGCAACCTGCCAGCCGCGTACACGCAGGCGATCCGATAGATCGAACAACGAATAGCCAGGCTGTGCACCTTCCTTGATCACCCAAGAGATGGCGGGGATGCCTTTGCGGCTATCGCCGTCAAAAAACAGCTCAAATGGACCCAGCTTGGAAATCTCGCGGCCGATGTACTGCGCGGTGTCGTAACCGCTTTGCACGATGCGCTGGTAGCCTGCCTGGCCGAGTCGCAAAAACAAGTAATACTGCGAGATGATCTGGCCTGCGGGGCGTGAAAAATTCAGGGCGAAGGTGGGCATATCGCCGCCCAGGTAGTTGACATTGAAAATCAGTTCTTCCGGCAGATCACTGCGGTCGCGCCACACCACCCAGCCGACGCCCAGCGGCGCCAGTCCATATTTGTGTCCGGAAGCATTGATCGAACGCACGCGCGGAATGCGGAAATCCCACATCAGATCCGGCTCTGAAAACGGCGCCGTGAAGCCGCCTGATGCAGCATCTACGTGCATTGGTATGTCTAGCAGTTTGTCGCCAGCCAACCGGTCCAGCGCCGCGGCTATTTCGGCTACCGGTTCATAGTGGCAGGTAAAGGTAACGCCGAACGTCGGCATGACGCCGATGGTGTTCTCGTCCACCCGTTTCATGACCTCTTCCGGCGTCATGCCCAGACGTCCGCGTTCGAGTGGAATCTCGCGTAGCTCGACATCGAAATAGCGGGCAAATTTGTGCCAGCAGACCTGAACCGGGCCAGTCACTATATTTGGTTTGTCGGTCGGCTTGCCTGCAGCCAGCATGCGCTGGCGCCATTTCCACTTTAAAGCCAGACCGCCTAACATGCATGCTTCACTCGACCCGGTAGTAGAACAGCCGATGGTATCGGCTGCTTTGGGAGAATGCCAAAGGTCGGCCAGGATGTGGACACAACGGCTCTCGAGTTCAGCGGTGGCAGGATATTCGTCCTTGTCGATCATGTTTTTGTCGAGCGACAGATCCATCAACTGATGCACTTCCGGATCCAGCCAGGTCTGGCAAAATGTCGCGAGGTTCTGCCGCGCATTTCCGTCGAGGAAAAGCTCGTCTCGTACCAGTGCGAAAGCCACATCCGGCCGTAATTCTCCCTCTGCCATGCGATATTTCGGAACCGAGATATTGGCCGCCTGCGTGCCATAGATATCTGCGTCCAGCGAAGGGCGTGCGTCCTCTTGACGATGAAGTGCCATGCGTTTCTCCTGGTATTGATGCCGTTGGTTGTGCGATTAATCGCTTGTTCGCACGGCAGAGAATGGGCGCAATAACATCATGCGTCTGTGGGTTATCCCACTTAAAGATTTTTAGAAGAAAATAATTGGAATATGCAATCTGGTTATTGAGAATTTTGCTATCGATATTTGAATACTGTTAAGTCGCTCCAACTCGCGCCCCCCTTCAGCATTCTCAACTCTCTTGCGCTAAGTCGCCAACTGGGCGGGCAGCAGACGGTCAGATTCCTTCTTTACCACGGCGTAGCATTCGCAAACACGTTTTTCGAGGCCCGGACGATCCAGCACTTTGATGCGCCCCCGGGCATAGCGAATCAAGCCGGCCCCCTGCAAGCGCAGAGCTGCTTCGGTAACTCCCTCGCGCCGTACGCCCAGCATATTGGCGATGAGTTCCTGCGTCATCATGAGATCGTTGCTATGCAAGCGATCAAGGCTCAATAGGAGCCAACGGCATAGTTGCTGATCCAGCGAGTGGTGTCGATTACACACTGCTGTCTGAGCCATTTGCGTAATCAACGCCATGGTGTATCGCAGCAACAAATGCATGACAGGGCCGGAACGGGCAAATTCTTCTTTAATCACGCGTTCTTTCATCCGAAATCCAATCCCGGCGCTCTGCACCACTGCCCGGCTTGGCGTGGACTCCCCTCCCCCCATAAAGAGGGAAATACCGACAACCCCCTCATTGCCTACAACTGCAATTTCCGCAGAAGAACCATTTTCCAGGAGATACAGAAGCGACACGATAGCGGTGGTTGGGAAATAGACATGCTTCATAGGCTGTCCCGTTTCGTGCAGAACCTGGCCAAGCGCTAAATCAATCAACTCAAGATGGGGTAACCAGCGCTGCCATTCGGCATCCGGCAATGCCGCTAGCAAGTGATTTCTTTTTGGATTTTTAGAGATAGGCATTGTGAAGCCTTTCGAGACGGTTACCTGCTGAATTGCGAAGATCAACTCTTGCGCTGTAGGACTTGAGTGTATAAGTCTATTGATTGCGCTTATGTACGATAGCGAACAAACAGAGTGAAAAGAATTCATTTCGAATACAAAGAAGCGCCGTATAACAACCGTTAAAAGGGAAAATTGAATCGAAAATTAAAATGTGGGCAGTGACTGGTAAATCTATTTTTGTAGTATTTTTCGCATAAGTGGGACGACGTACAGACCCAACAGCGCCAAGAAAGCATGGTAGCAGTCCAATCTCATCCCCTAAAGGACAGCCATGAAGACCGATATAGCATTGCAGAAGGACGTCATTGCAGAGCTGAGCTGGGATCCGTCTGTCAAATCGGCGAGAATCGGTGTTGAAGTTGAAGACGGGATAGTGACCTTGGCTGGGCATGTAAGAAGCTATTCGGAAAAATGGGGCGCAGAGCGCGCCGCTTGCCGTGTACTGGGAGTAAAGGGGCTGGCAATAGAAATAAGCGTTGTTCTTCCCGGATCCAGCGAGCGAAATGATATCGATATTGCCCGCGCAGCAGAAAATATTCTCCAATGGCAGACCTATTTGCCGCAAAACTACGTAAAGGTAATGGTTGAAAATGGCTGGATCACGCTAACGGGCGACGTTGCGTGGCATTATCAGCGCGATGCCGCTGAGGTGGCCGTTCAAGACTTGATGGGTGTGAGAGGCGTGAGTAACCAAATCACGTTAAGGCCAAGAGTAGACTTAAAAGCAGTCAAATCCGATATCGTGACAGCCTTGAAAAGACGCGCCGACGCCGATGCCAAAAGCATATCGGTTGAAATTCAAGGAACCGACGTGACCTTAACCGGAACCGTTCACAGCTTGTCGGAACGCGACTTGGCCAAGCATTCGGCTTGGAATACCCCGGGCGTTCGGAACGTGACAAACAACATCATCGTCAACTGACGTTGTTGATCTCATACCTGATATTTGGCGGGATCGCCAGGTCAACGCCACTTAGGTAGCGGCGACCAGTCAGGCCGTATTTTTCGCTCTGAATCGACAACCACTAAATAGCGCCCCGGAGACAACGTAGGTGTGCTGTCTTTGCGGAGCACCCAAGGGTGAGTTCCGACTGCGACCAATTCCTCATAATCCTGATCAAGTAAGGCATGGCGGTCAACGAAGTCATTTAGTGCCGCAGGAATTCGCACACAGCCTTCAGACTGCGCGGTACCTAGACGCGGTGCGGCCAGAGCCGGGTCGGTAGAATGCATCTGCAATCGCAATACGCCCATCGCTCCGTCACCCCAGCCTCGGGGAGCATCGACCCAGCCGAAATCATATACCCGCATTCCTTTAATTCCGTAGCCCCGAAAACCAAGTTTATTCTTCGTTCCTTCGGCCCGAAAATCCGGATTCGCCATGGAATGACTGAATACGCCCAAAGGAGTGACAAAGTGCTCGTACCGACCAGGCAAGCCGGTGGATACAGGTGTTGCGCCGATAAAGTTCCAGCCATGTTCTGCGGAGCCCCAATACAACAATGCTGCTTGGACGCTGGGACTGCGATCAACCAGGACAATGAATTGCGGCGCGGCAATCTGCACTTTCGCTGTATCAAGGGCTTCTTGCAAGCGCACGGCATAGGCAGTGCGTTCGTCTTGCGGCATCAGTAGCAGCGGTGCGACGTCGTGTTGGAAGTCGGATGCCAGTGGAACGTTACTCGACGCTCCCGTGGCACCTGGCGCAGACGGCAGGCTGAGCGCCGATGCACTCCAGATAAACCCAATTGCCGCACCTACAGCCAGCATGGCAAGCTTGATTAAGCCGCCACCTCGTGCATCTTTCAGGTTGTTTTTTGTAAGCACTGTTGACGGTTCTACCCATGCGATATCCAATAGATCCGCACTTTGCATCGCCATGGCGGGAATGAGGTTTCTCTGTGTTTTTGTTGGCCGCAGAACGCCGATGGAGATAGATGTCATGTTTCACATCATGCCTGCCCACTAGGTGAAATGTCCGTGCGCTAACCAACTCAGCAAAATATTTCTGCGATTTTTAATGTGTATTTTTGATGGACAGATCAATCCAAACAAGATTTCCGCTGTGCCCAGTAAATAGAATTTGGTTTGTGAATGTGCTTGCTGACACAACAGTTATGGCACCAGCACGGCTGCACCGTGAAATTTTCCGGCACGAAGATCCGCCAAAGCCGTGTTCGCGTCTTGTAGAGAATAGCTGGTAACCTCAGTGACTATCCCGATTTGTGGGGCAAGCCGCAAGAAGTCGAGGCCATCCTGCCGTGTGAGATTGGCCACCGACAGAAGCTTTCGCTCTCCCCATAGAACTGAATAAGGGAAACTTGGAATATCGCTCATGTGGATACCGGCACAGACCACCACTCCACCTTTATGCACCGCTTTCAATGCAGCAGGTATGAGATTTCCCGCGGTGGCAAAAATGATGGCCGCATCAAGTGCTTCGGGCGGCACCTGGTCCGATCCCCCAACCCAAACAGCGCCTAATTTTTTTGCGAACGCCTGAGTGGCCAGATCCCCGGGGCGCGTAAAGGCAAACACGGAACGTCCCTGCCATTTGGCGATCTGCGCCACAATATGTGCTGACGCACCGAAGCCGTACAGACCAAGTTTCTTCCCGTCTCCAGCCATCGACAACGATCGCCAGCCTATCAAGCCGGCACAAAGTAATGGCGCAAGCGCAACGTCACTACCCGTCTCTCCTAGCGGAAACGCGTAATTCGCATCAGCAATTACCGAAGTGGCGAAACCGCCATCGCGCGTATAACCGGTGAAGAGCGGGTGATCGCAAAGATTTTCTCGCGCGCCCAGGCAATAGGGACACTTGCCACAAGTGTGGCCAAGCCAGGGAATGCCTACTCGCTCCCCCATGTGCAGTCCAGCTACATCTTGGCCAATGGCATCGATACGACCAACAATCTCGTGGCCCGGGATGATCGGCAGCAGCGGATCAGGCAATTCGCCGTCGATCACATGCAAATCGGTGCGGCAGACGCCACAGGCCTTCACTTGCACACGAATCTGGCCGACACCGGGCAAGCGGTCCGCCAATTCGGTCCAGATCAAAGGAGATTTCAACTGCGTCAGCACCATTGCATGCATGGATACCCCCATAAATTACACCCAATTGACTGCGGCCCTGTTCGCAGCAAGCTGCAGTGCTGGCCTTGTCCACCAACGTCATCGCAGCCGGGGTCGCTCGCGCCGTACTTATCGCATGCATCTCACATCCCAAAACATTGGTAGAACCGTTATTTGCCGACCTCTTTGAAATCAGCCTCAACCGTATCGGGATGCTCGTCCTTAATTTCCGGCTCACTGTCTTGGTGTTGAGTCTTGGCGCCACTGCTCGCGGATGATTGTTCCCGTGCTTTTTCTTGGATACGGTCTTCCATTTTCTTGACCGCGCTTGACAATGCCTCGCTCTTGCCGTCAATCGCACTCTTGTTGCCGCCCTCAAATGAGGATTCCAGATCGGTAATGAGCGCCTCCAATTTTCCCACTTCGCCTGGATCGAGCTGTTTGCCATGCTCGGACAAGGACTTGCGACTTGAATGTACCAAGGCATCAGCCCGATTGCGAGATTCACTCAATGCGACCAGTGTTTTGTCGGCATCGGCATTGATCTCGGCATCTTTGACCATCTTCTGGATTTCTGCCTCAGTAAGCCCGGAGTTGGCTTTGATGGTGATCTTGTTTTCTTTGCCGGTGGCTTTGTCCTTGGCGCCTACATGCAAGATACCGTTGGCGTCGATATCGAAAGTAACTTCGATCTGCGGCGTGCCACGGGCCGCCGGTGGAATGCCCTCCAGATTGAATTCTCCGAGGGCCTTGTTCCCTGCCGCTATTTCTCGCTCACCTTGAAACACTTTGATCGTTACGGCAGGCTGGCTATCATCCGCTGTCGAAAATATCTGGCTGAATTTGGTTGGAATAGTCGTGTTCTTTTGAATCATTTTGGTCATCACGCCGCCCATGGTTTCGATCCCCAAGGACAGTGGCGTCACATCCAGCAACAGTACGTCGTTGCGATCACCCGACAACACTGCGCCCTGAATCGCGGCGCCAACCGCAACCGCTTCATCCGGGTTGACGTCCTTGCGCGGATCCTTACCAAAAAATTCCTTTACCTTTTCCTGCACCTTGGGCATGCGAGTCATACCGCCGACCAGAATGATATCGTCGATGTCGGCAACTTTAATGCCGGCATCAGTAACCGCAATGCGGCAGGGATCGATGGTTTTTTCAATCAGATCTTCGACCAGCGATTCCAGCTTGGCCCGAGTTATTGTCATGTTCAAATGGACCGGAGCACCATTTGCCATCGCAATATAAGGTTCATTGATGTCCGTTTGCTGGGTTGACGACAATTCGATTTTTGCGCGTTCGGCGGAAGCCTTTATCCGTTGCAATGCAATGGGATCTTTTTTTAGATCCAGGCCATTGATTTTCTTGAATTCATCGATGATGTAATCGATGATACGTTGATCGAAGTCCTCGCCACCAAGAAACGTATCACCGTTGGTCGACAAAACTTCAAACTGTTTTTCGCCACCGTTAGCAGCAATCTCGATAATCGAAACGTCGAATGTGCCGCCGCCAAGATCATAAATCGCGATCTTGCGATCCCCGCTCTGCGTCTTGTCCATCCCGAACGCCAAGGCGGCCGCAGTCGGTTCGTTGATGATGCGCTTGACATCCAGACCGGCGATACGACCCGCGTCTTTGGTTGCCTGCCGCTGTGCATCGTTAAAATATGCCGGCACTGTGATGACTGCTTCCGTGACCGGCTCGCCCAGGTAGTCTTCGGCGGTCTTTTTCATTTTGCGGAGCACTTCGGCAGAAATCTGCGGCGGCGCCAGTTTCTTGTCCCGGACGTTGATCCATGCATCCCCATTATCACCTTGGATGATCTGAAAAGGCATGAGGCCGATATCTTTCTGCACTTCCTTGTCTTCAAATTTACGGCCAATCAGGCGCTTCACCGCGAACAGCGTATTTTTTGGGTTCGTCACGGCCTGGCGCTTTGCCGGCGCGCCAACCAATATTTCTCCATCCTGCTGATATGAAATCACCGATGGCGTAGTACGCGCACCTTCAGCGTTCTCGATCACTTTTGGAACACCATTCTCCATGACGGAAACGCACGAGTTTGTTGTGCCCAGGTCGATGCCAATAATCTTGCTCATGATGTATTTTCCTTGCTTTCTTAAGAACGCATATCTGTATGAATGGCAACTATTTCATTGCATTGTTTTGTTATATAGGGCCTAATTTTTCTCAAAATCGATGACCACGCGAGATGGAACTTCGCCATGCTCCAAGCGCTCAAAAATCTGGTTGATGGCAGACAGCGGTTGCAGCTCAATATCGGCCTTGACCTTCCCATCCGCCGCAAAAGAAAGTGCTTCTGCCATGTCTTGACGGGTGCCTACGAACGATCCGCGAATAGTGATGCAATTCGCCACGACGTCGAAAAGCGGAACAGGAAATTCGCCCGGCGGCAACCCGACCAGGACGCAGGTTCCCAGCTTCCTGGTCATCGCAACCCCCTGCTTGAAAGCACTAAGCGATGGTGCGGTAATCAATACGCCGTGGGCGCCGCCGCCAGTTTCCTGCTTCAGGATTTCGGCAGGTTCGCAATTTTTTGCGTTGATAATCAAATCTGCACCAAGCCGTTTGGCGTGCTCAAGCTTGCCGTCATCAATGTCGACTGCGCAAACTTTGAGTCCCATTACTTTTGCATATTGGACTGCGAGATGGCCAAGGCCACCGGCGCCCGAGATTGCAATCCACTCTCCAGGATGAACGCCAGCTTCCTTGATGCCTTTATAAGTCGTGACACCGGCACAAATAATAGGAGCCGCTTCCTTCGCCGATAAACCGGCCGGTATGTGAGCAACGTAGTTGGGATCCGCCAGAATGTATTCCGCAAAGCCACCGTTTTGCGTGTAGCCGCCGAACTTGGCATCGGCGCAGACTGTTTCCCAGGCCTTCAGGCAATACTCGCAATGGCCGCAGGCAGAATACAGCCAAGGCACGCCTACCCGATCGCCCTCCTTGACCTGGGTCACGCCGGCGCCGATCGCAACCACCAATCCGATGCCTTCATGCCCTGGTATGAAAGGGAGCTTTGGCTTCAGCGGCCAATCTCCACGGGCCGCGTGCAGGTCGGTGTGACACACACCGCATGCTTCAGTTTTTACGAGAATCTGACCTGCGCCCGGAGAAGGAATATCCCACTCCCTCAGCAGCAAGGGCTTTCCGAATTGTTCAACAACTGCGGCATGCATTTTTTGCGTCATGATTTGCTCTCGTTTCTGATTAAGGCAGATGAAATATTGCTACCGTCAATGCTTATGCGGCGGCGGTTCCCAGGGCCTGTTGGCAATTAATTTGGGAGATGCGTTCAGGCTAAAACGTGTGCTGGCAAGGCGCGTGGCGTAGCTGGGGCTGAAGCCCCAGCAAGCCATGCAACGCGGCCGGCGCACGTTTTAACCTGAACCCTTCGGGAACGGCTGCAGGCGTCACATGCTGTTGTTGTGCCTCCTTGCCGAAGCACGGCTACGTCGCGTCGTCGCGCCCAGGCCTGTAACGCCTGCCGCGCGTTCGCACTCACAAATTAATTGCCAACAGGCCCTAGTCCTCTTACGGCCTCAATCATCTTGATCAAGACAGCTTGCGCATCGCCATATACCATGTTGCAGTTTTCGCCATAAAACAGCGCGTTGACGATGCCGGCATAGCCACGGCCCTCCCCGCGCTTTACCACATAGACTTGTTTGGCCTGGTCGACATTGAGGATAGGCATCCCGAAAATCGGCGACGATTTATCGGTGCGTGCAGCTGGATTCACGACATCATTGGCGCCTATCACCAGCACCGCGTCAGTGTGGGAGAACTCGTCATTAATATCTTCGAGCTGAAAAATCATGTCATAGGGCACGTTCGCCTCGGCCAGCAACACGTCCATCTGGCCCGGCATGCGTCCGGCAACCGGATGCACTGCAAACTTCACCTTCACGCCTGCTGCTTGCAATAATTTGACAAATTCATAGAGTTTTTGCTGTCCGTGTGCGACCGCCAAACCATAGCCCGGCACAATGATCACAGTACTGGCATAGCGCATGAAGATCCCGGCGTCGCCGGCATCGACAGGTTTCAGATCGCCTTTGATCGCCCCCGGCTTGGCCTTGACGATTGCACCGAAATTGGTAAACACCACATTACTCACAGATCGGTTCATCGCCTTGGCCATCAACAGCGTAAGCAGTAAGCCCGCAGCGCCAACTACCATGCCGGCGATCATCAGCGCAGGATTTTGCAGCACGAATCCCTCCAGGCCAACCGCCAGTCCGGTGAATGCGTTATAGATCGAAATCACCACCGGCATGTCAGCGCCACCAATCGGCAACGTCATCAGCACGCCAAACACCAGCGCACATGCAAAGAACAGATAAATCAGGTCGGACACAGGCAGCAGCGGCACGCTCCCGGTTTGTGTCAAAAATACGATGTAACCACCTACGGCCAATGTTGCCAGCATCATCAAGCCATTGAGAATTTGCTGTCCTTTTATCCGTAGCGGATGTTCGATGACTCCGTCAAGCTTGGCCCAAGCAATCAAGGAACCTGATAGCGAGACGGCTCCAATGAGGGCGCCGATCAAAGTAATGCTCAATGCGGTGACTCCCTGGGCTTGATTGCTCAGCAGCTCTACCGCTGCAATAGCCGCTGCGGCGCCGCCTCCCATGCCGTTGTATAGCGCAACCATCTGCGGCATGGATGTCATTGCCACCTTCTTGCCGCTCCACCAGGCAGCACCGCCACCGATAACAAGCGCTGCGATGGCCAGTCCAACATTTACTGGCAGATGCGGCAGAGCTGCCGCCCTGACAGCGAATACATAAAGAAAGCTCGCTACGATTGCGGCTAACATGCCGATCCCCGCCACGAAAATCCCGGACGGTGCGGTCACCGGAGAAGACATGCGTTTGAGGCCGTATATCAATAGAAAAGCCGCCGCCAGGTCAATCGCGCCAATCGCCAGTTGAGCAAGCATGGAGAGCATGGTGATTCCTCAGGCCTGCTTGGAGCGGTTGGTTTTTTTGTGACCAGACTTATGCGCCGCATTTTGGGCGGTTGTATGGGCTATCTTACGGCCGGGCTTGCCGGCACTCGGCTGAAACATCGCCAACATGCGGTCCGTGACCGCATAGCCACCTGCGGCATTGCCCGCGCCAAGCAACACGGCAAAGAAACCAATCACCTGTTCTTGAGTAGTACTCGCATTGAGTAATGCAAAAAGAGCGCCCACAACCACAATGCCATGGACGAAATTGGAGCCGGACATCAGAGGCGTGTGGAGAATAGCCGGGACACGACCTATCACCACCCAGCCGGTAAAGGCCGCCAGCATGAAGATGTATAAAGCGACAAATCCGGTAATACTTGTCTGGAAAGACATCGAGATCTCCTGATCAGGCTTGTACGGGTTGTGTGACGGTTGCTTCACTTGCCTGATCGGCCGGCACATTCTTGAGTTTGCCGTCGTGAGTGAGTACGGTTTTGGCAAGGATCTCGTCTTCCCAATCGAACGTGACAATGTTGTTCTTCACGAAAAGCGCAAGCAGGTTATATTGATTCTTCGCATAAAGCTCACTGGCATCGCTGCTCAGCAACGAAGGAACATTGAGCGGCGCGACGATCGTTACTTGCCCTACTTGTATCGTCTCGCCTGGGCAGGTATCCACGCAATTCCCGCCGCCTTCAGACGACAGATCCACAATTACTGCACCAGCCTTCATTCCTTGCACCTGTGCCTGGCTGATAAGCTTGGGCGATGGCTTCCCAGGGATAGCGGCGGTAGTAATGATCAGATCAGCTTGCTGTATGTGCTGAGTGAGCGCTGCGTCGACCTGGCTTTTCTCCTCGGCGCTCAACGCCCTCGCGTAACCACCTTTACCGCGTGCGTCGACACCGGTCTCTACGAAGGTCGCGCCCAATGAAAGCGCCTGCTCTTGTGTCTCCGGCCGGACGTCGTAGCCTTGAACAACCGCCCCCAAGCGATGGGCTGTCGCAATGGCTTCGAGCCCGGCGACGCCGAGCCCCATCACCAATACCTTTGCCGGCCCGACCGCGCCTGCGGCGGTGGTGACCTTCGGCAGCATCCTGGCAAGGTGAATCGAGCCTAGCTGCACTGCGTAATAGCCTGCCAGAGCAGCTTGACTGGACAATGCATCCATAGCCTGCGCGCGGGTAATACGCGGTACGCGCTCCATTGCGAAGCAAGTTATTTTTTTATCCAATAGGCACTGTATGAGAGCCCGCGACTTGTCCGCATAAATGAAGGAAATCAGAATCGCCCCCTCCTTCATTCCTTTGACTACTTCAAGTGCCGGAGGCTGTACCGCGAGCACGATATCCGCATCATGCACAAGTTGGTTGCGGTCATGCGTAAAGACAACGCCCTTATAGGCGACGTCACTCAGTCGGCTCGCCTCCCCAGCCCCCGCCTGCATATGTAACTTGGCGCCCAACTTGATCAGCTTGGCGGCAATAGACGGCACCACAGCCACGCGTCGTTCGTGCGCTTGCGTTTCCTTCAGAACGGCTATGGTGACGTACATGCTCATTCCTATGCCGGCGCGTCAATCGAATCGACCCGAACCAGTTTTTTATTGACGAACTCCTGGATCCCCATGCTCGACAGTTCTCGTCCGTAACCTGAGTTTTTGACGCCGCCAAACGGTAAATCCGGAGTAGTCCATGTCGGATGATTGACGAACACCATGCCGGTATCAATGCGGCTAGCGACACGCTTGCCACGCTCGATGTCCTTGGTGAAGACTGAACCGCCAAGGCCAAATTCGGAATCGTTAGCCAGCGCTATCGCCTCTTCCTCATTCTTGACACGAAAAAATAGTGCGACAGGTCCAAAAAACTCTTCACGGAAGGCCGGATTGTGAGGTTTGATATCGGTGAGAATGGTTGGCTCCATGAAGGCGCCGGAGCGATTGATGCGCTTGCCCCCCATCACCAATGTCGCTCCTTTGGCGACTGCATTTTTGACTTGTGCTTCCAACTTAATCAGCGCGCTCTCAGTCGACAGTGGCCCCAAGGTTGTGGCTGCATCCATTGGATCGCCTGGCTTGAGGGCGGCCAGCGCGGTCTGAAACTTGTCGAGGAAACGATCCGCCAATGCCTCAACCACAATAAAACGCTTGGCAGCAACACAGCATTGGCCTGTGTTGTTCATTTTCCCCCATACCGCCCATTGCACGGTCTTGTCGAGATCTGCGTCTTCCAGCACGATGAAGGCATCGCTACCGCCAAGTTCCATGGTCGATTTCTTCAGGTTTTGTCCGGCTCTGCCAGCTACTGTTTTTCCAGCTTCCACACTACCTGTCAATGCGACTCCCTTGATGCGCGGGTCATCGATGACCCGATTGACCTGATCGTAAGAAATTAACAAGTTGGTGTAAGCCCCGGCGGGTGCCCCGGCATCCAGCCACAATTTCTCAAAGGCAATTGCGCATTGCGGCACGCATCCAGCATGCTTGACCATCACAACGTTACCGGCCATCAAGTTAGGCGCGGCAAAACGTGCCAATTGATAGTAGGGAAAATTCCAAGGTTCGACTCCAAACAACACGCCGAACGGGCTACTTTGAATCTCTGCTGTGCCAGAACTCGGAGTCAGCTTTTCAGGAGCTAGAAAGGCTTCAGCATGCTTGGCATAGTAGGCGATGATGTCGGCGCTCAGCACGACCTCGCCGCGTGCTTGCGCGATAAGTTTTCCCATCTCAAGGGTAACGGGGCGTGCAAACTCCTCAACCCGTTCATGCATGAGTTTGGCGGCTTTAGCTACCACTACTGCGCGTTCCGCGTAGCTTTTCTTGCGCCAGACTTCGAAGCACGCCGCGGCAGTTGCAATTGCTGTCTCAAGCTGTTTATCACTGATCTCCTCAAAGGTTTTGAGGGTCTTTCCATCATAGGGGTTGATGCTTTGATAGCTCATGGCGTATTCCTTGTGATTTCGTGTGCTTGCAAAATCGGCAGCGAAGAAACTTGCAACCATCTGTCGCATTTAATCTACGGCGGCCTCGTTATTTCTTTTGTCATCGTGCGCGCCAGTAAATTTCTGGTCTGTTCGTTGTCCCACTTAATAAAAAAATGGGCAACGCATACCAACCGGCTCTTGGTTTGCCGCGTTCGGGCGCTTTTCAATATGGGAATGACCACGCGCTGGCGCCTAAATATCCAGAGATGGCGGCCATGAGAAGTATCAAAAATCGACGTCAGGCGACCCCGATTTGGAAAATGCATGACGATAACCGTCAATAGGTCTGGGAGAGCTGAACTATCGCGATCTCGTCAGAGCATACATTTTGGAGCTAGTTGAAAGGAAGGAATCAGTCCAGATAACTGCAAATCAAATTGTTCATCCAGCTTTTTGGCTCGGGTGGATGCCAACGTCCGAAACATCGCCGTATCGTTGTCTCTAACAAAGAAGGCAATATAGTTGTCGCTGTCGGGAGTCTTGCACCACCAAATGCGCCAATCCGTTCCCAGCAACGCGGGTGCTACCGCAGCGATTAAAGAAGCTGGGCTGTCCCATAAGTTGGATACCAGAATTCCGCCTGGCGTAAGGCTATGCAAACACGCCGCATAGAAATCACTGGTAATTAATTCATGCGCTGGACCGTCAGCAGAAAAGCCATCCAGCATGATCACTTCGGCAACTTTTTCTTGTTGCGCGTGCATATAAACTGCGGCATCGACGTGAATGATTTGAAGACGATGGTCGTCAGAGGGAATCAAGAAGTCATCGCGTAATGCAATGACTTCTTTGCTCACTTCAAGCACCGTGACGCACGCGGATGGCAAATTCCGATAACAGTATTTTGCCAACGAGCCGCCCCCCAAACCGACCATCAGGATTTTTTTGGGCGAGGCCTGAAACAACAAAAATCCCATCATGGCCCGCGTATAGCTCAACAGCAGCTTGTCGGGCATTGAGATAGACATCGCGCTTTGTATGTACTTATGATCGAAATGCAAGGTGCGCATATCGTCGTTGTCGAAGACAAATGGTCTCCCTTCATTTTTTTGGAGCAATAATTCGAAGGGGTTGGATATGGTCATGTGAGTAAGAATACTCCTGGCCGTTGGCTAGTCATAGTCTTACACGAACTCGTTCAATGAGCTGGCTCATTAAATTACGCGCATCGAAGGCACTGTACGGCGCCGAACAGACTGTTCATCACAGTCTGCATAATCTGAGTTTTTGGCATTCCTGGAATCAATTTCGCCAGTGTGAATTGGCAAATCCGCACTGGGAGAGAATATGGCATCAAATACGTCATCGAAGCAGGTCGTATATGTTGCCCTTGCCGGCAATTTGCTAGTCGCTTCGACCAAGGCCTGTGCGGCGGCATGGACGGGTAGCTCGGCAATGCTCAGCGAGGCAGTTCATTCCTTTGTTGATACCGGCAACGAACTACTTCTTCTTTATGGAATGCATCGCGCGACTCGCCATGCGGATCAAGAGCATCCAATCGGATATGGCCGCGAATTCTACTTCTGGAGTTTCATTGTCGCCTTATTGGTCTTCGCGCTTGGCGCAGGTGTGTCCCTCTACGAGGGGGTCATGCATCTGCGCGAAGTCGCTCTCATCAAAGACCCTCTGGTCAACTATATCGTTCTAGGTCTCGCTTTTTTATTTGAGGGGACATCCTGGCTAGTCTCTCTGCGCCAGTTCAGGGCATCGAAGAGATCGCTTGGCTATTACGAAGCATTCCGCAGAAGTAAAGATCCGGCAACATTCATAGTGTTGTTCGAAGATAGCGCGGCATTGCTTGGTATCGCCATCGCCGCAATCGGCACATTCATGTCGACCACCATGGGGATGCCAATTTTCGATGGAATCGCATCGCTTCTTATCGGACTGCTGCTCGCAGCAACTGCCAGTTTATTGGCAAGGGAAAGTAAAAGTTTATTGCTCGGCGAGCGCGCTGATAGCGTATTGAGCGACTCCATTCTGCACATAGCTGCGCACGAGAAATCTGTTTTTCGGGCCAATGGCGTGCTAACCATACAACTCGCTCCGGATCAGATCCTCGCTGCGCTAAGCCTGGAATTTGCAGATAATCTGCAAACATCTGACATTGAGAAATCAGTGGTTGATATTGAGCGCGAGGTGAGGAAAAGCCATCCCGAGGTTGTCACCTTATTTATAAAACCTCAAACGGAACTGGCGTATAAAGAAACAGTTCGACAGCGGTATGGATCGCGGAACAGGTACTAACGAAAAAGAAACCGTTCAACCAGCCGGCTCCAGTAAGCCGCGCCGATGGTGACATTTTCGTCGTTGAAATCGTAACCGGCGTTATGCAGCATCGGCTTGCCTAATCCATTCCCGAGCCGGACAAAGCAGCCAGGACGTTGTTGCAGAAAATATGCAAAATCCTCGCTGCCGGCGATTGCTGGAAACGGCGAGATCACATTTTCCGCGCCGACCAGCTCCTCGGCGACTTGCATCGCAAATGCTGTTTCCGCGTCGGAATTGACCAGCACCGGATAGCCGTAAATGTAGTCGATATCGGCTTGCGCGCCGTATCCTTCGGCATGTGTCGCGATCAATGTGCGGATTCTCTGCTCTAGCAGGCTGCGGACTTCGGGGGTGAATGAACGCACGCTCATCTCCAGCGTCGCCTGCTCCGGAATCACGTTGGCGGCATGCCCGGCGTGCAGCGCCCCCACAGTGACTACGGCCATCTCCGCCGGATCGACATTGCGCGCAACAATAGTCTGCAAGGCCATTACCAGGCTGCTGGCGACTACCACAGGATCAATCGACAGATGTGGCCGGGCGGCGTGCCCTCCCCGACCTGTGATGCAAACCTTTACCGTATCGCAGGCGGCCATGAAAGGGCCTGAGCGAAACATGAAGGTACCGGTTGGAAAGCCGGGATGGTTGTGCATGCCGAAAATGGCGTCGCAGGGAAATCGTTCAAACAAGCCGTCACGCAGCATTTGCTCGGCGCCGCTGTTCGATCCGGCTTCTTCGGCCGGCTGGAAGATCAAGTTGACGATGCCATCAAAATTGCGGGTGCGGGCCAGATGCCGGGCTGCTCCCAGCAGCATCGTGGTGTGCCCGTCGTGTCCGCATGCGTGCATTTTGCCATCGTGGCAACTGGCGTAGGGCAAGCCGGTTTTTTCATGGATAGGCAGGGCATCCATGTCGGCCCGGACGCCGATGCTGCGCTTGCTATCACCAACCCTCAACGTACCCACCAGGCCAGTGCCGCCGATGTTGCGCGTGACCGCATAACCCCATGCTTGCAACTTGGCGGCAACCAGGTCCGAGGTGTTGAATTCTTCATACGACAGTTCTGGATGCCGGTGGATATGGCGCCGAATCTCGATCAACTCATCCTTTGCGTCGTTCAAATCCGCCACTTCACAATATTGAACTTCCTGTTTCATCGCTTGCCTCGATATTCGGTGAAAGATGCAAAATCGTAAGAATGCATTGTAAACTTCCGGGCTATGTGTCCTTATGCCCTTTGCGCATGGACTTGTCCGCCCTCTTCGGCCAGATCCCAGAACATGCCGGCCATGATCTGCAGCGATTCGCGCGATACGCTGGCCAGGATATGCTCGTTGGGCGCATGTTGCGAGCATGCCGGATAGGAGTGCGGCACCCAGAGTGTTGGCAAGCGCAGCACGTCGGCAAAGACGTCGTTTGGCAGCGATCCGCCCAGATTCGGCAGCAATGTCGGCGCCGCACCGGTGGTGCGTTGCATCGAGGCCAGGCCCCAGCGCACCCAGGCATCGTCCGGATCCAGGCGGGTGGCCTCAAATTGGATACCGGATGGCAGTACCTCGACATCATCGTAACCATGCGCATCGAGATGGTTGCGGATGTGTGTCAGGAAATTGTTACTGTCGCTGCCAACCACGTAGCGGATCTGGCAATGCGCGAAAGCATGACCGGGAATCGCATTCACCGGCGCTTCCGGATTGCCGGTCTTCATCGCCAGCACCTCCAGCGTATTCCAGCCGAATACACGTTCCGCCGGCGACAGGCCCGGTTCTCCCCAATTGCTGTCGACCTCCGGATCGCCCGCAGACCCGCCGACCTCGACACCGTCGAGCGCATCGCGCACGCTCTGCGGCAAGCTGTCCGGCAGTAGCTGAGGGACGCGGATGCATCCTTTTTCATCGATCAGGCTGGCGATCGCATTGGCCAGCCGCACGCCCGGGTTGCGCAACAGGCCACCCCAGTTGCCGGAGTGATGCGCACCATCGCGCAGCTTGACGCGCAGATCGAAATTGCAACCGCCGCGCGAGCCCAGGAACATTGTCGGTTTGGCGGCAGCGACCCGCGGACCGTCAGATGCAATGAACACATCGGCCGCCAGGCGTTCGGCGTGCAGCGCGCAAATTTCCTTCAAGCCGGGGGAGCCGATCTCCTCCCCCATCTCCAGGATCACCTTGACGTTGTAGCCGAGTTTTCCGTGGCGCACCGCCAGCACTTGCGCCAGCGCGGCGAAATTGATCGTGTGCTGCGCCTTGTTGTCGGCGGCGCCGCGACCGTACCAGCGATCACCCTCGACGATGATTTCCCAGGGATTCAGGCCGCTGCGCCACTGACTGTCGTAACCACGCACGACGTCGCCGTGACCGTAGGTAAGAACCGTGAATGCCGCGCCCTGCTCAATCCGCTCAGCCAGCAGGAATGGGCTGCTTTCAGCCAGCGGATTGCCGACAATCTGGCAGCTAAAGCCCAGGGCGGTCAGTTCAGGCACGATCTGTTCTTCCAGATACGCCCGCAGGATGGGCGCGCTGCCGGCTTCCTGGCTCTCGGTGCGCACCGCGACGCGGCGCGCCAGGGTTGCCTGGAATCGCCCATCGTCGAAATAGGCACTGGCCTTGGCGATCGCTTCTGTTCTGCTCATATTGTTTTCCTCGAATGACGGCGGCATCGGCGTTCAACCGATGCCAGGGTTAGATGTGTTTTTGCGTTCCGGCGGCAGGTAGTTGTGGGTCTATTGCATCGCATACGCCGGCGAATCCTGCAGGACGATGTCCGGAATGCCGAGCCCAGGTTCCGGCGATAATGCCGATGCCAGCAACATTTGCGTATAGGGATGCTGGGCCTGCGAAAATATCTTTTCGCGGGTCTCCAATTCGACGATGCTGCCCTGATGCATCACCGCAACGCGATCCACCAAATGTTCGACCACGCCTAGATCGTGACTGATGAAAAGATAGGTCAGGCCGAATTCCCTCTTCAGATCGAGCAGCAGGTTCAATATCTGCGCTTGCACCGATACATCGAGCGCCGATGTCGGCTCATCGCAGATGAGAATGTCGGGCCGCAGAATCAGCGCGCGAGCGATCGCCACGCGCTGGCGTTGTCCGCCAGATAATTGATTCGGGTATTGATGATGGGTACGTTCCGGCATGCCGACCAGATCCAGCATTTCGCGTAGCTTGCTACGTTGCTCGGTAGCGTCGCCAATGCCATGCAACTTGAGCGGCAGGCCGACGATTTGCGACACAGTTTTACGCGGATTCAGCGACGAATACGGGTCCTGGAATATCGGCTGGATGTGGCGCGCCGCGGCGATCCGTTGTGTCGGATCGATTTCCTTGCCATTGACCAGCACATTCCCGGAACTCGGTTCGAGCAGGCCGAGCAACATTTTGGCCAGCGTACTCTTGCCGCAGCCGGATTCGCCGACTAGTCCCAGTGTCTCGCCGCGATACAAGCGCAGCGAGACATTGTTGACGGCTTTGATTTCGCCGTCAGCCTGAAAAAAGCCGCGCTTGAGTTTGAAGGTCCGGCTTAGCGCACACAATTCCAGCGCAATGTCGTTGCTGCCTTGTTCTTCAGCGATCCGATCTTCAGCTATCTTATTCATGCCGCCACCTCCGCAACATGCCGATGAACGCTGTTGCAGCGCGCATAATGGCCTTCATCGATGACGACATTCGGCGGCACCTCCTCACAGGCATCGTGGGCCTGCGGACAACGATTGCGAAACGCGCATCCCTGCACTTGCCCGACCAGGCTCGGCACCACGCCGGGTATCGCCGCAAGGCGACTGCCTGGTGGCGTCTTGCCGCGCACAGGAATACAGTTGAGCAAGCCACGCGTGTAAGGATGGCTGGGATGGGCGAACAATTGCCCCACCGGTGCCGTTTCGACTATCTCGCCCGCATACATGACCGCAACCCGATCGGCGATACGCGCCACCACGCCCAGATCATGTGTGATGAAAACCACCGCGCTGCCGAATTCCTGTTGCAATTCTCTTATCATCCGCAGGATCTGCGCCTGTATCGTGACATCCAGCGCAGTAGTCGGTTCGTCGGCAATGATCAGATCCGGTTCACACATCAGCGCCATCGCAATCATCACCCGCTGGCGTAAGCCGCCTGACAACTGATGCGGATACTGCCGCATGCGGTCTTCGGCATTCTTGATCCCGGTGCGATGTAACAGGTAGATCGCCCGATCGCGGGCTTCAACATGAGAGACGTGGCGATGCTGGAGCAAGGCTTCGCACAATTGATTGCCCAGCGTATAAGAAGGATTGAGCGAAGTCATCGGATCCTGGAAAATCATGGCCATGCGCTGACCGCGCAGATCCGCCATCTTGCGTTCCGGTAGCTGCTGCAAATCGATACCGTCGAAGCGGATATGAGCGGCGCTGCGTTGCGCCTTGCGCGGCAACAAGCCCATCAACGCCAGCGATGTCATCGATTTACCGCATCCCGACTCGCCGACCAGGCACAGCATCTCGCCGCGCCTGACCTGGAAATCGATACCGCGCACTGCATGCAACATGCCATGTTCAGTCGGTAAATCCACCCGCAAGTCTTTCACATCAAGCAATATGTTCATACCGGACTCCTTGTTGGGCTCGCGTTCTCATGTTCATTAAGGATGCCGATTCAATTGCGGCCATCGGGTGCATTCATGTCGCGCAGGCCGTCGCCGACCAGGTTGATCGCCAATACCAGCAATATCAGCGCGATGCCGGGAATCAGGATTACCCAAGGCTGGAAAAACATGTAAGCCTTGCCCTCGGCTACCATCAGGCCCCACGAAGGAGTCGGTGGCTGTACGCCAAGGCCGAGAAACGACAGCGTCGCTTCCAGCAGGATCGCGTGCGCCATTTCCAGCGTCGCCACCACGATCAGCGCGCTCATGATGTTGGGCAGTATCTCGCGCAGCAGGATGTAAGGCGTCGATGCGCCCAGCACTTGAGCCGACGCGATAAATTCGGCATTGCGCAATTGTTGGGTGGCGGAACGGGTGACCACCGCGAAGCGATCCCACAGCAGCAGGCCCAACAGTACGATAACCACTTTGAGCGAACCGCCGACCAGCGACGCCATCGCTAACGCCACCAGCACCACCGGCATGGCCAGCCGGGTGGTGATGATATAGCTGATCACGGCATCGACCCGGCCGCCAAAATAACCTGCCAGCACGCCCAGCGTGGTTCCTATCACGCCTGAAATCAGCGCCGCCGAAAAACCGATCAACAGCGACACGCGGGCGCCGAATATCAAGCGGCTCAGGTAATCGCGCCCGAGCTTGTCGGTGCCGAGCGCATGCGCCCAGCTACCATTGGCATGCCACACCGGCGGAATCAGGCGTTGCGTGACGTCCTGGCTATAAGGATCGTGCGGCGCTATCCAAGGCGCAAACAGCGCTATCAGCACGATCAGGACAAGCACCGTGGCACCCAGCGTCAAACCATGATGGCCAAGAATTCTGCGCAATTTACGACGCCACATCGGGGTCCGGGAACGCGCGGCCTGCAAAGCGACAGAGGATGGCATTGCAGCCGTGGTCAATGAAGACAATAACGGAGACGACATAAGATTCCCTTAGCGAGTGCGGATGCGTGGATCGAGCATGGCGTTGATGACGTCGGCCAGGAAAGTCAGTGCGATATAAAACACCGCGATGATCAGCACTACCGCTTGCACCACCGGGTAATCGTTGCGGGAGATCGCATCCCACGCCAGTTGCCCCAGGCCTTGCAACGAGTACACCGATTCGATCACCACCGAGCCTCCCAACATGAAGCCCATTTCCACCGCCGCCAGTGCCACCACCGGAATAACAGCATTGCGCAGCGCATGCTTGAGAATCACGCGGGTCCTACTCAGACCTTTGGCCCTGGCTGTACGTATGTAATCCGACTCCAACACGTCAAGCATGCCGGCGCGCGTCAGCCGCATCATCGCCGGCGTTGCGTAATACCCCAGCGCGACGGCGGGCAGCACGAAATGCTGCCAGGTGGTATTGCCCGCCACCGGCAGCCAATGCAGGCCAACTGCAAAGATCACGATCAAGGTCAGCCCGAACCAGAAACTGGGCATGGCTTGGCCGATCACCGCAATCAGCAACGCCAGCCGATCCAGCCAGGTGTCGCGAAAAATCGCCGCCAGTACGCCCAACGGGATCGCCACGAATACCGCTAGCAGCAGCGCAATTCCGCCGAGCTTGAGGGTGACCGGCAAACGCTCCGCAACCAGATCCATCACGGAGCTCTGGAAATAATAGGAACGTCCGAAATCCAGCCGCACCGCATTCCACAGCCAGTCGGCAAATTGCGCCGCGAGCGGCCGGTCCAGGCCATATTGCGTGCGTATCACCTCGACCTGCGCCGCGCTGGCTTCCGGCCCGGCGATGGCGGTGGCCAGATCACCGGATAGATGCAGCAGCATGAAGCTGACCACCGAAACGGTGATGGCGACGCTCAACGCGATCATTAGGCGACGAAGGATGTAGATCAACATGGTGATGGCTGCCCCTGGCTGGTGTGAGATGGCTTGCGTCGACCCCGACGCCGATCCCTGTCTCAAATAAATGACTGAATCGGACGACTAATTATTTCCAGCTGGCCTCGTAGAAGCGCGGCAATTCATCCGGGTAACCCTGGAATTTCAGCGCCGAAGTGTAGGCATAATTGGTGGAATAGGAAAACAGCGGAGCCGCCAGCGCCTGCTGCGAAATACGTTGCAATGCTTTGCCGTAGTTTTCCTTGCGCACCGCGGCATCGAGCGAGGAATCGGCTGTTTCCAGCCAGGTTTTCACTTGCGCGTCCTTGCTTACATCGTCAGCGCCGCCCTTGAACCAGACGCCGGTGAAGGCGGACGTGTCATTCACTGAAAACGAGCCCCACGCTTGAAAGGTCATCGGTGTTTTTCCGGCGCGGTATTCGGTTTGCAACGCGGCAAATTTCATGTAATGCAAGCGAGCATTGATGCCGATCTTGTGCAAATCGCCGATCAGGGCTTCCGCGTATTCCCGTTCGCGATAGGCATAGATATCGGTGTCGAATCCTTTCGGATAACCGGCTTCGGCCAGCAGGGCCTTGGCCTTCGCCGGATTGTATTCATATTTGACGACCGCCTTGGTTTCGCATCCGAATTGAGTGCGGAAACAGGCCGCGTACACTGGCTGGCTGCCGCCGCGCACCAGGCTGCCGGCCAAGCCGTTGCGGTTGACGGCATAATTTATGGCCTGCCGTACACGGACGTCCTTGAACGGCGAGTTCGCTGCCGAGCTGCCGGTGCTATCCATGGTCAGGAAACCGATGCGCATGGTCTCGCCACTCTGCACCGTGATATTGGGCATGCTGCGCATGGCGTCGGCCTGGTCGGCGGGGACGCGCCAGATCCAGTCGATGGCGCCGGTCATCAGTTGCGCAACCCGGGTTTCCGGATCGGGTATCACAACGAATTTCAGAGTGCCTATCTTCGGCTGGCCAAGCGGACTGTCCTTGAAGTAAGCGCTATTCTTCACCAGTGTGACCCCCTGCCCCGGCGTGACACTGGTAATGCGGTAAGGACCGGTGCCGATAGGCGCCTTGCTGAATCCTTCTACGCCAACCTTTTTGAAATAAGCCGCAGGATAAATCGGTGTCGGCCCGGACAAGTATTCCAGCGCAGCCGGGAATGGCTGTTTCAGGTTGATCCGCACCTTGTACTCGCCGAGTTTTTCAGCGCTTTTGATCCAGTCGGTATTCTGGCGCGTAACCACTTTGGATTCGGGAGAAGCCACGTAGTTGAAGGTGAACACCACGTCGTCAGCGGTGAATTTGTCGCCGTTATGGAATGTGACGCCCTGGCGCAAATCCAGCACCAGCGCAGTCGGTGACTCCCATTTCCAGGAAGTCGCCAGCTGCGGTTTGTACTCGTTGGTTTTTGGATCGCGATATACCAATGTATCCCAGGCCAGGTGCGCAATGATGACTCCCTCGCGCAAGTTGTTGTGATAAGGGCCGATATTCTCAACCTCGCTGTCGGACGCATAGATCAGCGTATCGTTGGCCTTGCTGGCCAGTGCCGATGTAGCAACGGCAGCACCAGCGGCGAACAAGATACAACGCATCCAGGCAGTGGAAATTTTCATCACAAACATCCTTTTCGAGAAATTTTCTGGGAAAAACCGTGGCTTGGAATTGATACTAGGTCACAATACAGCTTGCAACAACTATCAAATTTCTAACTCTGCGTTGCTGAAAACAGAACGCAGATAACTGCCACTGAACGTAAGAAAAATTGAAGACGAGGCCATTTCCATGAAATCGCATCAACTGCAGGAAACATCATTGCGCTATTTTCTCGAAGTCGTTCGTTGCGGCTCGATCAGCGAAGCCTCGCAGCGCCTGAACGTCGCCAGCTCAGCGATCAGTCGGCAGATCACCGGCCTGGAACAGATTCTGGATACCGTGTTGTTCGAGCGCCGCCCGCGCGGCATGGTGCTCAGCGCCGGCGGCGAAGTATTGGCCGCGCATGCGCTCAAATCGGCGCTGGAAGCCGACCGGGTGGTGGCCGATCTGTTGTCGCTCAAGGGCTTGAAAAGTGGCAGGATCAGGATCGCCAGCACAGAAGGTTTCGCCATCGATTTCCTGCCGCGCCTGATCTCGGATTTCCAGAAAAAATATCCGGCGATCGTATTCCAGTTGTATGTGGGGCCGCCAGCCAGCGTCTCGCGCCAGGTGCGCGAAGGCAATGCGGATATCGGCCTCACCTTCAGCCGCATCCCCGAGCCGAATATCAAGGTCGTGCACCAGCAGCCCGCGCCGGTCATGGCGGTCATGCGCAAAGACCATCCACTGAGCCAATTCAAACAGGTGTCGTTATCGCAATTGGCGGCCTATCCGATCGCGCTGCCGGAACCAAACACCACCTTGCGCCAGCTGTTCGATCTTGCGTGCAACCGCCAGCAATTGCTGTTCGAGCCGGTGCTGACCAGCAACTATGTTGAGGCTTTGTACAATTTTGTGATGCACAGCGGCGGCGTCTCGATCTCCGGTGAGGTCTCGGTGCGGGACCGGGTCGCTGAGGGGACAATGGTCATGCTGCCGATTCGCGATCGCGGGCTGGATGGGCGCCAGGTCGAAGTGCAAACCTTGATCGGGCGCACCCTGCCGCGCGTAGTCGAGACGTTCCTCAACTATCTGTTGAATCATCTGAGGTCACAGTAAGTCGATACGTCGATAAGTCGATAAGCCGACATTAGCGAATGCAAATCGATGGTAATCGATCTGGGGCACGCAATCGTGTGCTAGATCGGCAACTGGGTGGTTGAGAGAACCTGCTTGAGCACCATGAATGTGCGGATTTGCCGCACTCCCGGCAAATACAGCAACTGCTCCGCATGGAGGCGGTTGTAACTGTCGTTGTCCTTGGTTCGCAGTAGCATGAAATAATCAAACTCACCAGTCACTACATGGCACTCGAGGCAGCCAGACACTTTTTGCGCCGCCCGCTCGAAATCGGCAAACGACTCCGGCGTCGACCTGTCCAGCACCACGCCGATCATCACCAAGGTGCCTGCATCCAGCGCACGTGGATCAAGTAGCGCCACTATCCCTTTGATCAGCCCCAATTCCTTGAGCCGCTCGACGCGCCGTAGACATGCGGGAGCGCTCAGATTCACCTTGGCCGCCAACGCAACATTCGACACCGAGGCGTCGCGCTGCAGCGCCCTGAGGATCGCCCGATCGGTGCGATCCATGGTTTCGCCGGCGGCATCGGCGGGCAACGGCGTTGAGCGCAATTTTGTTGCTTTCATGTGTATTTATCCAAAATAAAACGTGGATATATCCGGCTTTATCATATTTTAAAGCCGATTAATTGAAGAAACTTGCAACCATGTTTCTTGCGATTGATTCTAATATGGAATTGATCTCAACATCAATGAAAGCTGGATTTCAGCATGCCTGTTTTCTTCGCCAGCTTTGATGCGTGGATACCTACTCCCACCCCAACCCAAGGAGCCGTTCCCATGAACCTGAAAAAATTTCCACGTCACCAACTTACTTTCGGACCGACACCAATCCAACCGCTGAAACGGCTAAGCACCCATCTTGGCGGCAAGGTCGAGCTTTACGCCAAACGCGAAGACTGCAACAGCGGCCTGGCTTTCGGCGGTAACAAGACCCGCAAACTTGAGTACCTGATCCCCGAAGCGCTGGAAGGCGGCTACGACACCTTGGTTTCGATCGGCGGCATACAGTCGAATCAAACGCGCCAGGTGGCAGCGGTGGCCGCGCACCTGGGTCTCAAATGCGTGCTGGTGCAGGAAAATTGGGTCAATTATTCGGATGCCGTATACGACAGGGTCGGCAATATCGAAATGTCGCGCATCATGGGCGCCGATGTGCGACTGGACAGCGCCGGCTTCGATATCGGCATCCGCCAAAGCTGGGAACAGGCCATGGAAGATGTACGCAAGGCCGGCGGCAAGCCCTTCCCTATCCCGGCAGGCTGTTCGGAGCATCCACGCGGCGGCCTTGGATTCGTCGGTTTTGCTGAAGAAGTAAGGCAACAGGAAGCCGAGCTGGGCTTCAAATTCGACTATATCGTTACCTGCTCGGTAACCGGCAGCACGCAAGCCGGCATGCTGGTGGGTTTTGCCGCCGACGGCCGCGCCGACCGCGTGATCGGCATCGATGCTTCAGCCAAGCCGCAGCAGACTTTCGAGCAGATTCTGCGGATCGCAAAAAACACCGCTGGATTGGTCGAACTTGGCCGCGACATCACCGCCAAGGATGTGGTGCTGGATACCCGTTTCGGCGGTCCCGAATACGGCTTGCCGAACGAAGGCACGCTGGAAGCCATCCGTCTGTGCGCCCGCACGGAAGGCATGCTGACCGATCCTGTCTACGAGGGCAAATCGATGCACGGAATGATCGAAAAAGTGCGGCTGGGCGAGTTTCCAGAGGGTTCCAAGGTACTGTATGCCCACTTGGGGGGAGTACCCGCGCTGAACGCCTATAGCTTCCTGTTCCGCAACGGTTGATCGGGTTGAATCTTCGGTACGCCGCGCGGGCATCCGCAAAGCGTACCGCAGGCACTGCAGTACACCCGCACAAATGCCGTTCAAACAATTGCCAATTCCGACCTCGACGGTTGTTCTGCCGCACCAGCTGTACCAAATCCTTGCAGGGCACATACCCGCCCGCATGGGTGTATCGTTACTCTGGCTTTCAGCACTGCCGCACGAATTCCCTGCAACACCGTTACCACTGCACGGTTCGGCTTGAATGGATCTCCCAAATTAAATGTTAGCAGGCCCTAAAGCCCAATCACGAGGAACGAGGACCATGGAAATGTCATCCGTCAACACTCTGAATAATCCATTCGACAGCGACGCGCAGGAAACCGAAGAATGGCTAGCGGCGCTTCAGGCGACCATCCAGGCCTCCGGCCCGGAACGCGCGCGTTACCTGTTGTCGAGGCTTAGTGCAGCTGCCCAGACGTGGGGAGTCAAATGGCGCGATGCGCGCAATACGCCCTATGCCAACACGATTCGTGTCGAGGATGAACCGCCGTTTCCGGGTGGCGC
This sequence comes from Collimonas sp. NPDC087041, assembly GCF_044745265.1. NCBI lineage: Bacteria > Pseudomonadati > Pseudomonadota > Betaproteobacteria > Burkholderiales > Oxalobacteraceae > Collimonas > Collimonas sp. NPDC087041. The sequence continues at coordinate 37,767 of NZ_JBIUZX010000018.1, forward strand.
CGACGCACTGTCGATCGAACAGCGCCTGGCCAGCCTGATGCGCTGGAACGCACTGGCGATGGTGGTGCGCGCCAACCGCGCCTATGGTGAGCTGGGCGGCCATATCGCCAGCTACGCTTCTGCCGCCGATCTGTTCGAAGTCGGCTTCAACCATTTCTTCCGTGCGCGCACAGACTCTTTTGGCGGCGACCTGGTCTATTTCCAGGCGCATTCGGCGCCCGGCATTTATGCACGCGCCTTCCTGGAAGGCACGTTGACGGAAAAGGAACTGTCGTTCTACCGGCAGGAAATCGAAGCGAAAAAACATGGCGCGCGGGGCCTGTCTTCGTATCCGCACCCGTGGTTGATGGAAAATTTCTGGCAGTTCCCCACCGGTTCGATGGGACTCGGGCCGATCAGCGCCATCTACCAAGCCCGTTTCATGCGCTACATGGAACACCGCGGCTTGCTGGCGCCGCAGGAGCGCAAGGTCTGGGGTGTATTCGGCGACGGCGAGATGGACGAACCGGAATCGCTGGCGGCGCTCAGCCTGGCATCGCGCGAAACGCTGGACAACCTGGTGTTCGTCGTCAACTGCAATTTGCAACGGCTCGATGGCCCGGTACGCGGCAACGGCCATATTGTCGACGAGCTGGAAACCATATTTGCCGGCTGCGGCTGGAATGTCATCAAGCTGCTATGGGGTTCGGACTGGGATACGCTGTTCGCGCGCGACCAGTCAGGCGACCTGCTCAATGCGCTTAACCAGACGGTAGACGGCCAGTTGCAAACCTTCGCCGCCAACGATGGCGCCTTCAATCGCGCCCGCTTTTTTGGACAAAATCCTGCGTTGCAGGCAATCGGCGCGACGCTGACCGACGACGAGATCGACCGTCTGCATCGTGGCGGACACGACATGAAGAAGATCCATGCTGCATATCTCTCCGCAGCAAATCATCGGGGCCAGCCGACGGTGATACTCGCGCAAACAAAAAAAGGCTTTGGCATGGGCGCTGCCGGACAAGGCAAGATGACCACCCACCAGCAGAAAAAACTCGACGCAGGCACCTTGATTGAGTTCCGTGACCGCTTCCGCCTGCCGATTTCCGAAGCGGACTGCGAAGCGCTGGCATTCTACAAGCCGGCAGATGGCAGTCCCGAGATGCGCCATCTGCTGCAACGACGTGCGGCATTGGGTGGCTTCATGCCTCGGCGCAGCGTATCGCAGACAAGGATTGCGGTGCCGGAGATGGCGTCTTACGCGAAATTTGCACTGGATGCCGATGGCAAGGAAATGTCGACCACGATGGCATTGGTACGCATGCTGGGCACCCTGCTGAAAGACGACGGTATCGGCAAGCACATCGTGCCGATAGTGGCCGACGAAGCCCGCACTTTCGGCATGGCAAATCTGTTCAAACAGGTCGGCATCTATTCGTCGCAAGGCCAGCTGTATGAGCCTGAAGACATAGGCTCTATTCTGTCTTACCGTGAAGCCAAGGATGGCCAGATCCTGGAAGAAGGTATCTCGGAAGCCGGCGCCATTTCTTCCTGGACCGCCGCTGCGACCAGCTATTCGGTACATGGTTTGCCGATGTTGCCTTTCTATATTTACTACTCGATGTTCGGTTTCCAGCGTATCGGCGATCTGATCTGGGCGGCGGCGGACCAGCGGGCGCGCGGTTTCCTCATCGGCGCCACCTCCGGACGCACCACCCTGGCGGGCGAAGGCTTGCAGCATCAGGATGGCTCCAGTCATCTGGTTGCCGCTACGGTGCCGAACTGCGTTTCCTATGATCCGGCCTATGCCTATGAGTTGGCTGTGATCGTACAGGATGGCATGCGCCGCATGCTCGACGACAATGAAGACATCTTCTATTACATCACTGTAACCAATGAAAATGAGGCGCAACCCAGCATGCCGGCGGGTGTCGAAGACGGCATCAAGCGCGGCATGTACTGTCTGCTGCCACAAGAGAATGCCGATGTCCGCTTACTGGCAGCCGGTCCGATCCTGAAGGAAGCCATCGGCGCGGCGGCCCTGTTGCAGGAAAAATTCGGCATCAACGCCGAAGTCTGGAGTGTCACCAGTTATACGGAACTGGCGCGCGACGGCGTCGCCGCCGAACGGCTGCAGCGCCTGTCCAGCTCGTCCCCGGACGCCTACATCACGCAGCAACTCGGGCGCAGCGAGGCACCGGTCATCGCCGCCAGCGATTATGTACGCGGCATTCCCGAAAGCATCCGCGCTTATGTGCCCGCGCGCTACGTTACCCTGGGCACGGACGGTTTTGGACGCAGCGATACGCGCGCCAACCTGCGCGACTTTTTCGAGGTCGATGCGAAATGGATTGCGTTTGCCGCGTTACGTGAACTGCCCGCTGGAAAAGACGCGGCGCAACTGCCGAAATTTGCAGAGGCGCTTGGCCTGGATTTGACGAAACCATGGTCGATAAAGGAATAATGCTACTGCGGGCCGTTCAATTTCAGGCTTCGGGTTCGTGGCAAACCGCTTCAATATTGTGGCCGTCTGGGCCGATGACAAAAGCGGCATAGTAGTTCGCGTTGTAATGCGGGCGTAGGCCAGGCGCACCATTGTCCTTGCCACCGGCTTCCAGGGCGGCGCGATAGAAAGCGTCGACTTGCTGGCGATTCTCGGCCGCGAACGCCAAGTGAAGATGCGCCGGCTTTTCCTCGGTTTGGTACAGGCACAACGAGGCGATACTCTTTGGGCCAAGAAGCTCAATCCCGTACGTCGGCACTCCCTCGGCGGCAACAGTTACGCCAAGCGGTTCAAGTGCCTTGAGGAAGAACGCTTTGCTTGCTGCAAAGTCACTGACTCCGAATTTGACGTGATCAAACATGAACTCTCCTGAAGTGTGGGCCTGCACGAGGCTTATCAAATAAAAAATATCTGTTGGTCTATTACAGTTCGGCCAGGCCGAAGCCACGCAAGCCTGGCAAATCGACAACCCGGATTGACTGGTAAGAAAGATTGATCAGCTTCAGTTCGGCCAAGTGCTGCAAAGCCTGGTTTACCCGTTGCCGCGAAAGCCCCGTGAGCATGCCGATTTCTTCCTGTGACAGTTCCAGCACCGCGGAGGTGCGCGGATAGAGCTTCGGATGGAACAGCTGGGCGATCGCCTGCGCCACCTGGGCATTGACTGCAAGCAATCTTTCGTTCTGAATCATAGCAATGAACTGCCCCATGCGCTCATTCAACTGCGTGATCACGAAGGCGGTAAAAGGCAGGCTTTCCGCCAGCAAGGTATGAAATATCTCAGCAGGTACCAACATGATCTCGGAATCGCGTATCGCGATCACGTCATATCTACGCAATTCGCGCTTGATGACGCTACCCTCGCCGCACCAACCGCCTTCCGGCACGCCGGAAAAGGTCGCGCCGCGCCCTTCGACGCTGTACACCGCCAACTTGATCAAGCCGCTGTGCACGCCTATCCAATACTGCGACAACTCCCCGCGGCGCGCAATAAACTCACCTGCCCCGAAGCGCTGCACGACTATTGTTGACTGCACCAGTGACTGGTGAGGCGCGGAAAGTGCGGAAAACCAGTCGTGCTGCCGGAGCTGCTCAGTATTGCTCATGCGATTGCTATCCTTAAGCTGTCATTGAAACGACAAACCATTCTTGCCGCAAGTGGTAGGCTACTAAACACATCCCGAAACAAACGGGAGAAGACATATATTCCACAGGAGACACACATATCATGACGGTCGACTACGATTCCGGACTTGGCAAGAATCCCGCCAATTTTGCCGCACTGAGCCCAATTGACTTTATTGCGCGCGCCGCCGAAGTATACGGCAACCGCCTGGCGATCGTGCATGGTCCGCTGCGCCAGAACTGGCGCGACACCTATCAGCGCGCCTGTTGGCTGGCCAGCGGCTTGCGCCGGCTCGGCGTCGAAAAAGGCGATACGGTGGCGGTCATGCTGCCGAATACCCCGGCAATGGTGGAAGCGCATTTTGGCGTGCCGATGGCCGGAGCTGTGCTGAATGCACTGAATATCCGCCTTGACCTGCCCTCGCTGGCGTTCATGCTGCGCCATGGCGAAGCCAAGGTGCTGCTGGCCGACAGCGAATTTGCCGACGCCGCGCGCCAGCTGGCGCAACAGATTCCCGGCCTGTGCGTGATTGCGGTGAACGACATCCTCGGGCCGGACGATCCAGCCTTTGGCAATACCGACTACGAAAGCCTGCTGGCTAGCGGCGACGCAAACTTCCAGTGGCAATTGCCCGCCGATGAATGGGATGCGATTGCACTGAATTACACATCCGGCACCACCGGCGACCCTAAGGGCGTGGTGTACCACCATCGCGGCGCAACCCTGAATGCGATTTCCAACATCCTGGAGTGGGACTTGCCCAAGCACGCGGTCTACCTTTGGACGCTGCCGATGTTCCATTGCAATGGCTGGTGCTTCCCCTGGACCATCGCCGCACGCGCCGGTATCAATGTCTGCTTGCGCAAATTCGAGCCGAAACTGGTGCTCGACCTGATCCGCGAACATGGCATCACTCACTATTGCGCGGCGCCGATTGTGCATGCGGCCCTGGCCAACGCTCCCGAAAACTGGCGCGAGGGCATACAACACAAAGTGCGCGGCATGGTTGCCGGCGCCCCGCCACCGCCGGCAGTCTTGGCCAACATGGAAGCCATGGGCTTCGATCTGGTGCATGTCTACGGCCTGACCGAAGTGTACGGACCGGCCGCAGTCTGCGCCGAACAGGATGGATGGGACAGCTTGCCGGTGGAACTCCGCGCCGCCAAAAAATCTCACCAGGGTGTGCGCTACCATCTGCAAAGCGGGATTGCGGTGCTGGACCCCGACACCATGCAACCCGTCGCCGCCGACGGCAAGGAAATCGGGGAAATCATGTTTCGCGGGAACATCTGCATGAAAGGCTATCTGAAAAACCAGAAAGCCACGCAAGACGCCTTTGCCGGCGGCTGGTTCCATACCGGCGACCTCGGCGTGATCGGCAGCGATGGCTATATCAAACTCAAGGATCGCAGCAAGGACATCATCATTTCCGGCGGCGAGAACATTTCCAGCGTCGAGGTCGAAGATGCGCTATACCGTCATCCGGACGTGCTGGCCGCAGCCGTAGTCGCCCAACCCGACCAGAAATGGGGTGAAACGCCCTGCGCTTTCGTTGAGCTGAAAGAAGGCAGCAACCTCACCGCAGAAACCCTGATCGCCTTCTGCCGGAATATCCTGCCCGGTTTCAAGACACCGAGGTCGATTTACTTTGGCCCGCTGCCGAAAACCTCAACCGGCAAGATACAGAAATTTGAACTGCGCGAACGCATGCGGTCCAGCTCGGCGATTGACGATCAGAACTAAATGGGATTTAGGCCGGCATCATTACATTGGGCGCTACTTGCGGTCGCGCAAAGCGTCCACTATAAATTCAAATGCCACGCGGACAGGGCTGACATCGCCCCCTGGAAACAGGGATCAGCAGCTTTTTGCACAAATACGGAGAGATTCGGTGTATAGCCGCTTAAATTTAATCTGAAGTCGCGCTACCAGGCTCAATATTCGTCGATCAGAAAATTGCGTTCCTGAGCATGCAATTTTCCCGTCGTAGTGCCGGTTTCATCCTTCAGATCCACACCGGATAACTGGCGTCGGCGCGACTCTGTCAGCAAGTAATGCAGTTTGTGGGCCGCGTCTTCATAGCGCAAACCAGCTGGCCGCACATTGGAGATACAGTTACGACTGGCGTCGGTCAGGCCAACGTGCGGCATCCAGGTCAGGTAGAGGCCCATGCTGTCGGGTGAGCTCAAACCGGGACGTTCTCCAATCATTACCACCACCATCCTGGCGCAAAGCAGCTCGGCCACTTCGTCACCGACTGCAACCCTGCCCTGTTGGACGATCGCGATCGGCGCGACAGACCAATCCTGTGCAGCCAATTGGGGCAGCACCAATTGCAGAAAAGGCAGCGCGTTCTGTGTAATGGCCAGCGCGGATAATCCATCGGCAATGACGAAAGCAATATCAAAGGGCCGTTCGCGCTGTGAACACTGCATCGCCTCCAACGTTTGGCGCGATGCTGCATCCAGACGACGCCCCAGATCCGGGCGTTGCAAATATGTGTTGCGGTCGACCGCGGCGCTATGCAGCGTGACGCAGGACTGCCCCTGTGTGGCTAACTCGGCGCAGATGGTCGGCACATCCAGCGCGAGATGGACCGCATCGCGTGCCTTCGCGTGCGCCAGTTGGAAGGCCAGTTGTGGCTCGGTCGGCAAGCTGACGCCAGCCCGGCCCAGTGCGATGCGGGCGGCAGTGAACTGGCGTAACGCCTGCCACGGGTTGGCGATAACGGGTTTCTGCTTCATTGATTACACGCTTTCAAAGGTGCAACAAGGCTTGCCGGAACGCTGGCGGCAACGCTTCGCTGAGTCGGAACTGCTCATCGGCGCTGAATATTTGCATTTTGTGCAACCAGGCTTCAAACTCCGGCGCCGGCCGCAAACCCAGCGTGCGGCGCACATACAACGCATCATGGAAAGAGGTGGTCTGGTAATTCAGCATGATGTCATCAGAGCCGGGAATGCCCATCACAAAAGTGCAGCCAGCTACCCCGAGCAAGGTCAACAGTACATCCATGTCGTTCTGGTCGGCCTCGGCATGGTTGGTGTAACAAACGTCGCAGCCCATCGGCAAGCCGAGCAGTTTGGCGCAGAAATGGTCTTCCAGGCCGGCGCGGATGATTTGCTTGCCGTCGTACAGGTATTCGGGGCCAATGAACCCGACCACGGTATTCACCAGCAACGGCTTGAACTGGCGTGCCACCGCATAGGCCCGCGCTTCACAGGTCTGCTGGTCGATGCCGTGGTGCGCATTGGCGGACAGCGCACTGCCCTGGCCCGTCTCGAAATACATTACGTTGTCGCCGACAGTGCCGCGTTTCAGCGACAACGCCGCGTTGCGCGCCTCACCCAACAGGTCCAGGGTGACACCGAAACTGCGGTTGGTGGCCTCGGTGCCGCCGATCGACTGGAACACCAAGTCAACCGGAGCACCACGATTGATCGCTTCGATGGTGTTGGTGACGTGGGTCAATACGCAAGACTGGGTCGGAATATCGTATCGGGCGATGATGTCGTTCATTATCGTCACCAGATTGATGACTTGCGGCACATTGTCGGTGGCTGGATTGATGCCGAACACCGCATCGCCACTGCCATACAGCAAACCGTCAAGGAGGCTGGCGGCGATGCCGCTGGCGTCGTCGGTAGGATGGTTCGGCTGCAGGCGGGTCGACATACGCCCCGGTAATCCGATGGTGTTGCGGAAGGCAGTCACCACGCGGCACTTCTGCGCAACCAGAATCAGGTCCTGGTTGCGCATGATCTTGGAGACGGCGGCCGCCATTTCCGGGGTGATGCCCGGCGCCAATGCGGCCAGCACCACACTATCTACGTTGTCGCCCAGCAGCCAGTTGCGGAAATCGCCGACTGTCAGATGGCTGACGGCAGCAAAGGCCGCAGTATCGTGACTGTCAATGATCAGGCGGGTGATCTCGTCGTCTTCGTAAGGAATCAGCGCTTCGTTGAGGAAGGTAGACAGTGGCAACTCAGCCAACGTCATTTGCGCCACTGCGCGCTGCTCCGCACTGTGCGCAGCAACGCCAGACAGGATATCGCCGGAACGCGCTGGCGTCGCCTTGGCCATCAGATCTTTCAGATCGCGAAAGCCGTAAGTCTTGCCGCCAACGGTGTGGGTGTACTGATTCATCATTTATGCGCGTTTATCAGAGAAGAAATGATATTGCGACAACATTCCTCAAAACATAAGAAATGAGGTTCAAACAAGGCCGAGCCCTCTTTCGAGATGATATGCGCCTTGACTTCGCTACGTGTGCTCACCATCGACTGCATAATCGCATCAATAAGTCTTCACTGGGACCCGATTTCCATTTTTGAAGTCATTGAGGCGTTGAGGATGCTTGTGGAGAAAGCGGCGCCACATGAAGGCGGATCGCTTTCTTGCAGTTTGCTATTTTCCCGTGCCTGAAGCCGGTCTGTCCCTGGTCTCCAAGTAGGCACGCAGTTCCGTCACGACATCCTGTTGAGACGCGGATTTTGCGTTGGCCGCCGCCAGCGCCAATTCAAGATCGCGTACCTGCCCCGCTGAAACATCCACTTTGGCCGCTGCATCGTTTAATTGGCTCTGCAGTGCCTGCATTTGGGTTACCTTGTCTGCCAGTTGCGCCGCAAGCGTCTTGCCATGCTGCTCGACCACCTGCAGCGCTTCGATTTTTTGTTCCAGCTGCCGATGACTGGATTGTTGATCGTAAAGCGCTTTGTGTACATGCGACAGATCCGCGGCCAGCCTTGCCCCCTCCTGATTCAGTCGCGTAATGTCGTCCTGCTTGACGAGCATACCTTGCTGCAATTGGCGTATTTCCGCCTGTAGCTGCTGGACCTGCTGCTCATGCCGCCGCTGTTCCTGGTCACGCTGCTCCTTGACGGATTGCCGGTAGTGCTCAAGCGCTTCCCGCGCATGCAGATGCTTTTCTTCGATTGACTGACGATGCGCATCGTTTTCGGCCAGGCGCTCCCTCAAATTTTCGACTTGCTGTTCTGCCGTATGGCGCGCGACAGCCTCGTTCTGCAGCGCTTCACGCACTTGCTCATGTGCGGCCGATTCTTGCTGCATCTCGGTGTCAGCGTGCTGCAATCGTTGATTGAGCGATTCGATTTGCTTGTGCAGAGCCGTCAGCACTTCCGCATGCTGGCGCTCCTTGTCGGCGCTTTGCAATTGGAAGGTATCGATACGGGCGCTCGCCTCATCCTGCAGTTGGGTAGAAAGGCGCGCCACCAGATCCTGAAGCGCTTCACTGATCGACGCTTTGCGGCCATCAGCGCCATTTCCCTCCTCTTCCAACTCTTTAAGATACTTGTGAATAGTGGTTTTCGATCCGGTATTGCCAAGGGCAACGCGTACCGCGTCAACTGACGGATTGGTGTTCTGGGCCAGCAAGGAGTCGCGCGCCCTTTTGACGTCCGATTTATATAGCCCAGTTCTCGCCATGATCTTTTCCTCGATATATCGTAATGTATTACATACCATGTAATTACATACCAAATTACTGAATAACTCAAGGATAGATTAATCACTAATTAATACAGGATAATGGATGATTATCCTGTGCCAGACTGAAAATTGATTTAAAATTCCCAAAAATCTGTACACACGCCGTTTTGGATCGAAAAAGCGCGATTCTGGAAAAATCCCTTTTGGCGAAAAAACAGGCTCATCTGCAGGAATGCCATGAACAAAGTCGATCATTACCTCCACGCCGGCACCCGCGACAACACGCGCATCAGTTATCAATCGGCCGTGCGGCATTACGAGGTTGAATGGGGCGGCTTCCTGCCGGCGACCGCTGACAATATCGCCCGCTATCTGGCAGACCATGCCGAAACGCTGTCCCTCAACACGCTGCGTCAACGATTGGCGGCGCTGGCGCAGTGGCATCTTGAGCAAGGATTCCCCGATCCGACCCGGGCGCCGCTGGTGCGCAAGGTTTTTCGCGGCATTCAGGCGGAACATCCAGCCCAGGAAAAACGCGCCAAACCATTTCAACTGGAACAGTTGCAGCAAGTAGATCGCTGGCTTGGCCAAGCCATTGCCGTTGCCCAGGCAGCGCGTGATCGCGCCGCCGAATTGCGATATACGCGTAATCGCGCTTTGCTGCTGCTGGCTTTCTGGCGCGGGTTTCGCGGAGATGAGATCACCCGTCTTCAAGTCGAATATATTCAGGTCGCGCCTGGCGAAGGCATGTCCTGCTTTTTGCCGCGCTCAAAGGGCGACCGGCAAATGAAAGGCGTCACCTTCAAGGCCCCGGCGTTATCCCAGCTTTGCCCTGTCACCGCGTACATTTCCTGGGTCGAGATGGCCGCACTGGAAGACGGACCGGTATTTCGGGCGATAGATCGCTGGGGCCATGTAGGCAATGCGGGGCTACATATCGATAGCCTGGTGCCCTTGCTGAGAGAAATATTGACACAGGCCGGCATCGAATCTGCCGCCCTCTATAGCGGACATTCGTTGCGACGCGGGTTTGCCAATTGGGCCACCGGAAATGGATGGGATTTAAAAACACTCATGGAGTATGTCGGTTGGAAAAGCGTACAAAGCGCCCTGCGCTACGTTGAGGGCGCCGATCCGTTCGCTCAGCTCCGGATTGAATCCATGCTCCCCGCCGTCGCTACTATTAAGTACGAGTGACAGACTGCATATATCGCGGCCACTGGAACGCTAACCTGCCAGGGAAGGTAGCTACGACACTTATCAATCACCGCCTCAGCGCGGCAAGCCGCCACAAAAACACGCCCGGGACTGCGAGACTGACCGCATAGATACCGCTGCCGCATCTAAATTGCTATTGCGCTCGCCTGGCCTGGTTCCTGATAGAGAGGACCTGCGCCAGGTTCTGCGTGCGGAACGCCTCAGTGACAAAATCGACAAAAGCCCGCGTCTTGGCGGGCAGCAGTTTCTGGCTGGCGAAATACAGTGAAATTGGCCCAATGTCGCTATACCAGTCCGGAAGCAAGCGCTCCAGTGCGCCACTTTCCAGATGCGGCAGCGCATGTGGCACGGCAATCAAACCGACGCCTAGACCCAACAAGGTAGAGGGAAAGATTGCATCTGGACCGCTGACAGTCATTACCGGCTTCTGCACCACCGCCATTTCAGCGCCTGCGCTATTACGCATGACGTAGGTGCGCGGTCGGCCGCTCAACGGTGAACGCATTACGATGGCGGGGAGCTCTGCCAGTCCGGCCGGATCCTCGGGATAGCGTTTTCCGCGCATAAACTCTGGCGACGCGACCGCAATCAAATGCATTCTTCCCAGCTCACGCGCCACCATGCCTGGCGGCAGATCAAAACCACCGCCGATGGCCGCGTCGAAACCGCCGGCGATCAGGTCCAGCGGACGGTTATCAAAGTACCAGTCCGGTGTCACTGCCGGGTAACGTGCGAGAAAGGCCGGCATGAGCGGCAACAGGTAATCCACTCCAAAACCCGGCGGCGCGCTCAGCTTCAGTACCCCGGCGGGCTGCCCGGCATTGACCGTGATATCAGCAATTGCGCTCTGAATACTATCGAGACCGCCCTGCACTGTTTGCAGGAAACGCTCGCCAGCCTCACTCAAAGTCAAGCCGCGCGTGCTGCGCTGGAACAGCCGCACACCGAGGTTGCGCTCCAGCTGTGCGACGTTGCGGCTGACTGCTGCCGGCGTCAGCGCCAGCCGACGCGCCGCCGCCGAAAAGCTGCCGGTCTCGGCGCTACGCACGAAGGATTCCAGATTGGCAAGAGTTTCCATGGTTTGATCTTCAAGCAATACTTGAAACTGATTATAGCTTGATTCTACTAACACTATAAGCCGTAGGCGCCTAAGATTCAACTCAGCAAGACAACTTTTCAATCTCATCCAAAGGAAACATCATGAACATCGCAATTATTGGCGCCGGCGCCATCGGCTCAACTATCGCCCGCATACTTGCCCGCAACGGCATCCAGGCTTCCATCGCCAACAGCCGCGGCCCGCAATCGCTGACAGCCTTGACTAACGAACTTGGTCCGCACATCAAAGCCGTCAGCGCGAAGGAAGCAGTCCAGGCAGATGTAGTATTCGTCGCCGTGAACTGGGACCGCATCCCAGCGGCGCTGAAAGACCTGGGTCCATGGAACGGCCGCATCCTAGTCGACACCAACAATGCGGTTGAAGTACCGTCGTTCAAGGCCGTCAACCTGGGAGGTCGTACCTCAAGCGAAGCAGTCGCAGAGTTGGCGCCAGGCGCTCGCGTCGTCAAAGCCTTCAACCACCTGCCAGCGGCCGTGCTGGATGCAGATCCGCAAGCCAACGGCGGTCGCCGCGTCTTGTTCTTGTCGGGACCAGATGCCGATGCCAAGCAGACAGTAAGCGATCTGATCGCACGCCTCGGATTTGCGCCGGTCGACCTGGGCGGCGTCAATGAAGGGCGTGCAGTCCAGTTCCCCGAGGGTCCGCTGACGATACTGAATCTGGTGAAATTTGACTAATCAGGTGGCGGCTGTCCCAAAGACAAGCGGGACAGCCGCTGCCTGATTCACATGCTAGGACCTTACCTCGAATGGTCGCGCTGGTGCCGAGGGCGCGGGCACGCTCCAGCTTGTCGTCGCTGGATGAGGTAATGAGGGTGCGCGAGCCGGCCGCTTTGGCCAGTTGCAAAGCCCAGATCGATACGCCGCCGGTGCCCAGTAACAGCACGCCGTCGTCAGCCTTGAGGCCACCTTCGACGAACAGGGAATTCCATGCGGTGACGCCGGCACAGGGTATCGCCGCCGCCTGGATATAGTCCAGGTGTGGTGGAATTGCCACCCAGGCTCCCTCATGCAATACGACTTCTTCAGCCAGCATGCCGTCTACCGCTGCTCCCAGCGCACGGCCGGTATTCTGCGGCTTGCATTAGTTCATTTATTTCAATGCGTTAGCTTCACGTCAGTAGTCCGATGCGGTCCGACCCGGCGCAGAAGTAAAGTAACGCCAACTTCCATAGCCATTCATATAACCCCATTTCGGACACATTCGTGCTTTAATGCAAACAGATGCCGGAATCCAACTTTACTCTTATTGATGCAAAGTTGACTGCCTCCGCTTCCGTTGCCTTGCTGTTATAGCAATGATACTTATATCGCCTTCCAGGAAAGTAAAAATTCAGCCCCGTCGGACCACCAATCTCAAGGAGCGTCAAATGAGCAGCATTACGTTGCGCAACAACACCAATTACATCGTCCAGTATGTTGTCAAAAAAGGCCAGCAGATCATTGCTCGCATCCCGGGCATTGAGCCAAACGCCCAGATAACGGTCCCGACCAATGAAATCTTTACGGTCGCCGCCACTGCTTTTATCGATGGCAATAGCTATACCTCGGCGCCGCAAGAGATTCACGGCAGTATGGGCTTTCTTGCCCAAGTGCTCCAGGTTCCTACGCAAGGCACCCGCGAATTCAACGTGCAGACGCTGCCAAGTAATACGCCGGATGCTTTGGAATTCCAGAAAACCTGCCTGGGTACCGTCACGTTCACAATCTCTAAAAATGGAGTTCCGCTACAGAAGATTGTCGTGGTGGACGGGTTCATGGTTCAAACCCTTGATATTAGCGACACCTTCTATGTCTATGCAGTGATCAATGGCGTGACAACTACCACGACGAGGTTCACCAACCCATCGGCAACCATCACCGCGATTACGACCAACTCCGGTCTGGAAAGCGATTACTACACACTGTCCATCAATTAGGATCCCTGGCTGGATTTTGCCGCCTTACACCAAGGAATATGCATGACAACACTCGTCGGCAATGTACCTTGCTGCAATGCTCTTTCTCGCCATAGACATGCGCGCGCAAGGCCCGGTTCTAGTTGCTTTCTGCAAGCGTTGGGTAGTCGATGTAACCGTCTGGGATTTGGTTTGTTGAGCGGCGCGTCGGCAAGAAGACGTTGCGGCAAGTCAGGGTTGGCCAGGAATGCACTACCAAAAACCGCCGCATCGGCTTGGCCCAGTGCTATCCGTTGTTCGGCCGATTCCCTGGTCAGCCCGCCACCCAACAGATACGTGCCGGAAAACAGTGGCCGCAGCGCAGCATGATAATCGTGCGCGGAACGCGAGGTAGCTACGTGCAAATAGGCCAACCCCGACGGCGACAGTTGCTTCACCAGATACGTAAAGGTTTCAATCGGCGCGGCATCTTGTAAATCGTTAAAACCCATTTCCGGACAAATCTTGATGCTGACGCGATCGCAGCCGGCCTCCAACGCACGGCGTGTCGCCTGTCCGAATTCGGCGATGATTGCCGCGACTTCAATAGCCCAAATAGCCTAAAATGATTTCACCGATCCTTTGGCAGAGCAATGAGTATGAAATTCTTCGTGGCCGTCCCCCAGGGTTAAAGGACTCCACCACGCGAGCAATGCACTGGGATACGACGCGAATTTGTCGACCTGATTTATCGATTACGAGGAAACCATGAAACTCAAAGGCTCCTGTCATTGCGGCACAGTTCACTTCAGCCTGGAAAGCAGCACGCCCTACCCTTATCAGCGCTGCTATTGCTCGATTTGCCGCAAGACCCAGGGCGGCGGCGGATACGCAGTGAATATCGGCGGTGATGCCAGGACCTTGAAGGTCACGGGTTGGGACGACATCAGCATCTACCACGCCAAACTCAAACGCAAGGGAGAGCGACGCTCCCACACCAGCACGGCGCAACGGCATTTTTGCCGGCGCTGCGGCAGCGCGCTATGGCTTTACAGTCCGGAATGGCCGGAACTGGTCCATCCATTTGCCTCGGCGATCGATACGCCGCTGCCGGTCCCGCCTGAATATACCCATCTCTTGCTGGCCTACAAAGCGCCGTGGGTGGAAGTCAAGGCCGGCCGAAAAGACAAGCAGTTCGCCCAATTTCCGCTCGAATCCCTACACGACTGGCATGAACGGCTCGGCCTGCTCAGCACGGACTGAATTCAGCTCACTGCCACACCTGCATCAGCATCTGTTCAAAATCGCGGGCGTAACTGTGGATATCGAATAGCGGCAGGCTCTCGCGCCGGCTGCGCAAGTGCGTTCGATACGCCTCCAGGGTGCGCCGATCTTCTATCATGCGGCCGGCGATGGCGACATAGTCCTCGTTGGTTTTCGCGATCAGGCAAGACAGCCCGACGGCATTCAGCAATGACGCAGCCACCCGCGATGCGTACGTTTCTCCCATCAGGGTCAAGACGGGCAGACCCGCCCACAGCGCATCGCTACTGCCGGTATGGCCACCGTAGGGATGGGTGTCCAGCATCAGGTCGGCGCAGGCAAGCCGCGTGATATGGCGGCCGATCGCCTCGGTCGGCGAAAAAAACAGCCGGGCCGGATCCACTCCCCTGAGCGACGCTTCCAGCCGCAAGTTCTCGGCCCCCGAGGTGGGCAGATCCAGCAGCCATAGAACGCTATCGGGATGACGTCGCAATATATCGCACCAGGCATCGAACATCGGCGGTGTGATCTTGAATGTCGAACCGAGATTGGCGAGCACGAACTTGTCTGCCGGCAGACCGAATTCCTCCCGCGAACAAGGCTGAGGAAGTGGCCGCCGCAGGTCGTTGGGCTGGTACGAGAATGGCAGCCTGGCTATCTTTTCGGAGTAGTTGCATTCGAGCTCGGGCGGCACGACAACCGGATCAGCGATCAGGAAATCGACCAGCGGCGCGCCGAAGCCGGACGGATTGTATAGATAGGCGATCTGCACGGTGGCCGGCCGCAGCGCCAACACGCCCACACGCGAATCGCTCGGGTTTCTGAGGAATAGCAAGATGTCGATCGCATCGTTTTCGATCATCTCGGCGATACCGGCGTTGTCCAGGTGCGCGACTTGATGGAAGCTATCGAAAGCCTTGATGATGCGTTGCCGCATCGGATCGTCGGCCGTCGATCCGGTATCGTAGGCGACGTACTCGAAACGGCTCCGATCATGCTCTTCGATCAGGCCGACCATCAGGTGCGTGGTCGCCTGGTTATAAAAATCCGATCCCAGGAAACCGATCCGCAACTTGTCACCGGAGGCGATCGCGCGCCGCGGCCTTGTCGAGGCAGGCGAATCTTGGCGAATCGAGAAATTTTTTGCGTGGCGCCGGCTGATCTCCAGCAGGTCGGCGGCGTTGAAATAGGGAGATGCCAGGACCGGCTCGCCAATCAGGAAGCCGCCCTTATGCCTGAAATTGTCGCGCAAGGCGCACTGCAGAAAATCGTAGCGCTGCCAATTGCATACCCGCAGTGAAGCCACCAGCTCCTGCCCGATCGTGTCGAAATCGCCGGGAAACATTTCGTTAATTCGTTGAAACATCCGCCGCGCTCTTTCTATCTTT
Source organism: Collimonas sp. NPDC087041 (assembly GCF_044745265.1). NCBI lineage: Bacteria > Pseudomonadati > Pseudomonadota > Betaproteobacteria > Burkholderiales > Oxalobacteraceae > Collimonas > Collimonas sp. NPDC087041. The sequence continues at coordinate 53,685 of NZ_JBIUZX010000018.1, forward strand.
CCGTTGTTTTGGAAGGCGTGGGCGGCCTGTACTAGCCGGCCTTTGTCGAAATGTCTGATCATGGAATGAGGCTATAACGAGAGTGTTTGACGAAAGGATCGTTGCGCGCTCAAATTGTACTCTGGCCGGTCACGACGGGGGCATATTTCCCGCCACCTCGCTGCCTGTCTTCAAACTCTCGAAAAAAGGCTGTCGACGCTCGGCAAATAAATGGCAAATAAGCCGCAAAATCCAGCGGCTGATCCTGCTCCCGGGTTTGTTCGGCAACGCACAGACCAACGGCGTCCGGCTAGATAATCTTCGATCTTGCATGCAGCTATCTTGAACAGGCAATTCCGCATAGTTAATCCCAGGAGGGGCTTGTGGTTGACGCAACAATCGGGCTGACGACCAGCCAGGCGCACCAACTACTCAATGAGGGTGGCGCCAATGCGGTTGTTGATGTCACGCAGCATCCGGTGCGGCGCGCGCTGAAGAAATTGTGGGCGCCAGTGCCGTGGATGCTGGAAGCTGCAATCCTCCTGCAGCTTGGCATGGGCGACTACAGCGAGGCGGCGGTGGTCGCACTGCTGCTGTTGTTCAATGCTGCCTTGGGCTTTTATCAGGAGGGACGCGCCCAGGCGACCCTGGATGCACTCAAATCACGCCTGGCGCTGAATGCAACCGTACGGCGCGACGGCAGTTGGAGTACGCAGCCGGCATCCGACCTGGTGCCTGGGGATATCGTGAAACTGACGCTGGGTGCGGTCGTGCCGGCGGATGTGCATCTGATTGAAGGATCGATCCTGCTGGACCAGTCGATGCTTACCGGCGAATCGATTCCGGCCGATGCCGGAGCTGGCGCCGATGCCTATGCCGGCGCACTGGTGCGGCGTGGCGAGGCGGTGGCGCGGGTAACGGCGACCGGCGAACGCACCAAATTCGGCCGCACGGCAGAACTCATCCGCACGGCCCAAGTGGAAAGCTCACAGCAGAAGACCGTTCTCCAGGTGGTTCGCAACCTGGTGCTGTTCAATGGCGCCGTCACGATCCTGTTGGCAGCGTATGCGCTGTGGCTCCCCCTGCCCGGCACCGAAATCGTCCCGCTCATTCTGGTTGCCATCCTTTCCTCGATTCCGGTGGCGTTGCCATCCATGTTTACCCTGGCGGCAGCGGTTGGCGCACGCGCACTGGCCTCGCAAGGCGTCTTGCCGACCAGGCTGTCGGCAGTCGACGAAGCCGCCGGCATCGATATCCTGTGCTCTGACAAGACCGGGACATTGACACTTAACAAGCTCGCAGTCATATCGATCCATGCGATGCCCACATTTGACGAAGCCCACGTACTCGCACTGGCGGCGTTGGCGAGCTCGGACGGCGGCCAGGACCCGGTCGACGTCGCCATCCGTGATGCCGCCTCTCGCAGCCCAGCCCCAGTAACGGATGCAGCGAAATTGATGGCATTCGTACCGTTTGATCCGGCCGTGAAACGCTCTGAAGCAACGCTGCGCCAGCCTGACGGCAGCGTTACCAAGGTTATCAAAGGCGCATTTGCCGTGATTGCAGGATTGTCGGAGACGCCAGCCTCGGCATCGTCGCTCGTGGATGACCTGGAAGCCAAGGGGTATCGGGTTCTCGCGGTTGCTGCCGGCCCGGAAAGCCAGTTAACGATGACCGGCTTGCTCGCACTGAGCGATCCTCCCCGCGACGAATCGGCCGCCCTCATCGCAGAATTGGGACAGCTAGGAGTACGCACCGTGATGGTCACCGGCGATGCCAAGACCACCGCTGAAGTCGTCGCCGCCAGCGTCGGCATTGTGGGATCGACCTGGTCGACGACACCTCTGCCAGACGATATCAAGGCCGATAGCTTCTCAATTTTCGCCGGCGTCCTTCCTGAAGATAAATATAGCCTGGTCAAAGCGCTGCAGAAGGAGAAGCATATTGTTGGCATGTGCGGCGACGGCGCCAACGATGCGCCGGCTTTGCGCCAGGCGCAAATGGGTATCGCCGTCTCCACCGCAACCGACGTCGCCAAATCCGCAGCCGGGATAGTCCTGACAGAGCCGGGACTGGGTGGCATCGTCACTTTGATCAAGGAAGGACGCACGACGTTTCAACGCATCCTGACCTATACACTCCGCTCAATCATCCATAAAGTGGTGCAGGTACTGTTTCTGGCGGCGGGCCTGATCATCACCGGACATGCCATCCTGACACCGCCATTGATGGTGCTGATGATGATTACCGGCGATTTTCTAGCGATGTCGTCATCGACCGATAATGTCCGGCCATCGCCCAAGCCAAATATCTGGCGCATCCGCAATTTGACCATAGCGGGTGTCATGCTGGGAATGGTCGATCTGTTGTATTGCGTCGCTTGCCTGCTGATCGGAAAATTTGTACTTGATCTTGATACCGAGGCTTTACGCACTTTTACCGTGGTTACCCTGGTCTTCGGCGGGCAGGCAGTATTTTATGTTGCACGCGAAAGGCAACACCTCTGGAGTTCCCGCCCGGGCCGCTGGCTGGTGGCATCGTCGATTGTCGACCTGACGATCATTACTACATTGGCCCTCAACGGTGTCATGATGACAGCGCTGACGCTCAACATTATCGCCGGCTTACTTGTTGCCGCGCTGGTTTTCACCTTCGTTCTGGATGCGGTGAAGACTGTATTGTTTGAACGCCTGAAAATCGTTTGATCCTGCGCTCATTGACGTAGACCTCATGGAGGTCGACCTGAGCCAAAGCAGACGCTATGTGCAATAGCGTACGGATCGGATCCCTTACGCATGCGAAGCTGAATCCTTCTTCAAGAGTCCACCTATTTTTCTGCTATGAGGTGTCGCTATCGATAAATCAATCATGTGGTACCTGATTGTCGGCGCCCTGCTTCTGTCGATGGGATTGATGGCGTCTTTGCTGGAGCGATTGCCGATCAGTCCGGCCATGTTCTATCTGCCTGTCGGTTACATCCTGGGGCCGGCAGTGAGCGGTCTCATCAATGTCGCTCCCGCCCAGCATGCCGAACTGTTGACGGCGCTGGCCAAGATGGCGTTGCTGTTATCGCTGTTCACCGTCGGCCTGAAGTTGCGCATGCCGTTCCGTGACCGCATCTGGCGCTTGCCACTGCGTCTTGGCGTATTGGCAATGCTGGTCACGATTCCACTGGTGGCGCTGACCGGCACGTTTGTCTTCGGCTTGCCTCTCGGCGCAGCAATTCTGCTCGGCGGCATCCTGGCGCCGACCGACCCGGTGCTGGCATCCGACGTACAAATCAAGAATGTCAACGACCGCGACCTTATCCGCACTAGCCTGACTGGCGAAGGCGGCATCAATGACGGCACCGCCTTTCCGTTTGTCATGCTCGGGCTGGCCTTGCTCGGCGTGCCCGCAGCAGCCACCTACAGCGATGCCTATGCCTTGTTGCACGTGGCGTGGGGCGTCATCGCCGGACTCGTCGGCGGTTGGTTATTGGGTTGGCTGGTCGGGCGCCTGGTGGTCGGGCTGCGGCGCACATTCCAGTTGGCGCTGGGTATGGAGGAATTCCTTGGGATCGGCTTGATCGCACTTTCCTATGGCCTGACGGAGCTGATTCATGGCATCGGCTTTCTAGCAGTGTTTGCTGCCGGGCTAGCGATGCGGCGCATCGAATCAACCAACAGCGGACAGCAGGATTTGAACCCGGACGATAACAAATCGGTGATCAACACAATGTCTGCAAGCGATAACAAAGAGGTCGCTACCCATCCGACCAAGGCATCGGCATACATGACAGAAACCGTGCTCAGTTTTAATCAGCAGATGGAGCAGTTTGCCGAGTTCGTGATGGTAACCCTGGTCGGCATCCTGTTGTCGCACATCGGCTTTTCGGTGGCCGGCGCGCTGTTGGCGCTACTCCTGTTCTTTGTGATTCGGCCGCTCTCCGTGGCAATCGCATTGACTGGCGCCGATGTCACGCCGCTACAGCGACGTTTGATGGCATGGTTTGGCATCAAAGGCATCGGTTCACTGTATTACCTGGTGTTTGCATTGCAATACCAATGGCTTGCACCCGCCGGCTTCCATTCGTCAGCTCTGGCGCCGCGCGTCAGTTCCATGGTGCTGACGGTGGTGACCATGTCGATCGTCATGCATGGCATCTCAGCGACACCACTGATGGAAATGTATCAGCGCCGCCGCCTTCGCTGAAATCTATTTAAAAGCCTCGAAATACCGGTTGCCGACGTTCGGCGAAAGCAGCCAGCCCCTCACTGAAATCTTCACTGGCGCAAGCCTGCCGGCGCAGTTCGGCAATTTGCTCCAGCGCCTGTACCGGCAACGGTTGCATGTCTTCCAGAATACGCAGTTGCTCCTTCACCGATTGCACTGCCAGTGGCGCCTTGGCAGCAATACCAAACGCCATATCGAGCGCCGTCGATTGCAGCAAGTCTTGCTCGACCAGGCGGTTGATGATGCCGAAATGGGCAGCACGTTCAGCGTCCAGCGGCTTGGCGCAGAAAAACATCTCCTTGAGCAGGTGAATCGGCAGGTTGTTAAAGAAACGCAATAGCCCGCTGGTAGTGTATGGTAGCCCGATGTTGGCCGGCGTCATGGCGAAGCGCGCACTGTGGTCCGCCACCACCAGGTCGCAGCTCATCGCTAGGTCGACCGCGCCGCCCCATACCGATCCCGATACCATCGCGATGACAACGCCGGGATAGGCACGCACGCTGCGCAATACCTTTTCCAGCGGCTTGCCATAGGCCAGCGGATCGCGGTCATGCGCCAGCTCGCCGAGATCGTGGCCGGCGCTCCAGACCTCCTGCCCGATTCCGCTGCCGAGCAGCACAACCGGAATGCGTTGCGCCGCCAGCTCTACCAGACGGGCATCCAGCGCGTGCAGCAGATCGGCACTTAGCGCGTGGCGTCGAGATGGATTGCTGAACACGATCTGGCCGATGCGCTCGTCGACGATATGGGCGGTGACCGTAACCGCAGTTCCGTTTTCAGGCAGGCTCATTGCGTTACCTCCACACGTTGTTCGGCCGCGGCAGGCTGCGGGGCCGGTGATTCTTTTGCGCCCTGATACACCGCTTTCGCCGCCACTAACGCTTCAATCGAGGCGTCATCGAAGCCGATTTCACGCAGCGCCTCCAGCGTATGCTCGCCAAGACCAGGCGGCGGCCTGCGGGTAACTGGTGTGGCGCCATCCGTCCCGTAACGCGCTACCGGCGTAACCACCTGCCGCAATGCGCCAAGCGTCGGATGCTCAATCGTTTCGACCAGGCGACAGTGTCGTACCTGGGGATCGTCAAACACTTCGGCCAGTGTATTGATCGGCCCGGCCGGCAAGCCGGCGTCGATGAACAATTCACTCCATTCCCGTTTGCTGCGGGTTTTCAGGCGCTCTTCAAGTATCGATTTCAGTACATCGCGATGCGCCACACGCATTTCGTTGCTGGCGAAGCGCGGATCGTCCGGCAGCGCCGGCAGATCGAGTAACTGACACAGCCGCAGCCACATGTCGGCGGTAATCGGCGCCAGGTTGAGTGGGCCATCTGCGGTTTCGAATACGCCGTACGGCGCGATGACCGAATGGGCATTGCCGGTACGCTGTGGGATTTCGCCCAGGCTCAGGTAGCGCTGGCCGTGCACACTCAGCAGGCCAACCAGGCTCGACAGCAACGAACTGCCGACATGCTGGCCGCGTCCGGTGCGTTCACGCTCAAGCAGTGCGGCGAGTACCGCCATAGCCAGCCACATGCCGGAACTCATGTCGCCGATGGCGGTGCCGGTGCGGGTCGGATCGCCGTCGGCAAAGCCGGTCAGGCTCATCATGCCGGAATAACCCTGGGCGATCTGGTCGAAACCGGGCCAATCGCTCAGCGGGCCATCAGCGCCGAAGGCGTTGATGCTGCCCATCACCAGGCGCGGGTTACGGGCGCTCAGGACCTCGTAGCCTAGCCCCATGTTCTCGATTGTGCCTGGCTTGAAGTTCTCGATCACGACGTCGGCACTATCGATCAACCGGTGCAAGGCGCTCATGCCTTCCGGCTTGCGCATGTCGATGCAGATCCCGCGCTTGTTACGGTTGCAGGACAGGTAATAGGTGCTGACGCCACGATCGAACGGCCCCCACGTGCGGCTCATGTCGCCGCCCGGCCCCTGCTCCACCTTGATCACATCGGCGCCGAGGTCGGCCAGGGTCATCGAGCAGAACGGCCCCGATAGTGCACGACTGAGATCGACAACCTTGATTCCTTTTAATGCTTGCATCTGGTTCTCCAGCTAATTGATGAGCGAAGTCGCTATTCGGGCAGTTTCTGGTCGCGTGTCTCAACCGCAAAAGGCAGGATCAGCAAGCCGACTCCAAATGCCGCCGCGGTCCAGGCCACCGGCAGGCCGAGCGAACCCTGCCACTGAATCGCTGCCGCCAGCAGGAAGTTCACGCCGGCGCCGAGGAAGCGGCCGATTGAGGCGTTGAAAGCGAAGGCTGTGGCCCGTATCCGGGTCGGATATTGTTCCGGCAGCCACAGCGAGAAGATCGCGAAATTGCCGCCGAAGAAACCGAGGAAAAGCAGCGACACCATGAACAGGTTGAGGCCATCCGGCTGATAAAAGACCCAGCCGAATGCAAACACGATGGATACCGCCATGCCGGCAAAGTAAATCCCGAGGGCGCCGCGCCGGCCCACCCGTTCGGCCAACCAGGGTGCAGCGAGACAGCCGAGAATGGTGGCAAACGAGAGAATCGCCGCGCCAATCGAAGCCAGGTGCACCGCGCCGATGCGATCGATACCGGCGCGGGTCGCCAGCGTAACCACCGCGCTAGCTTCATATACCGAACCGGCCCACAAGCCGATCACCGCCACGCCGACCAAAGTGGCGCTGGTCAGCGTGCGGCGTCGGAAGGCTGGCGAGAACAGTTCTTTCAGCGAGCTGCTCGCACTCACGACGGCAGCCACACCCTTTGACGCCTTGTCCCACTGACCAGGCTCCTTCACCCGCAGCACCGTGAAAATCGCCAGCAACGCCGGCGCCAGACCGCACAGGAACATGGCGCGCCAGCCGTACGTCGCACCGATCGTGTAATTCAGCCAGGCAGCAATGAAAAAGCCCAGGTAGTAGCCGGTTTGCAGATAACCGGCGCCCATCTTGCGGCGATCCTCCGGCCAGCTTTCGGCGACATAGGTGCCGGCCAACGCCCATTCGCCACCGACGCCGATACCGGCAATCAAGCGAAACGCCGCCAGTTCCCAGACATTGTGCGCAAACGCGGCGGCGCCGGTAAACACAGAATAAATCAGAATGCTGGCGGCCAGGGTCTTGACGCGGCCAAAGCGGTCAGCCAACGGCCCCCAGATAAACGACAGTCCCCAGCCGATCAAAAACAAGGCAAACAGGATAGAGCCGTACATGCCGAGGTTGCCGGGAGTTGCGGCGATACCGGACAGCGGCAGCAATTCGGTAAGGGCCGGAATCAGCACCAGCGCATAAATCACCGAATCCACGCCGTCCAGCACCCAGCCTGAGTAGACCGCCCAGAATCCGCCGATCTGTTCGCGGGTGAGCGGTGTGCGCCGGGGTTTGACACCCGTCGGATTGATAGCAATTGCCTTGTTCATTCTTGTCTCCTTATCAACCTGTATCGGCTGTGGTGAAGCGCTTCCAGGATGGCTGCCCGGTCAGCATCGATTTTTGTGAGTCAAGTATAGGGAGGCACTAAATACTTTAAAAATATGTTATTACTCTATCTCTATAGGATTAACGTATGGAATAACTACAAAGGAGATGACAATGGATTTGCGGCAATTGCGCTATTACGTGAAGGTAGTCGAATGCGGCAACGTCACGCATGCCAGCGAACTGCTGCATATCGCCCAGCCCGCAGTCAGCCAGCAGATGCGCAACCTGGAGCGCGATCTGGGGATGCAGTTGCTGGAGCGCAGCGTACACGGCGTGGCGCCGACCGCAGCTGGACAGACGCTGTACCGGCATGCGATCGAACTGCTTCGGCAAGCTGACGCCACCCGCGATCTGCTGCTTCAGGATGCCGAACGGCCGCAAGGCAAAGTGTCGGTGGGCATGCCGTCCAGCACCGCCCGGGTGCTAGCGATGCCGCTGGCGCGCATGGTGCGCGATCGTTATCCGGGAATTGTGCTGGAACTGATCGAAGCCCCCAGCGCCGATCTGGGTGGACTGATCGGCGGCGGCCGGGTGGAAATGGCGGTGGTCGCAGACGCGGTCGAGACGCGCGGGGTGGCGTCGCAGCGGTTGGTTACCGAAGTGCTGCACCTGATCGCGTGGCCCGATTTTCCATTGCCAGCCGGGCCGCTGCAACTGGCCGAACTGGCGCGCATGCCGTTAATCCTTCCCAGCGCACCGAACTCGATCCGCAGCCGTGTCGAATGGGCCTTGCGCGAAGCCGGCCTATCGTGCGAAGTACAGTTTGAAGCAAGCTCCACCGCGCTGCTGTTCGCGGCAGTCATCGCCCGCCTTGGCGTAACTATCCTGCCGTGGTCGGCAGCACATGTCGAACTCGACGAAGGCAAGTTGAAACTGGCCAAGGTCGACCACCGCCTGTTTTCACGCGATCTGTCGCTGTGCTGGCACGATACCGAACTGCTCAGCAATGCGGTTCAGAAGGTCAAGTCGATCATTCTGGAATTGTTTGATGTGCTAGGGCGTCGTCCGGAATGGACCACCGGAATGCACGGTCAGGATGAAAACTCATGAGCAGAGGTGATCGTGGTTCGGTTTCGAGTGGAGTGTTAGAAATACGCGCGCCTTGAAATCCGCACGAAATAAGGCGGAAAATCCCTTGGCAGGACCAACGTTGAAGAAGCGCGACCTTCCGCTTGCGACCCATAGCGGTCCTTCAACTGTCCCCAAAGCTGCCGTTCAACATGGGCGGTTCCGCTGCTATTCGCGTTAGTCGTCTCAAACGCAGCGTTAGAGCTCATGTACGCAAAATCTCGAGAATTTCAAGCAACCTAGAGACCTTTTTTCGGGCACCAGCACGTATATTTTCAGGAAGCAATTCGCCGCAGACACTAGTCCACTGCTCAAGGAGTAAGTCGAACTCTGATAACCCTACCAAATGTGCGGTCGCAATCGAGTAATACATTCTGCGTTCGAGATTGTTAAAGAGAAAGTGCGTGTTTGCGCGAGGCGATGAATTGAGCCCGATGGCACACTCTGTTAACGATGAATAACGTTCGAAAAAAGGCAAGCGTCTTCTTTCACTGCAACAACAATTGATTGGGCCACCTGGGCTAAATCTGCATCAGAAGCTGAATCCGCCAAAAAATAGGAATACTGTCTAGCATTTGACGGGGGAAATACGGCCCATACCCCACACTTGTGACCTATTTATGAATGCTTTTCATGCCTACTGCTGCGCCTTGTTTGCATTCTGCTGTTGGTTGTCGAAGACCGTACGAATGAATTTCCCCGTACGCCTATCCACAGACGCGGTAACCAATGTTAGCGGGCAAGTCTGCGTTCTTTGGCCCGCCATTCCAGTTAGTTGTGGCAAGCCATAAAAGACATTTTTCTTGTCGTTAAAATCGATTATCCATTTGCCGCCAAAGTGCTTACGGAATACTTGCCCGACATATCGAGCCATGCCGTCTACCACTTTTGCTTCACTCTGTTTCTTGATGTCGTCGATCGTTGGATAGTTCGCCAAGGCAAATTCCTCAATCAAACTTAACGATTCTGGCGAAAAATCCAAACGTGCTGCCATATCTGCGGGGATGAACTGGCGAAACCGTTCAATGGCATCGCTCATGTCCATCAACCAAACCTGAAACTGATCATCTTCCTTAGTCATCATTGATTCCCAAACTTGAACTTGATGCCCGCATTAGTAAGGGCATCTTGTAATGGTTGGGAGGCGGTATCACGGAATACCCACTGAATATCCCAGCCACTCTGAGCTAACGCCTGGTCGCGCGTCACCTCCCAAAGGTTGTCTTGAGTGGCGGTCTGGTAGCCAGTTTTGTATTCAATCCCTCGCTGAGTCGCCACATCGGCAATGTCCAAGCGACGCGCGTAATCCACGCCATCGACGTTGGCATTGACCGTCACTTCGCGTTGGCCCCAGCCAAGATTTGCGTGATAAGCATCCACGGCCTCATTCGCGGCGGAAGCACGTGTCATATTTGCGTCGTAGACATTAGACCAGCGGTCGTAAGTCCAAGTACCGCCGTTATCTTGATATTCCTGCCAACGAGTCGCTCTGTGCAGATCACTACCGGCTGTCAACTCGCCAGTAGCGCTAGAGCCACCAACACTCTCTGTTGCGGCCCCCTTACTACTGAAGAATTTAAAATTCAGTCAAGGAGAGCCGCATGTCACAGAACAAACGAGCGCGCTATACGTTGGAATTGCTGCTACCAGATTCGCAATTCTTGTCAATTGGACGCAGACGGAGCAACGCGCTTAGCTAAAAACGTTGCTATCGCTGTTCTGAAATGCACATTTGGAGTTTCAGTGCCGAAGTTATCTGCGCTTCCTGAGCCACCGAGCATTGGGCTCAAAATAGGAGCATAGTGCATACCAGCGGGCAGCAAACCCAAAGCAGAACGCACCGCATCATACCTAGGCTCGTCGAGCAAAGCATATTGATTATTTAGTACCTCGCTAAACAATCGCCCTTCGCCACGCGCAACAGAGAATGCATCGAACGTATCTACACTAAACAAGACGTAGATCAATTTACCGCCCTTTTCTCGGCGAAATCCAAGTTGGTCACCGAAACATGTCTCAGCAAAGAATATGGGGCCGCCATCTTTTGGCGATGGATAAACGCTTCGCCAAAAGTCTTTCTTATTCCAATCCAAAAGCGAGTCTCTGGGACTATCCTTACCAGCTTCCCCAAAGAAATAAAGCACTCGGTCACCGAAGTAACCGGAACCCGACACCTCCCAGAACTTCTTAAGTTCTTCGGGAACAGGGCAACCAAGTTCAGCCTGCACCCTGTCGGCTAGGGACGCGGCGTCGATTGGCGCCGAATGCTCACCCTCTCGCGGAAACGCCTTAAAAAAGCTTTCGAACATATTTCCCCGCATCAGTGCCAAACGATGTTGAAGCCCCAAATCGGGGTACCCACTGGCAAATCCTTGGTGGCATTGTACTCCAAAGTCCCCATCAATTGATTGGCTCTTGCTGGTGCCCAATTTTGGTTTTCAAATACTTGTCGTCCACCGAATTGCCTAGATACAAATTCATCCACGTTCTTACCCGGTGCTACATTGCCAATCTTTACGGACGAAATCGGCTGACCTGGAGCCAAAGTGTCGCGAGCAAATTTCTGACTCAATCGATATTGATAGTCAACGCCTGCGCCAACTTCGCTCGTCTCAGCGCCCCCCAAGATACGTAGCTCGGCGATGCTGTATTTGTGGTTTATCCACGCAATCTCTTCAGGTGAAAAATCAGCAGCATTAAGGTTAATCGTAGGCTTGATACCCACTTGAAGAGCGGTGCCAGGTCTCAGCGCATCGGTTTTAAACTTGTTGGCCAAAGAGCCTTTCACGGATGCGTCTACTTTGCCAACACTTTCTGTTGCAGCACCAACCTCAGTGGTCTCTGACACACCCCCAAAAGCCCGCCCCCCCAATATCCCAGCACCAAATTCCATACGGACGCCGGGGTCAGGTCTTGCACCGACACATTTTTTTCTCTAGTGCTTGAGCAATATGTCATTGCAAGACCTGACCCCGACTTCAGTGCGCAGCCGTGTCGAATGGGCCTTGCGCGAATCCGGCCTGTCGTGCGAAGTACAGTTTGAAGCAAGCTCCACCGCGCTGCTGTTCGCGGCAGTCATCGCCCGCCTTGGCGTGACTATCCTGCCGTGGTCGGCAGCACATGTCGAACTCGACGAAGGCAAGTTGAAACTGGCCAAGGTCGACCACCGCCTGTTTTCACGCGATCTGTCGCTATGCTGGCACGATACCGAACTGCTCAGCAATGCGGTTCAGAAGGTCAAGTCGATCATTCTGGAATTGTTTGATGTGCTGGGGCGTCGTCCGGAATGGACCACCGGAATGCACGGACAGGATGAAAACTCATGAGCAGAGGTGATCGCGATAAAGGTCTTCCATATGGCGGGTCAAAATCGCTCCCTCATTTCTTTGGGCGACAGCCCGAACTGGCGAACAATTGCGTCGCGCATCGAATCTTCCGAGTCGAAACCTGCTTTGGTGGCAATCTGTTTCATGCGCATGTTGGTGGTATGCAGATAGGTGCGCGCTAACTCAGTGCGAATCTTCTCCAATGCCTTAGAGGGGGTCGTTCCAACTTCTTCCTTAAATTGTCGATGAAAGGAGCGAAGAGATTGACCAGCAATAGACGCCATGTGCTCTACGGTCCATGAAAATTCTGGTTTGTTGATCATTTGTTGAAGTAAGTTGGCATACTGTGTCCCTGACGCTTCCTGCAAAGACAAAGGCTCACTGTATTGATTCTGCCCGCCTGGCCTACGCAAGTAAACCACCAGCCGCCTTGCAACTTTCGCGGCAAGAGTGGCGTCATGATCTTCCTGGATCAGCGCTAACGTCAGATCGATTCCTGCCGTCACTCCGGCCGAAGTCCAGACTTTTCCATCCTTCAGAAAAAGCGAATTGGACTCAACTTGCACATCCGGGAACTCATGAGACAGACGCTCGCAGGAACGCCAATGTGTCACGGCGCGCCGGTTTGCCAGCATTCCTGCCTGCGCCAACAAGAAGGCCCCCGTACAGATGGAGCATATCCGTTTGGAGCGTTCGCACAATTGATGTAACGCATTCCTAAATTCGGAGTTTTTCTGGGCTCCATCGTGCACTCCTGGGCCACCTGGAATGATCAGCGTGTCGATATCCAGATCAAGGTCAATCGGCTCTGCGTTGATCGAAAATCCCGAAGCAGTCTGAATTTTTTCTCCTGTGAATGCCCGCACGTTGACCACGTATTGGGGGGATGCGCCCTCCTCATTAGCCGTAATCAATGCTTGCGCCGGACCAGAAAAATCAATGGGCTGTACGCCGTCAAAAACGAGAATGGTGACTTGCCGTGCTGGCATTTTTGGACTGCTATTTGGCATAAACTCCCCGGCTTTGTTGCGCATAATCGATATTCGGGTATACCACAAATTTCAAGGAGGTCAACATGGATGAAAAGCGCAGAAAACTCTTGCAGGCGAGCGGAGTAGCCAGTGTATTGCTGGCATCGACCACGGCCAGATCGCTGGCTCAAGGAGTTTCAAAAAACAGACCCATGCACGTGAACATCATCACGGTTCCTGACATGGTCCAGCTTGATATCACTGGCCCCTATGAGGTGTTGGCGCGAACACCAGGTTGGACAGTCAATTTGGTTGCCGCTACGCGGGAGGCGGTACGTACCGATCGCGGATTGCGTTTGTTGCCCGATGTCACACGAGCGACAGCCAGGCCGTCGAACATATTGGTCATTCCAGGCGGGACGGGCATCGACACCGCGATGCTGGATGCCGAATGGGTAGATTATGTGCGTACGGAAAGCGCAAAATGCGACTATGTGTTTGGCGTCTGTACCGGCTCTTTACTGCTGGGTGCCGCGGGACTTCTGAAAGGAAAGCGCGCAGGTGGCCACTGGCAAGCGCGCGACATGTTGTCGCAGTTCGGCGCCACTGTCTCAAATGAACGGATGACCCGTGATGGGAATATTTACACCTCCGGAGGTGTGACGTCCGGTATCGATATGGCTCTACGAGTTGTGGCCGATATTGCCGGCCTCGAAACAGCACAAAAGATCCAGTTAGCGATGGAATACGATCCGGCGCCGCCGTTTGCCGGTGGAACCCCCTATACGTCCCCTCCGGAAATTGTAGCCGCTGTGCTCAAGGACTCGACCAAGCGCCGAGCCCTGCGGGAATCAATAGTTGCGGAGGCTGCTCAGAGGCTAAATCGCTCTGGCGGATGACAGAGATGCTATAGGAGGCATGAAGTCACGGGAATATTGATATAGAAAGTTACTCAGGGAGGAGCTGCGAAAGGCAGCAACGTCCGTTGGACACGTTGCTGGCATCTTCCTGATCGCCGCCATGCAGTGCCTCGCAGATAGCGGCAGTGATAGCCACGACGTCATTGTTCGCGGGAGAGACATTCCAGAGCAATAGCCAACCGAACAGTCCGATTTGGCGCTCCATTGTCAATTCGCAATCTCGTCATAACCTCGCTCAAGAAATTGAACGAAGCAAAAACCATTGCCGAAGGGATCTGCCATATGCGCGAGTCGCCCCCACTTGTGGGTAGCGACGGGCTCCTCAAGCCGCGCTCCGACTGAGACGGCCTTCTGAACCGCAGATTCGATTTCTTCAACGACAAAATCGAGATGGACTGGCGTCCAATGGCGATCGTAGGTACGGCGCTGAGCAGTTGTGCTCGCTGCTTGCGTTCCCTCAGCTTTGACCAAGAGGTAAATCGGCGCTGAGCTCCCCAACATTTCCACGCCGCTGACGCCGAAGCGTCGACCGACTTTTAATCCAAACGACGCTCCGTAGAAGCGAATTGCCTTCTCAAGGTTGTCAACGTCGATGTTTGCGAGAAGTTCCATGACCTCTGCTCCTGTCATCCAGCAGTTATGCTACCGAGACCTGCGGCCCTACATTAGCAATGTCGATATTTTAATATTACAACGTCGATAGAAGAATATAGCGACCGACCGCTTCTGGCCGGTAGCGGACAGCTATTCAGGCCGCGTCCGTTAAAAATCAAAGAGCTCGTTCGAGAACGATTTCCCACGCTGCTTTGGGTTTCTGATACT
>NZ_JBIUZX010000019.1:0-67668 GCF_044745265.1 Collimonas sp. NPDC087041
CCCCCACGGGGTGCTTTTGATACCCCCGAAAGTACCCCCGATTTTTTGGGATGTCAATGAACCAACTGAGACGTCATGAAACGAAAAACCCGCATTCTCATAGTGAGATATGCGGGTTCTGGGACTTCTTAGATCTATTTGAAACTAATATCTGGCGGAGAGGGTGGGATTCGAACCCACGGTACGATTTAACGTACGCTTGATTTCGAGTCAAGTACATTCGACCACTCTGCCACCTCTCCGGTTTTCGGTCGACTTGCTGTATTTAATGCAGCAAAGCGCAAGATTGTAGCAGACTTTTTTTGACTATGGAATGCCTTTTTTCATTCATCTTGCCACAGCAAACATCAGCGTCGATTTCCTGCAAAATATTCTTGTTAAATCAAATACTTACGCAGTCAACTTGGTAATGCCGCCCATGTACGGATGGAGTACGGCCGGGATGTCGACGCTGCCGTCGGCTTGCTGGTAGTTCTCCAGCAGCGCCACCAGGGTGCGTCCGACTGCCAGGCCGGAACCGTTCAGGGTGTGCACCAGTTCCGGCTTGCCTTGGGCGTTGCGGAAGCGGGCTTGCATGCGGCGTGCCTGGAAGGCTTCGCAATTCGACACCGAGGAAATTTCACGGTAGGTGTTCTGTGCCGGCAACCAGACTTCCAGGTCATAAGTTTTGGCGGCGCCGAAGCCCATGTCTCCGGTGCAGAGCGACATTACACGGTACGGCAGGCCGAGTTTTTTCAAGATGTTTTCTGCGTGACCGACCATTTCCTCCAGCGCCTCATACGACTTCTCCGGATGGGCGATCTGCACCATTTCGACCTTGTCGAATTGGTGCTGGCGGATCATGCCGCGGGTGTCGCGGCCGTAGCTGCCGGCTTCGGAACGGAAGCATGGCGAATGCGCGGTCATCTTGATTGGCAAGGTTTCGCCGCCGACGATTTCGTCGCGCACGGTATTGGTCAACGGCACTTCGGCGGTCGGGATCAGATACAAGGCAGCGGCGTCGACGCCCTGCTCACCTTCCTGGCCGCCCTTCTTGACGGCGAACAGGTCTTCTTCAAATTTCGGCAGCTGGCCGGTGCCGCGCAGCGAATCGGCGTTGACGATGTATGGGGTATAGCATTCGGTGTAGCCGTGCTCGCCGGTGTGGGTATCCAGCATGAACTGCGCCAGTGCGCGGTGCAGACGGGCGATGCCGCCCTTCATCACGGCAAAGCGTGAACCGGTCAACTTGGCGGCGACATCGAAATCCAGGCCCAGGGCGGCGCCAACATCAACGTGGTCACGCACTTCGAAATCGAAGCTGCGCGGCGTGCCGACCTTGCGCACTTCCACGTTGCCGGCTTCATCCTGACCAACCGGCACCGATTCGTGCGGCAGGTTCGGCACCGACAGCATGAAGGCGCTGACTTGCTCTTGCACCTGGTCGAGGCGGGTTGCGGAGGCTTTCAATTCGTCGGCGATGCCGGCCACTTCGGCCATCACAGCCGAGGCGTCTTCGCCCTTGCCCTTGAGCATGCCGATCTGCTTCGACAGCGAGTTGCGCTGGCCTTGCAGTTCTTCGGTGCGGGTCTGGATTTGCTTGCGCTCGGCTTCCAGGGCATTGAAGCCGTTGACGTCGAGCTGGAATTTGCGCGCAGCCAATCGCTCGGCTACGGTGGCAATGTCTTTGCGAAGAAGTTGGATGTCGATCATGGACTTAGTAAATAGGCAGGGAAATAAGTCGCCATTGTACCAAGCCCGGCCGCGATGGTGCTCCGTAAATGGGACACTATCGCGCCGCCGGCCTATCCGTAGACAGACCGGCGGCAGCGCTCAGGATATCTCTGCAACCCGATGGCAGGCTACCAGACGCCCTTCAAACGATTGCAATGCCGGCACTTCCTGGCGGCAACGGTCGATCGCATGCGGGCAACGGTTATTAAAAGCACAACCCGGCGGCGGCGCCAGCGGCGACGGTAATTCGCCCGGCAACATCATCTTTTGCTGGCGCTGGGCCGGATCGATGCGCGGCGTACTGGCCAACAAGGCCTTGGTGTACGGATGCAGCGGACGGCTGAAGACCTGCTGCTTGCTGCCGTGCTCGACGGTCTTGCCGAGGTACATCACCAGCACATCGTCGGCAATATGTTCGACCACCGACAGATTATGCGAGATGAACAGGTAAGCCACACCGGTCGACTGCTGCAAATCCATCATCAGGTTCAGCACCTGCGCCTGGATTGAGACATCGAGCGCGGAGACCGGCTCATCGGCAACGATGACTTTAGGATCCAGCATCAAGGCCCGCGCAATCGCCACGCGCTGTCGCTGGCCGCCGGAAAACATGTGCGGATAGCGGCCGTAATGCTCGGGCCGCAAACCCACCTTGGCCATCATCGCTTGCGCCTTCTGCGCGCGCTGCTCTTTGCTGAGTTCGGTATTGATGATCAGCGGCTCTTCCAGCATCTGTCCGACTTTCTTGCGTGGGTTGAGGCTGGCATACGGGTTCTGGAACACCATCTGCACCAGCGGCCGCACCCGTTTCAGGGTGGCGCGGTCGGCATCGGCAATGTTGGCGCCATCCATCCACAACTCGCCGCCGGTCGACGGTTCGATCATCGTGATCTGCCGCGCCAGGGTCGATTTGCCGCAACCGGACTCGCCGACCACTGCCAATGTTTTACCCGGCTGTAGCTGGAACGAGACACCGTCCAGCGCGCGCGCCGTGGCTCTCGGCTTGAACCAGCCTTGCGACACGCCATAGTGCTTGATCAGATTCTTTGCTTCCAGGAGGACCACCGGATTGGCGATTTCATTCATATTGGCATTCATCATCATGCAACCCCGCCACTCAGCACGGCATCAGGTGTCTTGCGCGACAGTTCGGACCAGCCATTGGTTGGCTGGCCGACGGCGTCAAGCGGGAAATGGCAGCGCGACTGCACTTGCCCTTCGCCCAGCAATTCGGGCCGCTGCCGGCGGCACAGGTCTTGCGCATACGCACAGCGCGGGCTGAGCAAGCAACCACTGGGGCGGTCGTACTGCCCTGGCACCACACCGGGAATGGTCTGCAAGCGTGGCCGGCCGATATTGTGTTCGGGCAGCGCTGCCAGCAGGGCTTGGGTGTAAGGGTGTTTAGGGGCATTGAAAATATCCGGCACGCGGCCGGTTTCAACCACCTGCCCGGCGTACATCACCACCACCCGTTGCGCGGTCTGGGCGACTACGCTCAAGTCGTGCGTGATCAGCATCAGCGCCATGCCGCGGTCGCGCTGCAGTTGCAGCAGCAAGTCCAGCATCTGCGCTTGCACCGTCACGTCCAACGCGGTAGTCGGTTCGTCGGCAATCAACAGGCGCGGATTGCAGGCAATCGCAATCGCCACCATCACGCGCTGGCTCATGCCGCCCGACAGCTGGTGCGGATAGGCATCGAGACGGCGCTCCGGATCGGGAATGTCCACCTGCTTCAGCAAGGCCAGCGCCTTGGCGCGCAATTCCTTGGTCGAACCACCTTGGTGCACACGCAGGGTTTCGATCAGTTGGTACGCCACAGTGTAAGAAGGATTGAGGCTGGTCATCGGATCCTGGAAGATCATGGCGATGTCCTTGCCCAGCAGGCCGCGTCTTTCCTTCTCTGGCATCTTCAACAGGTCGCGGCCATCGAAGGCCATGCGCTCACCCTTGACCCGGCCCGGGTAATCGATCAGGCCCATCAGGGCCAGCGAGGTCACGCTCTTGCCAGAACCGGATTCGCCGACGATACCGATCACTTCGCCGGTTTCGACGTTCAGATCCAGCCCATCGACAGCGGTGAACGGCGATGCCGTCGAGCCGAATTCGACTCTCAGGTTCTTGATTTCTAACAGTGCCATGTCGTTCTTCCGCTTTATCGTTTCAGTTTGGGGTCGAGCGCATCACGCAAGCCGTCGCCCATCAGGTTGAACGCCAGTACCGAGACCAGGATCGCCAGGCCGGGGAATGTCACCACCCACCAGGCACTCTGGATGAACTCCATCGCACTGGCCAGCATCGAGCCCCACTCAGGCGTCGGCGGCTGTGCGCCGAGGCCGAGGAAACCCAGCGCAGCGGCATCCAGGATCGCTTCGGAGAAACCCAGGGTCGCCTGCACGATCAGCGGCGCCAGGCAGTTCGGCAGTACGCAGTTGAACATGATGCGCAACGGGCCGGCGCCGGCGATGCGCGAGGCGCTGACGTAATCACGCGACATCTCGGTGATGACTGCGGCGCGGGTCTGGCGCGCATAGTGCGGCATCATCACGATGGCAATCGCATACATGGCATTCATCAGGCCAGGCCCGAGGATCGCCACCACGGCAACCGCCAGCAACAGGCTTGGCAGAGCCAGCATGATGTCCATCAAGCGCATGATCGCAATCTCGACCGTGCCGCGGAAATAGCCGGCCAGCAGGCCCAGAACAATACCCACTGTGAGCGACAGCGAGACCGACACCAGGCCAATCACCAGCGACAGCCGGGCGCCGTGGATCAGGCGCGACAACATATCGCGTCCGACCGGATCGGTACCGAGCAGGAACTTGCTGCTGCCGCCCGCTTGCCAGGCCGGCGGCACCAGGGTGGCGTCGCGGAACTGTTCGATCGGCGAATGCGGCGCGATCACGTCGGCAAACAAGGCGGCCAGCACCATCAGGATGATGATCACCAGGCCGATCACGGCGCCGCGGTTCTGGCTGAAATACGACCACAGCTCGCGCGCCGGATGCGGCGGCTTGGCGGCGGTCATCGGGATTGCAGCCACGGTTGGGCTGACTTGGGTTGATTGGACGTCGTTCATGAGCTATGCCGAATGCGAGGATTGATCACGCCGTACAACAAGTCGACGACCAGGTTGACCACGATGATGATGGTGGCGGACAGCAGGATACCGCCCTGCACCACCGGATAATCGCGACGCTGGATTGCCGCCACCAGCCATTTGCCGATGCCGGGCCAGGAGAAGATGGTTTCGGTCAGGATCGCGCCGGCCAGCATCACGCCGACCTGCAAGCCAACCACAGTGACCACCGGGATCAACGCATTGCGCAACGCATGCACCACGATCACCCGCAACCGCGACAAACCTTTGGCGCGCGCGGTGCGGACATAATCCTCGCGCAGCACTTCGAGCATCGCCGAACGCGTCATGCGGGCAATCACCGCCAGCGGGATGGTGCCAAGTGCGATGGTAGGCAGGATCAGATGCGAGACGGCCGATTTGAACACGCCGCTATCGTCGGACAGCAGGCTGTCGATCAGCATGAAACCGGTGACCGGCGGCACATCGAACAGGATGTCGATGCGGCCCGATACCGGCGTCCAGCCGAGCGTCACCGAGAACAGCAGGATCAGCAGCAGCGCCCACCAGAATACCGGCATCGAATAACCGGTGAGTGAGACGCCCATGACTGAATAATCGAATACGGTATTGCGCTTGAGCGCAGCCAGCATGCCTGCCGGCAAACCGATCACCAGCGCGAACAGCATCGCGCAAAAGGACAGTTCCAGCGTCGCCGGAAACAGTGTCTTGAATTCGCTGAGGACCGAGGTGTGAGTCATGATCGAGACGCCCAGATCACCCTTGAACACATTCCCCAGGTAGTTGAAATATTGCTTGTACAGCGGCTGATCGAGACCCAGCTCATGCGCCATTTGCGCGTAGCGGGCGGGGTCCATGCCGCGTTCGCCGGTCATGGCTTCGACGGCGTTGCCAGGAATCAGGTGTATCAGTAAGAACACCAGCAGCGTAATGCCGAGAAAGGTCGGTATGACCAAGCCGACACGGCGCAGGATAAATCCGAACATGGGGGATGCCTATATTCTAAAAACCTTGTCGCTCCGCTCGTGACGGGACGACTCAGCAGGGGTTGCGCGAGATTGCATGAAAAAAGGCGGAGCAGGAAAACTGCCTTCCCTGCCCCGCCTTGGTATTACTTGACCAGATCGACGTTCTCAAAATGGTGATGCGCAAACACCGCCATCTTGAAGCCGACCACTTCCTTGCGTACCGGCGTGAAACGGATCGAGTGCGCCAGGTCAATCCAAGGCGCTTCTTCATGCAAGATCACCTGTGCCTGCTCGTACAGCTTGGCGCGCTCGTCCTGCTTCGGCGTCAGCTTGGCTTTCTGGATCAGCGCTTCGTAATCCTTGTTGCACCAGCGTGCAGTATTGCCGCCACCCTTGACGCCTTCGCAGCCCAGCAACGGTGCGAAGAAGTTATCCGGATCGCCGTTATCGCCGGACCAGCCGAACATCATCGATTGCTGATCGCCCTGCTTGCTGCGCTTCAGGTATTCAGTCCACTCGTAGGTCGTGAGCTTGGTCTTGACGCCGATCTTGGCCCAGTCGGCCTGGATCAATTCAGCCATGCGCTTGCCGTCCGGATTGTATGGACGCGTGACCGGCAGATACCACATCTCGACTTCGACGCCGTTCGGATAGCCGGCCTTGGCCAGGAGCGCCTTGGCCTTGACTGGATCGTAGGTGTAATCCTTGATCTTGTCGTTATACGACCACAGAGTTGGCGGAATCGGATTCTTTGCGGCCTGGCCGGCGCCCTGGTAGACGGTCTTCAAGATGGTTTGCTTGTCCACCGCCATGTTCAGCGCCTGGCGCACCAGCTTGTTGTCGAACGGTTTCTTCTCGACGTTGAACGAGATGTAGCCGATGTTCAGGCCTTCCTTGGTCATCATCTTGATCGACGGATCGGACTTCATCAGTTCGATGTCGGCCGGTTTCGGGAACGCCATGACCTGGCACTCGTTGGCTTTCAGCTTGGCGTAACGCACCGATGCATCCGGCGTGATCGCATAGATCAGGTTGTCCAGTTTCGGACGCCCGCCCCAATAGGCGTCGAACGCCTTGTAACGGATCACCGCATCTTTTTGGTAAGAGACGAACTGGAACGGACCGGTGCCGATCGGATCGCGGTCGATCACTTCAGGTGTGCCGGCTTTCTTCATGTTGTCGGCATATTCGGCCGACAGGATCGAGGCGAAATCCATGCCCAGGTTGGCGATGAACGGCGCTTCAGGATGTTTGAGCTTGAATACGACGGTGTAGTCGTCGGTCTTGCTGACGGTATCGACGATCTTGTCCATGCCCATGTCGAGGAAGTAGCCGAAGCTCTGGCCCGCTGCGAGTTTATGGAAAGGATGGTTGGCGTCGGCCATGCGGTTGAACGAGAACAGCACGTCGTCGGCATTGAAATCGCGGGTCGGCTTGAACTTGGCGCTGCTGTGGAACTTGACGCCCTTGCGCAGCTTGAAGGTGTAGGTCAGGCCATCATCGGACACAGTCCACGATTCGGCCAGGCCTGGAATGATCTTGGTGGTGCCCAGTTCGAACTCGACTAGGCGGTTGTACATCGGCACCGACGATGCATCGAAGGTCGTGCCGGTGGTGTAGAGCTGCGGATTGAAACCTTCCGGGCTGCCTTCCGAACAGAACACCAGCGTCTTGGCTGCTGTCGCATAACCGGCGGTCGCGCACAGCAATGCCAACAATCCAATCTTGGCAATCATTTTTCTTTTCATCATAGGTCTCTTTCTGTGGGTTATGGTGAAACTGATCTATTTAACAACAAGTCATGGGATTGACGCAACCCGAGTGTGCACTACATCGCGCAGCACCATCAAGTGGCCATCAGGGCTTCAATGTCGGCACAGCTCTTCGGAATCGCCGGTCCCAGCACGCGTGCGCCGGTCGCTGTCACCAGCACATCGTCTTCGATGCGGATGCCGCCGAAATCGATGTATTCGATAAATTTTTCGTAATTGATCAGCTCACTGTGGCGCCCTTCCGCCTGCCAGCGCCGAATCAGCACCGGAATGAAATACAGGCCAGGCTCGACCGTCACCACCATGCCGGCGCGCAGCGGCTTGGCCAGGCGCAGGTTACGCAGGCCGAACAGGTCGCTGCGGCTAACGCTGGCGTCGTAGCCGACGCGGGTCTCGCCCAAGCCTTCCATGTCATGTACATCCAGCCCCAGCTGATGGCCGAGGCCATGCGGGAAGCAGATTGCATAGGCACCGGACTCCACGATCTGCTGTGGTGTACCACGGAAAAAACCGAGTTCAGATAACGCTGCGGCCATGTGCGTGGCGGCCAGTTTGTGCACGTCCAGATAGGAGACACCGGGGCGCATGGCGTCGATCGCCAGTTGTTGCGCAGCCAGCACGATCTCGTACAGCGCGCGCTGACGTTCGCTGAAACGGCCGCCAACCGGAAAAGTACGGGTGATGTCGCTGGCATAGCCAAGGGCGCTGGAACTGCCGGAGTCGTTGACCACCAGATCGCCTTGCTGCAAACGATTCTTGTGGTCGCGATTGTGCAGGATTTCGCCACTGCGCGAGAAGATCATCGGATAGGCGTTTTGCAGATCATGGCTGCGCATGATGCCTTCCATGGCAGCGACCGCCTGGTATTCGAACGTGCCGGGCCGTACCTGCTTCATGGCAGCGACATGCATGTCGCGCGTGACGGCGAGCGCGCTTTCGATTTCAGCGATTTCGACATCGCTCTTGATTTCGCGCAGGGCGATCACCGCATCGATCAGGCTTTCAGATGCACCGGCCTTACATTGTTCCGTCGTGCAGGACAACAGTCTTGCCAACTCCAGTATGGTTTCGCCGCGATATGGCGGCAGGTAATGGATGGTTCGTCCCTGTTCACGCGCCTGCGCCAGCAGGCCGGCCAGATCCTGATAGGGCCGCACCGAGGCGACAGCAACCGCAGAAGCGCGCTCAGCCAGGGTCTCTTGCTGCCCGACCCAGATCACGTCATCCAGGCCAGGATCGTCGCCAAACAGATAGTCGGCGCCAGCATCGATATCGATCACTGCCGCCAGGTCCGGCTGATCCAGACCAAAGAAGTAGGAGAATGATGAATCCTGGCGGAACCAGTAATGGTTGTGCAGGTAGTTCATCGACACGTCGGTATTGCCTGGCAATAGCAGCAGTCCGCTGGTAAAGCGCTGCTTCAGCTGCTGCCGGCGTTGCGCATAGACGGCGCGGTCAAACATGACGTCCCCATGCCGAGATATCGACCGGGACACCCTGACGGGGGAAATTCTGAATCAATTCCGAATACATCGTGACTCCAATCGTTGGGCTACAGCTGGGATACAGCTGACTGTCGATACCGGTCACCCACCCTGTCGGTAGGCGCCGCGCCGCTCAAGTGCAGTAAAACAAAACCGGCAACTCGAAACTTTCTCGAATTGCAAAAATCATGCCACGCCTTCGGGAGACTACGCTATCGCGCCATCCTTCCCAAGTTATCAAAAAAACTCCGTGCCACGCAGCAGCAGCTCCCTATCCTCTGAAGCTGCAGATTGCGGCCCATCGAACAATGCCACCGTCCCCACCCAAACCACCTCGGCCGCATCATTTTCGTGCGGCAGGGACTCAATACTATGGGGAATCTTGGCATCGAAATGCAGGCTGTCACCGACATGCAGCACATAACTGTCCTTACCAACCGTGTAGCCGACCTTGCCGCTGAGGACGAACACCATTTCATCGCCTTCGTGCGACACCATTTCCGACTTGTACCCGGTCGGCATCGTGAATTTCACCGAGTGCACCTGACTGCCGGGAAAGACCGTCGACAAGCGCTCGTACTTGACGCGTCCACGCTGCACCGAATACGGCTGGCGCTGGCCACGATAGGTATCCGGCCGCAATTGCGCAGGCTGCTTGATCAGGTCGCCAATGGTCACGCCCAGTGACTTGGCGATCACCACCAGCGAGGTAATCGAGGAGCTGGTCTGGTTGCGCTCCAGTTGCGACAGGAATCCCGCAGTCAATCCGGTTTCGGAGGCGACTTGCACCAGCGTCTTCTTGACAGCATGACGCCGCGCGCGAATCGTCTCGCCCAGCTGTGGCATTTCCATTGTCTTGTCTCCGGCCTGTACCTGGTCCATTGCTTCCACTGCGGCAGACACGTCATGCATGTGTTCTCAAGCGCCGCAAAATGAAAGCAATTTTTTAATATTGAATACGTTTCTTACCTCGGTCAGGCGTCGGAAATTATAGTCACACTAAAACTGGAGTCAAGCAACTTTTTCAAATTAACTTAGAAGCATAAAACCAATATTGTTTAGCCTATTGCGCAAGGCCAGGCGCGAAAAACGGAGCGGCCGTGCCGTGTTTTGTTGCGTCGAACAACGACCGTTTGCATCTGCGTTTTATCGGTCGCCGGCGGCACGAGCCATCCGGTCGGCGAAATATTTCATCGGGAAATCGATATTTGCATGGAACCAACGGCCAAGTCGTGAGACGCTATCCCTTGGCAAATGGTTTTCCATTTACACACTAAAAAATAAGCCCGAGGGGATAGCAAACACAACAGGCCTTAATCTTGCTTCAAGACGAGAGACGGCGCGGACATGTCCAGATGGACAACATAATTCGGAACAACTTTTTTGCCGTAAGACGTATTTTTCCTAGTCAATTATCATCAAGGAAGACAGACATGCATATCAATCGCCGCGATTTCATCGCCCAATCCATTGCCGTCGGCTCGCTCATGGTTGCAGGTTCGGCATTTTCCCAGGAGCCGGAATCGACTGCGGCCAGGATCAAGCGTACCGGCAAGCTGCGTTTGGGTGCGATCAACGGCGCTTCTCCTTATTTCACCAAGGACCTGGCGAGCGGCCAGTGGCGCGGCTTCATGGTCGACCTGGGCCTCGAACTTGCCAAATACCTCAAGGCCGAAGTCGAATGGGTCGAAACCACCTGGGGCAATGCGGTGCTTGATGTGCAGACCAACAAGATCGACGCGCAACTCGGTATGGCGCCGTCGCCGGCCCGGCGCGAAGTGGTAGATTTTTCCGGCGCGATTTTCCAGAACTACAACACGGTCGTCGCAAAAAAGGGATTCAATTTCGAGCGCTGGGATCAACTTAACTCGCCCAACGTCAAGGTAGCGGTGGATGTCGGCTCAAGCCACGATCAATTGGTGACGCGGATATTGCCAAAGGCCAATATCCTGCGATTCGAATCCTCTGCCGCTGCCACCATGGCGCTACAATCCGGCCGTGTCGATTGCCAGGTGCTGGTGATTCTTCTGTCGACCGCGCTGCTGACCAAGCTGCCGAACGTTGGCCATATCGTTTTCCCGACGCCGCCCGAAACCAATCCGACCAACGTCGGCATCCGCAAGCAAACGGATCAAACCTTCATGAAATCCGTGAATGCCTGGCTGGATGAAGCCCGCGCCTCTGGAAAAGTCAAAAGCATCATTCTCTCGAATATGCAAAGCCTGGTTGGCGTGCCGCCGACCGCATTTCCACCACAAGTCCATTTCTAAGCGGCGGGGCAGGCATGTATCAATGGGATTTTCAGACGCTCTGGCAGTACCGGAACATCATCTTCGTCGGCTTTGGCTACACCATCGGCTACACCATCATCGTCGTCATACTCGGACTATTGGTTGGGCTCATCGCCGGCCTCTGTCGGCTGTCGCCGAAGGTCTACATTTCGGGGCCGTTCCGTGCTTACGTGGAACTGTTCCGATGCACGCCGGTGCTGGTGCAACTGATCTGGTTTTACTACGCGCTGCCGATCCTGACCGGGATCGAATTGACGCCGGGGATGGCGGCGGTCCTGGCGCTGACCTTGTATGGCGGCGCATTCTATTCCGAAATCATTCGCGGCGGCGTGATTTCAATCGATCCGGGACAAACCGAAGCTGGCCTGGCATTGGGCATGACGCAGTTCCAGCTGATGCGGCGCGTGGTGCTGCCGCAAGCATTCAAGCGGATGACGCCGCCGCTGGTGAGCCAATCCATCATGCAGCTGAAAAACACTTCGCTGTTATCGGTGCTGGCGGTGCCCGACCTGCTCTACCAAGGCCAGATCATCGCCCACGACACCTACAGGCCACTGGAAATTTACTCGCTGATCGCGGTCCTGTATTTCGCCATCCTGCTGCCGGCAACGATTCTGGCAAAACGGCTAGAGGTAAAAATGTCTGACGGCGGGAGAGCATAGCCATGGGCAGTGAAATGATTTCAATCCGCAATCTTAAAAAATGCTTTGGCGATAACGTCGTCTTGAAGGATATCTCGCTGGAGATCAGCAAAGGCTCGGTGGTGGCGATGATCGGCCCGTCAGGATCGGGCAAATCGACTTTGCTACGTTGCATCAACCTGCTTACCATCCCCGACGCCGGCACAGTCAACGTCGGCGGCCAGTCGATCGCGTTTGACGGCAAACACACCAAACTGCCGAAAGCCAGGGACCTGGCGCGCTTTCGTTCCAAGACCGGCATGGTGTTCCAGCATTTCAATTTATTTCCGCACATGACCGTGCGGCAGAATGTGATGGAAGGCATGGTCACGGTGCTCAAGATACCGAAGCAGGATGCGCGGATTACTGCCGACGCGCTGCTGCAGCGGGTAGGATTGAGCGATCGTGCAGACGCCTATCCGGGCATGCTGTCGGGCGGCCAGAAGCAGCGCGTTGCGATCGCCAGGGCATTGGCCATGAAGCCCGATGTCATGCTATTCGACGAAGCCACCTCGGCGCTGGATCCGGAACTGGTCGGCGAAGTGCTGAGCGTTATCCGCTCGCTGGCGGCAGACGGCATGACCATGATCCTGGTGACGCACGAAATCGCCTTTGCCCGAGAAGTGGCCGACCAGGTCATCTTCATGCGCGACGGCGTCGTGGTCGAGTGCGGGCCGCCTAGCGTCGTCATCGACAATCCAGAGAAAGAAGCGACGCGCAGTTTCCTGTCGCGCTTCAAGACAGCAAACATCAACGCGGCATGAGCCACAAGGAAAGTGCATGAGTTCAAATGACAGCGCCCCCAGCGCGTTGCGAGTAGTCGTTATTGGCGCCGGCATCATCGGCGCTGCCTGCGCCATCGAGTTGCTGCGCGACGGCCATCAGGTCACACTGGTTGAAGCAGGCGATCCCGGCGGAACGCAGGCCACCAGCTACGGCAACGCGGCCTGGTTGAGTCCGGCTTCGGTGATACCGATGTCGATGCCGGGCTTGTGGAAAAAAATACCCCAATACCTGCTCGACAAAAACAGTCCGCTGACATTACGTTGGCGTGCGCTACCGGCGCTATTTCCCTGGCTGATCCGCTTCCTGTTGGCTGGCGCCAGCGTCGCCCGGGTCGAAGCCACCGCGCGCGCGCTGACCGCCCTGCTACGTGAGGCGCCGGCACGGCACCGCGCGCTGGCCGCAGAAGCCGGAGTACCGGAATTAATCATCAGCCACGGCCTGCTTTACGCCTACCCAAACCGCGCCGCCTTCGAGGCCGAAGCATTGGCCTGGCGCTTGCGGCGTGACAACCAGATAAGCTGGAAAGAGCTGGATGCGCAGGCGTTGCACGAACTGGCGCCGGAAATTGGCGAGACCTATCAGTTCGGCATCCTGTTGGAACAAGGCGCAAATTGCCTCGATCCCGGCACCTATGTAGCGGCACTTGTAAAACATGCCGTCGCCCAGGGCGCTACCCTGCTGCGCGCCCGCGCTTCCGGATTTGATATCCAGAACGGTCATTTGCGCGCCGTCCTGACCGACGCCGGGGAACTTGCCTGCGACCGCGCGGTGATCGCCGCCGGTATTCACTCCAAGGCACTGGCCAAATTGGCAGGCGATAACATCTGCATGGAAAGCGAACGCGGCTATCACGTGATCGTCGAAAATCCGCCATTCAAGCTGGCCACGCCGGTGATGTCCGGCGATACCAAGATCGGCTACACGTCGACGCTGGCCGGCTTCCGCGTCGCAGGCCAGGTAGAGCTGACCAGCATGCCGGCAGCACCGGATTGGAGCCGCGCCGACAAGCTTCTGCAACATGCAATGGCCGCCTACCCGGCGCTGGCCAAATCTGCCAAGACAGCCGTCATCCAGCGCTGGATGGGAAACCGGCCATCCACTACCGATGGCCGGCCGGTACTCGGGCAAGCATCGGGCTGCGCGCAAATATTCCACGCTTTTGGGCATGGGCATATCGGCCTGGTATCCGGACCGACGTCCGGCCGCCTGGTGGCAGACCTGATCTCTGGACGACCGCCCATCATCGATCCAGCGCCGTATTCGGTGACGCGTTTCCCCTGGAATCGCGCCGGCAAAAACTAGTTCACACCACACTCATTCCGGAGCAAACATGATCATCCACGGAGGACGCGCCATTTATGGAGAAAGTGTCGGCATCCTAGTGCTGGACACAAAATTCCCGAGGATCCCCGGCGATGTCGGCAACGCCACCACCTTCGACTTCCCGGTGCGCTACAAGGTCGTGCACGGGGCGCAGGCCAAGGAAATCGTTGCCACGCCGGATCGCGCCCGCGCGCAATTGCCGGCATTTATCGAGGCAGCCAAGGAATTGGAAAACGATGGCGTGCGCGCGATCACCACGACCTGCGGTTTCCTGACCATCGTCCAGGATGAAATTGCCGAAGCCGTCAACGTGCCGGTGATTACATCAAGCCTGTTCCTGGCGCCGATGCTGCGCCGCATGCTCGGGCCAAAACGCAGGATCGGCATCGTCACGGCGAATGCACAAAGCCTGTCGCCGGCGCATTTGCTGGCGGCAGGCGTTGATCCCGGCTGGAAGTTGCTGGTGAGAGGCATGGAGTCGCGTCCGTCTTTCGCCAGCATCCTCGGCACTGGCAACACAGCTGATTACGCTTTGGATGTCGATGAAACGCGACGGGAAGTTGTCGAGGTTTGCCAGGCGATGCAGGCAGAGGCGCCTGACCTGGGCGCATTCCTGTTCGAATGCACCAACCTGCAACCCTACGCGGCGGCAGTGCAGCAGGCGACCGGGCTACCGATCTTCGGCATCTATCACGTCGTCAATTTGCTGCACTCGGGAGTGATAGCGCCCAGCTTTGCGCGTGGCCACCTATAAATATATCAACAGATTGAGCGGAATGAACGGCGCGCCGGGAAATCGAGGAGCGCCATGCCATTCCTGACGATCATGATTTGCCGGCGTCTTCGTCCAGCTTCCTGAGGAACGCCAGTTTCTCGGCAATCTTTGCTTCCAAACCGCGCGGCACCGGCTCGTACCAGCGCGGCTCTTCGATGCCATCGGGGAGATAGGTTTCGCCGGCAGCGTAGGCATGCGGCTCATCGTGGGCGTAGCGGTATTCGTGTCCGTATCCCAGCTCTTTCATCAATTTGGTCGGCGCATTGCGCAGATGAACCGGCACCTCGCGCGACTTGTCCTGCTTCACAAACGCCCGCGCCTGGTTGTAGGCGTTATAACCGGCGTTGCTCTTGGCGGCAATCGCCAGATAAATCACCGCTTGCCCCAACGCCAACTCGCCTTCCGGCGAACCCAGGCGTTCGAACGTCAACGCGGCATCATTGGCAATCTGCATGGCGCGCGGATCGGCCAAGCCGATATCCTCCCAGGCCATGCGCACAATGCGGCGCGACAGATAGCGCGGGTCGGCGCCGCCGTCCAGCATCCGGGTCAGCCAGTACAGGGCGGCATCGGGATTGGAGCCGCGCACCGATTTATGCAGTGCGGAAATCTGGTCGTAGAAATTGTCGCCGCCTTTATCGAACCTGCGCGCATTCAGGGTCAGCGCATTCTGCACAAATTCGGCGGTGATCCGGTTGGTTTTTCCGGCCCGGGAAGCCGTGTTGGCCTGTTCCAGCAGGTTCAGGAATCGGCGCGCATCGCCGTCTGCGTAACCGACCAGCGTATCCACCGCCACATCGTCAAATTCCAGATGCGTCAAAGTCTGTTCCTGCGCCCGCGTCAGCAGCAGCTTGAGTTCATCGTCGGTGAGCGACTTCAGCACATAGACTTGCGCCCGCGACAACAGCGCCGAGTTGACTTCAAAAGATGGATTCTCGGTGGTGGCGCCTATGAAGGTCACCAGTCCCGATTCGGCATAGGGCAGCAACGCGTCCTGCTGCGATTTGTTGAAGCGATGAATTTCATCCACGAACAGGATGGTGTGCTTGCCCATGCTGAGGTTCTGCTCCGCCTGCTCCATCGCCGCGCGGATGTCCTTGACCCCGGAAAACACGGCGGACAAGGCAATGAACTCGCATTTGAAGGCATTCGCGGTAAGGCGCGCCAGCGTGGTCTTGCCGACGCCAGGCGGCCCCCACAGGATCATCGAATGCGGCTTGCCGGATTCGAAAGCCAGCCGCAGCGGCTTGCCTGGCCCCAGCAAATGGCTCTGCCCGATGACTTCGTCCAGCGTCGCCGGACGCAAGGCTTCCGCGAGAGGCGGTGTGGGTTCTACTTTGAACAGATCTGACATAGGGGTGGAAATAAGGACGAAAGCGTTGGGGTTGAAACCATTCGGTTGAAGAGCAGATAGTCTAGCAGGGTATGCCATGCTGCCGTCGGCACCTTGTTGCGGCGCCTGCGGGCAGGAAAATGCGCATTGTGAGAGAATCCGTGTCGATTTTCGATGTCAGCGTTGCCGCCCCTCTTTGAGGACGGCTTTTATCCTGCCAGGATGCGTTACCACTTCACCAACAGACCATGCCCTTTGTCGTTACCGATTCCTGCATCCAGTGCAAATACACCGACTGCGTCGAAGTCTGTCCGATGGACTGCTTCCGGCAAGGTCCGAATTTCCTGGTGATTGTTCCCGACGACTGCATCGATTGCTCGATGTGTGTGCCGGAATGCCCGGTGGGAGCGATCTACAACGAAATCGACCTGCCCGATGAGCAACGGCATTTCGTCGAAATCAACGCCCGCCTGGCAGCCCATCCGGAGTGGCGGCCGATCACGCGATCCCAGGCTCCGCTGCCGGAGCATGAGGAATGGCGCGATGTCGCCAACAAGCTGGAATTCCTGAAACTGGCGTAGGGTTGGCAAGTTTTTTGCACACGCGTTACCGCATTCCGCGTGGGCACTCGTGCCCACCCTACTCTACGGCCTATTTCCCGCGCGTTACCGCACTCGTGCCCACCCTACTCGACTACGCTTAATTGCTGTCGAAAACGTCCGCGCCCTTCGGCACCACGAATTTGAACTGACCGGCCGACAATGGCGGATTGCGGACGACGTTCTTGAACGTCAGCAGCGATACCTGGCCGAACGAATCACGCAGTTCCATCGCTTCCGGCAAGCCGTTGCGCAGGCCGATGCCGATATGGTCGAAAGTCGTGTCCTTGGCTTTTGGCGTCGCTTCCAGCCATTCCAGGCCATCCTTGGTTTGCCCTTCTTTCAGGATGAAATTCTTTTCCAGGTCGTTGCTGCCGAACAGGATCGCCGCCGGTGACGAACCCAGCGCATTGCCCAGGCTCTTGGTGGTGACCTGGTTCAGGTCCTTGTCGTAGATGTACAGCTTATCGCCATCAGCCTGCAATATCTGCTCGTACGGCTTCTGGTAGGTCCAGATAAATTTGCCCGGACGCGCAAAAATAAAGATGCCGCTGGAAGTGCTGGACACCTTTGGAGTCTTGGTCGCGGCATCAATCTTGACCAGTTGCTGCGAGAAATCGCCCTTGGCCGATTGCGTGCCGGTGACGAACGATTTGAACTGTTCCAGCGCGCTGGCGCTGGCCAGCGAAGGCAGCATGGCGATCGAAAAAGACAGGCCGACGATCAGGCGGCCCGATTTGATTTTGGCAAACATATTGTTGCTCCTGTTGCCAACCAAGCTGGCGGTTATTTTCTTTTGCATGTTCAATTACTCCGTATTGCCATTCCCCGCCGGCACCAGGATTTCCCGGTTGCCGTTGGATTGCATGGTTGAAACCAGTCCACTGGTTTCCATCTGTTCCAGCAGGCGCGCGGCGCGGTTGTAGCCGATGCGCAGATGGCGCTGGACTAGCGAAATCGAGGCGCGGCGATTTTTCAACACCACCGCCACCGCCTGGTCGTAAAGTTCGTCGCCTTCGGTGCCACCGGTGGCTGCACCGCCGACCGCGCCGTCGGCGCTATCTTCCAGCACGCCGCCTTCCAATATTCCTTCGATGTAATTCGGCTCGCCTTGTTCCTTCAGATAATCAACGACCCGATGCACTTCCTCATCCGACACGAACGCGCCATGCACGCGGATCGGCAGGCCGGTGCCGGGCGGCATGTAGAGCATGTCGCCCATGCCGAGCAATGCTTCCGCGCCCATCTGGTCGAGAATCGTGCGCGAGTCGATCTTGCTGCTGACCTGGAAAGCAATCCGGGTCGGCACGTTGGCCTTGATCAGGCCAGTGATCACATCTACAGATGGGCGCTGTGTCGCCAGAATCAAGTGGATGCCGGCGGCGCGTGCTTTTTGCGCGATGCGGGCGATCAATTCTTCGACCTTTTTACCGACCACCATCATCAGATCGGCCAACTCGTCGATGATGACGACGATGGTCGGCAATTTCTCCAATGGCTCCGGCGCATCCGGCGTCAGGCTGAACGGATTCGGGATTTTTTCTTCGCGTTTGTCGGCTTCGGCGATCTTCTGGTTGTAGCCGGTCAGGTTACGCACGCCCATCTTCGACATCAGCTTGTAGCGGCGCTCCATCTCGTTGACCGCCCAGTTCAGCGCATGCCCGGCCTGGCGCATGTCGGTCACGACTGGCGCCAGCAGATGCGGAATGCCTTCGTAGATCGACAGTTCCAGCATCTTCGGATCGATCAGGATCAGGCGCACCTGGTTCGGATCAGACTTGTAGAGCAAGGACAGGATGGTGGCGTTGATACCCACCGATTTGCCTGAACCGGTGGTACCCGCCACCAGCAAGTGCGGCATCTTGGCCAGGTCGGCCACCACCGGATGGCCGGCGATATCCTTGCCGAGCGCAATCGTCAGGCTGGAAACGCCGTCGTTGTAGACCTTGGAACCGAGGATTTCGGTCAGGCGCACGATTTGGCGCTTCGGATTCGGCAGTTCCAGGCCCATGTACATCTTGCCCGGGATGACTTCCACCACGCGGATCGAGGTAAGAGACAACGAACGCGCCAGGTCGCGCGCCAGGCCGACGATCTGGCTGCCCTTGACGCCGGTCGCCGGTTCGATTTCGTAACGGGTAATCACCGGCCCTGGATAGGCCGCCACCACTTTGACTTGCACGCCGAAATCGGACAGTTTCTTTTCGATCAGGCGGCTGGTGAATTCCAGCGTCTCGACACTGACGGTCTGCTGCTGCGGCGGCGCTTCATCCAGCAACGACAGTGGCGGCAGGTTGGTATCCGGCAGATCCTGGAACAGCGTGCTTTGCTTCTCCTTCTCGACGCGTTCCGACTTCGGCACCGCAACAACCTGCGGTTCAATGCGGATCGGCGGCGCCACCACGATCTTGGCGCGCTCCTGCACCACCACTTCCTCGCGTTTGACGGCGGCAACCTGCCCTACCTTGCGGTCTTCGCGGGCGACGTAGAAATTTTTCAGCCACAGCAGGCCGTTCTCGATGCCGGCGCCGATGCGCTCGGCTACCGTCAGCCACGACATGTGGAAGAACAGGCTGATACCGATTGCAAACAGCAACAGCAGGAACAAGGTCCCGCCGGTAAAGCCCAGCGCCGATTGCGCACCGCTGCCGATCAATTGACCCAGAACGCCACCCGGCGCACGCGGCAACTGCACATGGGCTGCCAACCAATGCATGCGAGTAAATTCAAGGCCCATGCTGCCAATCATGATCAGCACGAAACCGGCGCCGCGAATCAGGCCTTCCTGGTGATGCTCCGGCTCTGGATTTTTTTCCACCAGGAAGCGCTGCGAAATACGCCGGTAGCCATTCCACAAAATCTTGAACAGCAGTGCGCACCACCACCAGGCGGAAGCGCCAAACACGAACAGCATCAAATCGGACAGATAGGCGCCGACACGGCCGCCCCAGTTGTGCAGTTGGCCGCCGCCGCTGGAACGCGACCAACCCGGATCGAATTTGGAATAACTGGCGAAAATGATCACCAGATAGGCGGTCAGCACCGCAAAGATGATCCAGCGCGCTTCATACAAAAGCCGCACCAGGCGGCTCGGCAGCGGCTGGGCTTCCTGCGGTTTGGTGTTGCGGGTATAGGCTTGGCTTGTTCTAGTCATAAATCCGGTTGGTGTTGCTGTGTTAGCACTACATTGTTGCCACATTATTGCCGCGTCGCCAGCTGTCAGCGATACCGCAATATTTGTCTTATCGACATTGGATGCCGTACATCAATTCTCCGATAGTTAATTGAAATTATGCACCCAATACCAATATAACTAGTCAGCGTTTGATGTTTCTATCTGAAACAGGCCCAAAACCAGGCGTCGCCAGCGCCGATTTTTGATGCGCCGCACACGTATGGCTGGCAGCTCGACTATAATCTTACCGAGTTTTTACAGGCAATTTGACGATCTTGACAATATTATCCGCCACCAGCGGCCTTAAATCTGCATTCATATCGTCTTATTAGTTGGGAACAGCGCCGTTCGCACGCTACAGCGACTGTGAGGCACTGTCCCGCATTTGTTTTTGACATCTGTTATCTGAGGCAACAATGACCACCACCAAACCAGCCAAGCACGCCCACGTCCTGATCCTCGGCTCCGGACCTGCCGGCTATAGCGCCGCGGTATACGCCGCCCGCGCCAACCTGAATCCGGTGCTGATTACCGGCGTCGAGCAAGGCGGCCAACTGATGACCACCACCGATGTCGAAAACTGGCCCGGCGATCCGCACGGCGTGCAAGGTCCGGAACTGATGCAGCGCCTGCTCAAGCATGCGGAAGAATTCAAGACCGAAATCATTTTCGACCACATCCACACCACCAAGCTGTCGGAAAAGCCATTCCGCCTGATCGGCGACTCCGGTGAATACACCTGCGACGCCTTGATCATCGCCACCGGCGCTTCGGCCCAGTACCTTGGCCTGCCATCGGAAGAAGCGTTCATGGGCAAAGGCGTTTCCGCCTGCGCCACTTGCGACGGTTTCTTCTACCGCGGCCAGGAAGTCGCCGTGGTCGGCGGCGGCAATACTGCGGTTGAAGAAGCGCTGTACTTGTCCAACATCGCCAGCAAGGTTACGCTGATCCATCGTCGCGACAAGTTCCGCGCCGAGCCGATCCTGGTCGACCGCCTCAACGCCAAAGTGGCCGAAGGCAAGATCGTCATCAAGTACAACCACACGCTGGACGAAGTCACCGGCGACGCCAGCGGTGTCACCGGCATCAACATCAAGTCGACCGCCGACGGCAGCATCACGCCGATCACCTTGCACGGCGTGTTCATCGCGATCGGCCACAAGCCGAACACCGGCATTTTCGAAGGCCAGTTGGAGATGCACAACGGCTACATCAAGACCAAAACCGGTCTCGAAGGCATGGCCACCGCGACCAGCGTACCGGGCGTGTTCGCCGCCGGCGATGTACAGGACCACATCTACCGTCAAGCCATCACCAGCGCCGGCACCGGTTGCATGGCGGCACTGGATGCACAACGCTTCCTGGAAGACTAAAAGTCACGGGTGGGCACACTTGCCCACCCTGCCACCGCCGCCTTTCACTATTAGCAGACGCACACATCATGGCCGGCCCGATCAAAGACTTCAGCGCCCTCAAATCGCTGCGCAAGGAAATCAAGGCGCAGGACGAAGCACGCCAGGCTGCTGCCGCTGAAGCCAAGCGGCGCGAACAGGAAGCCCGGCGCGACGCCGATATTTTCCGCAGCAGCATCGGCAACGTCAAACCGCTGGCGGTGCCCCCCAAATTCATACCCGACATCCCGCGCCCGCTGCCGATCGCCCGCCAACACCTGGCCGACGAACAAGCCGCGCTGGAAGAGTCGCTGTCCGACGATTTCAACATCGAAACCCTGCTCGATACGGATGAAACGCTGAGTTTCACTCGCAATGGCATCGGCCCCGACGTCATGCGCAAGCTGCGCCGCGGCCACTGGACCATCCAGCAGCAACTCGATTTGCACGGCATGCGCCGCGATGAAGCGCGCGAAGCCCTGGCCGAATTCCTGCGGCTGGCCGCCAAGCGCGGCTGGCGCTGCGTCCGCATCATCCACGGCAAGGGCTTGGGCTCAATCAACAAGGAGCCGGTGCTGAAATCCAAGGTGCGCAACTGGCTGGTGCAAAAGGATGAAGTGCTGGCGTTCTGCCAGGCCACCGCAGCCGAAGGCGGTTCCGGTGCGCTGCTGGTGCTCCTGAAAGGCCAGACATGACCTCGCGCCAGCTAAAACAAACCCAACTGGCCTGACAAGCGCTCCTTTTCCGAAGGCACATAAGGACGCTTGAAACGGCTGGCATCCAGCATGCCCAACGACCCACGCTCCCCTAGCCCGACGCGCGCCACGGCTTTTTCGAAACGCTGTCGCAATAGATCCGCCCACACACCTTCTCCACGCATGCGCTTGCCAAAATCGGCTTCGTAATCGGCGCCGCCACGCATCTCGCGGATGCGATTCATCACGCGCTTTGCGCGTTCCGGGAAATGCGCATTGAGCCAGTCCTGGAACAGCGGATTCACCTCCCACGGCAGGCGCAACACAATATAACCGGCGCGCAACGCGCCCGCCTCTGCCGCCGCCTCAATCACGCGTTCAAGATCGGGCTCTGTAATGAAAGGAATGATCGGCGCGATGCTGACACTGACCGGAATTCCGGCCTCAGCCAGCGTGCGCACGACGCGCAAACGACGCGCCGGGGCTGCGGCGCGGGGCTCCAGTGTGCGCGCAATGGCTGGATCTAGCGTGGTGATGGTGACCGCCACCACCGCTTGCCGCTTGGCCGCCATGGCCGCCAGCAAATCGATATCGCGCTCGACCAGCGACGACTTGGTAATCAGGGCCACGGGATGCTCGCAATCGTGCAGGACCTGCAGGACACGCCGCGTCAGTTGCAGTTCGCGCTCGCAAGGCTGATAGGCGTCGGTATTGATGCCGAGCGCAATCGGCTCGGGCTGATAGGATGGCTTGGCCAACTCCTGCATCAGCAGCTCCGGCGCATTGACCTTGGCAAATATCCGGCTCTCGAAATCCAGCCCGGGCGACAAACCCAGGTAACTATGCGACGGCCGTGCAAAGCAGTAAATGCAGCCGTGCTCACAGCCCCGGTAGGGATTCAATGAGACATTGAAAGGCAAATCCGGCGAGGCGTTGCGGCTGAGGATGCTTTTGGCCTGTACTTCTGTGACCACGGTACGCAGCGGCGATTTCGGCTCTGCGTCAACCTCGTCGCCCCAGCCGTCATCGAAATCCTCGCGCTGCCCGATCTCGTAACGGCCCTGGATGTTGCCGGTGGCGCCTCGCCCCTTGCGGGCGCCACCTGGCGCGTGGAAATGCATGACCCCCACGCGCGGCTTTGCTTGATTATCTGACATGACCCCACCAAATACTGTATATATATACAGTATTCTAACGCAGATTCTTAGTCAGGATCTGCGGGCGAGATATTCATTTTCGACAAAGCATCCAGGCTTGGCACAAAATAGATTGCCGAGGAAAGTGCGGAAGAAAACTCCAGCAACCGGTCCGTTTTCGAGACGCCATCTGGGCCTACGCCGTACATCTGTTTCAGCATCCCAACGGTGACGGTGATATCGCGGCAAAAGCCGACAAACATGATGCCCGCCTCTTTCGCATTGCCGTAATTGGCGTTTCTGCGAACGATGTCTATTTCTTCGCCGTTTCTTCTGAACTGGTTCCTGCCGACGTGGGAATCCTCGGGCAAAGGCGATAGCTGGTGGCTTCCGGCTTTGGTGCGGCCCCAGACATGTTCAGCGGCGGACACAGACAAGCCCCTTAATTTTTCAACGTCCATCCGCCATTTCTGGATCAGCACGGTGGATCCCCCTGCGCCCTTTTCGCCATCGGGAATGATGGCCACACTGTTGGCGCGGAACGGATTCGGATTTGCCACGCCATCCGCGAAGCCGTCGAATGTCACGTTGTTATGATAGGGAAAACAAATCTGCTCGCTGGCAAGATCGGCAAAAGGACTGAGCAGCGACACCGCCTTGCTCATGCTGTCATACAGCGTTGCGGCGTTTGACTGCGTGATCCAGACCCAAAGATCGTGCTGGCTCGCCGGGGCCGCCATGCCGTTGATGCCGACGATATCCTCATCGAAAGAATGAAGATTGTCCGGGACATCCGCCGGAGAAACCTGCCGCCATAGCTCGGGCTTGAATCCCAGCACAACGTTTGCCGTGCCTCCGGTCAATTGGTGATGCTGGTTGAGCGTTGGATCGGCAATGCCGGTTATTTCCGATTCCCAGAGCTTGCCGAGCGTGTTGAAGAGTTGCTTGATGTCGGCATTCGCTTTCAACGTAAACTGCAGATGCACCTCATCGCGCGCCACTACCGAAAGCATTGTCTGTGGGATTGCCATATTTATTTGATCCTGTCTCTATGCTGCGTTGATCTTGAACCCGGTGCACTCTAGGTGTATTGATAGGGACGCACCGGCGTGATTTCTTCAGGGATTTCACGGCCGCATAGCTCCAGAATCGAACGCTCAATAGTTCGGGTGATCGCGTCGAGCGCCAGGGCGTTGGGCGCCAAGCCGAACGGTTCGGCGACTTCTTTCGCAATCGCCTCCAGCGCGATGAACGTATAGGAAATGAAAACGCATATCAGCGGCGTAAAAATTCCGGTCGAATCAACCAGCCCGAACGGCAGCAGCATGCAATAGGCGTATGCCGTACGGTGCAGCAACACGCTATACGCAAAAGGAATCGGGGTTGACGCTATCCGCTCACAGCCGCCAACACTTCTCTCCAGTTCGTTGATTTGCTTGTCCAGCATCCAGCGGGTCATGTCGGTTTCCTGTACCACGCCGTTGGGAGCGGCAAGCTGGCTGCGCAGGTCGTTCAGAATTGCTACCGGCTTATAGTATTTGCGCCCCAGTTCCTCGGTTCGCTGCTTGCCGATCAGGCGAGCCAGATCCGCGCTGGCATCGGTCCCGCGCAATTGATGTTTCAGGGCATAGGTGAACGCAATCAGGGTATTGGCTACGCGAACGCGCCCCGCTTCGTCGGCACTATCGGGCAAATAGCACAGGATCTGCGACATCAGCGTGCGCGAAGAAATCAGCAGGTTTCCCCAAAGCTGCCGCCCCTCGGTGAAGCGGGCATAGCTGGCGTTGTTTCGGAACGCCAGGAAAATCGCCAGCGTCAAGCCGAATAAGGTAAACGGCACGGTACTCAGCGGAATTTTTTCGCCTAAAACACGACCATGCGTCAGCACCGCCAGACTGCTCAATATCCCGATGACGATCAATTGCGGGATGATCGTTTGCAGCACCGAGCCATTCCATACGAATAGCATACGGAACCAGCTTTGCATTGGTCTTACTATCATGTCGCCCTGATCCCTAAATTTGTAGCGCTTCGAGAGCGTGAAAATGCGGCCGGACCAGTTGTCGAGCCGGCAGCACCGATTCAGGTCGGATTGACCTCTTCAAAACGGCGAGCCAATTCCTGGCGCAACTGCTTGCGCAGGATGGCTGCTTCGAAACGGCGCTTTTCATCGCCGCTGAATGGCCGCAGCGGCGGCACTGCCACCGGACGGCGCTCGCCATCCACCGCCACCATCGTGAAGAAGCAGCTGTTGACGTGGCGCACCACTTGGGTGCGGATATCTTCGGCCACCACCTTGATACCGACTTCCATCGACGATGTGCCGGTGTGGTTGACGCTGGCCAGGAAGCTGACTAGCTCGCCGACATGAATCGGCTGGCGGAAGGTGACCTGGTCGACACTCAGGGTCACCACGTATTGCCCGGCATAGCGGCTGGCGCAGGCGTAGGCTACCTGGTCGAGCAGTTTGAGAATGGCGCCGCCATGCACATTGCCGGAGAAATTAGCCATGTCGGGCGACATCAGCACGGTCATGGTGAGTTGGTGGGATGGCATATCCATAGTTGACGGGATTTCTCTTTATTTGAGGGAAGGTGTGGAAGCAACAAGCCTATCCTAAAACGAACCGCAGTAGCAAGGATCAGAGACAGCGAAATGCCACTGCTTGCCATCGGGAACATCGGCGGATTCACACATTCAGTACGTCCTTCCATTATCTTAAAAAAGCCACAGTCGGTTACGCAACGATACATTTTGTTTGACTGCTCAATCGAGAATAATTATCATTATGATCCTTGTCGATGCGACCCAGCCACTTCTCTCCAACCGACGATGTCGCGCCATGAGCAGGACCAGCCAGCGCGAGCATCACCCCTGTCCCGTGGAGAAGTATAAAAATGGTCTCGACCAAGAGCCGCAAGTCCCCTATCGCCCGTCGTTTGAAATGTTCAACAGCCGTCTCGCTCGCCTTTTTGACCCTGCCCGGCACCGTACTCGCTCAACAGTCAACTACGTCAGCTGACGATGCAAATGGCACCACGCTGGAAACCATCCAGGTCAGCGGCGACTGGTTCGGTAGCGGGTTGCAGAACAGCGTGAAACGCTATCCGGGTGCGCGCACCGTGGTCCAGAAGGAAGAAATCGAGAACACCGGCGCTGCCAATATCGGCGACGTCATGCGCCGCATTCCAGGCGTGCAATCGACCGACAATTCGGGCACCGCTGGTAGCGCTATTTCGCTCAACATCGGCGTGCGCGGCCTGACCGGCCGCTATTCGCCGCGCTCCACGGTGCTGCTGGACGGCATCCCGCTGGCCGTTGCGCCGTACGGCCAACCGCAATTGTCGTTTGCACCGGTGAGCCTGAACAATATTGAATCGATCGACGTGGTGCGCGGCGGCGGCGCGGTGCGCTACGGCCCGCAGAACGTCGGTGGCATCATCAACTTCAAGACGCGTTCGATTCCCGACGAGCCTGGCCTGACCGCCGATGCTTCGGTGCGCTACAACAATTACGAGGATGGGAAATCGAACAAGCAATACAGCACGTTCATCGGCAGCCAACTGGATAACGGCCTCGGCCTGGCCTTGCTGTACTCCGGTTCGGACGGCTCCAGCTGGCGCGCCGGCAGCGAAGAAACCGTCAACGATTTTGCCTTGAAATTCCGCTACAAGCTGACGCCGACTTCCGAATTCTTCGGCAAGGCCTCCTACTACGACGTCAAATCGCGCACGCCGGGCGGTTTGACTGTCGCCCAATACAATGCCGATCCTTTCCAGAATACGCGTCCAACCGACTTCTGGAGCGGCACCCGCAAGGGCTTCGATGCCGGCTATCTGAATACGCTGTCCGATACCCAGGAATTCGAAGTCCGCACCTACTACAACGAAAGCTTCCGCCAGAGCGTGCTGATTTCCGGCGCCAACCTGGTGCATCAACCGCGCAACTATC
The DNA here is from genome assembly GCF_044745265.1 of Collimonas sp. NPDC087041. Taxonomy (NCBI): domain Bacteria; kingdom Pseudomonadati; phylum Pseudomonadota; class Betaproteobacteria; order Burkholderiales; family Oxalobacteraceae; genus Collimonas; species Collimonas sp. NPDC087041. Next base: position 27,173 of record NZ_JBIUZX010000019.1, read on the forward strand.
AGGTGCTGGGCGTTGAGCCGCGCTACACGCAGCGCTTCAATCTCGGCAGCACCACCAACGATGTAACGGTCGGCTATCGCTATATCCGCGAGCGCGGCGACGACAACAACTTCAACCAGGTCATCGCCAGCGGCGCGCAAACCCCGCAAACCACTTTCGAAAACGCCACCGATGCACATGCCGCATACATCGACGACAAGATTTCGTTTGGCGCCTGGCGCATTACGCCAGGGATCCGCTTCGAACATATCCATTCGACCCGCGACGACCTGAAAGCCGGCAACACCTTCGAAACCAAAAATAACAAGCCATTGCCTTCACTCAGCATCGCTTACCTGCTGAACCGCGACATCACCCTATTCACGAATTACACCACCTCGTTCGGACCGGTGCAAAACACCCAGTTGAATTCGCAGACGCCCAACAACCCGTTGATCCCGGAACTGGCCAAGACGATTGAGGCCGGCGCACGCTGGAAGAGCAAGCAGTTGTCAGCCGAAGTCACCGTGTTCAACATGCGCTTCGACAACCAGATCCAGCAGGTCCCCGGGACCTTGCCAGCGACCTTCATGAACATCGGTAAAACCAAGCACGATGGAATCGAAACCGCGGTCGACTATACCTTTGACAAGGATGGCCGACTGGCCGGGCTGAACCTGTTCGCCAATTACACCTATACCCGGGCACTGCAGGACTCAGGAGTTAACCGTGGCCTGGACGTGCCGTTCTACTCGCGCACTACCGACACCATCGGCGCACGCTACCAGACCGGACCATGGGGCTTCAACCTGTCCAGCACGCATCAAAGCCGGCAGTTTGCCGACAACGCCAACACCATCGCCGAGACGGCGGATGGCAGCAACGGCGAGATTCCAGGCTTCCGCACCTGGAATGTGCAAATCGACTGGAAAGTGCCGGACACCAAGGGCTTCGACGTTTTTGCCGGCATCAACAATTTGACCGACAAACGCTATTACACGCGCAACGTCGACAGCAATGCCGGCAGAATGGTGGGTGCGCCGCGCATGGTGTATGTGCAGGGACGCTACACGTTCTAAGAACGGCGCCAGACGCTGGCTAGCCAGGGCTGCTGCTCGCGCGGCAGTCCTGCCGGCCGGTAGTAATGTTCGAGTTCGACAAAGCCGGCATCGTCCATGAAACGCTGCCACGCCTCAAGATCGTGATAGCTGCCGTAGCGCCCGTGGTTCCAGCCTTCTTGATTGGCGCCGCGCGGGTTGGAACTGAACAAGACGCCGCCGGGCTTGAGTGTGGCGTGGAATTGCAGCAAAACACGCGGCAGTTCCTGGCTTGGAATGTGGAACAAGGCGGCGTTGGCAAAGATGCCATCAAAATGCTGCGCGGGCAAATCGAGCTTCAGAAAATCCTGTTGCCAGACTTCGCAGCCGCTGTCGGCGCGCGCCATCTCCACGAAACGTGGGGCGCCTTCAACCCCGATGGCGGTGTGGCCAAGCTTGCTGAAGGTGCGCAGGTCACGCCCCGGCCCGCAGCCGAAATCCAGGATCGTGAATGGCGGCGCGCCATCGATATGACGTAGCAACGCCGCGATATTCTGGCTGACATCGTGATCGCGGGTGCCTTCGCGAAAATCCTCCGCACGCAGGTTGTAATGCTCCAGCGTCAGGGCGACTATGTGTTCCAGATCGGTAGGTAAAAGTGTCATGCCCGATACTGTAATCGAATCGCTCTGGCTTTGCTGAGATTCGAACCCGGTTACGATATCCTCCCTTGCCCTTGGCATGACTCTCCGGCGCCGCTTGCCCTCTCGGGCCGCCGCATCAGCTAGTCGTCGATCTTCGCATTATCTAAACCAATTGACGGAAGCCCGCCGCCGGGTGCCGCGCCGGCAAAGTCGCCTGCCCCGTATCGAACAGCTTCTCGCGCAAGGTCCCGTCCTCATAATCGAGCTTGTAGGATCCGCGCGCCTGCAATTCCGGAATGACCAGATTGACGAAATCCTCGAAGCTTTCCGGCGCCACGGTGCGGGTCAGGTTGAAGCCATCGATATCGCTATCCCTTATCCACGCTTCCATTTGATCGGCGACCTGCTGCGGCGAACCGATAATGGTGACGTAGCGTCCGCCCAGCGCCAACTGATCCAGCAGCTTGCGCACGGTCCAGCCGGCATCCGGCGCGGTCACGGCTTTGACCGCAGATTGCATGGCATTGCTGCTGGCCGGCTTGATCGGCTGATCGATGCCATAGGTGGAAAAATCGAAACCAGTGCCGGCTGCAAAATGCGCCAGGCCGGCTTCCGGATTGGCGTAGCGGCAGTATTCGGCGTATTTTTCACGCGCTTCGGCCTCTGTCGGCGCAACGATGACCGAGATGCCCATGAAGATTTTCAAATCATTGCGCTGGCGTCCGGCCAGTTCTGCCTGATCGCGCAGATCGGCCACCAGTTTGCGCGCTGCTTCGGGTTTCTGACTGGAGATGAATACGCACTCGGCGTGGCGCGCCGCGAATTGCTGGCCGCGGTCCGAGGCGCCTGCCTGGTACAGCAACGGCGTGCGTTGCGGCGACGGCTCGCTCAAATGATAGCCGTCGACCTGATAGTAACGGCCATCATGCTTGACCCGGTGCACCTTGGCCGGATCGGCAAACACCCGGCGCTGGCGGTCGCGCAGCACGGCGCCGTCTTCCCAGCTGCCTTCCCACAATTTATACAACACCTGCATGAATTCCTCGGCGCGCTCATAGCGTTCGTCGTGTTCCGGCTGTTCGCGCAAACCCATTGCCCTGGCGGCGCTGTCCAGATAGCCGGTAACGATATTCCAGCCGATGCGGCCGCGCGTCAGGTGATCCAGGGTCGACATGCGGCGCGCGAACAGATACGGCGCTTCGTAGGTCAGGTTGACCGTGACGCCGAAGCCGAGGTGCTTGGTGACGCCAGCCATCGCCGAGACCAGCAGCAAGGGATCGTTGACCGGCAACTGGATCGATTCGCGCAGGGTCAAGTCGGCCGAGCCTTGGTAGACATCGTAGACGCCGACGATGTCGGCCAGGAACAAGCCGTCGAATTTTCCGCGTTCCAGCAGCTTGGCCTGGTCGGTCCAGTATTCAAGGCTCGTGTAATCGGTGGAGCGGTCGCGCGGATGGGTCCACAAGCCATGGTTGATATGCCCGACGCAATTCATGTTGAAGGCGTTCAGGCGGATTTGCTTCTTCGGCATAGGAATTCTCAGCTACTCAAATCGCACCGTGGCGCGGCGGGTTCTTGTCGTTGAGATAGTAATTGCCGACCGCGTGATATTTCCAGCGCACCGGATCATGCAAGGTATGGGTGCGGGCATTGCGCCAGTGCCGGTCAAGATTATTTTCGGACAAGGTTGCCTGGGTGCCGGCCAGCTCAAACAGTTTGCTGCCGGCCGCCAACGATACTTCAGTGGTCAACACGCGTGCTTCCGCCACCGCAATCGAGGCTGCAGCTACCGTATCCGCCGTCGCCGCCTGGGCGGCAATATCGACTGCCGTTCCCGCCAGTTCCAATAGCGCTTCCGCCGCGCTGAGGCGTACCGACAGATCGCCGAACTCGCGCACTGTCAGCGGATCGTCGATTGCACGCTCCACCTTGCTGTCGATCCAGGCACGCGAGCGGGTGCGCACGAATGCGGCCGCATCCTGCAACGCAGCGCGTGCAATGCCGACGTCGATTGCCGCATGCAACAGCTGCGCCACCGGACCCAGCGAAGTCGGCCGTTCAAAGGCGCTTTGAAACGGCACCACTTCATCGGCCTCGACCCAGACATTCTCGAATACCACCGAACCACTGCCGGTAGTACGCTGGCCAAATCCCGACCAGTCATCGATCACGCTCACTCCGGCGGCATCGCGCTTGACGATGGCCAATTGCTGCACGCCGTCGTCATCAATCACCGACACCGGGATGCGGTGCGCGTACAGTGCCCCGGTTGCATAGAATTTGCGGCCATTGATGCGAAAGCCTTCGCCATCCTTGCTGAGCCGGGTGCGGCGCTCCTGCGAAGTGCGCGTGCCAAGTTCGGCCAACGCGTTGCCGAAACGTTCTCCGGCCAGGATGCGCTCAAAGTAAAAGCGTTTTTGCGCCTCGCTGCCGTTGACGCGTAAAACCTCAACCGCATAGAAATGATTTTGTGGAATCTGGCCCAGTGAGCCGTCTGCCGAGGCAATGGTGGCGATCACTTCGGCCAAGGTGACATGCGAGACGCCGGCGCCGCCGTAGGCGCGCGGCACTGAAATGCCCCACAGGCCGGAGCGCGAGAATTGTTCCAGCTCGGCCAGCGGCAGTTGCCGTTCGCGGTCGCGCAAACTGGCTTCCTTGGCGAATCCCGCCGCCAATGCGCGGGCCGCAGCCAGCGCCTGGATATCGTCGAGAATACGGACGACCGGGCCGCCGGCAGACTTGATGTGCGTAGTCATGGTGTTGTTTCCGTCGAGTGAACGAAGATCCGTTCTATGTTTGAATGAATGCCCATGCGCAGCCACTGCCGGCTCAGGCATTCATTGATTGTCTTGCCGTGCCCGCGAGGCATCGGTAACCTGCATCAATTCCAGGAATGCCTCGCTGGCGCAATCCCGTTCAGCACATAATTGCCGATTGCATGCAGCTTCCAGCGCACCGGATCGTGCAGGGTATGAGTGCGGGCGTTACGCCAGTGGCGGTCCAGGTTGTGCTCTGCCAGCGTCGCCGCCGAGCCAGCCAGTTCAAACAGTTTTTCACTGGCGTGCAAGGCGATTTCGGTGGTCAGCACCTTGGCTTTGGCAACCGCAATCGATGCGCGGGCGGACGCGTCGGCATCGACCACTGCCGTAGCGATCTGGTCCAGCGCTGCGCCAGCCTTGGCCAGCAGCGCGTTGGCGGCATGCAGCCGAATCTTGAGGTCGCCAATATCACGGATGATGTAGGGATCGTCGCTGGCGCGTTCGACGCCGCTGTCGGCCCAGGGCCGGGAACGGGTGCGGACGAAGGCGATGGTGTCGGCCACCGCAGCGTCGGCAATCCCGGCATCGATGGCAGCCTGGATCAATTGCGATACCGGCCCCTGCAGTCCCGGCAATTGACCAGATGTATGAATCGGCAGCACATCCTCTGCCGCCACGGCAACGTTGTCCAGCAACACTGTGCCGCTGGCCGTGGTGCGCTGGCCGAAGCCGGACCAATCGTCAACGATCTTCAGGCCCAGCGTGCCGCGCCGCACGAAAACCAGTACTGCCCGCCCCTGCTCGTCGAGCGCCTTGGTCGGGACCCAGTGCGCGAACAAGGCGCCGGTTGAATAGAATTTCTTGCCGTTCAGGCGATAACCGTTGGGCGTCTCGATGAGACGCGCCTTCATTTCCAATATGTTCTTGGTGCCGCGCTCGGGACCGGCGTTGCCGATACGCTCGCCATTCAGCACTGCGGCATAGATGCGCGCCTTTTGCGCGGCATCGGCGCTTTGTGCGACCACGCCCAGAATACCGAAATGATTTTGCGGGATCTGTCCGAGTGCCGGATCGGCAGCGCACAACACCCGGAACACTTCGGCCAGCGTGCGGTACGATACCTGGGCACCGCCGAACTCGCGCGGCACCGTAATGCCGCCCAATCCGCTGGCGGAGAATTTTTCGATTTCATCCCATGGCAGACGCCGCTGGCGGTCGCGCTCGCTGGCGCCGACACGGAATTCGGCGGCCAGCGCTTGCGCTATTTCCAATGCTTCTTGATCATTGCTGATGCGATGCGCCGGCAGTACCCGGGGTAACAGGTCGACCTGACTGGTTTCAATTGCAAGTGTCGCGATTGACGACATGAATCACCTCTTCTATGGCATGGCCGCTCGCAGCTCGTGACTGCGGTTGGCGGTTGAAGAGGTGAAGATAACGTGCAGCGACAATACCCGTCCAATAAGAAAAACGCGTGACGGTATGCGAAAAATGCCTTACGGATTTTTCACTGCACTCAATATGTGGAAGCGGGATTGATGAACTCGGTGCCGCGGTCAGTCATCTAGTACGATGACCGCGGCAGGATAGCGGATGGGAAGATAGTGATTAAGCTCAGTGTGCTACATCAAACTGCATCTGGGCCGGTTTCACCGGTACGGATGCGGATCACCTGCTCGATATTGCGCACGAAAATCTTGCCGTCGCCGATCTTGCCGGTACGCGCCGCCTTGATGATGGCGTCCACTGCGCGCTCGGTCAGCGCATCGTCAATCACCAGTTCGACTTTCACTTTCGGCAGGAAATCGACCACGTACTCGGCGCCGCGGTACAGCTCAGTATGGCCCTTCTGACGGCCAAAGCCCTTGACTTCAGTCACGGTCAAACCGGTGACGCCGACTTCGGCGAGAGCTTCCCGCACTTCGTCCAGCTTGAATGGTTTGATAACGGCAGTAATTTGCTTCATGACAACTCCTTTAGGCGATAAACATAAATCTTTGCAGCAAGCTTGAGCGAGGCAGCGACCCGGCCCGCATCAAGCGCAAGCTAGAAGAGTATATGAAAAATGCTATTTGTCTATATGCGCAGGTCAATAAGTGTATTTAAAACGCATTGCATCGAACATTCACTCTCAGCTTACTACTTCTGGTACGGCTCTTAATCGGGAATCCGCGCCAGATCGGCCAGCCACACTGTCGCTTCCGAGTCGCTCGGCGCGCGCCAATCGCCGCGCGGCGACAAGGAACCGCCGGTGCCCACCTTCGGTGCGTTCGGCACGCAGGAACGCTTGAACTGGCTGGTCCTGAAAAACCGGTCGAGGAAAATTCCCAGGTTGCGCTTGATGGCCGCCAGGTCGTACTGATTGCGCGCCACATGTGCATCATACGGCCAGCGCCCCAGGTTTTTGTCGTGCCAGGCCGTCAGCGCCAGGAACGCCACTTTCGACGGCGCGAAACCGTAGCGCAAGGTGTAATACAGATTAAAGTCCTGCAACTCGTACGGCCCGATGACGTTTTCGGTGATCTGTTCCGGCTTGCCGTTGGCCTTGCCTGGCACCAGCTCCGGACTGATTTCGGTATCCAGCACATTCAGCAGCACATCCGCGCCCTGGTCGCCGATGGCGCCGGTCTCGGCTACCCAGCGCACCAGATGCGAGATCAGCGTTTTCGGCACGCTGGCGTTGACGTTGTAATGCGACATGTGATCGCCTACGCCATAAGTACACCAGCCCAGCGCTAACTCGCTCAAATCGCCGGTACCGATGACGATTGCATGATTGTGATTGGCCAGCCGGAACAAATGATTGGTGCGCTCACCGGCCTGCACGTTTTCGAAAGTGATGTCGTACTGCTCCTTGCCTTCCGCATAAGGATGACCAAGGTCTTTCAGCATCTGCAAGCAGCTCGGGCGGATATCGATCTCCGCCGCAGTGCTGCCGACCAGTTGCATCAGTTGCCGCGCCTGCAGCAAGGTGCGCTCGCTGGTGGCGAAACCCGGCATGGTATAGGCCAGGATGTTGGCGCGCGGCAGCTTCAATCTATCCATCGCCTTGGCGCACACCAGCAACGCATGGGTCGAATCCAGTCCACCCGAAACGCCGATCACCACCTTGGAAATCTTGCTCGCCGACAGGCGCTGCACCAGCGCCTGCACCTGGATATTGTAGACCTCGGTGCAACGCTCATCGCGCCGCTTGGGATCGGACGGCACATACGGGAAACGCTCGACGCTGCGCGACAGCGGCAACGCCTTATCCAGCGGCAATGCCACTTCGAAACGGATCACTTCAAACCGGGACACTTCGGCGGCATGCCGCCGCACCGATTGCCCGAAGGTGGTCTGGCGCATGCGCTCGCGCGACAGGCGTTCCAGGTCGATGTCGGCAAAGATGATGTGCGAATCGTCCAGGAAACGCTCGGATTCTGCCAGCAACTCGCCGTTTTCGTAGATCAATCCCTGGCCGTCCCAGGCCAGGTCGGTCGACGATTCGCCTTTGCCGGCCGAGGTGTACAGGTAGGCCGACAAACAGCGCGCCGACTGTTGCGCGACCAGTTGATGACGATAGCCGGCCTTGCCCACCAGCGCGTTCGAGGCCGACAAGTTGACCAGCACGCTGGCGCCGGCCAGCGCGGCAAACGACGATGGCGGAATCGGCACCCAGACGTCTTCGCAAATCTCGACATGGAAACGCAACAGCGGCAAATTGGCCACCTCGAACAGCAAGCCGGTGCCGAACGGGACGCTGGCGCCCAGCAATTGCAGGCTGGTGACTGCCGTGTTATCGGCGGCGCTGAACTGGCGCGCTTCGTAGAATTCGCCATAGTTCGGCAGGTAACTCTTCGGCACGACGCCCTGGATACGGCCGCCAGCGATCACCACCGCGCAGTTGAACAGTTGATGCTCGACCCGCAGCGGCAAGCCGACGATCATCACCAGCGACAGTTTTTTCGAGGCTTCCACGACCGTGCCCAATGCGGCTTCGCAGGCATCCAGCAAGGCGCGCTGGTGAAACAGGTCGTCGCAGGTATAGGCCGACAAACCCAGCTCCGGAAACGCCACCAGCACCGCGCCTTGCTGCTCGGCCTGCTGTGCCAGCACGATGGTTTCGGCCGCATTGAAAGCCGGATCGGCCACCCGGCAACGCGGGATGGCGACTGCAACGCGCGCAAAATCATGGGAGTAAAGGTTCAGAAATCTATTCTTTGTCATCATTATTTCCTGCGTTGACTGTCGAGCCTTGGTGCGCACCGGCGGCATCCAGGCCCTGCGTGATGCATTCAATTATCGCACGCTAATGGCTCTCCCTCAGAGCCGGCCGCTAGAGTGCTAAACTTCATGTTTCCGCCCTCCACACTCACGGTTCGCAAAGTCCTTGATTAACAAGACAACAACCAAGATCAGCACGCGCATCATTTCATCCCTGAGCGAAGTCGGCCAGACGGCCTGGGATGGACTACTTGCCCTGCAAGCCGATGCCAACCCGTTCCTGTCCTTCGCTTTCCTGCATGCATTGCACGAAAGCGGCAGCGCCTCGGAAAAATCCGGCTGGCAACCGCAATACCTGACGCTGTGGGACGATGCCGAACAGCCGCCGCAATTGATCGCCGCCCTGCCGCTGTACGTGAAATTCCATTCCTACGGCGAATACGTGTTCGACTGGGCCTGGGCCGATGCCTACGAGCGCAACGGCTTCGACTATTACCCCAAGCTGCTGTCGGCCATTCCGTTCACGCCGGTTACCGGCGGCAGGCTGCTGGCGCGCGACGATCAGGCGCGGGCGGCGTTAATTACCGTATTGCAGTCGCTGCGCAAGGAGACGCAAACCTCGTCGACCCACATCCTGTATCCGCCGGCAGACCAGGCCAGCGCCTTGCAAGAGGCCGGCTTCATGCTGCGCAGCGGTGTCCAGTTCCACTGGCTCAACGCCGGCTACGCCGATTTCGCTGCCTTCCTAGCCACGCTGGAACGCAAGAAGCGCAAGAACATCCTGGCCGAACGGCGCAAGGTGGCAGAGGCTGGCGTGCGCTTTCGCCACGTGCGCGGCGAGGACGCCACCGAAGAAGACTGGATCTTCTTCAATCGCTGCTATCGGCGCACCTACACCGCGCATCATTCGACGCCGTACCTGAACCTGGATTTCTTCCTCCGGATCGCCTCCGGCATGCCGCACAACCTGCTGCTGATCATCGCCGAGCGCGATGGCCAGCCGATTGCCTCGTCGCTGCTGGTCTATACCGGGCAAACCCTGTACGGCCGCTACTGGGGCGCGATTGAAGAAGTGCCCTGCCTGCATTTTGAAACTGCGTACTACCAACCGCTGGAATTCTGTATCGCGCAAAAGATTGCCTGCTTCGAAGGCGGCGCCCAGGGCGAACACAAGATGGCGCGCGGCTTCCTGCCACAAAAAACCTGGTCGGCGCACTGGCTGGCGCATCCGGGTTTCGCCGATGCGGTAGCCGATTTCCTGAAACAGGAAGCGCACGGCATCAACAGCTACATGGATGAGCTGAATGACCGCAATCCATTTCGTTCGGAGACACTTTAAACCCAGACACCCGTCGTGCCATCGCAGAAAAAATCATACTGATAAATAAAAATAACGAGAGACAATGAGAAACCATGCAACCGACCGACATCCTGCTAGCCTTGCTGACCGTCATCATCTGGGGATTGAATTTCGTAGTGATCAAGATCGGCCTGGCCGGTTTGCCGCCGCTGCTGTTTTCGGCATTGCGATTTGTCTTCGCCGCGCTGCCATTGGTATTTTTCATCAAGCGGCCAGCGATTCCGTGGCGTTTGCTGATCGGCTTTGGGCTGTTCCAGTTCGCGCTGCAATTTTCCCTGCTGTTCTCCGGCATGAAACTCGGCCTGGGCGCAGGCCTGGCCTCGCTGGTAATCCAACTGCAGGCTTTCTTCACTATCGGCCTGGCGGTACTGCTGCTGGGTGAACGACCGCTGGCGACGCAGTTGCTGGGCGCCTTTGTGGCATTAGCTGGCATGGTGTTGGTTGCCACCCACCTGGAAGCGAAGGCCACCGTGATCGGCTTCCTGATGGTGATCGGCGCCGGCTTCAGCTGGGCCAGCGCCAATATCGTCACCAAGAAAATGGGCAAGCTCAATCCGCTGGCGCTGATGGCCTGGGGTTCGCTGATGGCCGCACCACCCTTGTTGCTGGCCTCGCTCATGCTGGAAGGGCCTGCCGCCTGGCAGCAGGCATTTACCCATTTCGGTTGGGCCTCGGTGGCGGCGGTGTTTTATCAATCGTACCCAAACACCATCGTCGGCTACGGCATCTGGACCATCCTGATGCGCAAATATCCGGCCGCGACCGTGGCGCCGTTCTCGCTGCTGGTGCCGCTGGTCGGCATGCTGAGTGCGGCGCTCATACTGGATGAATCGCTGCAATGGTGGAAAATCGTCGCCGGCCTGCTGGTGCTGGGCGGCCTGGCGCTGAACCAGTTCGGCGCGCGCCTGCTGACTGCGCTGCGCCGCCAAGCATGACGAACATCAGACGGCCCGCTTCAATCCCTGCTCGACCGCATCCAGGAACAGCCTGACCTTGGACGACAAGTAGCGGTTCGGCAGATAAATACCGTACAGGCGGCGCTGCGGCAACGGCTCGTATTGCGGCAGCAGTTTGATGAGTTTGCCCTGTGCCAGGTCAGCGCCGATCATGTAATCGGGCAGCAAGCCAATGCCCATTCCGCGCAGCACGCATTCGCGCAACCAGATGCTGTTGTTGCAGTTGATATGCGGCGTAACCCTGATTTCATGGCGCTGCGGCTGCTTGCCGTCGCTTTCTTCAAAACGCCAGACATCTTTGGTCGACATCACGTTATCAGCCAGGCATTCGTAATCCGGAAGCTCAGCCAGCGTCTGCGGCTGGCGCCGCGTGGCGAAATATTCGGCGCTGCCGACGACGCTCCAACCAATCCGGTGCAACATGCGGGCATGGACGTTTTCCGGCGGCGTAGTGGCGATCCGCAGCGCTACATCGATCGAGCGCTCAGCCAAGTCGACGAACTGGTCCGACAGCGTCAACTCCAGCTTGATGTCCGGATGCTGCCGCATGAAATTGCAGACGATATCCGGCAGGCAGACATTCGTGAAATTGGCCGACGCCGTCACCCGTAGCGTGCCTTGTGGTGAATCCTGGCGTCGCAATACCTCCTGCTCGGCTTCCGCCACTTCCGACAAAATCGCTTTACAGCGCCGGTAAAACACTTCGCCAGCCTCGGTCAGGCTGAGGCTGCGCGTGGTTCGTTGCAGCAGCTTGACGCGCAATTCACGCTCCAGCGCGCTGACCTGTTTGCTGACATGCGAATTCGACACCTCCAGCCGCGCCGCCGCGATGGAAAAACTGCCGTGATCCGCCACAGCTACAAAAGCCACCATTCTTTGCAGATCGATCATATTTTCTATATGGAATTAATGATTTTATAAAAACTAGTTTAATCATCACATAGAAACAATAAACTGGCTTCATCTTTCTTCCACGGAGCAATACAAGATGCAAGCCACCGACGTTTTCCTGGCAATCCTGACGGTCTCGATCTGGGGCCTTAATTTTGTAGCGATCAAGATCGGCTTGCAGGGCTTGCCGCCCATCCTGTTTTGCGCGTTGCGCTTTATTTTTGCAGCGCTGCCACTGATATTTTTCATCAAACGCCCAGCCATTCCGTGGCGCCTGCTGATTGCCTATGGCGGCCTGCAGTTCGCCGGCCAGTTTTCCTTGCTGTTCATTGGCATGAAACTGGGATTCGCTCCGGGACTGGCGTCGCTGGTGATGCAGCTGCAAGTATTCTTTACCGTCGCGCTGGCGGTGCTGATGCTGGGAGAGCGTCCGCGCACAGCGCAGATACTCGGTGCCCTGGTTGCTTTTGCCGGCATGGGCGTGGTCGCCGCCCATCTGGATGGCACGGCGACGGTGGTCGGCTTCGTGCTGGTGGTGGCGGCCGGACTCAGCTGGGCCGGCGCCAATATCGTCACCAAGCAGATCGGCAAGGTCAATCCACTGGCGCTGGTGGCTTGGGGTTCGCTGATGGCGGTGCCGGGATTGTTGCTGGCATCACTGGTATTCGAAGGCCCGGCCGCCTGGCAAGATGCGGCGCTTCGCGTCAACTGGACTTCCGCCGGCGCCATCCTGTTCCAGTCCTATCCGACCACCATCCTCGGCTTCGCCATCTGGTCGACCCTGATGCGCAAATATCCAGCCGCCACGGTCGCACCGTTTTCGTTGCTGGTGCCGGTGGCCGGCATGCTGAGCGCCTCCCTACTCTTGGGAGAAGCGCTGCAGCCCTGGAAAATCGCCGCCGGCCTGTTGGTCCTGGCCGGCCTGCTGCTCAATCAATTCGGGGGACGCCTGCTGCTGATCGTAAAGCCTGCGCGCCCATAAAATGTTCCATGCATTCCCACGCATGGCGTAGGGTGGGCATTCATGCCCACGCGAAATCCCAATGCGCCGGGAGCGCTCTAATGAGCACGCTCGGGTCGGCAACGCGTGGGTAGTGAACTGCCCTCCCTACACGGATAAAACCACGCGCCCATAAAAAAACGCACCGAAGTGCGTTCTTTAAAATCACCGAACTGTGTACCTACGAATTACGCTTCGAGGGATTTCTTGTAGGCTTCTACGCCAGACAAGATTTCCTTGCGCGCTTCATCCGGACCGAACCAGCCGTCGATCTTGACCCATTTTCCCTTTTCCAGATCTTTGTAGTGCTCAAAGAAATGCTGGATCTGCTTCAGGCGCAGTTCGTTCATGTCTTCCGGCTTTTGCCAGTGGGTGTAAATGCTCAGGACCTTGTCGACCGGCACCGCCAGCAACTTGGCATCCTGGCCGGCTTCGTCCGACATCTTCAACACGCCGATCGGGCGGCAACGCACCACCACGCCTGGGAACAACGGGAATGGCGTAATCACCAGCACGTCAACCGGATCACCGTCTTCCGACAGGGTTTGCGGAATGTAGCCGTAGTTGCATGGGTAATGCATTGCAGTGCCCATGAAGCGATCAACGAAAATCGCGCCGGATTCCTTGTCAACTTCATATTTGATCGGATCGGCATTCATCGGGATTTCGATGATGACGTTGAAATCGTTTGGCAAATCGCGCCCGGCCGATACTTGATTCAGACTCATGGTGTGCTCTCGTCAATAATGAAAAAATTTGCTACTACCTTCGCAACCCGAAATTATAACGGGTCCGGCCCCTATCGTGCGATGCAACATCAACTTCGTTGCGGACATAACCACACGGTCGCCATGATGCGACATGAAAAATAGGGTTCAAAACCGTTGGGGGAGAGAGTGAATCAGGTCCGACTTTGCCAGGAAAAATGCAACTTGACGGCAAAGCGGACCAATTTTATTACAATTTTGCCAAGAGAGGCGCGGCGTGCAGCTGGTTTTCGAGCTTACGTTTATTGGCTGGCGATAATGATGGCGGAAGTATCAACGCTCTTCACACCAGTCACCTTGCCGGCAATATCCTTGACATGATCGATGGCATCCTGGTTCGCCAACGTGCCGCCCAAAACAACCACGCCATGGGTCGTCTTCACGCTCACATCGAAACCTTTGGTGACGCTGTTAGCGAGGATTTCGGATTTCACCTTGGTAGTAATCCAGCTATCGCTGACCACCCGCTCCGTCTTCGCAACTGCCTTGTCTGCCTTGCCCTCTACTTTGGAGCTGGTTGCAACGCTGAGTCCGTTATCGACGCTTTTGACACCCTCTACAGCTTTTGCCTGAGCTGCGGCCAAGGATTTGGCGCGTGAGCTGCTGGCAGTGCCACTCAGCGTGACCACGCCGTTGGTGGTGGTAACGCTGATGTCAGATGCTTTAAGGTGCGAATTTCCCATCAAGCGCGCCTTTACCGAACCGGTAATGGCGGTATCTGTAATTGTGGCCCCCACGCCGTCGCTATGCGGCTGTGGTGCAGCGGCGGCATCGCTTGACGCTGCGATCGCCGTACCGGCGCCAAGGCTGGCTCCGAATGCAGCGACGATCAACAGATTACGAATCGCTGCTTTACCAAGAATAAATGTGTTCATGTGATTTCTCCGATTTGTCGTATGCACGGCCTTCATTACACGCCAAGCGCCGTCTCTTGTCCGTGCGGTGTCGCACTTAGGGCCTGAAGTTTGCGCTCGCCAAACTCAATGCCAAAGAGTCGGTGAGCGCATCATCTGCTAGCGAGACCGGCTATGCCCGCCACCACCACCTCCGCCACCGCGCGACGGGATGGACGGCATCGAGTGCGAGGCCGGCGCCGACCTGAATGCATGCTGCCCGCCACGCCCGCCACCGCCACGATGGTCGCCACCACCTCGAAATGGCCCGACCTGGTACCCCGGCCCCCAGCCGCCATAATCGCCACCGAACGGCTCGTAGTAATCCAGCCCGACACCGACTCCGCCGCTATAGCCATACCCACCGTACCCGCCATCCGATACAGCGCAGCCAGCCGTCAGCGCCGCGAATATTCCAATCACAAAGAGACTTGCCGACCAACGCAACATTGAGATATTCACTTGGTCACCTCTTTACTGTCAGTGTCAGTCCATTCAAGCAGTCCGAAAGGCGCACCCAGCGGATCGGCCACTACTGCGACATTGCCGCCATGGCGATCCAGGCGCGGTTGCACCAGGACCCGGCCGCCCAGCGTCACCAGTTTCGCAACCGTTGCGGCGACGTCATCAACGCGTACGTAATTGAGCCAATGAGGATGGATATTGCTGCGCCCTGCCGGCAACGTATTCGCGCTCGCACGCGCATAATTATCGGAAGCCAGCATCAAGTGCTGGGCGCCGTCTTCGCTTGAAGTGGGAAATACTTCGTAGTCAAACAAAGCCTGGTAAAAAGCAGCGTCGGTATCAGGATCGGTCGTCATCAGGGAACTCCAGATCCATTCCCCAGGTGCCGCCAGAACATCGTCAGGATCGCCGCTGCTGGATGCCAGCACGCCGAAAACTGCACCCTGCGGATCGGCAATCACGGCTTCCCGGCCACGATTCGGAATATTGCGAGGCCCAAATAGAATTTTCGCGCCATGCTGCAAGGCGCTGTCCTTTACCTTGTCGACATCACGCACGGCGATGAAACTCAACCAGGACGATTGCCGATGCATTCCCGCCGGGATTTCCTTGTGGACCATTGCCGCTACCTGACGGCCGCCAAGATACGCCGCAGCGTAATCCATGCCGTCGCCCTGGATATTGCGGAATGTCCAGCCGAACAATTTTCCATAAAATTGCTGGGCGACGGCGAGGTCGGGAGTAATCAGCTCGACAAAGACGACCTTGCCGACATGATGTTCCTGGCCGGCCGGCTCCACCAATGGAGGCTGCTGCAACGGCGCTGCGATGAGCGGCGCCGCACATGCACTACCAAGCAGCAAGGCCGCCAGGCATTGCCGCAGACGCCGCTTGACTGGAGCAGCGGATTGACTGGATTGCATAGACATAATGGCCTCCACGTTGTTGTTCTGGTTGAGGCTACGTTATAAGCATTTATGCGTACGGTCTGTGCGCTATCGAACCAACAATCATGCAAAACATCGCGCTATGCGCAGCGTCGTCGATGCCCACTGCGCCTTTAGCAAAATCCATTTTTCCCGTATCGAAACGCAGGAAAACCCTAGGTCGTTGCTTTAATGCCACCGGCGTGCCCCTAAGGTTAATCTGATTGCAAAACATTCAGATTTAACTTATATTTCAGTAATTACTGAAAATTCAAAATATCATGCCTACCCAAACACCAGGCGAAAACCTCGATCCTTCGCCACTTCCCCCACTCACGCCATTGACCCTGCGCTTCATTTCGCACTTCGGCGAAATGGGCAGCCGCTGGGGCATCAACCGCACCGTCGGACAGATTTACGCGCTGCTTTACGTTCTCGGGCGGCCGCTCAACGCCGACCAGATCGCCGAATACCTGGCGTTTTCACGTTCCAACGTCAGCATGGGACTGAAAGAATTGCAATCCTGGCGCCTGGTCAAGCTGTTGCACCATTCGGGCGATCGGCGCGAGTATTTCGAGCCGCCAAAGGACATCTGGGACATTTTCAAAGCCCTGCTGGAAGAGCGCCGGCGCCGCGAAATAGAACCCACTTTGTCCATGCTGCGCGATGCCTTGCTGGAAAATCCTTCAAACGATGTTGATAAAGTTGCCCAAAAGCGAATGCGGGAAATGTACAATCTGATCGAATTGTCTAGCTCATGGTTTGACGATGTACAGCGACTCTCGCCGGAAACCCTGGCCTCGCTGATGAAAATGGGATCGAAAGTCAAGAAGTTGCTGGATGTGCGAGACAAATTCCGCATTCCAGGCACCGGCAACAAAAGCAAAACCAGCACAGATCACCCCGATGTACACCTGAACGCCGACTTAAAGGAGTAGACGCACAATGTCTTTCGCCTTAACGAAACGGTTTACGCGCTTGCCGCTGGCAGTTGAAATCACCCTGATCCTGGTGGTCAAGATCGCCCTTTTGATGCTCCTGTGGAAGGCCTTTTTCTCGGAACCGCAAACCAAGAAAATGCGCATGCCGACCGCATTGGTCGAGCAGCACCTCCTGAGCCAGCAACCTGTTACTCCCCCTTCCCACTTAAACCCTGCAGAGGCTAACCAATGATTCCAATCGATGAAGTCGTCGCTTTATCGCGCCTGCAATTCGCGGCAACCGCGATGTTTCACTTTTTATTCGTACCCCTGACACTCGGACTGGCCTGGATCCTGGTCATCATGGAATCGGTCTACGTCATGACCGGCAGTCCTATCTACAAAGACATGACCCGTTTCTGGGGCAAGCTGTTCGGCATCAATTTCGCCATGGGGATTGCTACCGGCATCACCCTGGAATTCCAGTTCGGCACCAACTGGTCCTACTATTCGCACTATGTCGGCGACATCTTCGGCACGCCGCTGGCGATTGAAGGCATGATGGCGTTCTTCCTTGAATCGACCTTCGTTGGCCTGTTCTTCTTCGGCTGGGACCGCCTGTCGCGCGTCCAGCATCTGCTGATCACCTTCCTGGTGGCGCTCGGCTCCAGCCTCTCGGCCCTGTGGATCCTGATCGCCAACGGCTGGATGAACAATCCGGTCGGCGCCGAGTTCAACTATGAAACCATGCGCATGGAACTGACCAGCATCGTCGACGTCATCTTCAACCCGGTGGCCCAGGTCAAGTTCGTCCACACCATTTCGGCCGGCTATGTCGCCGCTTCGATGTTCGTGCTCGGCATCTCCGCCTACTACCTGTTGAAGGGACGCGACACTGCGTTCGCGCTGCGCTCGTTCGCGATTGCCGCCGGCTTCGGCCTGGCCTCGACCTTGTCGGTGATTGTCCTCGGCGACGAATCAGGCTACACCGCCGGCGAAGTCAATAAAGTGAAGATGGCGACCATGGAAGCCGAATGGCACACCGAGCCGGCACCGGCTGGCATCACCGTGTTCGGCTGGCCTAATGAGAAAGAACAGCGCACCGACTATGCCTTCAAGATCCCTTACGTACTGGGTCTGATCGGCACGCGTTCGGTAGATAAGCAAATCACCGGCATCCAGGACCTGAAAAAGGAACATGAGGTGCAGATCCACAACGGCATGGAGGCATATGCCGCCCTGACCCGCCTCAAGTCCGGCGACAAATCGCCGGAAGCGGTGGCTGCCTTCGATAAAGTAAAAGGCGATCTCGGCTACGGCTTGCTGTTGAAGAAGTACACCCAGAACGTGGTCGATGCGACACCTGAGCAGATTGCGAAGGCGGTCGACGACACCATCCCGAAAGTTTTCCCGATGTTCTGGTCGTTCCGGATCATGGTTGGCCTCGGCTTGCTGTTCCTGTTCATCTTCTCTTGCTCGTTCTATTTCCTGATCCGCAAGACACTCTCCAAACAACGCTGGCTGCTGCGCCTGGCCGTGTACAGCATTCCACTGCCATGGGTAGCAATCGAACTGGGCTGGCTGCTGGCTGAATATGGCCGTCAACCCTGGACCATCTCGGGCGTGCTGCCGACCCATCTGTCGGCCTCGACCCTGCAGCCAGGAAGCCTGTATTTCAGCCTGGTCGGCTTCCTTGGTTTCTACACCTTCCTGTTCATCATTGAAATGATCCTGATGGTCAAATACGCGCGCCGTGGTCCAAGCAGCCTGCACACCGGCAAATACCACTGGGAACTGCTAGACAAGCCAATCGTCGGCAACGACGCCACCGCCAAGGCCTGAGGGGAAAACCATGATTTTTGACTACGAAACACTAAAAGTAATCTGGTGGGCCTTCGTCGGCGTTCTGCTGATCGGCTTCGCCCTGACCGACGGCTTCGATTTCGGCGTCGGCATGCTGTTGCCGTTCATCGGCAAGACCGACGGCGAACGCCGCGTCATCATCAACTCGATAGGCAGCACCTGGGAAGGCAACCAGACCTGGTTCATCACCGCCGGCGGCGCTATTTTCGCCGCTTGGCCGCTGGTCTATAGCGCAGCGTTCTCGGGCTTCTATGTCGCCCTGATGCTGCTGCTGTTCTCGTTATTCTTCCGTCCGGTCGGCTTCGATTACCGCAGCAAGGTTGCCGACACCCGCTGGCGCAATGCCTGGGATTGGGGCCTGTTCGCGGGCGGCTTCGTACCGCCGCTGATTTTCGGCGTGGCGTTCGGCAACCTGTTCCTCGGCGTGCCCTTCCACTACGACGACACCATGCGGGTCGAATACACCGGCAACTTCTTCCAGCTGCTGAACCCGTTCGGACTGCTGGCCGGCTTGTTGAGCGTCGCCATGCTGCTGATGCACGGCGCCACTTACCTGCAAGTAAAGACCGACGCACTGATCGCCCAACGCGCCCGCAGCGTAGCCAAGATCGCCGGCCTGGTGACCATAGCGTTGTTCGTTGCCGGCGGCTTCTGGGTCGCCTACGGCATCCACGGCTATCGGATCACTGCCATGCCGGATATCAATACCGCCTTCATGCCGACCGCTAAAACCGTGACCACCGCCGGCGGCGTCTGGTTCGACAACTATGCACGCTGGCCGCTCATCTGGGCCTTCCCGATCGTTGCTGTCGCAGGCGCTTTGCTGTGCGTGGTGTTCAGCGCCGCCAACAAGGCAATGGCAGCGTTCCTGTCCAGCGGTATCAGCGTCACCGGCGTCATCCTCACCGCAGGCGCCTCGCTGTTCCCGTTCATCATGCCGTCCTCGCTGGACCCGAACAGCAGCCTGACTATCTGGGATGCGGTATCGAGTCACAAGACACTGGGCATCATGTTCTGGGTTGTGGTGGTGATGCTGCCGATCATCCTGCTGTACACCACCTGGGTCTATCGGGTAATGCGCGGCAAGATCACGCTCAAGCATATTGAAGACAACGAACACACCGCTTACTAAGTACGCACCAAGCGCATATTCTGCGCAAAGACAGGAGAAAATTATGTGGTATTTCGCATGGATATTAGGAGTCGGCCTGGCGCTGGCGTTCGGCATCATCAACGTCATGTGGCTGGAAGCGAACTATGCGTTCGGCAGCCGCGACGAAGAAACCACCCGCGAGCGGTTTGAGCGGGCGGCGGCCGAGCACGAACAAGCCAAGGCCCGCAAAAAATGAGCGCCGCCTATGCCGAGGCAAATCTGGTCACGCCCAGCCCGGAGTGTGAGACGCTCCTGCCTGGCCACGACTTTGTCGATGCCTACCAGGTCCGGGCCGATCTCTCCGGCCTGACTGCCCTGCAGGCTGCGGAAGCCATCATCAAGCATCCGCCAGCTTGGATCAGGCAACTGAATGCCACCCGCAACCGCGTGGTAAGGCTGTTCCGGTTGCGCGCGGTGGAAATCGGCGTCGACGATCCGCGTGCGGTGCAGCGCACAGTCGGCGGCTTTCCGCTGGTGTCGCAATCGGAGCGCGAAGTGGTGCTGGGGTTTGATGACATGCACCTGGATTTCCGCATCAGCATCAAGGTTGCGCCAGACGGCCCGACAGCGACGCAAGTGACGGTCTCGACCATCGTCAAGACCAACAACCTGCTGGGACGCACTTATCTGGCGACGATCATGCCCTTCCACCGGCTGATCGTGCGCCACTTGCTGGAGCACGCTCGCTTCCAGCAGCCCGCTTCCTGAGCAGAGACGACCAACGCAAGTTCAGCTTGCGATACACCCAAGGCCTTGGCGGTAGCGGAAACGTTGCCGCCATTGGCATCAAAAGCCCGCCTGACAGCCGTCACGGCCACATCTTCCAGACTGCCGCTACCGGCAGCGTTAAGCACCTCTGGCGCCTGTACATCCTCCAGAAAATCATCCGGCAAATGTCCCAGCCGAATCACCCTATCAGCGCCAGCCATCACCACCGCCGCCCTGAGCAGGTTGCTCAGCTGACGAAAATTTCCCGGCCAGCCATGGCGACGGAACAGCCATTATCTCGGGCGCCACAGTGCAGCAAGGTGCGCCGATGAAATTGTCGTTGCGCTGCTTGAACGGATTGCGGGTAGCCAGCTTACTGATGCCTGCGAGATTCATGTCGTCATCTGTACTTGGTTGGAGTCATTGTCTAGTGTGGTTTTGAACAAACTACACCTGACATCGCGCAATGACCGTGCCAGCCGTCGTCGCTGGCTGCCAACGGACGCACAGCGGGCCAAAGGAGGAAAATTCGGATTTTAGAGGGCTAGCTGAGCACCAGGATGATGTTCAGTAATTGAACAGTGGCACAACGCATCTGCTGCAAAATACAACACCGCGCATCACCACCTGACACAGGATCAAGCCGCGCAGCTTTCTTGCGGCGTACTTGTTTCCGCTTGCGCCGTCTCATCGACCGGCGCGCTGTCGTCGACACTGATGGCGATGGCGACCTGCTCCAGCTTGGTCACTGCCACATTCAGCGAATCGTTGATCTGCGCCTTGGTGTGTTCCGGCATGGTTTCAGCGATCTGCGCCACCGCCCCCGCCAGATCAATCACCGCCAGCGTCAGGTTGGCAATCAGGTCGCGCTCATTCGTCATCGTTTATGGTCCTGTATCATTCGGGGCTGGCATTATTGCACTAGTGCGGCCCCATGCAACACTGCCTGCCGATAAAAAAATGCGTGCCATTATTGAAACCCGAATCCTGAATCGCCAGACCATGCAATCGACATCCCCATCCAACCAGCGTCCGAACGCCACCCTGGCCCTGTTTTGCAAAGTCGTCGACAACTACGGCGACATCGGCATCTGCTGGCGCCTGGCGCGTCAACTGGAACAGGAGCATGGCATTGGCGTCACATTGTGGGTTGACGATTTGCGCAGTTTTCAGCGCATCTGCCCGGAGGTGGCTATCGATAGCGAGACGCAGCAGATCGCCAATGTCACGGTGCGCCACTGGAAAAACCAGGACGGCGCATTTGCCGCCAGCGATGTGGCCGATATCGTGATCGAGTTTTTTGCCTGCGACATCCCGCCTGCTTACATCGTCGCAATGGCACAGCGTTCGCCGCAGCCGGTGTGGCTGAATCTGGAAGGCTTGAGCGCCGAGGAGTGGGTGGAAGGCTGCCATACGCTGTCCTCGCCCCATCCTCAAATGTCGCTGACCAAATATTTCTTTTTCCCAGGCTTCACCGGCAAAACCGGCGGGCTGCTGCTCGAATCGGCATTACTGCAACAGCGCGAGGCCTTCCAGCAAGACCCGGCTGCAATGGCGGCCTTTCTCGAACAGTTTGGCGTCACGCCAACCGAATTCGCGTCATTGAAAGTGTCACTGTTTTGCTATCCGGAGGCGCCGGCTGCGGCATTGTTCGAGGCCTGGCAACACAGCAATGCCGCCATTACCTGCCTGGTGCCGGAAGGCGTTGCCGCCAGCGCGGTCGAGGCTTTTCTGGGCCGGGCGGCAATAGCGGGGACAAGCGCGACCCGCGGCGCGCTGACCGTACGCGTATTGCCTTTTATTCCCCAGCCCGATTACGACAAGCTGCTGTGGGCCTGCGACCTCAATTTCGTGCGCGGGGAAGATTCCTTCGTCCGCGCGCAGTGGGCGGCCAAGCCGTTTATCTGGCATATCTATCCGCAAGACAAGGATTTGCATCACGTTAAATTGAATGCGTTCCTGAGCCGTTATTCGGCCAAGACCGACAGCCTGGTCGCGCTGTCCCTGGCCTGGAACGCCGCCGCAGATGAAAGCGCCGATTTCGCCGAGATTTGGCCGTCGTTTAAAGCAGACATGCCAAAAATTGCCACGATGTCCACAGATTGGCAGCATCAAGTGTTGGCAAATGGCGATTTGGCATCGAATTTGCTGAAGTTTGCCGAAACAGTTCGCTAAGAGATGTCAAAAAATAGGTTAAAATATACGGCTAATTTTTGACGCAATTCAAAATTCAATCAAACGTGGGCTTGCGGCGCTTTTTGCCAGTAGGCTACAGATGATTTTTAAGTAACCTACTTTTTACGTATATTCGCTATGAAACCAGCAAAAGAAATTCGTGTCGGCAACATCATCATGGTTGACAGCAAGCCAATGATCGTCCTGCGGTCTGACGTCAACGGTTCGAGCCGTACCGGCTTCACCTACAAATGGAAGCTGAAAAACCTGTTGACCAACGCCCCAATGGAAAACGTTTTCCGCGGCGACGACAAGTTTGACGTAGTTGTTCTCGACAAGAAGCCAGTCACCTATTCGTACTTCGCTGATCCATTGTTCGTGTTCATGGACGCCGACTACGAACAGTACGAAATCGAAGAAGAAAACCTGGGCGACGCCCTGCACTACCTGAAAGACGGCATGGAATGCGAAGCCGTGTTTTACGACGGCAAGGCAATTTCGGTAGAACTGCCAACAACCATCGTGCGCCAAGTGGTGTATTCGGAGCCAGCAGTCAAGGGCAACACTTCGGGTAACGTCCTGAAAGAAGCCAAGATCGAAAACGCAATCGAAGCCAACCAGCACACCGTCATGGTGCCGCTGTTCATCAGCTCTGACGACAAGATCGAAATCGACACCCGTACCAACGAGTTCAAGAAGCGCGGTTAATTTTCCCCGCTTACAAAAAAACGCTGCCAATAATTCAATTATTGGCAGCGTTTTTTTTCGCCTATATCCGTTGAAACCGCAGCGCCTGGCAAGCGCGCCGCAGTCCAACGACTGAACTACTGGCTCAATATCTCGCCCAGCTTCTGGTTATTGATGCCGAAGCTGGCAATCACCGCCAGGCTGGCTACGGCCAGAATGCCGCCCAGCCACAGGGTGGACGGGATGCCAAGAGAATCGACCACCACGCCGCCGGTCGACGAACCGACCGCAATCGCCACCTGCACAATGCTGACGAACAGCGCAGAGCCGGCTTCCGGCAGATCCGGCGACGACAATTGCAGCCAGATGCTGAGGCACAGCGGAATCGCGCCAAACGCTATGCCCCAGGCCAGCACCATGACGATCACACCGGCTTGCGATGCATGCAGCAGCGGCAATGTCAGCAGCGCCACCATCAGCACAGTTACCACAGCCAGCAATGACAGTTGCAGATTGCGGCCGACAGTTGTGGAGACGACAAAATTGGAAATGAAACCGACAATGCCGAAGCCCAGCAGCACTGAGGTCACGGTGGAAATGCCAAAGCCGGCGTTTTGCGTTAAGAACGGCGTGACATAGGTGTAGGCAGAAAAGTGCGCACCGAACACCAGCGCCACCATCAGCAAACTCTTGCGGGTATTGGCGCGGCTGAGCAAGGCGCGCAGGTCGCTGAAGCGGATCGCCGCCTTCGATGGCAACGAAGGCAGCAACAACGCTTGCGCGGCCAGCGCTACAGCAGCCAGCACACCGGTGGCGAAAAACGATGCGCGCCATGACGCCAAGGTACTGATGAAGGTGCCCAACGGCACGCCGATCACGGTGGCAAAGGTAACCCCGGTCAAGATCATTGCTGTGGCCTTGGCCGCGTGCTCCTCATGCACCAGACGCGCCGAGGTGGCCAGCGCCAAAGTCCAGAAACCGCCAAGGGCGGCGCCAAGCAATGCACGGCCCAGCAGCATCGTGGCAAAGCCCGGCGCCATCGCCGACACCAGGTTGGATGCCAGCAGCAGTACCGACAGCGCCAACAGGATCAGGCGACGATTGATGCGGCCGGCGCCAAGCATCAAACCCGGCGCCGAAATCGCTGCAATCACGCCAGGCGTAGTCACCATCAGGCCAGCGGTGCCAGGTGAAACGCCGAGATCGTGGGCGATCTGTGGCAGCAAGCCGACCGGCAGGAACTCGGTCGTCACGAAGGCGAAAGCGCCGATCGCCACCGCCACCACCGACAGCCAGGAACGCAACGGCGACGACGCGTTGCCGAGCGGGCTTGGCATGTCCAGCAGGGCGTCGTTTTGCGGACTGACTTGTGTCCTGACCGCAGCCAGATTTTTTTCCATTTAATTGCTCCCTCTTGTATCTATGTAAATTTGAATTTGCGTGATTCTGTAAGTCCCGGATCACACCGATTGATTCAGGTCTCAACCTAGAAATGCCCCCCCCCCTTATCGGCGCACTCCCGACCTCACCACAACTTAAACTGTATTATTTTTAACTACAGTTAAGTAGATAAAAATAAGATCGAAAAACGATCCTGCTCCCCATCCATCACTGATGGCGGTAATAATACTGTATATTTTTTACTTACAGTTATTCACAAAAAAAATGCCTGTTATGCGCTCTTGCTCTTGTAGCCAATCTGATTCACCAGTTCGGACAGCTTGCGCTCCTTGAGGATCGCCAACATCGCATCCTCGACTTCCGACACCACAGGATCAAGCACCATGTTCATGCTGCAACTGACCGGACAACACGGATCTTTCGAGCGCGTGTTGTGTTTCAATAAAGGCCCTTCTTCCACGGCCCGGTAAATTTCCGCCAGGCTGATCGCATTTGCGGGCCGCGCCAGTTGCGCGCCGCCGCCCTTGCCTTCCTTGGTCAGCACCAGCTTGGCCTTGCTTAACTTGCGCAACAACTCGCGCACGAAAACCGGATTGGTATTGACGCTGGTGGCAATTGCCGTCGAAGGCTGAAACACTTCACCGCTCCTGGTGGCGTACTCGACGCTCACAAGGATATGTGTGGCTACTGCGAATCGACTCGATTTCATACTGTATTTATATTCCATACAGAAAGCTACGTCAACAAATTTTCTTGCATATGCTTATGCCGGAGCATCACCCTATGGCACAACGTCCGTCAGCGGTGTCACAATGTGAGCCTGTTCTGCCCTCACGATGGAATCATCGATGCCCACCTATCTGGAAAGAAGCGCAGTGATAAAGCTGGAAGATTTGCCGAACATTGGCAAGGCCGGCGCCGCTGACCTGCGTTGCATCGGCATTGAACGCCCGGATCAATTGATCGGCAAATCGCCGCTGCAGATGTATGAAACGCTGTGCGCCAAGACCGGCGCTCGCCATGACCCGTGCGTGATCGATGTGTTCATGTCCGCAGTGCGCTATATGGAGGGCGCCGCCGCCCTGCCGTGGTGGTCTTATACAGCGGAGCGCAAGCGCCTGCTCAAGTCCGAGGGAAATGGGTAAACATGCAATTGACCTGGCTTGAAGATTTTGTCGAATTGGCGCGGACGCGCAGCTTTTCTCGTGCCGCGGAAAACCGCTTTGTCACCCATCCGGCCTTCGGGCGCCGCATCCACGCGCTGGAGCAATGGGTAGGCGCAGAACTGGTAGCGCGTACCCAGCCAATCTCCCTGACGCCGGCTGGCCTGCTGTTCCTCGACGCGGCAACGCATACGATCGACGTCTTGCATGCGGTCCGGGCACAATTGCAGGATACCGTCCAGCATCCGGGCGAAACCTTGCGTGTGGCTACCGGCCGCACGCTGGCGCGCACTTTTTTCCCAGGCTGGTATGAAACCATCAACCAGCGTTTTGGCCCATTTCCAGTCTCGGTCAGCACCGGCGGCGCGCAAGAGGTCATCCTGCGCCTGGCTGGCGGCGACGTCGATCTGCTAATGATTTACTCCAGTCCGAGCACGCGCTTGCTGATTGATCCGCAGCGCTACGAATCGGTCACGCTTGCGCGCGAGATGTTGTTGCCGGTCAGCGCAGCGGATGCAAAAGGACGCCCCAAATTCCGTTTATCTGAAAGCACTCCTGCGACGCCCATTCCTTGGCTAGGGTTTTCCCAGTCGCTCACACTGCGCGGCGTGCTTGCCAAACATCTGGCCGGCTTGCCGCAAAAACTGTCGCTACGCATGGTTTACCAGGCCGACTCCTACGAATCGATCCTGGAAATGGCCAGGCGTGGCGCCGGCCTGGCATGGCTGCCGCAGAGCTTGGTGCAAGACGACATAAAACAGGGCAATCTGCTATTAGTGGGCGATGCCGAGATGCGCGTCGGTTTCGACATCTCCCTGTACCGCATCCGGGGCAACAGCAACCCATTGGTCAAAGCGATCTGGGAAGGCGTGTCTTCCGACGCCATCGACGACAAATAACCGTCGGCGCCCAGCGCCGCCGCGGTGTTGCCAAGCATTCACTCCGCACGCAAAAAAAGCACAAGCCTGTGCCGAAACGGCAATTGCCGTCGCCGTGCGCTCCTTATACTCCCTCAAATTTCCAAAAATTGCTGACTGAACCCAGCACGTTTTGGATATCAAAAAATTTGCTTTCATCATGCGCTTTTGCGCGCGGTGAAATGCAATAACAACAATTCTGGAGCCATCGCATGTCATCACCGCCACGAGCATTAAACGCCTGCAGCCTGCCGATCAAAAAATCGCATAATCCCTGGAAAGAAATCTGTGCGGCCAGCATCGGCAATGCACTCGAATTCTATGATTTGCTGATCTACGGCTATTTCGCGGTGGTGATCGGTAAGCTGTTCTTCCCGGCGGCCGACGAAACCACTTCCCTGCTGCTCAGCGTCGGCACATTTGGAATTTCTTTCGTGATGCGTCCACTCGGCGCGATCGTCTTGGGTTCGTATGCAGACAAGGCCGGCCGCAAGGCATCGCTGACGGTGTCGATCTTTGTCATGATGGTTGGTACGGCGATGATCGCTTTTGCGCCGACCTATGCACAAATCGGCCTTGCCTCGCCGCTGATCGTTATCCTGGCGCGCATGCTGCAAGGTTTTTCTACCGGTGGCGAATTCGGTGCGGCAACTGCATTCATGGTTGAGCATGCTGACGCCAAGCGGCGCGGCTTCTTCGCCAGCTGGCAATTATCGACGCAGGGCCTGGCAACCGTGCTGGCGGCCGGTGTCAGCGCACTGCTCAGCTATACGCTGACAGAAACTCAATTGGATGATTGGGGCTGGCGGCTGGCATTCGGCGTCGGTTTGCTGATCGGACCGGTAGGCCTGTACATACGTAGCCAGATCGACGAGACGCCGGAGTTCAAGAAGATTGCTGAAGCCAAACCGGAAAAATCGCCATTGAAAGTTGTGCTGGTACGCGATCGCATCAATCTGCTGCTGGGCATAGGCGTGGTGTCGGGCGCCACCGCGTTCAACTATGTGCACAAGCTGTACATGCCAACCTACGCATTGAAACAATTGCATATCCCAGCGACCTCTTCATTTCTCAGCGCCATGGTGACCGGCGTTGTCCTGATGATCAGCGCGCCGGTGTTTGGCGCACTCTCGGATCGCTACGGACGCTTCCGCGTGCTGTCGATTGCCATGCTGACGATAACGTGCACCTCCTATCCGCTATTCCTGCTACTGACGACCTGGCCGACAGTCGGCACCTTGATGCTGGTGCAAGGCCTGGTTGGCCTGTTGATCGCGGCGTGCCTCGGCCCCATCCCGGCAATGCTGTCGGATATCTTCCCGACCAGCACCCGCGGCACCGGGCTGGCACTCAGCTATAACTTTTCAGTCACTTTATTCGGCGGCTTCGCACCGCTGATCGTCACCTGGATGATCGCCTTCACCGAGAGCAAACTGGCGCCGAGTTTCTATGTCATGGCAACGGCCCTGATCAGCATTATCGCGGTGCTCGCACTCGGTCGCCGCATGGCGCGCCGTGGCCCGGTCTGAATTTCACGACACGGCCATCCATACAATTCAACCCTTCCATTTCCTCCATGCCGGCCGGCTCATCCAGAGTGACGCCGCATGGATTTTCGAACAGGAGTAGCGTTTATGCAAACCTTGGAACAGATTCGTGCAAAGCTGCATGACTATCCGATCGAAGTAACTTTCCCCAACATCGCCGAATGGCAAGTCGGCAACACCGGCGTCGATTACGTCCACACTTTCGACAGTGGCGTAGCCGGCCCGCATGCCATGATCCTGGCGCTCACCCACGGCAATGAAGTCAGTGGCGCCATCACCGTAGACAAGCTGCTGCGCGCCGGATTGCGTCCGCTCAAAGGCCGCCTTACGCTCGCCTTCGGCAACGTCGAGGCCTATCGTCGCTTCGACAGTAGCGCCCCGGATGCGTCGCGTTTCATCGATGAAGACATGAACCGTGTCTGGGCCACAGAAAGGCTGGACAGCAGCGATGACTCGCAGGAATTGCGCCGGGCGCGAGCGCTGCGGCCGATCATCGACAGCGTGGATTTCCTGCTTGACCTGCACTCCATGCACGAAGAAGCGCCGCCGCTGATGCTCAGTGGCCCACTGGAAAAAGGCATCCGTTTTGCAACAGACATTGGCGTGCCCGAACACGTGATCGTCGATGCCGGCCACGCAAACGGTAAGCGGCTGCGCGACTACGACGCCTTCGGCGATCCGGCCAGTCCGAAGAATGCCTTGCTGATTGAGACCGGACAGCACTTTTCGATCCGCAGCAAGGATGTCGCGCTGGATGCCGCGTCCCGCTTCCTGATCCAGACCGGTGTGGTCGCGGCAGCTGATGTCGCCGATTTCATGCAGCGCGCCGCGCCTCCGGCACAGCATGTCTTCGAGGTGACGCAGCCGGTCATTGCGGACACCATGGATTTCGAATTCACGCAGGATTTTCGCGGCCTGGAATTGATTGCACGCGCCGGCACCGTGATTGCGCGCGATGGCGACAAGGAGATTGTCACGCCTTACGACGATTGCGTGATCATCATGCCGTCGCTACGCCATCTCGGCCCTGGCGTCACCGTCATGCGTTTGGCTCGCGTACTGAACAACTGGTAATGAAAAGGGCGCTGCGCCCTGCCCTTGTGATCGCACAAGGCAAGGGCGCAGCGCCCGCACAGTTCAAGACATCAAACTTTAGCTACTCACTCGGCCTTGGCCAGCATCTTGAAAATGCTGGAAAAATCCAGCCCGCCGGCGCCACTCTTGCTGTGGATGTCGTACAGGTTGCGCGCCAGCGCTCCGAGCGGAACACTGCTGCCGGTCGACAGAGAATTTTCCACCGCCAGCCCCAGATCCTTCAACATCAGATCGACGCCGAAACCGCCGCTGTAACCCTTCGACGCCGGTGCATTTTCCATCACGCCGGGACAAGGGTTATACACTTCCAACGCCCAGTTGCGGCCGGAACTCTTGGCCATGATTTCCGACAGCACCTTCGGATCCATGCCGTTCGCCATGCCCAGACGGATCGCTTCGGAAGTACCGATCATCAGTATCCCCAACAGCATGTTGTTGCACACCTTGACGGTCTGACCGCTACCGTTGCCGCCGGCATGGAAGATCGCCTTGCCCATCTTTTCCAGGTAAGGCTTGGCCAGCGCAAAACCTTCCTCCGATCCGCCCACCATGAAAGTCAGCGTACCGGCTGCAGCGCCGGCGGTGCCGCCTGACACTGGCGCATCAAGCATCGTGAAGCCCTTCTCGCGCGCCGCCGCGGCTACCTTGCGGGCAGCATCGGGAGCGATGGTCGAGCAGTCGATCAGCAAGGCGCCCGGTGCTGCCTGCGCCAGGATGCCGCTGGCGCCCAGATAAGCGCCTTCAACATGGCGGCTGGCCGGCAGCATCGTGATGATGACCTTGGCCGCCCCTAGCGCAGCCGCCAGATCCTGGCCGGTGCTGCCACCACCGGCCGCGAACTGTTCGACGCTGGCCGCCACCAGGTCATGGCCGCTGACTTGACAGCCGGCCTTGACCAGGTTCAGCGCCATCGGCAAACCCATGTGGCCGAGGCCGATAAAAACGATGTCGCTACTCATATGCAATCCTCTTCATTTGGCGTGGTTCGCGTTATTCGATCACTTCATCGAAATCGTCGTGTTGATGACACCACCATCGTCGTCCGGCGCAAACCAGCGCGCGGTCACGGTCTTGGTCTGGGTCCAGAACTGCACCGCCTGCTTGCCGTTCGGGCCGAGGTCGCCCAGTTTCGAGGCGCGCGAGCCGGTGAAGCTGAAGTACGCCACCGGCACCGGGATCGGTACGTTGATGCCGACCTGGCCGACGTCGATTTCGTTCTGGAACTTGCGAGCGGACCAGCCCGACGAAGTGAAGATCGAAGTGCCGTTGCCGTTCGGGTTAGCGTTGATGAAGGCAATTGCGTCATCCAGCGTTTCCAGTTCGACCACGCACATGGCCGGTCCAAAAATCTCTTGTGTATAGATATCCATTTCGGCGGTAACACCGGAGAAAATCGTCGGTCCGACAAAGTTCCCATCCGGATAACCTTCTACCTGGCAGTTGCGACCATCCAGCAGCAACTGCGCACCCTGCTCCACGCCGGTGCCGATCAGGCGTTCGGTACGAGTCTTGGCGGCCTTCGACACCATCGGTCCGAGGTCGGCCTTGCGGTCGCTGCCCGGGCCGATTTTCAGGCCGCGTGAACGCTCGACGATTTCCGGCAACCAGGAGCGTGCCTTACCGACCAGCAGCACCATCGAATTCGCCATGCAACGCTGACCGGCTGCGCCGAATGCCGCACCCAGCAAATTGTTGATAGCCTGGTCCTTGTTGGCGTCGGGCAGCACGATGCAATGGTTCTTGGCTCCCATCATGCACTGCGCACGCTTGCCCGATTCGCCGGCGCGGCGATAGATGTGGGTGCCGACGTGGGTCGAGCCGATGAACGAAATCGCCTTGATATCAGGATGGTCGCACAGCATGTTGGCGACTTCCGGGCCGCCATGCACCACGTTCAGCACACCTGGCGGCAAGCCGGCCTGCTGCGCCAGTTCAACCAGGAACAACGACGACGATGGATCTTGCTCGGAAGGCTTGAGGATGAAGGTATTGCCGCAGGCGACTGCGACCGGGAACATGAAGCAAGGCAGCATCACCGGGAAGTTGAACGCGGTAATGCCGGCGCCCACGCCGAGCGGCTGGTTAATGGTGTAGACATCGACGCCGGTAGCAACGTTTTCGGCCAGCTCGCCCAATTGCAGCGAGGTGATCGAACAGGCGTGCTCAACCACTTCCAGGCCGCGCATGACTTCGCCTTCGGCATCCGGCAGGGTCTTGCCGTGCTCGCGCGTAATCAGTTCGGCCAGCGGTGCGATGTTCTCGCGCAGCAGTTGCTGGAACTTGAGCATGATGCGCATGCGCTGCGCCAGCGAAGTATTACGCCAGGTGCGGAAAGTTTCCTTGGCGTTGGCTACCGCCAGGTCGACTTCGGCCTTGGTGGCGAACGGCACGCGCGCTACCACTTCCTGGGTTGCAGGATTCAGGATATCGCGCCATTCGGTGCTGGTCGACTGGACCGCTTTACCGCCGATATACAGCGGGACATTTGGGATATTAGTAGCTGACATGATGACTTCCTAAAACAGAAAAACAGTTAAAAATCGACAATGCCGGCGCGACGTACCAAGCAGCGCCCGGCACCGCCGGCATTACTTGGTCAACGAACAGGAGGCGTCCATTGGCTTGAAGGCTTGTTGCGCCGGAATCGTCGACAGCAGCTTCAGGTAATCCCATGGCGCTTTCGATTCGGCCGGCGTTTTCACTTGATACAGATACATGTCGTGGATCACCCGGCCATCAGGACGGATCGAGGCGTTACGCATCACGGCATCGTGAATCGGAATCTCGCGCATTTTTTGCGTGACGACTTTCCAATCGTGCGATTTGGTGGCGGCCGCTGCCTTCAGGTAGTGGTAGACGCTGGAGTACACGCCGGCATGCACCATGGTCGGCTTGTTGCCTTTGTTGAGCGCTTCAAAACGTTTCGAGAAAGCGCGCGTGTCGTTGTCGAAATCCCAGTAAAAGCCGTCGGTGTAAATCAAGCCCTGGGCATCGTTGAGACCGAGCGCGTGGACATCCGACAAGAACACCAGCAACGCCGCCAGGCGCTGGTTCTTGGTGCCGACGCCGAACGAACGCGCCGCCTTGATCGCATTGACCGTATCCTGGCCGCCATTAGCCAGGCCGATTACTTGTGCCTTGGAACTCTGGGCTTGCAGCAGGAAGGACGAGAAGTCGCTGGCATTCAACGGATGGCGAACCGAGCCGACCACGGTGCCGCCGAGGCTCTTGACCATATCGCCGGCATCCTTCTCCAGCGATTGGCCGAAGGCGTAATCGACGGTTACGAAGTACCAGGATTTCTGTCCCATCTTGGTCAGCGCGGCGGCTGCGCCAGCTGCCTGCGAGTAGGTATCGAACATCCAGTGGAAACCATTCGGCGCGCATTCGGCGTTGGTCAGCACGGTGGTGGCCGGACCGCTGTACATGGCGATGCCGCCCTTGTCGCGGATCAGCCGCTGCACTGCCAGCGCTACCGAGGAATTGGTCAGGTCGGCAATCGCATCCACCTTGTCGCGGTCGATCCATTCGCGCGCCTTGGAAGCGCCGATATCGGCCTTGTTTTGATGATCGGCAGTGAGCAGTTCGATTTTCATGCCCTTGCATTCAGCCTTCATGCAATCTTCGATCGCCATCTTGGCCGCCACCACCGAACCCGGGCCGCCCATCGCCGAATACGGCCCCGACATGTCGGTCAGAATGCCAACCTTGTAGACGTTGCTGTCCTGAGCCAGCGCCTGGCCGGCTCCCAGCAAACCCATTAACGAAAAGACCACGGCCGAACCACTCGCAAGCAGCATGCGCTTTGTCATTCTTGTCTCCTGTTTTGTGGGCTGGACGCAAAGACGCCCCACCCCACATCGTTTTTATAAAATTTTCTGTAGGGTCATTCTGCATGTGCATTATTATTGGAACAATAGGCAATATTCCACAATGGCTTTGCAATAATGCAAAGCAAGGAGACACAATGAAATCAACGAATGCCATGCTGGATTGGGACAACCTGCGCATCTTCCTGGAACTGACGCGCAGCCAGGGCCTGGTCGAGGCTGCCAAGAAACTGGGGATCGATCACTCCACCGTATCGCGCCGCATGCGCCGCTTCGAAGAGCAGGTCGGCAGCCAGTTATTCGAGCGCAATAACCAGGGCTACACCCTGACCGCCGAAGGGCATCGCCTGATCGAATACGCGGAGCGGGTGGAAAGCACGGTGTACGCCGCCGCAGAAGAACTCAGCGGTCACAACCGCCTGCTGTCGGGCCAGGTGCGGCTGGGCGCCACCGAAGGTTTTGGCACCTTTGTGCTGGCGCCGCACCTGGCGCATTTTTGCGCACGCCATCCGCACATCACAGTCGACCTGCTGCCGGTGCCGCGCTTCGTCAACCTGTCCAAGCGCGAAGCCGATATCGGCGTCACCATCGAACGCCCGCAAAGCGGCAACTACGTCGTCACCAAGCTGACCGACTACCTGCTCAAGCTGTACGCCACCCGCTCCTACCTGGAAAATCACGCACCGATCAGGACAGTGCAAGACCTCGCCAGCCATCCGTTCATCGGTTATGTTGACGACCTGGTGTTCAGCGAAGAACTGCGCTACAAGGACAACGTCGCGCCAACCGCATTCCGCGCCTTCCGCAGCACCAGCGTCATCGCCCAGTACACTGCCGCGCGCAGCGGCCAGGGCCTGGCGATCCTGCCCTGCTTCCTGGCCCAGCAAAGCGACGACCTGGTGCCGGTGCTGGATGGCCAGGTCGATATCCAGCGTGCATTCTGGTTAGTGGCGGCGACCGAAACCCGCAATGTCGCCCGGGTAGCCGCGCTGTGGCGCTACCTGCGCGAGGCGATTGAGCCTAATCGGGCATTCCTGATGGGTGAGTCGCGTGAGATGGTTTACTCGGCGGGAGCAGATCAAGTTCGATCTAGCTGGGCGTAACGGATTGGATGGTTGAGATACTTATGGTCGGCCGAAAGAGTGATCAATATAAGTATCTGCTAACGACCCGACAGGAACATTTTCCTGCCTTCAACAAGCCGCAGCTTGTGGGCGTTTTGAGCTAATCGCGAAAGGCTGAAAGCGACCCTTTGCGGTCTTTCAGATTTCTCAAAAGCAGTCATTTCGATGTGTTCCCGCTATCCGATTTGATCGCTACGTTATTGACTACCCCTGATTGCGATCCTGACTTACGGCCGCGCCACAAGAAAAATGTGCATGCAACGAACAGTAGGCAAAAGACCAAGAATAGACTGCCCCAGAAATTGAGGTTTCTCTGCGCTCTCCCTCCCGTGAACAAGCTTGCGGCTTGTAGAATTCCGCAGAAACAATACAAGGCCGCGGGAATGCTGAGACAGAGCGTGATCCACGTAAGTCGACGTTTCATAATGTTATGGTGGAGGTGGATAACGATTGTGACAGCGCTTCCCGCCGCGCCCATTGGAACAGGTCAGAAAAATCATCGAAGCAAGTCTCACACACCCATCGATATCCATCTAGTGTTGAATAGCCTTCATGTAGCGCGTCCGGAATATCGTTACCCATAAATTTGGCAAAGCAAAACTCACAATGATCGTGATCATTGTGAGTTTTGCTTTGCCCATACCGACTCCAAATCAATACGACGTCTTTGAGATAGGTCGCCTGATTAGTAAGCCGCCAATCGTTCGGTTCTCGCATGGTTTCTATTTTACCGTCGAGCAAATTGCCGCGCAAAAAAAGGTAACAACAAATAGGTGGGTGGCACCATACTGCCAAAAAAGTACCAAGGAAACATCAGACTAGGCACAGCCTCGAAGGTCCGCACCTGCAAGGCTCCGGAAAAGCTATATTTACTCACTCATCCTCAAATTGTACAAATTCCCGAGTGTGGACATCCCTGATGAAAAAGGAATCTTACCATCCCCGTTCATTTGGAATATCACTGACCTATTGATTGCGAAAACAGATTAATGATGTTTTACCCAGAACCTTATAGCACCATCGAAGATGTAGGGTAGTCGCGATTGCCGGCACTATGAGAATTCGCGTTCATGATGAATTATTGCCTCATCAAGCGAATCAAACCATGAGCAACGTTCACGCGGCGGAACCTCAATAAAGAGCACAGCGAATTGCCTTGCGAATTCATTTGCCGGATACCCATCTAAGGGCAATCGAAAAAAATCCGCGCTTTGAACAGCAAATTTACCATTTTGCAAATCGTTCAGGCACGAATATCGGACAGCCGACGCATTATCTATCCGCTTCCAAATCATAATTTCTTTAAAAAATTCACTCATAACGAGGGATGCCTACAAGATTCGAATACTACCTATTAGACAAGTTGGTATCGCGCACGACAGTCCGCTTTTGGCCGATTTGAGCCGGCCGCTACAGGTCGATTTCGCTCCAAAGCAGATTATGATTTCTTTTCCACAACACCACGCGAGCACGAATCAGAAGACACCGGCATCCCCCTTCTCGAACGCACTTCGCCAGGCACGATACCCTTCCAACTCCGAGTCATTAACTGCAGCATGACCGACCAATGTCTGCCTTGCAGCTGCCTCTGGTGCACGGTTCGGTACGTGACCAAGTTTAACTGTCCACTTCCCTGCCAGCACCCCAGTACGGGCTTGCTCGAACGAGGAGAACTCATCCTCACCGTACGCGGCACTGACGATTAGAAGGTAATCGTCCTCTGTCAGAACGAAGTTTTTCCCTTGGATGTTGATGGACGAGTTCTTACCGATATTAAATCGATCAACCTTTAGGATTTTGTTGACTGAGAATTTGCCGTTGCTGTGTCCGCTGACCAGAAGATCGCCTTCCTTGAATGGAAATTGCTTGTACTCTGGGGGAAAAAATTACCGGCTTTCACTGACATAATAGTAAGGAGAAGAGTGATAAAAGTGAGAAGACGCATAAATTGGATGTTTAACAATGAGTACGTTCGACGGGATGCGGCATGAGCAATCGTCCGGTTTTGGCCGCATTGCGACGTTCATTTGTCATTCGATTTGAGCTTTACGAACTTGTCAGTGTTTCCGTCTTATCACGCCATGCAATCGACGCGGGAAGTTCACGGCCATTAAAAACCGCCAGAAACGCGTCTAGCACCATCGGAGCCATAAACCATTCATCCGCCAATAACTGTATTTCGCCACCTCCAAAAACCAAGATTGTGCCATCGGGATAGACCTTGCTCGGCGTATTGTGATATCCGCGGTAATGTCGATTCTTGAAGACATCACGATGTTCCACCATGCACGTAACGCCACCGCCGGCAACCTGCAAGTAATTCCCACGGACATCAGTTAGCGATGTAAATGATGAAGGGCCGTAACTTCGCAGCGCCAAAATCGCGGAACGAACCTGAGCCTCGCTAGCATTTTCAACTGGGCGCTTTTTCTCAACCTCTAGCCGCATTATTTATTGACCTCCCGATTACCTCATCGCCGACCTGCGGCAATAATAGATTTTCAAAATAGTATCAGATTGGTCAAACGCTCGACCGTCCGGATTTGGCCGAAGTGAGTCATGCGCGAAAGGTAGGCGTCGACCCAAAGCGGAAATTGGCGATACCAGAAAGCGGTCATTAGAGTCAACGGGTGTAGCGTGGCTTTCTATCGTTGTGATGAACAAGGTCAACGCAACGGGCCACCCAGCTCAGTCTCCAGGTGTCGGCATCCGATCCTCAAACGCGTCCCGCCTGCTTACTGGCCGGGTAATTTTCCAAATTCATTCTCAATTTCTGTCGAGGCACCATGGGCCAAAAGGAAGTCAACTACACGCTGGTGCTTACCGCCATACGCATAGTGCAGAGCGGTAGAACCCATGTCTCCTTTTTGATTTACATTCATCCCAGCGTCAACTAACAAGGTGATTGTATTCACATCACCACGCTGGGCCGCGATGTGCATAAAGTTATCCCCGTTGGAATCGACATAAGTAAGTGGATCAATCGGATCAGTTGGGTCGCTTGATTCATAGTTAATCAAGTAATCGTATTTATTCTGCAATTCCGCGATTGCTTCATCGTTTAGTTTCATGGACATTTACACCTCGGTGTATTTTTAATTTTTGTTTCTCAATTTCTGACAGAATTTTGCGGCCGAAAAATGACTTCGGGGTGAATTATCGTCAGATTAGTGGACACTTTCGATCGCCGGCAGTTGGCCGAATCGCATCGGTCACGAGCGAAGATGTGCAACTTCCTGACTAAGAAACGATGCCCTCAAATACGCCAATAGTTGCTTTGATTTTTCATTCTTTGCGTAAGCCGATTCGAGAACAATTTGTATGGCCGCTGGCCCAAATTTTCTTACGACCTTGCAGTAATCCTCCGTCTCACGCGGGCAAAATTGGAGATTTAACAATTGCAATGTTTTCGCTATCAACCCTGACCTTTCAGATACGGATACGAGCTCAATTCGCTGCTTGAGAGCCCTGGCAATTCCGCTCTTTATTAGTTTTCCGAACGGAAGATGTGGATCTCCAGCGATTATTAGGCATCCAATTTTTATGGCTTCTTTGTCTCCGCCCTTGATGAGCTGGATAATGTTATCGCATACACGGGAAATGCGAATACCCGGATGAGTAATTATTGGTATCGACTCGTAGGAAGACAATTCCAGTTCAAGGAATTGCTCTAAGTTCTCAAGACTCTCGATATGTATCATCGGCCTAATTTGGCAAGTGGTGAATACGCACAACTGAATCGTCATCAGTTTGACAGACACATTCTACCGTCCGCAATTGGCCGATATCAGACAGCGCCTTTAGCAGTCATTGGTGAATGACTGCTGAGGCCGATCTTCGCCTTTGTGATCTTTGGCCTATGCCCATTCTGTGACCCACGAAAAGCTGATTACTGGCTTTAATTGTAACGAGAAAAAACCAATACCCGGTTGCTGAAATTTGAGAAATAGGACTTCTCTTTGGGCGTTGGACTCTAGGCTCCAATCGACCACGCCCTTCAAGTTAAAATCTGCGCGAAGCGTACTGTTTTGCCACCACCTGAAAGATATCTCACCGTCACCAGGTGCAATGATGGCGACTATCCGGTCACAGTTGCGAAGCGACACAAATTTCGCGCCGTAATACCACCCCACCTCAGGGTTGAGTATCTCGGGCTCAGCTTCAAAAAAACCTAGGTAGTCAGTGAATTCAGGACGATCTGACATAGAGTTCTAACGAATATGCAGTAAAAGAGGGGGGCGTCCAGCGTGTCGCAAGTCAAATATCATAGCCGCATTAAAGGACTGCAATTGGCCGCATGTAGCCGGCTCATTCCTGCATTGTTAGTTAGAACACGATATATATCGCCCAATTGTAAGTCTTGCTCATTACACTAAATACCCGCGACTTCGCGAAAACCCTTGGCCCAGAAAGCCCCATCTCTGGAATACGATGAGGCGAATTCCACTTCGTAGTTCGCGTTACCCCAATGACGATCCGTGATATCAGTCACAGTACATTCGCATCCAAACGGCATAGGTATGCTAAAACCACTTTGGCCATCTGTGACAATTGCAGTTAACTCAATCCAATTGCTGTCGCCCAAACAAAGTACTGCCCGATCAATACGTTGGGCATGATGATCAATTTCCAAATACAGCTTTGACAAACAACCACCAGCGATTTTAGTCATATAGAGATTCCGGAATTTCTAGCGCTGGTCGAAACCCCATTTCGGCTTCCAAACACCAGCCCCCTACAATTCTTCTAAGCACATCCATACCAAGTCACAGGATCGCCATCAATTTGGCGAACACTATCGACCATCCGCAATTGGCCGTCAACGGCCAGCTACAAAAAAAATCTCAACACACCGGCCCATAGAGTGCCAAATATCGTTGCACCAACGAGCCAGCAGAGCATTCGCTTGGAAACTATCCAATATCGAGCCCTTTCTTCAGGGTCCACAAACCAGGTTTGATTGAATCGATTGTCTCGTCCGATCACTAAATATAAGACCGGGACGAAGAGAAATATAATCGCCATACAAAGCATCAGAACATTATTTTGAAGCGTTGATAGCTGCCTTTGATCCATCCAGTGCTCCAATGGAACGAATCCAAATGCGGCCCAGGCACCTGCCAGTACAGCGGTCTTTTGTGTTGGTACTAGTTCTATATTGGTCATATAAAAATAATTGAAGTACGCTGGCGTGCAAAAATTATAAACGCGATAATTTATTCGCCGAGTACTCCAGAGTCGGCTCTTGGCCGAATTCGGCCGCATAGTTCGGGTTCACATCCAACACACCACGAGCAAGCAAGTCGGCGTCGCCTTCAGAACTACCAAAATTGGCCAATATTAACTGAGGTACTCCACGATTTCTTTATCATCCTGAACCATGTGGTCAGTGATGTGGAATACGTCATTAATCCACTCATGTGCGAGCGCCTCTTTGCGATCAAGTATCCGGCCTAAGAAGGTCACGTGGCTCCAAGGGGAGTCTACCGCATCAACCAAACCAACTTGGAAATTGTCACCATTCACCCAAATCTGGAATGGGAACGCCAACCTGGCTTCAGGGGCGACCTCGTCGCTGCCCCACTCGCCTAAGCTGATAATGCCGCTGAGACGCTTCTCGCTGTGCCCATGCGTATATTGTGCGTAGTAGACGGCGAACGCATCGTCACCTTTGTATACAAATCGTGTCAGTCTGACTGTCGTATTTTGGCAGCAATTACAGACTGACTCAGTCGGCTCCTCAAATTCAATTCTTAGCATCGATGCATTCTCAACGTGGTGGCATATTCAAAAATGTCATACCCGATAAATGACCAAACAAAGAACGAACAATAACTACTGGCTGATTGCGGCCTTAATTAGCACGACCATTTACCGGGCATTGAGGGGCCTATCGTTGTCCTCGTTTCTTGGCCAGTTTCGACGAAATTAAGTACGTGCTGCAGCGCCATCTCAAGTTCATCTTGGTTGCACCAATATTCATCCATCGTGCCAAAACTGGTGTAATGAGAACGATTGAACCCGTCTTCA
>NZ_JBIUZX010000020.1:124-1431 GCF_044745265.1 Collimonas sp. NPDC087041
AAGCCAGTTGACAGCGAAGTGATACCGCTAGTAGCTGTGCTCAGACCAGTCGATGTCGAGGTCGACAACGACGCGACATTGCTATCGGTTGTACTCAGGCCGGTTGACAGCGAAGTGATGCCGCTGGTGGCTGTACTCAAGCCAGTTGACAGCGAAGTGATACCGCTAGTAGCTGTGCTCAGACCAGTCGATGTCGAGGTCGACAACGACGCGACATTGCTATCGGTTGTACTCAAGCCTGTCGACAGCGAAGTCACGTTGCTGTTGGTCGTGCTCAGGCCGGTCGACAGTGAAGTGATGCCGCTGGTGGCTGTGCTCAGGCCGGTCGACAACGAAGTGATGCCACTGGTTGCTGTACTCAAGCCAGTCGAAGTTGAGGTCGACAACGACGCGACATTACTGTCGGTTGTGCTCAAACCGGTCGACAGCGAAGTGATGCCGCTGGTGGCAGTGCTCAGACCGGTCGACAACGAAGTCACGTTGCTGTTGGTTGTGCTCAAGCCGGTCGACAACGAGGCCACATTGCTATTTGTCGTGCTCAAACCGGTCGACAGCGATGTGATGCCGCTGGTTGCTGTGCTCAGGCCCGTTGAAGTCGAAGTCGACAGAGAAGCCACGTTGCTATCTGTTGTGCTCAAGCCAGTTGACAACGAAGTGATACCTGTCGAAACCGAAGTCGACAGTGAAGTGACGTTACTGTTGGTTGTGCTCAGGCCAGTCGACAACGAAGTCACGTTGCTGTTGGTCGTGCTCAAGCCAGTCGACAACGATGTCACATTGCTATTCGTCGTGCTCAAACCGGTCGACAGCGATGTGATGCCTGTCGAGGCTGAAGTCGACAGCGAAATCACGTTGCTATTGGCCGTGCTCAAACCAGTCGACAGCGACGTCACGTTGCTGTTGGTCGTGCTCAAGCCAGTTGACAGCGAAGTGATACCGCTAGTAGCTGTGCTCAGACCAGTCGATGTCGAGGTCGACAACGATGTGACATTACTGTTGGTTGCGCTCAAGCCGGTCGACAACGAAGTGATGCCACTAGTTGCTGTGCTCAGGCCAGTCGACAGTGAAGTGATACCGCTGGTGGTTGTACTCAAGCCAGTCGAAGTTGAGGTCGACAACGACGCGACGTTGCTATCGGTTGTACTCAGGCCTGTCGACAGCGAAGTCACGTTGCTGTTGGTTGTGCTCAAGCCGGTCGACAACGAAGTGATACCACTGGTAGCTGTACTCAAACCGGTTGAAGTCGAAGTCGACAACGAGGTGACATTGCTGTCGGTTGTGCTCAGGCCGGTCGACAGCGAAGTACG
>NZ_JBIUZX010000020.1:1524-2622 GCF_044745265.1 Collimonas sp. NPDC087041
ACGTCACGTTGCTGTTGGTCGTGCTCAAGCCGGTCGACAACGAAGTGATACCGCTGGTGGCTGTACTCAAGCCAGTCGAAGTTGAGGTCGACAACGAAGTCACGTTGCTGTTGGTTGTGCTCAGGCCAGTCGACAACGAAGTCACGTTGCTGTTGGTTGTGCTCAGGCCGGTCGACAGCGAAGTCACGTTGCTGTTGGTCGTGCTCAAGCCGGTCGACAACGAAGTGATACCGCTGGTGGCTGTACTCAAGCCAGTCGAAGTTGAGGTCGACAACGACGCGACATTGCTATCGGTTGTACTCAGGCCTGTCGACAGCGATGTCACGTTGCTGTTGGTCGTGCTCAAGCCAGTTGACAGCGAAGTGATACCACTGGTTGCTGTGCTCAAACCGGTTGAAGTCGAAGTCGACAACGACGCGACATTGCTATCGGTTGTACTCAGACCAGTCGACAACGAGGTCACATTGCTATTCGTCGTGCTCAGCCCAGTCGACAGAGAAGCCACGTTGCTATCTGTTGTGCTCAAGCCAGTTGACAACGAAGTGATACCTGTCGAAGCCGATGTCGACAGCGAAGTGACGTTACTGTTGGTTGTGCTCAGGCCGGTTGACAGCGAAGTCACGTTGCTGTTGGTCGTGCTCAAGCCAGTTGACAGCGAAGTGATACCGCTAGTGGCTGTGCTCAGACCAGTCGATGTCGAGGTCGACAACGAGGTCACGTTATTGTTGGTTGTACTCAAGCCAGTCGACAGCGATGTCACATTGCTATTCGTCGTGCTCAAACCGGTCGACAGCGATGTGATGCCAGTCGAAACCGAAGTGGACAACGAAGTGACGTTGCTGTTGGTTGTGCTCAGGCCGGTCGACAGCGAAGTCACGTTGCTGTTGGTCGTGCTCAAGCCAGTTGACAGCGAAGTGATACCGCTAGTAGCTGTGCTCAGACCAGTCGATGTCGAGGTCGACAACGACGCGACATTGCTATCGGTTGTACTCAAGCCGGTCGACAACGAAGTGATGCCACTAGTTGCTGTGCTCAGGCCAGTCGACAGTGAAGTGATACCGCTGGTGGCTGTACTCAAGCCGGTCGAAGTCGAAGTCG
>NZ_JBIUZX010000020.1:2716-5266 GCF_044745265.1 Collimonas sp. NPDC087041
ACGTCGACAACGACGCGACATTGCTATCGGTTGTACTCAGGCCGGTCGACAACGAAGTCACGTTGCTGTTGGTCGTGCTCAAACCGGTCGACAGCGAAGTGATGCCGCTGGTAGCTGTACTCAAACCGGTTGAAGTCGAAGTCGACAACGACGCGACATTGCTATCGGTTGTACTCAGGCCGGTCGACAACGAAGTCACGTTGCTGTTGGTCGTGCTCAAACCGGTCGACAGCGAAGTCACGTTGCTGTTGGTCGTGCTCAAGCCAGTCGACAACGAAGTGATACCGCTGGTCGCTGTACTCAAGCCAGTCGAAGTCGAGGTCGACAACGACGCGACATTACTGTCGGTTGTGCTCAAACCGGTCGACAGCGAAGTGATGCCGCTGGCGGCCGTGCTCAGGCCCGTCGACAACGAAGTGATACCACTGGTAGCTGTACTCAAACCGGTTGAAGCCGAAGTCGACAACGAGGTGACATTGCTGTCGGTTGTACTCAGGCCAGTCGACAGTGAAGTGATGCCGCTGGTTGCTGTGCTCAGACCGGTCGACAACGAAGTCACGTTGCTGTTGGTTGTGCTCAAGCCAGTTGACAGCGAAGTGATACCGCTAGTAGCTGTGCTCAGACCAGTCGATGTCGAGGTCGACAACGAGGTGACATTACTGTTGGTTGTGCTCAGGCCAGTCGACAACGAAGTGATACCGCTGGTAGCTGTACTCAAGCCAGTTGACAGCGAAGTGATACTGCTGGTGGCTGTACTCAACCCAGTTGACAGCGACGTGATACCTGTCGAGGCCGAAGTCGACAACGACGTCACGTTGCTGTTGGTCGTGCTCAAGCCAGTCGACAACGATGTCACGTTGCTATTCGTCGTGCTCAAACCGGTCGACAGCGAAGTCACATTGCTGTTGGTTGTGCTCAAACCGGTCGACAGCGAGGTGATGCCAGTCGAAGCCGAAGTGGACAACGAAGTGAGGTTACTGTTGGTTGTGCTCAGGCCGGTCGACAGCGAAGTCACGTTGCTGTTGGTCGTGCTCAAGCCAGTTGACAGCGAAGTGATACCGCTGGTAGCTGTACTCAAGCCAGTCGAAGTTGAGGTCGACAACGATGTGACATTACTGTTGGTTGCGCTCAAGCCGGTCGACAACGAAGTCACGTTGCTGTTGGTTGTGCTCAAGCCAGTCGACAGCGATGTGATGCCACTAGTTGCTGTACTCAAACCAGTAGAAGTCGAAGTCGACAACGAGGTCACGTTACTGTTGGTTGCGCTCAGGCCGGTCGACAGCGAACCGATACCGCTGGTGGCCGTGCTCAAACCAGTCGACAGCGACGTCACGTTGCTGTTGGTTGTG
Organism: Collimonas sp. NPDC087041; assembly: GCF_044745265.1. Classification (NCBI taxonomy): domain Bacteria; kingdom Pseudomonadati; phylum Pseudomonadota; class Betaproteobacteria; order Burkholderiales; family Oxalobacteraceae; genus Collimonas; species Collimonas sp. NPDC087041. The sequence continues at coordinate 4,066 of NZ_JBIUZX010000020.1, forward strand.
CTCAGACCAGTCGACAGCGATGTGATGCCACTAGTTGCTGTACTCAAACCAGTTGAAGTCGAAGTCGACAACGAGGTCACGTTACTGTTGGTTGTGCTCAGGCCGGTCGACAGCGAACCGATACCGCTGGTAGCCGTACTCAAACCAGTCGACAGCGACGTCACGTTGCTATTCGTCGTGCTCAAACCGGTCGACAGCGAGGTGATGCCACTAGTTGCTGTACTCAAACCAGTTGAAGTCGAAGTCGACAACGAGGTCACGTTACTGTTGGTTGTACTCAGGCCGGTCGACAGCGAACCGATACCGCTGGTGGCCGTGCTCAAACCAGTCGATAGCGACGCCACGTTGCTGTTGGTTGTGCTCAAGCCAGTCGACAGCGATGTGATGCCACTAGTTGCTGTACTCAAACCAGTTGAAGTCGAAGTCGACAACGAGGTCACGTTGCTGTTGGTTGTGCTCAGGCCAGTCGACAACGAGGTCACATTGCTATTCGTCGTGCTCAATCCGGTTGACAGCGAAGTGATACCTGTCGAAGCCGATGTCGACAGCGAAGTCACGTTGCTGTTCGTTGTGCTCAAGCCAGTCGACAACGAAGTGATGCCACTAGTTGCTGTACTCAAACCAGTTGAAGTCGAAGTCGACAACGAGGTCACGTTGCTGTTGGTTGTGCTCAGGCCAGTCGACAACGAGGTCACATTGCTATTCGTCGTGCTCAATCCGGTTGACAGCGAAGTGATACCTGTCGAAGCCGATGTCGACAGCGAAGTCACGTTGCTGTTCGTTGTGCTCAAGCCAGTCGACAACGAAGTGATGCCACTAGTTGCTGTACTCAAACCAGTTGAAGTCGAAGTCGACAACGAGGTCACGTTGCTGTTCGTTGTGCTCAGGCCAGTAGACAACGACGTTACGTTGCTGTTAGTGGTGCTCAAGCCAGTCGACAGCGATGTGATACCGGTCGAAGCCGAGGTCGACAACGAAGTCACGTTGCTGTTGGCTGTGCTTAAGCCAGTCGACAACGACGTTACATTGCTGTTGGTCGTGCTCAGGCCAGTCGACAGCGAGGTGATGCCTGTCGAAGCCGAAGTCGACAACGAAGTGACGTTACTGTTAGTTGTGCTCAACCCGGTCGACAGCGAGGTGATGCCTGTCGAAGCCGAGGTCGACAACGAAGTCACGTTGCTGTTGGTTGTGCTCAGGCCGG
>NZ_JBIUZX010000020.1:5365-64648 GCF_044745265.1 Collimonas sp. NPDC087041
GTTGACAGCGACGTGATGCCAGTCGAGGCCGATGTCGACAACGAAGTGACGTTACTGTTGGTTGTGCTCAGGCCAGTCGACAACGATGTGATGCCTGTCGAAGCCGAGGTCGACAACGAAGTCACGTTGTTGTTGGTTGTGCTCAGGCCGGTTGACAGCGACGTGATGCCAGTCGAGGCCGATGTCGACAACGAAGTGACGTTACTGTTGGTTGTGCTCAGGCCAGTCGACAACGATGTGATGCCAGTCGAAGCCGAAGTCGACAACGAAGTGACGTTGCTGTTGGTTGTGCTCAGGCCAGTCGACAGCGAAGTCACATTGCTGTTGGTCGTGCTCAAACCGGTTGACAGCGATGTGATACCTGTCGAAGCCGAGGTCGACAACGAAGTCACGTTGCTATTCGTCGTGCTCAAACCGGTCGACAGCGACGTGATACCTGTCGAGGCCGAAGTCGACAGCGAAGTGACGTTACTGTTGGTTGTGCTCAAGCCAGTCGACAACGAGGTGATACCTGTCGAAGCCGAGGTCGACAACGAAGTCACGTTGCTGTTGGTTGTGCTCAGGCCAGTCGACAACGATGTGATGCCAGTCGAAGCCGAAGTCGACAACGAAGTCACGTTGCTGTTGGTTGTGCTCAGGCCAGTCGACAGCGATGTGACGTTGCTATTGGTCGTACTCAGACCTGTCGACAACGAGGTGATACCTGTGGATGCCGAAGTGGACAGCGATGTCACGTTGCTATTCGTCGTGCTCAAACCGGTCGACAGCGAACTGATACCGCTCCTTGTTGTGCTCAGTCCAGTCGATGACGAGGTGGACAAAGATGAGAGTTGACTGAAATTCACCGCGTCGGTTGAATTCACACCAGCCGCCACATTTGTAAGAGTTACCGGCGCAGTAGCCCCGACTCCTCCCAACGTCACGCTGGTATGCGCTGGACTGTCATACTGGACCGAATTCGCAACTCCGCTTGACAGTGATGCGATTCCAGTGGAAGTCGATGTCGATAGCGACGTTACGTTGCTGTTCGTCGAGTTCAAGCCAGTGGACAGCGAAGTGATGCCTGTCGAAGCCGAAGTCGACAACGACGTCACGTTGCTGTTAGCCGTGCTCAGGCCAGTCGACAGCGAAGTGATACCCGTCGAAGCTGAAGTCGACAACGATGTCATGTTGCTGTTGGCCGTGCTCAAGCCAGTTGACAAGGAAGCTTCCGCAACCCGTGATGTGCTAATACCCGTCGAGGCTGAAGTCGACAACGACGTCACGTTACTGTTGGTAGTGCTCAAGCCAGTCGACAAGGAAGCTTCTGCAACCCGTGATGTGCTAATACCCGTCGAGGCCGATGTCGACAACGAAGTGACGTTGCTGTTGGCCGTGCTCAAGCCAGTCGACAGCGATGTGATACCCGTCGAAGCCGAGGTCGACAATGAGGTCACATTGCTGTTAGTGGTGCTCAGACCGGTAGACAGCGAGGTGACGTTACTATTTGTTGTGCTCAAGCCAGTGGACAGCGATGTGATACCGGTCGAAGCCGAAGTCGACAATGAAGTCACATTGCTGTTGGTTGTGCTCAGACCTGTCGACAGCGAAGTAATACCCGTCGAAGCTGAAGTCGACAACGATGTCACGTTGCTGTTGGTGGTGCTCAAACCGGTTGATGTCGAAGTCGACAGCGATGTGATGCCGGTCGAGGCCGAAGTGGACAACGATGTCACATTGCTGTTGGTTGTGCTCAGACCTGTCGACAGCGATGTGATACCCGTCGAAGCTGAAGTCGACAACGATGTCACGTTGCTGTTGGTGGTGCTCAGACCTGTCGACAGCGAAGTGATACCCGTCGAAGCTGAAGTCGACAACGATGTCACGTTGCTGTTGGTGGTGCTCAGACCGGTAGACAGCGAAGTAATGCCTGTCGAAGCTGATGTCGACAACGAAGTCAGATTGCTGCTCGTGGTGCTCAGACCGGTAGACAGCGATGTGATGCCCGTCGAGGCTGAAGTGGACAGGGACGTAACGTTGCTATTCGTTGTGCTCAAACCAGTTGACAGGGAGGCTTCCGCAACCCGTGACGTGCTAATACCGCTCGAAGTCGAAGTCGACAACGAAGTCACATTGCTGTTGGCCGTGCTCAAACCAGTCGATAGCGAAGTGATACCTGTCGAAGCTGAAGTCGACAACGACGTGACGTTGCTGTTGGTGGTGCTCAAACCGGTTGATGTCGAAGTCGACAGCGATGTGATGCCGGTCGAAGCCGAAGTGGACAACGATGTCACATTGCTGTTGGTTGTGCTCAGACCTGTCGACAGCGAAGTGATACCCGTCGAAGCTGAAGTCGACAACGATGTCACGTTGCTGTTGGTGGTGCTCAAGCCGGTTGATGTCGAAGTCGACAGCGATGTGATGCCGGTCGAAGCCGAAGTAGACAGCGAAGTGACGTTACTGTTGGCCGTGCTCAGACCAGTCGACAGCGATGTAATGCCTGTCGAAGCTGATGTCGACAACGAAGTCAGATTGCTGTTCGTGGTGCTCAGACCGGTAGACAGCGATGTGATGCCCGTCGAGGCTGAAGTGGACAGGGACGTAACGTTGCTATTCGTTGTGCTCAAACCAGTTGACAGGGAGGCTTCCGCAACCCGTGACGTGCTAATACCGCTCGAAGTCGAAGTCGACAATGAAGTCACATTGCTGTTGGTTGTGCTCAGGCCAGTAGACAGCGAAGTGATGCCGGTTGAGGCCGAGGTCGACAGCGAGGTGACGTTGCTATTCGTTGTGCTCAAGCCAGTTGACAAAGAGGCTTCCGCAACCCGTGATGTGCTAATGCCGCTCGAAGTCGAGGTCGACAACGAGGTGACGTTGCTATTGGTTGTACTTAGACCGCTCGACAGCGAAGTAATACCGCTGGACGCTGTGCTCAGGCCAGTCGACAAGGAACCCGTTACCGTCGACAATTGTGCAACATTAACAGCATCGCCCTGGTTGATGCCTGCCGCCACACCTGTGATCGTGCGGTTGCCGACGTTGACTTCCCCAGCGGAGGTCTGTGCGGCAGTCAAACCATAGGCGGTATAGCCAGTTTGGGCGCCCACAGTGGTCGCCGAGCCGTTACCCAGCGCTACGCTATTGGCATTGGATACCGTCGCCCCTGTACCAATGGCGACGCCATTGGTTACCGTCACCACCGCCGTATTGCCGATGGCGAGGGAGTTAGTAGCGGCAGCCGAAGTATTGGAATTCTGTCCGATTGCAATCGACTGCGATCCCGATGCGCTCGCGCCCCCGGATCCGGTTCCGCTACCACCACCGATGGCGACGGAAGCAGTGCCGCTGGCGCGGGTGTCGTTACCAAGGGCATAGGCGCCTACACCGCTGGCTTGGGCACCGGAACCAAATGCAGTTGAACTCCCGCCAGACGCAACCGCGTTATTGCCGATAGCGATCGCATATCCGGCAGATGCAGTGGCGCCCGTTCCGATTGCTACGGCATTGGTGCCGTTTGCCGAGGCTTGGCTTGAAGTGCTTCCGCCGATGGCGATTCCGTTGGTTCCACCACCTGTAATCGTTCCGACCCCACTCTGATTGCCGGTATAACTCGCATGCGCAGCCGGCAGCATCAACGCCGTCGCCCCCAGCACCGCTGCAGCCATCACCGCCCCCACCTTCGAGCTGCTGCGCTTGCCCCGCGCCGCCGTGTTCTCGGAGACGGCAACCCAGATGCCAAGTGCTTCGTTGTAGACGGTGCGGTAAATTTTATTCATGTTTAGCTCTATGTAAAAATTAATGCGGCTCGCGACAAGGGATCAGATAGATCGCGCAAGCGAGATCACATGGAAACGACGAATGTGGAAAACGGAAAGGCTGCGGGCGGTGATGAACTGGGTAACGACACCCCGTCATCGAGCGACTGTCGCTATGGCGTCATACCGATGGCCGACCGACCTTCGGTTGCCGCACAACGGGGCCAGCGCGACCTCTGTTGTGCGCCTGCGCCAGGCGACATGCGGGGAGTGAGCAACAACAGCCCGACGTGACTGCGTCCGCTCCGAAATTTGGCGCCAGGCCCCTTACCCGCGCCGGTCGGCTGTTCGAGCCAGACCACATGATTCGACTTGTTCATGCTCACCCTTGATATGTAGTTTTTATATTTGCAAAAAACCCTGCCAATTCGCATCAAGGGGATAGCGCGGAACTACTCGATTTTCGCGTCAGATCCTGATTCAAAAAATTAGGGATTCAAGCGTCTTGCAAGATGGCCGAATAATCTCACCATTCCTGCTTCAATTTTTTTAATTAACAATATTTAACTTTAGGTAACAATTGTTGATGCAAAGACTTCTACTTCCCGCCTCTTTCTCTGCATGACTTGCACCAAAACAGATACGTAATCTGCAATATTTCGGTTTCAGTTTTCTAGAAATCGGTGCGAGGAAACAACTTCATATGCAAAAAGAACAATGAAAACTACGCTCGATGCCTCAATTCACTATGCGAACATCCGACCGTTGCCCGGCAAAAAACAGTGAACAAGAGCTTTAAAAGTTATCATTTAAGTACATTTAATCTTTACGATTTACACGATGACGGCCTGCCCATCGCTGCGCTATGAACATCATTGGATGTCAAATGCCACCGTTTTACTAATGTGCCAAATGTTAATTTCATTTTATATTTATGTCATCTAAATAAGTTCCCGTAAGTCGCAAATAAACAACGGAAAAAATCATATATGACGAGAGAAAATTGGGGGGAAATTAAGCAGGATTGTGCAAAAAGAGGCGGAAAAATTACACATAAGAAAAATAAGTCATTGTAAACATTGACTATTTTGCGTTATTTCTTTTACTGATATCAAAATCTCACAATTGCCAAAATGAAAAATAAGTTTGTCAAAAATAACTGTTAAAAATAAATTTGTGGCTGAAAAAAACAAGTGACTCACGGCATCTATTTCCTCTTGGAAATGATAAATATGTTTCCAAAAAGAAAAACAAGTATTGCAAAGGAATTTGAAAAACGGCGATTTTACAATTGCAGACAATTCATTCAAACATTTCAAAATGGCAACTATTCGATATTGACCAATCAATGAAATGAATGACAACTATTGATTTTTGGAAGTAGCTGAGAAAAACACAGGCCTTGAGACCACACAATTTAATGACAATAAAACAATCACCAATATGACTCTGAAATCACTCCTGACAGACGGTTTCAATACCGCATTCGGCATGCATCGGCAAAGAATGCTGGAAATGTAAAATCAGCTGAGATTCTGGGGGAGATTGCTGAAAAATCGTCAATGAACAACTGTCAAATCAATTGTCAAATTTCGCACTATCGCAAACAAGAAAAAAGCCCGCGATAACCTGAGGTTATCGCGGGCTTTTTAGCCGTCTTGGCGGCAGACTTACCTTGCGTCGTCCTGGTCTTCGTCACCAGCGGCCTCAGCATCGGCTTCAGCCTGTCTTTGCGCCAGCTCTTCCTGGTAACGGGCCAGCAGTTCAGCGCGTGTCTGCGGGGTTTCCAGGCTGATGCGTCCAAGCGCCCCAGTCCGGTAATCCTGCAACAGGGTGTGAGCCGCTTTCTCCAGGTCCAGATCGCCGCCCTTGAGGCGGAATCCGCGGCGGGTGGCCACGCCTTCAATCACGCTCACGCCGTCAATCCCATCGGTCTTGAGGCCATAACGCGCCGCCAATAGCGGGGCATAGCGGATCAACAGCAAATCAGCCAGGAAAGTGGCAACCTCTTCCTCGATCAACGCATTGCTGCCGATCGCATGGCTGGCGGCCAGCATCAAGCCGTCGCTCGGATGGGCGATTTTTGGCCAGAGCATGCCGGGCGTATCGATCAACACCATGTTATTACCCAGGTACAGACGCTGCTGCACCTTGGTCACCGCCGGCTCATCGCCGACGGCCGCGACGCGGCGTTTGAGCAAGGCATTCATCAAGGTCGACTTGCCGACGTTAGGAATGCCCATGATCATCATGCGCAATGGCTTGAGCGGCGTACCGCGATGCGGCGCCAGCGCCAGGCACAAACCCGGTATCTTGGCGACATCCGACGGCTTCTTGCAACTCAGCGCTACCGCTTTCACATTTTTTTGCGCGTTGTAATAATTGATCCAGGCCTGGGTGGCGGCAGGATCGGCGAGATCACTCTTGTTGAGGATTTTCAGGCAAGGGCGCTGGCGGTGCACGCGCAATTGCTCGATCATGGGATTGCAACTGGCTTGCGGCAAACGCCCGTCGAGCACTTCGATCACAAGATCGACCTTCTCCATAGCTTCCGCCGCCTTCTTGCGGGCGGCGTTCATGTGACCGGGGAACCATTGTATGGACATGCGTTGTCTTGTCTGGCGAAAATAAACCGCTATTGTACGGACTTATTCCTGTTCCACCGCAAACCGCAACGGTAAAGACGGCCTGATGCCAGGCCGCACCCCGCCTTATTGACGCTTCCGGGGGCCGTCAGTCACTCGAGATCGGCCAACACTTTCAAATGAGCAACTACGCTGCGGCCCAGCGCCGACAGATCGTAACCGCCTTCCAGGCAGCTGACGATGCGCCCCTGCGCGTGCTGTGCAGCGACGCGCATGACCTGTCGCGTCAACCAGGCGTAATCGGCCTCGACCAACCCCATCTGCGCCATGTCGTCTTCCCGATGCGCATCGAATCCGGCCGAGACAAAAATCATTTGCGGGCGATGCGCATCCAGCGCAGGCAGCCACTTCTCTGTCGCCAGCTGGCGCACCACACTGCCGTCGCTGTAGGCCGGCACCGGAACATTGACGGCATTGCCGCCGGCCGGTTCAGCACCGCTGTACGGGTAAAACGGGTGTTGGAAGAAGCTGACCATCAGCACCCGCTGATCGTGCGCGAAGATCTCTTCGGTGCCGTTGCCGTGATGGACATCGAAATCGACTATCGCGACCCGCTCCAATCCGTGCACTTCCAGCGCATGGCGCGCAGCAATCGCGACGTTATTGAACAGGCAAAATCCCATCGACGTGGTCGACGTTGCATGGTGCCCTGGCGGGCGCACCGAGCAGAATGCATTATCGATCTCGCCCTTGATCACGGCATCCGTCGCCGCCAACGCAGCGCCCGCCGCCCGCAACGCCGCCTGCCAGCTATGGCCGTTGAGCAGGGTGTCGGCATCCAGCGGATAACAGCCGGACGTGCCGGCCAGCGCCAGGCTGTGCTCCCGGACCAACGCAATCATGGCGGCGCTATGCACCTGCGCCAGATCGCTTTCCTGTGCCAGCGGCACGCTGCGGTAATCAAGCAACTGATCGATGCGGCTGGCGATCAACTGGTCTTCGATCGCCTGCAGCCTGGATGGCGATTCCGGATGCCATGGCCCCATGTCATGCAGCTTGCAGTCGGGATGCGTATAGAAAGCAGTAGTCACTTGATTTCGCCAAAGGCCTTTCTTAAATCTATCCCGGTTTCGATACCGGATTTCATACTTGCGTCTCCTACATCCAGATAGTGTACCCAAGAAAGGAGCGATGCCACGACTATGCGCCGTTACGCCGTTGTTTCTCTTGACGGAAATCAAGCAGATTCCTAAAACTTCTCACATTTCCGAAAAGGAACTAGGTGAATTTCGGGGAAGTTTGTATGATTCTTTCTCCACAGTGCCGCACCATTCAACAGAACAACAGAAAAGCCCATGTTCGCGAAAATCCACGCAGTTGCAAACCAGGTCAACCAGGTCGTCGTCGGCAAGGACCATCAAATCCGGCAAGCGCTGGTATGCCTGCTGGCAGGCGGCCATTTGCTGATCGAGGACGTCCCAGGGGTCGGCAAGACCACCTTGGCTCACGCGCTGGCCATTTCGCTAGGGCTGCGCTTCAATCGCCTGCAATTTACGAGCGATCTGCTGCCGGCGGATGTGGTCGGGATTTCCGTGTTTGACCGCGAAAAGACCAGCTTTGTCTTTCATCAAGGCCCGGTGTTCACACAAGTGCTACTGGCCGACGAAATCAACCGGGCCACGCCGAAAACGCAATCGGCATTGCTGGAGGCCATGGAAGAACGCCAGGTCACCGCGGAAGGCATCACCCGCGACCTGCCCGATCCATTCTTCGTCATCGCCACCCAGAACCCGGCCCACCAGATCGGCACCTTTGCCTTGCCGGAATCGCAACTCGACCGTTTTCTAATGTGCCTGTCGCTCGGCTACCCTGACGCTGCCGCCGAACGCGCGCTGCTGATGGGCGAAGATCGCCGGGTCTTGCTGAAGTCGATGCCGCCGGTCATGCAGCCGGCCGAATTGATCGAAGCCCGGCTGGCACTGAAGCAAATTCATACCTCCAGCAAACTGATCGATTACGTACAGGCTCTGGCGCATGCATCGCGCCAGAACGGCATGTTTGCCGAAGGCATGAGCCCACGGGCAGCGATTGCATTGCTGCAGGCTGCCCGCGCCTGGGCCGCGCTGGAAGGCCGCAACCATGTGATTCCGGAAGATGTCCAGGCGGTGCTGGTGCCGGTCACCGCGCACCGCCTGCGTCCGCTCAAATCGCATACCGGCAGCGCCCTTGGCGGCCGCGACCTGGTGCTGCAGTTGATGAAGTCGGTCGCGGTTTAAGGCGCTGCGCATTACTGCCCCGTCCCTGCCCTCGTCATGTTGAACTCGCTCCGCAAAAAAATCCGGCATTGGCTGAACAAGTCATTGTTTCAGCTGCGCGAAGCTGAACCGGGGGAGGTATTCCTGACCCAGCGCCGCGTGTTCATCGTGCCGAGCCGGCCCGGCCTGGCATTTGCCGTGACCCTGGTGCTGCTGTTCCTGGCATCCATCAATTACAACCTCAGTCTCGGCTTTGCGTTGACCTTTCTGCTGGCAGCATGCGCAGTCATCGACATGCACCTGACCTTTCGCAACCTGGCTTATCTGCATCTGTCCGCCGGCAAGGTGGCGCCTGTGTTTTCCGGTGAAGACGCACTGTTCGAGCTGCATGTGATCAATCGCCGCAAGCATCCTCGCTATGCAATTTGGCTGGGCTTCATTGGCCGCGGCTTGCCGGCGCTGGAACAGCCGCTGGATATTGCCGCCCATGCCGCCAGCAACGTGACGCTGGCCGTGACCACCAGCGAACGCGGCTGGCGCCCGGCTCCCAGGATTCGTCTGCAAACCCGCTTCCCGCTTGGTCTGTTGCGGGCCTGGAGCTACTGGCAACCGGATTGCCGGGCGTTGGTCTACCCGCAACCGGAATCGTCGGCATCGGTACCGCCGCTGCCGCTGGCGCCAATGGAAAGAAGCGACGGCAACGGCTCGGCGGGCCACCAGGATTTCGCCGGTATCCGCGCCTATCAGTCCGGCGATTCGCTCAAGCACTTTGCCTGGCGCCAGATCGCCAGGCTGGATACGGATGACGACGCCAAACTGATCGTCAAACAATTCGAGGGCGGCGCGGTGAGTGATCTGCTGATCGATTACGTCTCCCTGCCCTACGGCATGGACATCGAAGCCAAGCTGTCGCGCATGACGCGCTGGATCCTGGAAGCGGAAGCGCGCCAATTGCCCTACGCGTTCCGTCTCGGCGCCACGCATTACGAAGCCGCGCTCGGCCCGGCCCATCGGCAAGCGTGCCTGCGCGCGCTGGCACTGTATGAAGGTGCGCTATGACGACGCCGGTCCAGCAGCTCAAATCCGAGTTGGAAAGCACACAGATTTTCCGCAGCTCCAGCGCTTACATGCACAACCTGCCGCGCGACAAGAGCGACACCTTGCTGCTGCTTGGCGCCTGCGTCATGGTGCTGTTGCCGCATTTTCTGCACCTGTCGTGGTGGACCTCGGCAATCTGCAGCGGCTTGCTGCTGTGGCGCGCCGCGATCACCATGCGCGGCCAGCGCCTGCCGCCGATGTGGCTGCTGCTACCGCTTGCGGTGTTGTCCATGGGCGGCGTCTATCTCGATTTCCGCACCCTGCTCGGCCGCGATGCCGGAGTCGCGATGCTGGTGTTGCTGCTGACCTTCAAGCTACTGGAGATGCGCGCCCGGCGCGATCTGTTCGTGGTGCTGCTGCTGAGTTTTTTCCTGCTGCTCACGACATTTTTTTATTCGCAATCGCTGCCGTCGCTGTTGTGGATGATCGCCACGCTGGTGCTGATCCTGACGACGCAACTGTCGTTCCAGTACACGGGCAAACAGCCGCCGCTCAAGCAGCGCCTGCGCCTGGGCGGCATGATACTGGCGATGGCACTGCCGTTGACGCTGATCCTGTTCCTGCTGTTTCCGCGGATTCAAGGGCCTTTGTGGGGATTGCCGGGCGACGCCCACGGCGGCCGCACCGGCTTGTCGGACAGCATGGCGCCGGGGAATATCTCGCAGCTCGCCATGTCCGATGACATCGCTTTCCGCGTCAGATTCCTCGATCCGCAACCAGCTCCCGCCAAGCTGTACTGGCGCGGCGTAGTGCTGACGCATTTTGATGGCAGGACCTGGACCCCGGGCGTGACGAGTCGCGCGACTACCAATGACGAAGCTGTCGCCACACCGAATGCGGCGACATCCGTTCGCCAGCAAATCACGATGGAACCCAACGGCCAGCGCTGGCTGTTTGCCCTCGAAACCCCGCAAGCGCCGCCGGCGCTCGAAGGCATCTCGACCCGCATCACTCCAGAACACCAGATTCGCGCAGCCCGTGTCATCGGCGAGCGGATTCGTTACGATGTCGTTTCAAACCTGGCGCCAGCGGTATCAGAGCGCATCGATCCAGGCGATTTGCAGCAAGCGCTGGCCTTACCGCAAAACTACAATCCGCGCACCAGGGAGTTTGCCGCCAGCCTGCGCGCGAAAGCCGCCGACGACCGGGCTCTGGTCGACGCCGTATTGCATTTCTTCCGTAATGAAAACTTCAGCTATACGCTGGAGCCGCCACTGCTCGGCCGCGATAGCGTCGACGATTTCCTGTTTTCCAGCCGCGCCGGATTTTGCGAACACTACTCCAGTTCCTTCGTCTTCCTGATGCGCGCCGCCGGCATTCCGGCACGGGTGGTCACCGGTTATCAGGGCGGCGAAACCAACCCGGTCGACAACATGATGACCGTGCGCCAATCCGACGCCCATGCCTGGGCCGAAGTCTGGCTGCCGCCACATGGCTGGGTACGCGTTGATCCCACCGCAGCGGTCGCACCGAGCAGGATTGAAACCCAGCTCAGCAACGTGCTGCCGCATTCCTTCTTCGGCGGCCTGCTCGGACCGACGCTCGGCAAAAGCAATTGGTGGTCGGCATTGACCAACGCTGCATCGATCGCGCGCGCCAATTGGGAGGCACTGGGCAACGGCTGGAATCAATGGGTGCTCAACTACACGCCGGCGCGCCAGCAAGACTTCCTGCGCTGGCTCGGCTTGGGCGAGTTCGACTGGCGCAGCCTGACGATCCTGATGCTGGCCATCGGCGCAGTAGCGGCCGGCACTGTCACGCTGCCGCTGCTACTGGCGCGAAACAAGGCCAACCCACTCGATACGGTATACTCGGCGCTATGCGCGCAGATGGCTCGACGCGGCATCCCACGGCACAAGCACGAGGGGCCGCGAACTTACGAACACCGCCTGTGCGCCAGCGACTCACCGCTGTCGCCGACAGCAAAGCTTGCGGTACAGCGCTTCATGAGTTTGTACGAAACCCTGCGTTATGGTGCTGATTTCAGCGCTGATGACGGCAAGGACACAATTCCGCCAGCGCCTTTGATGGCAAAACTAAAATTACTGCTCTCCCAATGTCGATGAAATCTTCCGTAGGCCTCCATAAAATCGTCCAGCTATGCGCCATCGCAGCGGCGATCTCGATCAGCCCCAACTTGCAGGCGCAAAGTAGTACAAGCAAAACAAGCAACACCAACAACACCAGCAGCAAGTCGCCATCGGCAAAAATGCGCAAAGCCAGCAGCACCGCCGACGATGGCGAGTTCGCCAACTTCGCCGAATGGAAAGATGTCTCGGCCTTCATCGATCAAATGGTCGAGAAAAATGGTTTCGACAGAGATGAGCTGGTCGCGACGTTCAACAAGATCCGCTATGTAGACAGTGCGATCCAGCTGATGAAGCCGGCGCCGGCAAGCAAACCCAAGAACTGGGCAGCCTACCGCGCGCGCTTTGTCGAGCCGGTGCGGATCCAGGCGGGCGTGGAATTCTGGAATACCTATGCCGACGCATTGAAGCGGGCAGAGGCGCAATACGGCGTACCGGCTGAAATCATCGTCGGCATCGTCGGCGTTGAAACCGTGTACGGCCGCAATGTCGGCAATTTCCGCGTGATGGATGCGATCACTACGCTGGCATTCGACTATCCGAACACGCCGACGCGCGATGCCCGCATGGCTTACTTCCGCGGCGAGCTCGAAAACACGCTGCTGTTTGCACGGGAATCAGGCATCGATCCATTCAGCTTGCTCGGTTCGTATGCCGGCGCCATCGGCTGGGCGCAATTCATGCCAAGCAGTATTCGCCAATACGGCGTTGATTTTGACGGCAACGGCAAGATCGATCTGCGCAACTCGCCGATCGATGCGATCGGCAGCATTGCCCATTATCTGGCGGAGCATGGCTGGAAAACCGGCATGCCGATCGTATTCCCGGCGACATTGTCGACCGACACCAGCGTCGAAAACCGCTGGCAGGCATTTATCGGACAAGGGCTGGAGGCGAAATATTCGCTCGACGACCTGATGGCCGCCGGTGTCGTGCCGGGCGTGGTGCCGCCAGCCGACATGCGTTTCGGCCTGATCGATTTGCAAAACGGCCAGAACCCTACCGAATATTGGCTGGGCACAGATAACTTCTTCGCCATCACCCAATACAACCGCAGCTTCTTCTACGCCATGTCGGTGGTCGATCTGGGACGCGCAGTACGCGTCGCGCGCGGGCAGCAATGATGGCTTGAAAATTTCTGAAGCCGTCGTTTCGGATATTTTTAAGCGCTAAGCGTTGCTAACGCTGAGCTCAACTTCGACCGTCTCGTCATTGGCGGTCAGCCAGATCTGTCCATCCTGGATCGTGCACTGCAGCTGCATATTGCGTTGCGCGAACCGGGTCAATGCCTCGCTACTGGCTGCGGCAATATTGATCACCGTCAGGTTGCGCGCACGCGCTACCTTGCTGCTGATCTGGTTCCACCATATGTGACTGGTGCTGCTATAGCTGTACACCACCACCTGCGCAGCGCGGCCGCAGGCTTTCAGGATGCGCTTTTCATCCGGTTGCCCGACTTCTATCCATAGGTCAATGGCGCCAGTCAGGTCCTTGGCCCAAACATCCGGTTCCTCGGCATCCGACAAACCCTTGCCGAAAACCAACGCCGCCGATGCATGGCGGGCAAATGCCAACAGGCGTACCATCATGCGCTCGTCGGTTTCAGACGGATGACGGGCAATCGTCAACGCATGTTCCTGGTAATAATGACGATCCATATCGGCAATTTGCAGATCGGCTTTGAAAATAGTTGCTTTAAGGGCCATAACGCCTATTGTTATATATAAATGGATCAAACCCGGTGTGACGCACTCACGGGATCGGAAGAATAACCCGATTTCTTTAAATGAGAGAACATATATGGCCTCGGGGCCGCTTCGGCGATGCTCCCAGGGCGACGGGCCAGATTTCCATACTTATCAAAATTGCTTGCAAATAGATCACAAATTCAAAAATGAAAACCGCAACATCATCAGACCAGGAAGTATTTTCCAGCGAAGTAATCGCTCACACGAAGCTGTGGCTGGAACGCGCCGTCATCGGGCTCAATTTATGCCCGTTTGCCAAGGCCGTATTTATCAAGAACCAGATTCGCTACGTTGTCAGCAGCGCCCAAACGCCGGAAGAATTGCTGGCTGACCTGGTCCGCGAGCTCAACTACCTGCAGGAAGCGGATCCTGAGAAAACCGATACGACCCTGTTGATCCATCCCGATGCATTACGAGACTTCCTCGATTACAACGATTTTCTGGATGTTGCCGATGCCGCAATTGAAGAACTGGATCTGGAAGGAGAGCTGCAGGTAGCCAGTTTCCATCCAGACTACCAATTCGCGGACGCCGGATTCGACGACATCAGCAACTATACCAACCGTTCACCTTATCCGACGTTGCACCTGCTGCGCGAAGCCAGTGTCGAACGCGCGGTCGATGCATTTCCAGAGGCATCGGAAATATTCAATAAAAATATGCAAACCTTGAATCGGCTGGGATTAGAAGGTTGGAGGAGAACGCTGCAGGAAGGCCAAGGCTAAGGACCATGGCAGGAGAATTGCTAGAAGCATTGACGCCAAGCATCAAGCGTATTTTATTGGTACAATAGCAACTAGATTATGTTGTAAAACTGATTTTCCTTGTGTTTTTTACGGAAAGTTACTAAATAGTAATAGACATCGTAATAAGAAAATTTTAAATTGAGCATGTGCAACTTATTTGTATATTTGGTCACTAAACAAAGGTTACCTTGCTTTCTGCCTATCTAATGTGCAATACGCTGTGCGATATAATTAGCAGTACCGTTGGTCCCACGAAGAAAGGAATTGGGAGTTTCTTTGTGGAAATAATGCTTAAAAAGAGTATAAAATAAGGCAATTTGTAATTTAGCCAATAAAACAGGAAGGTGCACTCCGTAATAGCTCTTTATGTATTACGTAATCACTCTCTATATATCAACTAGGATAACGGAATTAATTGATTATGACTATCAACACTACCCCAGAAGCACCTACCAGCAACAAGCTCGATGAGCAGGTGACTTACGACCCGAATCATCTGCTTGATTCCTTGATCGACAAGTTGCATTTGAAAAATGATGCGGCCCTGTCACGCTCACTCGAAGTTGCGCCTCCGGTCATCAGCAAAATCCGCCATCGCCGCCTGCCGGTTGGCGCATCGTTGCTGATCCGTATGCACGAAGTAAGCGACCTGACTATTCGTGAATTGCGTGCCCTGATGGGTGATCGCCGCGAAAAATTCCGTATCAGCGACAAGCAGTTCAAGCCAAAAGACAAGATCGAAGCCGAAAAGCTGAAGTAATCAACATGTCGGCTATATCCCTGCCCTATCGTGGCATGCTCCACAGAGCATACTGCTTTAGGCAGGGAAGACGCCTGTAGACAAGTACCGGTCGCCACGATCGCACACGACGAAAACAATCGTCGCGTTTTCTACTTGCTGTGAAATCCTGAGCGCCACTTCGCACGCGCCCGCAGCTGAAATACCGCAGAAAATCCCCTCTTCGCTCGCCAGTCTTCGCGCCATGTGCTCGGACGCCGCCTGGCTCACCGACTCAATCTGGTCCACTCGCGCGTTGTCATAAATTTTCGGCAGATAGGCTTCCGGCCATTTCCTGATACCTGGAATTTGCGAACCCTCTTCCGGTTGCGCGCCGATGATGCGGATCTCTGGATTCTGCTCCTTCAGGTAGCTGGACACGCCCATGATGGTGCCGGTAGTTCCCATTGCGCTCACAAAATGGGTAATACGTCCCTCGGTGTCGCGCCAGATTTCAGGCCCGGTCGTTTCATAGTGCGCCAGCGGATTGTCGGGATTGGCAAACTGGTCGAGAATCAGGCCCTCGCCATCCTTCTGCATTTTCTCTGCCAGGTCGCGCGCATACTCCATGCCGCCAGTCTTGGGCGTCAGAATGATCTTGGCGCCGTATGCCGCCATGCTTTGGCGCCGTTCCTCGCTCAGGTTTTCCGGCATCAGCAGCACCATCTTGTAGCCGCGCATCGCCGCCACCATCGCCAATGCAATCCCCGTGTTGCCGCTGGTCGCCTCGATCAGCGTATCGCCAGGCTTGATCTGGCCGCGCATTTCAGCATGCTTGATCATCGACAGCGCAGGCCGGTCTTTGACCGATCCGGCCGGATTATTGCCTTCCATCTTGCCCAGGATAATATTGTTCCGCTGCGCGGCATCACTGCCGGGAATGCGCTTCAGCTGCACCAGAGGGGTATTGCCGATTGTGTCTTCGATAGTCAGATAAGGCATAGTTTGATCAAGCGTCTCGTGCAAAAAGCCCATTTTAATATGAGACCTTGCTACGCGTATCGAAGCCGGGAAATCCTGGTGAAAGAATGCACAGCAAGCCATGAATTGGCCACAAAAATGGAAAAAGCCTCGGGGATGCACCACGAGGCTATGTATGAATGCAAAATGTGTCGGCCAGGAGCCTGAAGACATGACCCAAAACCGCTTACTTCAGCAACTTACTTCACCTTTGCCACCGGCTTGGGCGGGGAAGTTGCCACGAGCGCGTTACTCTTCGGATTGCTCTTTACATTATTTTTATTGGGCTCGACAACGCCCTTTGCCTTGCCGTTCACCAATAACCCGGCCTGCGACAACTGGGAAGCGCTCTTTTCACCGATACCTGGGACCCGATTTTCAAAATCGGCCCAATCCTTGAAATTGCCGCCTTTGCCGCGCTCATCGATAATGCGCTTGGCTTTGGCCGGACCGATCCCCTTGATATTGGTCAGGGCGGCGAGATCGCCCTTGTTGACATCTGCCTGGGCCAACGCCAGGCTCGCCGAGGCCATCAATGCGCAAAATACCAGCAGTAATCTTGTAAGCATGTCGAACTTCTCCCGTTGAAATGATGACGATTTAGTATAGCCATCAAGACAGAAGAAGTTGCCATTTACACCACAAACAAGAATCTGCTTAGCCGAGCAACTCCTCGCGACTGACCGTCGCCGTACCCAGCTTGCCAACCACGATGCCGCCGGCACGATTGGCCAGGGCGACCGCATCGGCAATCGGCAATCCCGCGCCAAGCATGACCGCCAGCGTGGCAATCACGGTATCGCCGGCGCCGGAGACGTCATATACCTCGCGCGCCATGGCCGGGAAATGCGTAATTTCCTGCGCTGTGTACAAGCTCATCCCCTCTTCCGAACGGGTCAGCAACAGCGCCTCCAGTTGCAGCGACTCGCGCAATTTTTGCGCCTTCTCGGTCAGTTCGGCTTCGCTTTTCCAGCTGCCGACAATACGGATCATTTCCGACTTGTTCGGCGTCAGCACCGAAGCGCCGACGTAGCGCGAGAAATCGTCGCCTTTCGGATCCACCAGAATGCATTTGCCTGCCTGCTTGGCGGCGGCAATCATGTCCGCGACATTCACCAGGCTGCCCTTGGCGTAGTCGGACAGTACGATCACCTGGTATTCCGGGAGCAATGTGTTGAAGCGAGTCAGCTTGTCGCGCAACACGGCGTCGGTCGGCGCTTCTTCGAAATCGATGCGCAGCAATTGCTGTTGGCGGCCAATTACGCGCAATTTGATGATGGTCGAGATGGATGGATCCCTGGTGAGGAAACTATTGACGCCCATTTCCTCCAGCATGCCGTCTACGGTGTCGCCGGCCTCATCCTGGCCCACTACCCCCAGCAGGCCCGCTGCACCGCCCAGCGTGGCGATATTGCGCGCCACGTTGGCGGCGCCGCCCAACCGCTCTTCGCGCTTTTCGATCCGCACCACCGGCACCGGCGCCTCTGGAGAAATGCGGCTGACATCGCCAAACCAGTAACGGTCCAGCATGACATCGCCGACCACGAGGATCCGTACATTGTCGAAGGATGCGGGAATCTTGAAGGATTGTGTATTCATGCTGTTTACTCGCGCGCCAGGACGGAACGGCCGATGCCGTAATACTCAAAACCGATGTCGCGCATGACTTGCGGTTCATACAGGTTGCGACCGTCGAACACGATCGGCGCCTTGAGGCTGGCCTTGACCTGGTCAAAATCCGGGCTACGGAAGGTTTTCCATTCCGTGACAATAATCAGCGCATCGGCATCCTGCAGCGCATCGGCCTGGTTGTCGCAGAAGCGGATCCGCTGCAATGCGCCGCGATCATCCGCAAAATCCAGTTCCAGCACGCGTTGCGCCTCAGCCATCGCAACCGGATCGTGCACCGCCACAGTGGCGCCGCGGTCGATCAACTCACGCAGCAGTACCCGTGAAGACGCCTCGCGCATATCGTCGGTGTTCGGCTTGAACGCCAGCCCCCACAGTGCGAAGTGCTTGCCTTTCAGATCCGGGCCGAAGCGCTCGACAATCTTTTGGCCAAGCACATGCTTCTGATGATTATTGACCTGCTCGACGGCGCGCAAAATCAGCAGTTCCTGGCCGTAATCGCGTGCGGTGCGCTCCAGCGCTTGCACATCCTTGGGGAAACAGGAGCCGCCGTAGCCGCAACCGGCGTACAGGAAGCTGTAGCCGATGCGCGGATCGGAGCCGATGCCATGGCGCACGGCTTCGATGTCGGCGCCCACTTTGTCGGCCAGGTTGGCCAGTTCGTTCATGAATGAAATACGCGTGGCCAGCATGGCGTTCGCCGCATATTTGGTGAATTCGGCGGAACGCACATCCATCCAGTAGGTGCGTTCGTGGTTGCGATTGAACGGCAGGTACAACTGCTTCATCAGCGCATGCGCCTGCTGCCCTTGCGGGCTGTCGTCGCAGCCGATGACGATGCGGTCAGGCCGCATGAAATCCTCGACCGCCGCGCCTTCTTTCAGGAACTCGGGATTGGAGACCACGGAAAACTGGATCGGTGCGCCGCTCAAATTGCGCGCATCCAGCTCGGCCTGGATCGCCGCACCGACCTTGTCGGCGGTACCAACCGGCACTGTCGACTTATCGACGATCACCTTGAAACCGGTCATGTATTTGCCGATGTTGGCGGCAGCCGCCAGGACATATTGCAGGTCGGCGGAACCGTCTTCATCCGGCGGCGTACCGACCGCGATGAACTGAATCTGGCCATGCGCCACGCTGGCTGCGATGTCGGTCGAGAAATGCAGGCGTCCGGCGGCGCGGTTGCGACTGACGATTTCCGCCAGGCCCGGCTCATGAATCGGAATGCCGCCGCTGTTGAGCATGGCAATCTTGCGTTGATCAAGGTCCAGGCAAAATACATCGTTGCCCAATTCGGCCAGGCAAGCGCCTGTAACCAAACCAACATAACCGGTGCCGATAATAGTAATTTTCATGTTATTCCGTGTTGCCGTTTTTCTGTGCAATTCAACCGATTGTAGGGCGGACACATCGTGCCCACCCTGCCGTAAATTAATTCATTACGTTCAATTCTTCTGTCCGGCGCGGCGGATAGGTTTCCCAGCGGCTGCAACCCGGGCATTGCCAATAAAACTGGCGCGCCTTGAAGCCGCAATGGCTGCACTGATAGCGCGCCAGTTTCTGCGTGTATCCGTGCACCAGGTTCTTGACCACGGAAAGCTCGGAGTGCATTTCCGGCGTGATCTTCATCAACCGCGCCTCCAGCAGCTTATCCAGTCCCAGCAGGGTCGGTGTACGGCGCAATTCGTCGCTCACCAGCTGATTGGTCGCATCAACGCCATCAAGCTCAAGGACGGCCTTGAATACCACTTCCAGCAAATCGATTGAAGACGCCTCGGCCAGATATGAGCGCAGCAGGTTGACGCCTTCATGCGGCCGGCCGACGGCACGGTAGCCATCCATCAGGCGTTGCGCCACCAGCGCCACGTGTAGCACGCTTTGCTGCTCGACCCGGCGCCAGACTTGCAGGGCCGCCTCAACGTCGCCCTTGGCCAGATGAACATCACCCAGCAGGATGGTGGCGCGTACGCTGTTGCGGTCGTTGCTCAATGCCTTTTCGAGCAGGGACATCGCATCTTCGGGATGACCGTCGACCAGCTCATCCTGCGCCAGCTCGCAATAGAACTGGGCGATTTCCTTTTGCCGTCCGCCAGCGCCCGATTGCTGCAAGGCCTGCGCCGCCTCGATGGCGCGCAACCATTCCTTTTCGCGCTGATAGATTTCCAGCAGTGCGCGGCCAGCCTGGGCGCCATACTGGGTACCGGCCAGCAGGTTGAAGCTTTCTTCGGCGCGATCCAGCAAACCGGCCTTCAGGTAATCCTGGCCCAATTCGTATTGCGCATGCATGCGGTGCTCTTGCGCCAGATCCGGGCGCGCCAGCAAATTCTGGTGGACCCGGATCGCGCGCTCTGTTTCACCACGGCGGCGGAACAGATTGCCGAGCGCGAAATGCAGCTCTGCGGTTTCCGGATCGAGTTTGACGATTTCGATGAAGGCGTCAATCGCCTTATCGGGCTGCTCGTTAAGCAGGAAATTCAAGCCCTTGAAATACCCTTTGGGCAAGCTGCGTGATTCGGATACCAATTGATTGATATCGACCCGTGCGGCGATCCAGCCTAATCCAAAAAAGACCGGGATACCGAGTAACCACCAAATTTCAAATTCCATACGGGCTTGTGATGTGCTTTATGCGTGACGTGAATCAGCTGGGGATGCCTGCCAATCAAACCCTGGAGTCACCGCTCGTGGCGGTAACCCTGCGAGTTCAATACCTGGCGGCATTATATATTCTTGATGCTGTCCGGTTGCGGCGCTTGTGTTTGTGCCAGACGCTGAGCCTCTTGCTCTTTTTGCATGGTGGTCAGGGCCTTCTTGTTTTTCGATGCATTGCGGCGGTGACGGAATACCGACGGCGCCATCGCCAATACGCCGAGAATCGCGCCAAAGACGAAGAAACCAAGCAGGAACAACACCAACGGTCCTGTCATCGTCAGGCCAGGGAAAAACTGCAGTTCAACATTGCTTTTGTTTTGCAAAGCGAAACCGAAAAACACGATAAACAGCAAGATCGAGAGAATTCGGGAAATAATTTTCATGATGCGCTTTCTGTGATTAAGTAAAAATTGCTTAGCCGCGACAAATTGATCGCCTACCTCGAATCATATTTGCAGTTCGCAGGCGTTATTATTATTGCCTTTTTTGCAAATTTACAACCAACATACCAACAATATTAACTTTAAATGAAGCGAAATTGTACGTGAAAAAAAACGGCATCCGAAGATGCCGTTTCGATTTTGCACTCACAACTCAGTCTTCTTGAATCGGTTGCCCGACCATCGCATCGACTCGTTCACGCAATTCCTTGCCTGGCTTGAAATGCGGCACCCGTTTTTCAGGGACCATCACCTTTTCGCCGGACTTGGGATTGCGCCCGATCCGCGGCGGCCTGCGATTCAACGCAAAACTGCCAAAACCACGAATCTCGATACGTTGGCCGGTTGCCAAGGCATCCGCCATCGCATCAAGTATGGTTTTGACCGCGTAATCCGCATCTTTAGCGACCAGTTGCGGATAACGCTCGGCCAAGCGGGCAATCAGCTCCGACTTTGTCATTAGCTTTACTCGCTTAGTTGTTGCTTAGTTCTTGTTGTCGAGCTTTGCCTTCAACAGTGCGCCCAGGCTGGTCGTACCGGAAGCAGCATTAGAGTCCGAAGCCGAAGACAGCTTTTGCATTGCTTCCTGGGTTTCAACATTGTCTTTCGCCTTGATCGACAGCTGGATGCTGCGAGCCTTGCGATCGATGTTGATGACCATGGTTTCGACTGTGTCGCCGACCTTCAGGTGCGTACCGGCATCTTCCACGCGATCGCGGGAGATTTCGGAAGCGCGCAGGTAGCCTTCGACTTCATCCGACAACTGGATCACTGCGCCCTTAGGCTCAACCGACTTGACGGTACCGGTAACCAGTGCGCCCTTGTCGTTCATTGCAGCGAAGTTGTTGAATGGATCGCCTTCCAGTTGCTTGACGCCCAGGGAAACGCGCTCACGCTCAACGTCGATTGCCAGAACGATGGCTTCCAGCTCGTCACCCTTCTTGAAGCGACGAACGGCTTCTTCGCCGGTTTCAGTCCAGGACAGATCCGACAGATGCACCAGACCGTCGATGTTACCGGCCAGGCCGATGAACACGCCGAAGTCGGTGATCGATTTGATCGCGCCCTTAACTTTGTCGCCCTTCTTGTGGGTAACAGCGAAGTCGTCCCAAGGATTAGCCTTGCATTGCTTCATGCCCAGGCTGATACGGCGGCGGTCTTCGTCGATTTCCAGAACCATGACTTCAACTTCGTCGCCCAGTTGGACAACCTTGTTTGGCGCCACGTTCTTGTTGGTCCAATCCATTTCGGAAACGTGGACCAGGCCTTCGATACCTTGTTCGACTTCAACGAATGCGCCGTAGTCGGTGAGGTTGGTGACTTTACCGAACAGACGGGTGCTTTGTGGGTAACGACGCGACAGACCAGTCCAAGGATCATCGCCCAGTTGCTTGACGCCCAGGGAAACGCGATTCTTTTCTTGATCGTACTTCAGAACCTTGGCAGTGATCTCTTGACCAACTGTCAGCACTTCCGAAGGATGACGCACACGACGCCATGCCAGATCGGTGATGTGCAACAGGCCGTCGATGCCGCCCAGATCCACGAACGCGCCGTAGTCGGTGATGTTCTTGACCACGCCGGTCACGATGGTGCCTTCTTTCAGGGTTTCCATCAGCTTTTGGCGCTCTTCGCCCATCGAAGCTTCGATAACCGCACGACGCGACAACACGACGTTGTTACGCTTGCGATCGAGCTTGATGACCTTGAATTCCATGGTCTTGCCTTCGAACGGCGTAGTGTCCTTGACCGGACGGGTGTCGACCAGCGAACCCGGCAGGAAGGCACGGATGCCGTTGGTCAGAACGGTCAGGCCGCCCTTGACCTTGCCATTGACAGTACCGGTAACAATCTCGCCGGACTCCATCGCTTTTTCCAGCGAGAGCCACGATGCCAGACGCTTGGCCTTGTCGCGCGACAGGATGGTGTCGCCGAAACCGTTTTCCAGCGATTCGATAGCGACGGAGATGAAATCGCCGACAGCTACTTCGAGTTCGCCGTTGTCATTTTTAAATTCTTCGATTGGAATGAAGGCTTCGGACTTGAGGCCAGCGTTGACGATAACGAAGTTATGGTCAAGGCGCACGACTTCAGCAGAAATCACTTCACCAGAACGCATGTCTTGACGTGACAGCGATTCTTCAAACAGCGCGGCGAATTCATCGGCGCCGGCAGATGCAGGGGACAGAACAGTGATGGACATAGTTTTGACTAGTTGACAGTATTGCCGCGCAACGCAATTACTCAGGCAGAGGCGGTCAATATTGGGTTAGGTTTTTCAACGTTCAACCGGACTTTGCGTCAGATCGAACACCAAGGTGCTGCAAAAAAACAACGCGCTTAACCTCACATGAGGCCAAACGCCTGGAACAATTTCCTACTCAGACCTGCTTGGTAGCAGCGTACCAACCGAGCACTTGTTCGACCGCTTGATCAGCAGTCATTGCAGAAGTATCCAGCAAATACGCCCCTTCCGCAGCCTTCAACGGTGCCGAGCTACGATTGGTATCGCGCGCATCACGTTCCGTCAAATCCTTTAAGAGGTCTTCCATAATAGCAGAAAAACCCTTGTCAATCAATTGCTTATAGCGTCGTTGCGCCCTTGCCTCGACACTTGCCGTCAAAAACACCTTCAAGCCGGCATGCGGGAAAATCACGGTCCCCATGTCGCGGCCGTCGGCAACCAGCCCGGGATGCTGGCGAAAACTCAGTTGCAGGCCGTACAAGGCTTGCCGAACTGTTGGTATTGCAGCAATTTTCGAGGCCAGATTGCCGACTGCTTCGGCGCGGATATCGTTCGAGACATCCTCGTTTGCCAGGAAAATATGCGCACCGCTGAAATGGCAGTGCAAGTGCTCGGCCGCCTTGGCTAGCGCATGCTCGTCATCCAGCGCGATGTTGCGACGCAAGACGGACAATGCCGTCAGCCGGTACAGGGCGCCGGAATCGAGATAATGGAAACCGAGGTGCTGCGCAACCCTCTGCGCAACTGTGCCCTTGCCGGATGCCGTTGGACCGTCGATGGTGATGACAGGAATGTGGGTATTGGACATGGGAATATTCGGTTGTAATTAAAAAATGAAAACAATATTTCTTTAATGAAATATATTTTATGACTCAGACAAAGGCGCAAAAATCGCCTGCAAGTCGTCCTGCGTCAATCCGATATTCTGGGTTTCGCCCACCGGCGACAACATCGCTTGCGCCAGATCGGCTTTCTTCTGTTGCAGCAACTGTATGCTTTCTTCTACGGTGCCCTTGGCGATCAACTTGTAGACAAACACCGGCTTGTCCTGGCCAATACGCCAGGCGCGGTCGGTAGCCTGGCTTTCCGCCGCCGGATTCCACCACGGATCGTAATGGATCACGATATCCGCCGCGGTCAGGTTGAGGCCGACGCCGCCGGCCTTCAGGCTGATCAGGAATACCGGCACTTCACCATCCTGGAACATCCGCACCGGTTCGACGCGATCCTGGGTAGCGCCGGTCAGCAACGCGTAACCGATATCACGTTGATCGAGTTCGGCGGCAATCAGCCCCAGCATACTGGTAAATTGCGAGAACACTAGGATGCGGCGCCCCTCCTGCCGCAACTCTTCCAGCATTTCCAGCAATTCCACCAGCTTGGCCGACGGCGCATCGAGCGGCGCCGCCATGCCGTCTTCCAGCAGATCGGTCTTGATCAGGCGCGGATCGCAGCATGCCTGCCGCAACTTCAACAACGCTTCCAGAATCACGATATGGCTGCGCGCCACGCCTTTTTTCGCCACCTCTTCACGCACCTTCTTGTCCATCACCAGGCGCACGTTTTCATAGAGGTCGCGCTGTGCACCAGTCAAGGTCACGCTGCGCACCATCTCGGTCTTCGGCGGCAATTCCTTGGCCACCTTGTCCTTGGTCCGACGCAGCAGGAAAGGTTTGATGCGCCGCCCCAGCAACGCGCGCCGATTGGCGTCGCCCTGCTTTTCGATCGGGTGGCGGAAATCGCGGTTGAAACTTTTCTCATCGCCCAGCAAACCCGGCAACAGGAAATGGAATTGCGCCCACAGTTCGCCCAAGTGATTTTCCACCGGCGTGCCGGTCAGGCACAGCCGATGCCGGGTATTCAGCAAGCCCACGCTTTGCGCCACTTTGGAGCGCGGATTCTTGATGTAGTGCGCCTCATCCAGTATCAGCAAATGGAACGCATGCTCGCGCCAGCGCTCTTCATCGCGCGGCAGCAACGCATACGTGGTCAAGACCAGGTCGTACTCGCCGATTTGTTCAAACTGCTCAAGCCGCTGCTTGCCCTGCAACACCAATACCCGCAGATCTGGCGCGAAGCGCGCCGCTTCCTGCTGCCAGTTATCCATCAGGCTGGTCGGCGCAATGACCAGCGCCGGTGCGGTCAAGCGACCGCCCTGTTTTTCAAGCAATATGTGCGCCAGCGTTTGCACCGTTTTGCCCAGCCCCATGTCGTCGGCAAGGATGCCGGCCAGGTCGTATTCGCGCAGGAATTGCATCCACGCTACCCCTTCCAGCTGGTAGTCGCGCAATGTGGCCTGCAAGCCAGGTGGTGCTGTAATCTTGCGGATGCCGCCGAAGGTGCTCAGCTTCTGTCCCATGCTGCGCAAACGATCGCCGCCGACCCAGCGTAACTTGGCGCCGGCATCGAGCTCCGCCAGGCGCGCGGCATCGAGCGTCGACAAGCGCACCGGACCATCCGCTTTCTCGGCGAAGTACAGCTCGCCCAGCGTGTTCAGGATTGGCTTGATGCGGCCCCATGGCATGGCGACGTGGACGCCATCGGCCAGGCGCACCAACAATTCGTCGGCATCGTCGCGCTGCGCCAGCGTGCGCGGATCGAAATCCTGCGGCGCCTGGCGGATCAGATCGACCAGCAGCGGCAGCAATGGCACGCGCTGGTGGTTAACCACGATACCGAGTTCGAGATCGAACGACATGCCGGCAGCCTGCTCGCCAGCCTCATCAATCTCGGCATACCAGTCTTCCACTTCGGCGACGTCAAAACGGTATTCGGCGCGCTTGTCGATCTGCCAGCCTTGCTCGACCAAGCGCGGCAATCCGTCTTTTGCAAAACGTAGCCAAGCGGCCTGATCCGGCAGCATGAACATGCCGGGCATCATCGCCAGCGGATGCTGGGTGCCTTGCAGCGGCAGCATGCCGAGCGCGGTCAGGGATTGCCTGAAGCCTTCTTCGGCAGCCTGATCGCGCACAATCTGCTCGATGCCGGCCTGCGTGTTGCGACTGAGTGCGGGTGCAAACAGGGCCGAGACCAGTTCGCCGTCATAACGGAAATGCAGCTCCGCAAAATCCTGCATCGCAGGATTGCTAACGCTCGGCAAATTGCCCAGGACCAGCAACGGCTGCGGAGCAATATTCTTGCGGATGATTTGCGGAATTTGCGGCGGAAACGGAATCACGTCGTTCAAACCCTGCGCCAGCAATTGCTGCGCTACGGCGACACGATCATCGGGATCGAGCAACGGTGCCTGGATGACCAGGTCGTTGAGCGCCTTGCTGGAAATCCTGGCGTCGCGATGCGACAGCTGCAGTTCTCCGCATGACAGGTTATCGATGTACCAAGGTGGCTCGGTCGGCAACAGGTAGTCAATATTCTTGCGGGTACGGTTTGCCATCGATTGACTGTCCGGCTCTGCCTCAAACTGCCATCCGAGCTGCAGCATGTCGCTGTCGGCATCCCGGCCATCATCGCGATCCTGGACCGCCTCATGCCAGGCCAGGCTGGCGCGGCGCGTAGCTGCCAGTTGCAGCGGATAGGCGGTACCCTTAGCCAAATCCGCCAATGAATTCGCCCACAGCAAACGCTGTTGCTGCAGCAGCGACTGCAATAGCAGCGCGCCGAGTTTTCCGCTCAATTCACAAGCCGCATGCTGCGCGTGATTACCGTCATTCTGGGCCACGAACAAGCCGATCAGATCGCGATCTTCGGCGCGCAGGAACACCGACGGATCGGCTAGCAGGCGCGGCACATCGGTTATCGGCTGGGCGGCAGAAAACTGGCCGTTAGGACGTTGCTGCGCCTTGCACAAATGCAGGACTGCCTTCTTGCCGTTATAGGCGGAAGACAGCACAAACACCACATGATGGGTAGCTGCCTTTTGGCGCAAGCCAGGCTGCTGCGGCGCCGCACCGTTGCCGGCGATTTCACCCTCGACACGCGACAACCATGCTTCCATCGGCCGTGCAAGTGTCGGCGCCGCAAGGGGCTTGGACAAAGCTGCCGGAGGCGGCGTTTGGGGTGGCGGAATTTGCGGCTTGCCGGCGGCGCCGGGGCGTTGCAGGTATTCGATCAACGCCGCCGCCACATGCTTGCAGTTGTTCCCGACCGCGCAGGAACACACGCTCTCGATATCGGGCGCATCGTGAAACATCGACAGCGTTATTTCCTGTCGATAGATATGACTGTCGCTACCCTGGACGGTGGCGTTAAGCACGTCGCCATCCTGCTCGACTGCCAGCACGCGCCGCTGCTGCACATATTCCTGACCACGCTCAAAGGTTGCCTGGTGCAACACCTCGCGCACATCGGCAAGTGTCAAATTCATGCGCGATCCGCCGGCTTACAGCAAGGTCTGCTCGGCGATTTGCGCGAACACGTTGAAATAATCGGGGAAGGTCTTGGCCACGCATTTCGGATCGTTGATACGCACCGTAGTGCCACGGCGCGCCGCGCCATCGAGCGAAGCCAGCGAGAAGCACATGGCCATCCGATGGTCGTCATAGGTATCGATGGTCGCTGGCTGCAGTTGCGCCGGCGGCGTCACGCGCAGGTAATCGCTGCCCTCTTCGATGATCGCGCCCAGTTTGCGCAGTTCCGTCGCCATCGCACTCAGGCGATCGGTTTCCTTGACGCGCCAGCTGGCGATATTGCGCAAGGTACTCGGGCCGTCTGCGTACAGCGCGGCCACGGCAATCGTCATCGCCGCATCGGGAATGTGATTGAAATCGGCATCGATCGCCTTCAGGACGCCGTTCGAGGACGACTCGATCCAGTTGTCGCCCATCGCGATCTTGACGCCCATCTGCTGCAGCGCTTCGACAAAACGCACGTCGCCCTGAATGCTGTCCTTGCCGACGCCCTCAACCCGCAACGGGCCGCCGGCAATCGCGCCGGCCGCCAGGAAATACGAAGCGGAAGAAGCGTCGCCTTCGACGTGGATGCTGTGCGGACTTTGATACTGCTGCCCTGCCGCCACGGTAAACGACTGCCAACCGTCACGCTCCACCGTCACGCCAAAACGCTGCATCAGGTTCAACGTGATTTCAATGTAAGGCTTGGAGATCAACTCGCCGATCACTTCGATCGTTACTGCCTCATTCTTGGCCATCAACGGCGCCGCCATCAGCAAAGCCGTCAGGAACTGGCTCGACACGTTGCCGCGCACCTGCATGCGTTGCGCGTGCAACTGGCCGCGCTGGATATGCAAAGGTGGATAACCGGCCACGCCAGTGTAGGCAATCCGGGTGCCGACTGCATTCAAGGCATCAACCAGATCGCCAATCGGCCGCTCGTGCATGCGTGCCACGCCGTGCAGCGTGTAGTCGCCGCCCATTGCCGCCAACGCTGCGGTCAACGGCCGGATGGCAGTGCCGGCATTGCCCATGAACAGATCGGCCTGATGCACCGGGAAACTGCCGTTGCTGCCATGCACGGTATAGGTCTGCGATCCCTCTTTCTGCTCCCAAACGACACCTAACTGCTTGAGCGCCATCAGCATCACCAGCGTATCGTCCGACGCCAGCAAATCGTGAATCTGGGTAGTGCCGCCGGCAAGTGCCGCCAGCAGCAGGGTACGATTGGAAATGCTCTTGGAACCCGGCAGCCGGACCGTACCGCGCACATGCGCGACCGGATGCAGATCCAGGTAATGCGGGTACTGCTGTGTTCGTTGGGTACTCATCAATCGCCACCTTCCTTGTTCTGTTGTTCGGCCGCCTCGATGGCGCTGATCCAGCTGTGTCTTGCCTGCTGGGCGTTGCCGTAAATTGCCTCGATGGCAGGACCGTCGCCCGCTGCCAGCAAACCGCGCAGCCGGGTTAGTTGCACCAGGTAAGCGTCCAGCTCGTTGAGCAAGGCACCCTGGTTGGCCAATGAAATATCGCGCCACATTTCCGGCGACGAGCCGGCGATGCGGGTAAAGTCGCGGAAGCCGCTGGCCGCATATTGAAACAGGTCCGCCGCGTGCGGCTTGTTTGCAATATCGTCCACCAGCGCATAGGCCAGCACATGCGGCAAATGACTGACGGCGGCAAAAATGGCGTCGTGCTGCTGCGCCGAAAGCCGATGGATCAAGGCTCCGCATTGCTGCCACGCGGCCGCCACCTTGGCGACATCCTGTTCAGCATTTTCCGGCAACGGCGCCAACACCACCTTCTTGCCGACATACAGCTCGGCAAGCGCTGCATCGGGGCCATTCTGTTCGCGTCCGGCGATCGGATGACCAGGTACGAATTGGGCAATCTTGCTGCCCAGCGCGGCCCTTGCCGCCAGCACGACGTCGGACTTGGTGCTGCCGGCGTCGGTAACGATTGTCCCGGCCTGCAGATGTGGTGCGATGCTGGCCAGGATGGCTGCCGTCTGCGCCACCGGCGCGGCGATCAGGACCAGGTCCGCGCCGCTTACCGCATCCGCAACTGAAGTGGCGGCGGCATCGATGATGCCGAGTTCGCGCGCACGCTCCAGGGTGGCGGGATGGCGACCGACGCCGACGATCCGCTCCACTGCGCCGGCCTTCTTCAAGGCCAGTGCAAAAGAACCGCCGATCAACCCGACACCGAATATTGCGATTTTCTTGAACACGACTGTTGCTTTAATAGAGATTAAAAATTCAAACCGGGTTGATGCCGCAGCAAATGATCAGGCCAGCAATTTCTTCAACGCGTCGATGAATGCCGCGTTTTCATTCGGCAAGCCGATCGTGACACGCAACCATTGCGGCAAGCCGTAGTTGCCGACCGGACGCACGATGATGCCTTGCTTCAGCAAGGCCAGGTTGACGCGCGCTCCCGCATCGCCATCTTCACCAACCTTGACCAGCACGAAGTTGCCGAACGACGGCACATATTGCAGGCCCAGTTCGTCAAAGACCTGCGTCAGCTGGTGATAACCATCGCGATTCAGCTGCGCGCTACGTTGCAGGAAGGCGCTGTCGTTCAATGCGGCAACCGCGGCGGCTTGCGCCAGCGAGTTGACGTTGAACGGCTGGCGGATCCGGTTCAGCAAATCGGTGATGACCGGTTGCGCAATCCCGAAGCCGATACGCAAACCCGCCAGGCCATAGGCTTTCGACATGGTGCGCGACACCAGCAGGTTCGGATACTTACGCACCCAGGCAATCGACTCATACTGCAGTTCCGGCGGCAGGTATTCGTTGTAGGCTTCGTCCAGCACCACCACGGTTTGCGCCGGCACGCGCGCCAGGAACGCTTCAATGTCGGCGGCAGGAATGAAAGTGCCGGTCGGATTGTTCGGATTGGCGATGAAGATCAGTTTGGTGTCCGGGGTAATGGCCTTGGCCATCGCATCCAGGTCATGGCCGAAATCCTTGGCCTTGACCACGATCGCGCGGGCGCCGACGGCTTGTGTCGCCAATGCGTACACCAGAAAGGAAAATTCCGCATACATGGCAGCCTCGCCCGCTTGCACGAAAGCGTGCGTCGCCAGTTCAAGAATGTCGTTGCTGCCGTTGCCCAATGTGATCCAGTCGGCCGGCACATCGTACTTGGCGGTGATCGCTGCTTTCAGATCGAAGCCGTTGGCATCTGGATAGCGGCCGATATCGGCGACTGCCTGCTGCATCGCCAGACGCGCCGATTCCGGCATGCCGAGCGGATTTTCATTGGACGCCAGTTTGATGATCTTGGCTTCGTCGAGACCGAACTCGCGCGCGACTTCAGCAATCGGCTTACCGCCCTGATACGGGGCGATGGCGCGCACATACTCTGGACCTAATTGAATTGACATTGTCTGCTTTCGAAACGAAATATTGAAAGATTGAAGTAATGAAGAATAGGATCAAGCCGGATCAAAAACTGCGCGGGTACGATCCCAGCAGCTTGTAGAACGCCGCGTTCTGTTTCAACTCGGCCAGCGCCTTGATCACCTTGTCGTCATCCGCGTGACCTTCGACGTCGACATAAAAATAATATTCCCACGCGCCCATGCGCGCCGGCCGCGACTCGAAACGCGTCATCGACACGCCATGCTTGGCAAGCGGCGCCAGCAGGTTGTAAACCGCGCCCGCCTTGTTCGCCACCGACAGCACCAATGAAGTCTGGTCCTTGCCGCTGGCCGCAGTCTGCAGGCGTCCGATCACGGCAAAACGAGTACGGTTGTGCGGATCGTCCTGAATGTGGGCGCTGACAATCTGCAGGCCATATTTTTGCGCGGCGATCTCACCGGCAATTCCAGCCACCGTCGGATCTTCACTCGCCATGCGCGCCGCTTCGGCATTGGAAGCCACCGCCTGCCGTTCCAGCAACGGATAATGCTGGTTGAGCCAGGCATTGCATTGCGCCAGCGCTTGCGAATGCGCGCAAATGCGGGTCACCGCATCCATCGTGCCATCCTTGCTCATCAGGCTGTGATGCACCGGGATCGATACTTCGCCGCTGATACTCAGCGTAGTTTGCAGCAGCAGATCGAGAGTACGATTGATCACGCCTTCGGACGAATTCTCGATCGGCACCACGCCGAAATCGGCAGTACCGGCTTCGGCCGCACGGAATACTTCATCGATCGACACGCAAGCCAGGCTTTCCACCGCATGGCCGAACTGCTGATACACCGCCTGTTCACTGAAGGTGCCGGCCGGGCCCAGGTAGGCGACGGTAACGCGCTTTTCCAGCGCACGGCAAGCCGACATCACTTCACGGAAAATGGTCTGCACATCGCTGCCCTGCAACGGGCCGGGATTGCGCTCGGCAACCTTGAGCAATACCTGCGCTTCGCGCTCAGGACGGAACACCGGCGCGTTGGTCTCGGCCTTGACGTGACCGACCTCTTGCGCAATTTGCGCACGGCGGTTGAGTAAGGCCAGGATTTCCGCATCGATAGCGTCAATCTGTTGACGCAAGGGCAGGAGTTTATCTTCGCTCATGATGACTGTATTTCTCTATCTGGTGTTCTGCTGCTGGGTAAAACCGGCAATCGCCGACAACGATAATGACTTGCTAATGCCTTAGTAATGCCTTAGCCGCGATGCTTTTCAAACTCTTTCAGGTATTCAACCAACGCCTGTACGCCTTCAATTGGCATTGCGTTGTAGATCGATGCGCGCATGCCGCCTACCGACTTGTGCCCCTTCAGTTGCAACAGGCCGCGTTCCTTGGCGCCGGCCAGGAACGCTTCGTTCAACGCTTCATCGGCCAGGAAGAACGGCACGTTCATGCGCGAACGGCAATCGCTGGCGATCTTGGTCTTGTAGAAATCGGTGGAATCCAGATGCTCGTACAACAACGCCGCCTTGGCGATATTGCGCTGCTCCATCGCGGCGACGCCGCCCTGTTTCTTGAGCCACTGGAACACCAGCCCGGCGATGTAGATCGCATAGGTCGGCGGCGTGTTGTACATCGAATCGTTATCAGCCACGATTTTCCAGTTGAACGCCGACGGGCAGGCCGGCAACGCATGGCCCAGCAAATCTTCGCGCACCACCAGCAGCGTCAGGCCGGCAGGGCCGATATTCTTTTGCGCACCGCCGTAGATCACGCCGTATTTGGAGACATCGACCACGCGCGACAGGATGTGCGACGACATGTCGGCCACCAGCGGCGCATTGTTGGTCTCGGCTGCGATATCGGGCGTGAATTGGTACTCGACGCCATCGATCGTTTCATTGGTGCAGATATGCACGTAAGCCGGATCTTTCGACAACTGCCAGCTGTCGCGCGCCGGAATGCGGGCAAAGTGCTGCTCTTCCGACGAAGCGGCGACATTGACGTTGCCGTAACGCTTGGCTTCCTTCAGCGACTTGGTCGACCAGGAACCGGTATTGATGTAATCGGCGGTTGCCGGCTGACTTTTACGGCCCATCAGGTTCAACGGCACGATCGCATTTTCGGCAATCGCACCGCCTTGCATGAACAGCAGCTTGTAATTTGCAGGCACCGCAAACAGCTCGATGAAATCCTGCTGCGCCGCCGCCAGGATCGACATGAATTCCTTGCCGCGATGACTCATTTCCATCACCGACATGCCACTGCCATGCCAGTCCAGCATTTCGGCCGCAGCCTGCTGCAGCACTTCTTTCGGTAATACGGCGGGGCCAGCGGAAAAATTGTAGATAGGCATGATGAATGTCGTCAGATAAAAGCCAGGATTACAGAAACTGCGAACTGCGGGTACAGACCAACGGATAGCGTACTTATTGCCGATTTTGCTGCTGATTTACTGCCAAGCGCTGCGCGCCTGCTTGATGCATACCGGCCAGCAAATTTAAAACGTGAACACTACCGCGCGGTCCGTGCCATGGCTCGGATCGCGCGGCTTGATACTTTACTCGGCTGCCGGATCGGCTGCGTCAGCAGCGCCACCTGTTTCGCCGTTGCCGGCATCGGCTTCAGCGTCCACTTCGGCGTCAGATTCGACCACGCGCTGCAAACCGCTCAGCTTGGTGCCGTCTTCCACCGCGATCAACGTGACGCCCTGTGTAGCGCGCCCCATTTCGCGGATTTCCGCGACGCGGGTACGTATCAGGACACCACCGGTGGTGATCAGGATGATTTCGTCACTAGGCTCAACCAATGTCGCGGCGACTACCTTGCCGTTACGTTCGCTGGTCTGGATTGCAATCATGCCCTTGGTGCCGCGGCCATGGCGGGTGTACTCGGTGATCGGAGTACGTTTGCCGAAGCCGTTTTCGGTTGCAGTCAATACCGATTGCTGCTCATTTTCGGCGACCAGCAAGGCGATGACCTGCTGCCCTTCTTCCAGGTTCATGCCGCGCACGCCACGTGCAGTGCGGCCCATCGGGCGCACATCGTTTTCGTCGAAGCGTACTGCCTTGCCGGAATCCGAGAACAGCATCACATCGTGCTGGCCATCGGTCAGCGCCGCGCCGATCAGGAAATCGCCTTCGTCCAGATCGACCGCGATGATGCCGGCCTTGCGTGGATTGCTGAAGTCGGACAACGGCGTCTTCTTGACGGTGCCGAGGCTGGTCGACATGAACACGTAGCGGTCTTCAGGGAAGCTGCGGTTATCGCCCGACAACGGCAAGACGACAGTAATCTTCTCGCCATCCTGCAGCGGGAACATGTTGACGATCGGCTTGCCGCGCGAGTTGCGCGAACCTTGCGGCACTTCCCAGATCTTCAGCCAGTACAGGCGGCCGCGATTGCTGAAGCACAAAATGTAATCATGGGTATTGCCGACGAACAGCTGGTCGATCCAGTCGTCATCCTTGGTCGCCATCGCCTGCTTGCCGCGGCCACCGCGTTTTTGCGCGCGGTATTCCGAGACCGGCTGCGCTTTCATGTAGCCGGTGTGCGACAAGGTCACGACCATGTCCTGCGGCGTGATCAAGTCTTCGGTACCGAGATCGGTAGGATTGTGCTCGATCTGCGAACGACGTGCATCCTTGTTGCCGATGCCGTATTCGTTCTTGGCGGCGGTCATTTCATCAGTGATGATGACGGTGACGCGCTCCGGCTTGGCCAGGATATCCAGCAAGTCGGCGATCTGTTCCATCACGTCTTTGTACTCATTGACGATCTTGTCCTGCTCCAGCCCGGTCAAACGCTGCAAGCGCATCTGCAGAATTTCCTGCGCCTGATCGTCCGACAGCTTATACAAGCCATCAGACTGGATACCGTAATGTTTCGGCAGGTTTTCCGGACGGAAGGACTCGATGCCGCCGAGGTTTTCCTCGCCGGTGCGAGCCAGCATCTCACGCACCATGGACGAATCCCAGGCGCGCGCCATCAGTTCGGATTTCGCTACCGGCGGCGTTGGCGCCGCCTTGATCAGCGCGATGAAATCATCGATATTCGCCAGCGCTACCGCCAGGCCTTCCAGCACGTGGCCGCGTTCGCGTGCCTTGCGCAGTTCGAACACGGTACGGCGTGTGACGACTTCGCGACGATGCGACAGGAAGCATTCCAGCATCTGCTTCAGGTTCAGCAGCTTCGGCTGACCATCCACCAGCGCCACCATGTTCATGCCGAAGGTATCTTGCAGCTGCGTTTGCTTGTACAGGTTGTTCAGCACTACCTCGGCCACTTCGCCGCGCTTGAGCTCAATCACCACGCGCATGCCGGATTTGTCCGACTCGTCGCGCAGGTCCGAAATGCCTTCCAGCTTCTTGTCGCGCACCAGCTCGGCGATACGTTCCAGCAGCGCCTTCTTGTTTACCTGGTACGGCAGCTCGTCGATGATGATCGCGGTGCGGCCTTCACGTCCGAACTCTTCGAAGTGGGTCTTGGCGCGCATCACCACACGGCCACGGCCGGTGCGGTAACCGTCGCGCACGCCGGAGACGCCGTAGATGATGCCGGCGGTCGGGAAATCCGGCGCCGGGATGATCTCGATCAACTCGTCGATCGCGCATTCGGGATTGCGCAGCACGTGCAAAGCACCGTCGATCACTTCGGTCAGGTTATGCGGCGGGATGTTGGTCGCCATACCGACCGCGATACCGGACGAACCGTTGATCAGCAGGTTTGGAATACGCGTCGGCAACACCGACGGCTCCTTTTCCTTGCCGTCATAGTTAGGCACGAAGTCGACGGTTTCCTTGTCCAGGTCGGCCAGCAGTTCGCCGGCGATCTTGTCCAGGCGGCACTCGGTATAACGCATCGCCGCGGCGCCGTCGCCGTCGATCGAGCCGAAATTACCCTGGCCGTCGACCAGCATGTAGCGCAGCGAGAAGGGTTGCGCCATCCGCACCAGCGTGTCGTAGATCGACGCGTCGCCGTGCGGGTGGTATTTACCCATCGTCTCACCGACCACGCGCGCGCATTTGACGAACGGGCGGTTCCAGACGTTGTTCATTTCATGCATGGCGAACAAGACCCGGCGATGCACCGGCTTGAGGCCGTCGCGCACATCCGGCAGCGCACGGCCGACGATCACGCTCATCGCGTAATCGAGATAGCTCTTGCGCATTTCTTCTTCGAGGGAAATCGGGATTGTTTCTTTAGCGAATTGATCCATTAGCGAGTCGGCGAGTCTTTACTTGGGTTGATCGATCACAGATATATATGGCTGCTTGCAGGACAAGGTTCGACACCGCGGAAACGCGGCGAACGCCTCTTCCACAATCAGCCAGACCGTCATTCAGCGCTGAAATATCGGCATATCGCCGACTACAGCCCCGAATGGCAGTAATTAGACGCATGATTTTAGCACGCGGGGGAGGCGCTTCTGGCTTTTCAGGCAAGCAAGGGCTCCATACTTCCGCCAGGAATCGCTGTATGGCAAAAAAATATGTTTAAATGCCGCCTTGCCCGGCAATTCGGCAGCGCTTGCATGCGCCCGCCGGCCACTTCTCTCAGGAAATAATTATGCGTCATATCATTGCGCTGAGCCTGCTGCTAGGTTCGGCTCTCGGCTTCGCGGCCAGTTCAAGCTTCGCCCAAACCACGGATGTTCATGCAACAACAGAAAAAAACGCCTACCTGCAGGATGGCCGCGGACCAATCGTGCGCAGCCAGGATGGCTTGTGCTGGCGCTCCGGCTATTGGGAACAAAATGACGCGGTGACCGGTTGCGACGGCACGCTGACTCCGCCGGTCATGAAGGCAATCGCACCGGCCCTTGCAGAAAATCCATTAGTTGCCAATACGGAAAAAGTACCTGCGGCAAACGTTGCGCAATGCAACGTCACGTTGTTGAGCGACCAGACCTTCAGTTTTGGCAGGGCAACCCTGACCAAGGTTGCCAAACAGCGCATCGACCAGGAAATAATTGGCAAATTAACAAATCTCTGCGGCAACGGCGTCATCATAGTCACCGGCTATACGGATCGGATTGGCTCGGAGAAATATAACCAAAAGTTATCAAAACAACGTGCCGCCAGTGTTGCATCGTATTTGAAGAGCAAAGGTATCCACAATCGAATCGACGTTATCGGCGCCGGCGAAGCGGAACCGGTTTCCAGCTGCAGTAAAAAACTCAGCCATAAACAACTCATCGATTGCCTAAGCCCGGATCGCAGAGTCGTAATAAAAATGCAACCAAATTAAAATAATTTCGATAATTCCCTTATGGCGATGTAATATATTGCCCGTGGGGATGTTTTCATAATGTTATGTTGTATGAAAACAACGAAGCGGGCAAAACGTGTGCTGGATCATTTGGCATCCTTCGCTAGTCATAGCGGCCTGTGGCAGAATGGTGGTCAAGTTCATTGCGTGTGGTCAATCCCTCACGTAACGGCCTGAACCACGTGGTACTATCCAATTTTTGATGTCGTATATTAGTTGCGCAGTTAATCTGCGGATATCTCAACCGAGAGGAGAAACATGAATAAATTAGCAAAACTCGTCTTCGCTGCGTCCGCAGTCGTCGCACTCTCTGCCTCCGCGCAGGAAATCAAAGATATCCAGGCTCCTACTCCATACAGCGCCTATGTTCAAAGCTCCAATGGCGTGATCGCACGTGACCCGTACGGTCTGTGCTGGCACACCGGCTACTGGACACCAGCTGACTCGGTTCCAGGTTGCGACGGCGAAATCGCCCAAGCTGCACCAGCTCCAGTTGCACCAGCACCAGCTCCAGTTGTTCCAGCACCAGCTCCAGTATCGCAAAAGGTCACTTTCGCTGCTGACGCATTCTTTGACTTCGACAAAGCTGTCCTGAAGCCAGAAGGCAAAGCTAAGCTGGACGACCTGACATCGAAACTGGGCGCAATCAACCTGGAAGTCATCATCGCTGTTGGTCACACTGACTCGATCGGTTCCGTTGCTTACAACCAAAAACTGTCGGTTCGTCGCGCTGAAGCTGTTAAGGCATACCTGGTACACAAGGGTGTCGAAGCTAACCGTGTTTACACCGAAGGTAAAGGCAAGTCGCAACCAGTCGCTGACAACAAGACAGCAGCTGGCCGCGCTAAAAACCGTCGCGTTGAAATCGAAGTTGTTGGTACACGTACTAACTAATCGATTAAAACTCGATCAGAACCCCGCCTCGGCGGGGTTTTTTTTCGCCTGACAAGATTGAACAGGCGCAACGGAAGCACGGCCCCTCATCGGATATAGCTATCGCCGCGGGCGGCAATATCGTAAAGCAGTCGCTGTCATTACAGGCTTTGATAACTTTTTAATAGGGTTTAAAACCGCAAAACCTTACTTTCCAGCTATGATTCAGCCTATGAACGCAGACCCATCAGAACTCAAGAAATTCAGCGACCTGGCTCACCACTGGTGGGACCCTGAATCCGAATTTCGTCCATTGCATGAAATCAATCCGCTGCGCCTGGAGTGGATCAATTCGCGCGCCGCGCTCGCCGGCAAGAATGTTGTCGACATCGGCTGCGGCGGCGGCATCCTGGCCGAATCGATGGCCAGGAAAGGCGCCAAAGTCACCGGCATCGACTTGTCCGACAAGGCATTGAAAGTTGCCGACCTGCACAGCCTGGAATCCGGGATCGAAGTCCGCTATGAAAAAATTGCGGCAGAAGACCTGGCAGAACGCGAAGCAGGGCAATTCGATGTCGTCACCTGCATGGAAATGCTGGAGCACGTGCCCGATCCGTCATCCATCGTGCGCGCTTGCGCAACACTGGTCAAACCCGGCGGACAGGTATTTTTCTCCACGCTGAATCGCAATCCGAAAGCCTATCTGCAGGCGGTCATCGGCGCCGAATACTTGTTGCGCATGCTGCCCAAAGGGACGCATGACTACGCCAAGTTCATCACACCGGCCGAACTGGCGCAGTTTGCCCGCAACGCTGGACTGACAGTCGATACCTTGCGCGGCATGAGCTACAACCCGCTCACCCGCATCTATTCGCTTAACCAGGATACCGGCGTCAACTATTTGATGGCCTGCACCAAACCTGTCTAGCATCGCCGCCGCTGCGCTCCATCGAGCCAGTTGCAGCAATGCGCGAGTGCGGCGGGTTTTATTTATCTGATTCGAAAGCGGCTACGCCTCAGGCCTGTCGCTTTCCGCACTGAGGAACCACCATGCCATTGCCAATGCCACGCGCAATCCTGTTCGACCTCGACGGTACGCTTGCCGACACCGCTCCGGATCTGGCTGCAGCCATGAATCGCGTACGCAACGATCGAGGACTCGACGACACGCCTTACGAACAGCTGCGCCCACACACATCAGCCGGCGCCCGCGGCATGATCGGCGCCGCCTTCGGCCTCAAGCCGGGCGATCCTGGCTTCGACGAGTTACGTGACGGCTTCCTCGATCATTACGCCGCCGCACTGGCCGTCAACAGTACGCTGTTCGACGGCATTCCGGCACTGCTCAAGGATCTCCGGCAACGCAATCTCGGCTGGGGCGTGGTCACCAACAAGGCGGCCCGCTTCACCGATCCGCTGGTGCTGCAAATCGGTCTCGGCGATGCCGACTGCGTGATCTCGGGCGATACTACCGCCCACTCCAAACCCCACCCGGAACCGCTGCTGGAAGCGGCGCGCCGCCTCAATGTTGCGCCACACGAATGCTGGTACGTCGGCGATGACCTGCGCGACATCCAGGCCGGACAAGCGGCGGGCATGGCAACCGTTGCGGCGGCCTGGGGTTATTGCGGCGAATCGGCACCCGATTCCTGGGCCGCCGATGCACTGATCGATACACCTCTTCAACTGCTGGCATTGCTGCCGGCGCAGCAACCGTAAATATTACGAACCGGTCGCAGCCTGGCGACGACAAGAGTGCAACGCATGACGTCTACAGGCTGCCACACGAGGTCGAAACATCGGGTTAACACTCCAGGTTGCACCTCGCTGCAACGTTTTCTCGGATTCTGATAAATTAGCTGGCAATGCTGTCTGGCGGTATATTGTGGACATCCTTGCCCATAAGGAAAAAAAATGGCAAATCTCCCTCGTCCCTCCTGGCTCCCGCGCGCCATGCGCTGGGCAGGCATCACGGTCGCTGCGCTGCTGGTGCTGGCAATCATCAGCTGGTTCGCCGTTCCCCCTCTCGTCAAGCACGTGGCCGAACAACAAGCCGAAGCGCAGATTGGCCGCAAGGTCAGCATCGGCAAGATCGGCTTCAATCCGTTCACGATTACGCTGACGGCGTCCGATGTCACGCTGTACGAACCCGACAAGACCACACCGGCATTTTCTGCCAAGACGCTGCTGGTCAATGCGTCGTCGGCTTCGCTGTTCCGCCTGGCGCCGGTATTGAATGAAGTCCAGCTGGTCAACCCGAACCTGCATATCGTGCGCACCAGCGCCGAAGGCATCGGCCGCTACAATTTTTCCGACATCATCGACCGCGTCCTGGCGATGCCGAAGAGCGACAAACCGGCCATGTTTTCGATCTCCAATATCCAGCTCGAAAACGGCACGATCAAGTTCGACGACAAGGTCACCAACAAGCTGGTCGATATCGAAGCGCTGAACATCGGCCTGCCTTACGTATCGAATTTCCCGAGCAAGGTCGACACCTTCGTCCAGCCGCATCTGTCAGCCAAGATCAATGGCACGCCGTTCGACCTGAAGGGCCGCAGCAAGCCGTTTGCCGGCAGCCAGGAAACCGCGCTCGCGATCGATATCGACCAGCTCGATGTCGCCAGTTTCGTGGCGTTTTCGCCAGTGGCTTTGCCCCTGAAAATCGAAAGCACAAAGCTCTCCACCAAACTCGACCTGAGTTTTGTCCGCAACAAGGACAAACCCGAAATCGTGCTGTCGGGTGCGATCAACCTGGCCGACGTTGCGCTGGCCGACAAGAATGCCGCGCCGCTGCTGAAAGCGCAGGCGATCAACACGCAGATACATAAACTCAATGTCCTCGACGGCAGCGCCGCACTGGATCAGATCGACATCCAGCAACCGGAAGTCTGGGTCAACCTGAATGCTGACGGCAGCCTCAACTGGGCCGCCCTGAGCACGCCGGCAGCCAAACAGGATATCGCCAAGGACGCGCCGAAAAAGCCGGCCAACACGAGCACCGCCCCTGCAATGACGCTCGCCAAGCTAAGCATCCATAACGGCACGGTCAACTGGCTCGACGCCGCCAATGCAACGCCGGCGCTGAACCTGCAAGTCAAGAACGTCGCGCTGGATGCCAGCCAACTGTCGATGGCTGCCAATGCCAAGCCGGCAACCATCAAACTCTCAACCGGCAGCGACGGCGACCAGCACATCCAGTTCATCGGCCAGGTTACTCCAGCCAAAGGCGCAGTCGCCGGCAAAGCTAGCATCGATGCCCTGTCGCTTGCGCAGTACCAACCTTATATCAACCGCTCGCTGGCGGCCGTGCTGTCCGGCCAGCTATCGCTCGACACCCTGCTCTCCATCAGCGACGGCCGGATCCAGTTGCATCAGCTCGGGATTGACGTCAACGACCTCAAGGTTGCAGCCAAATCGAATGCCGGCGGCAGCATCGGCATCAAGAAAATCAGCCTGGAAAACGGCAGCGTCGATACCGAAGCCCATACCTTCAACGCCAATGCGTTGCGCGTGGCCGGCATCCAGGGCGATGTCCGGCGCGATGCCAAGGGTAAGCTCAACCTCCAGCAATTCGTCGCCAACGGCGCTGCGCCAAAGGCGGCGGTGGCGGCTGCACCGGCCAAGAAAGCCGGACCGGATTGGGTCGCCAACATCAATCAGTTCGCGATCACCGACAGCGCCGTCGCCTATCTCGACGACTCAGTAAAACCGACGGTCAAACTGCGTGCCGACAATTTGAACCTGACCGCGGACAACGTCTCCAGCAAACTCGACAAACCGATCAAGATCAGCCTGCGCAGCCAGATCAACAAAAGCGGGAAATTGTCGGTCGACGGCAACATCGCTGCGCAAATGAAGTCGCTCGACCTCGCCATCGATGCGCAGAACCTGTCAGTGCCGGCGCTGCAGCCCTACTTCACCGACTACCTGAACGTGACGCTGACCTCCGGCCTGGCCAGCACCAAGGGCAA
The DNA here is from genome assembly GCF_044745265.1 of Collimonas sp. NPDC087041. Lineage (NCBI taxonomy): Bacteria > Pseudomonadati > Pseudomonadota > Betaproteobacteria > Burkholderiales > Oxalobacteraceae > Collimonas > Collimonas sp. NPDC087041. The sequence continues at coordinate 47,158 of NZ_JBIUZX010000020.1, forward strand.
ACTGACGCTAGTGCCGCCTAGCGCCCGCCAGGAGCTGGCCACCAGTTATAACGGCACGCTGCGCCTGGCGAATTTCCGTGTGCTGGACAAGGAAAATTCCGCCGACTTCCTCAAATGGAAACTGCTCGATGTCAGCGGCATCAACGCCAGCATCGGCGGCCCGCGGCAACATGTGACCTTGGCAAAAATCGCGCTGGACGATTTCTACGCGCGCATCATCCTGTCCGACAAGGCCAAACTCAACCTGCAGGATATTGTCGTCTCAAAGAACGCCCCGCCCGGCGCGCCGACACCGTCCCTGACTTCCGCCGAGGCAGGCGAAGGCATGGGCCAGGGCACGCCAAAAGTCACCAAGCCAACTAGCGAAGGGACAGTCACGGTAGCCCCCATCGTTGTGGCGCCACCCAAAGAAAACGCACCGGTAATCCGGATCGGCCTGGTGGTGATCAAGGGCGGCAACATCAACTACACCGACAACTTCGTCAAGCCGAACTACACCGCCAACATGACCGGCATGAACGGCACGGTCGGCGCGATCGCATCCGACAAGCCGGCGCCGGCGCCGATCGACCTCAACGGCAAGATCGACAACGACGCGCCAGTGGCCATTTCCGGTTCGCTCAACCCACTGTTCAAGCCGATGTTCCTCGACATCAAGGCCAGCGCCAACGGCGTCGAGCTGCCGCGCCTGACGCCGTATGCCGCCAAGTACGCCGGCTATGCGATCGAGAAAGGCAAGCTGTCGATGGACGTCAGCTATCACATCGAGAACGACAAGCTGGTCGCAGAAAACAATGTGCGCATCGACCAGCTCACCTTCGGCGACAAGATCGACAGCCCAACCGCCACCAAGCTGCCGGTGCTGCTGGCCGTGGCGCTGCTGAAAGACCGCAACGGCCAGATCAACATCAACCTGCCGATTTCCGGCACCTTGTCGGACCCGCAATTCTCGATCGGCGGCATCATTGTGCGCATCTTCATCAACCTGATCGTCAAGGCCGTCACCTCGCCTTTCGCACTGATCAGTTCCGCCTTCGGCGGCTCTGGCGGCGATGAACTCGGCTACGCCGAATTCGCGCCAGGCTCGGCAACACTCACGGCCGCCACACAAAGCAAGCTCGATACGATCGCCAAGGCATTGAAAGATCGTCCGGCATTGAAGCTGGACCTGATCGGCCGTGTTGACCCGGTCACCGATACCGATGGCGTGCGCCAGCAAATCCTGAACCGCAAGCTGGCAGCGCTGAAACTCAAGGACTCGGTGAATCAAAGCGACGATGCACAACCGGACGAAGTCGCCTTGACCGAGGCCGACAAGGAAAAGTACATGGGTAAAGTGTACGGTTCCGAGAAATTCGACAAACCCCGCAACGCCATCGGCTTTGCCAAATCCCTGCCGACGCCGGAAATGGAAAAGTTGATCGTCGCCAATACCCAGGTGACCCAAGACGCATTGAGCGCGTTGGCGACCCGCCGCGCCGAAGCTGTCCGCTCCTACCTCGAAACCAAGGGCCAGATCCCGCTGGAACGGATTTTCCTGATCGCGCCGAAGCTGACTGCCGATGGCATCAAGGACAAGGGCCAGCCGAATCGCGTCGATTTCGCCTTGAAATAGGCAAAAGCCGCCGGTCTTTCAATACCGGCAACGTCCTGACAGGCAGGCCCCAAGTGCGTTACAATAGCAATCTGCTTGGGGGCGACCTGGTTTCGACGTGGGTTACAAAGCAGCGCAGGGCATACCGAGGACCGACTACCTCGTAAATACAATCGGAATAGATCTAACTGCAAACGATAACTCGTACGCACTAGCCGCTTAATAACCGGTTAGCTCTACACCATCTCGTCCCTGGGGTGGGCTGGTAAAACAGCAGTAGAGTCATTTACAGGGAATCGCTTTTAGTCGGGTTACCTGGCTAACAGTTAAATTTAGGTGACTCGCCTGAACGAAGCGTGTGCGTCCGCGTCGGCTGGGTTAAATCAAATGACAGCACTAAGTATGTAGAACTGTCTGTAGAGGACTTGCGGACGCGGGTTCGATTCCCGCCGCCTCCACCACCAATACAAAAAGGTCACCCGAAGGGTGGCCTTTTTTATTGGTATTGATGCCTCAGAGCATCGAATCCGCGTCCGGTACGGACGCGGGGCGAAGACAGGGTTTCGGCAAGCATGCTTGCCGCTGTCTGAGCGGTTTTCGCCTACCAGCGAAAACCCGGGAGATTCCCGCACCGCCATCGCCATCGCCATCGCCACATTGATCGACGGCCTTTAGCCACATACAAGAAACTATTGATTTATTCAATATTTCAACTATCATTGAAATATGAAAACAAACTCAGCCGTAGCTGCCCTTACAGCACTCGCCCAAGACTCACGCCTGGCGATCTTTCGTGCCCTGGTGCAAGCCGGGCCTGCCGGCCTGCCTGCGGGCAAGATCAGCGAAGCCGTGGGGATATCACCGTCGTCGCTATCGTTCCACATGAAGGAACTGACGCACGCCGACATGGTGACGTTTCGCAATGAGGGGCGATTCGTCATTTACTCGGCGAATTTTGCCACCATGAACGGCCTGCTCGCCTTTCTGACCGAGAATTGCTGCGGCGGTAATCCCTGCACGCCGGTCTGCAATCCTGCTTGCTCCACCTCGGAAGATTCGGCGTCATGAAGCGTGCGCACGCGACTATCCCTGCAGACAACCCGGCGGTAGATGCCGACAGACATGCAGCAAGCGGCTCCATGAATCTGTTTGAGCGTTATCTGACCGTTTGGGTGGCGCTTTGCATCGTTGTCGGCATTTTGCTCGGACAGCTCTTTCCAGTCGGGGTGCAGGCAATCGGTTCGCTGGAAGTTGCCAAGGTCAATCTGCCGGTCGGCGGACTGATCTGGGTGATGATTATTCCCATGCTGCTCAAGATCGATTTCTCTGCCTGGAACCAGGTCAAGGGACATGTCCGCGGCATCGGCGTTACCTTGTTCATCAACTGGGCGGTCAAACCATTTTCGATGGCACTGCTTGCCTGGGTGTTTATCCGTCATTGGTTTGCGCCTTATCTGCCGGCTGATCAGCTCGATTCCTATGTCGCCGGACTGATCCTGCTGGCCGCCGCGCCGTGCACGGCAATGGTGTTTGTGTGGAGCCGGCTTACGGGCGGTGATCCTTACTTCACGCTGTCGCAAGTTGCGATGAACGATCTGATCATGGTGTTTGCATTTGCGCCACTGGTCGCTCTCTTGCTTGGCGTGTCCAGCATTACCGTGCCGTGGGCGACGCTGCTGACATCAGTGATGTTGTATATCGTGGCGCCGGTGATCATTGCTCAACTCTGGCGCAGATCCCTGCTGCGCCGTGGCCAGGCCAATTTTGACAAGCTGATGGCGCGCATCCAGCCCTGGTCGATTGCGGCGCTGTTGCTGACCCTGGTGCTGCTGTTTGCATTCCAGGGCAATGCAATCATCGAACAGCCGCTGGTCATCGCATTACTGGCGATCCCCATCCTGATACAAGTCTTTTTCAATTCCGCGCTGGCTTACTGGCTCAACAAGGTTGTCGGGGAAAAGCATTCGATCGCTTGCCCCTCAGCGTTGATCGGCGCCTCCAACTTCTTCGAACTGGCGGTGGCCGCAGCAATCAGCCTGTTTGGATTCAAATCCGGCGCGGCGCTGGCTACCGTCGTCGGGGTACTGATCGAAGTGCCGGTCATGCTGCTGATTGTCGGTATCGTGAACCGCACGCAAGGCTGGTACGAAGGACGTTGATACATGACCGGCGGGCTGGCTGCCCGCTTTAATGAAAGTCGAACCATGAACATTACGATTTATCACAACCCCGAATGCGGTACATCGCGCAATACGTTGGCGCTGATACGCAATACCGGCGTCGAGCCCGAAGTGATTGAATACCTGAAGCAACCGCCGTCATTGGCAACACTCACAAAACTGATCGCGGACAGTGGCCTGACGGTGCGAGAAGCCATTCGGCAAAAGGGAACACCCTACGCAGAACTTGGGCTGGATGCGCCGGACCTGACGGATAGGCAATTGCTGGAGGCCATGCTGGCCCATCCGATCCTGATCAACCGGCCTTTTGTTGTCACACCAGAAGGCACGCGCCTGTGTCGTCCATCCGAGCTGCTGCTGGATATCCTGTCATTGCCGCAAAAAGCTGCGTTTGCCAAAGAAGATGGCGAAGTGGTGATCAACGCGGAGGGATGGCGTGTCAAATAATTTGCCCGATCTGCCGAATATCGATGCCGACCTTTTCCGCGCACCGTCCGCCGCGGATTTCTCCGACGTCGCGCGCTCAACCCACGCGCCCCGCTTCCTGCTGCTATACGGCTCCCTGCGTGAAAAATCCTATAGCCGTCTGTTGACGATGGAAGCGGCGCGCCTGCTGACAGAAATGGGCGGCGAGGTCAGAATTTTTGATCCGCACGGCTTGCCCTTGCCCGATAGCGAACCTGAGAACCATCCCAAGGTCCTGGAGTTGAGAGAACTGGCGCAATGGGCCGAGGGCATGGTCTGGACCTCGCCCGAGCGGCACGGCGCCATGACCGGCATCATGAAGGCGCAGATCGACTGGATTCCATTATCTATCGGCGCGGTGCGGCCGACGCAAGGCAAAACACTGGCGGTAATGGAGGTATCCGGTGGTTCGCAATCCTTCAACGCAGTCAATCAGATGCGTATTCTCGGCCGCTGGATGCGCATGATCACCATTCCCAACCAGTCCTCGGTTGCCAAGGCATTTCTGGAATTTGATGATGCGGGCCGCATGAGACCGTCTTCCTACTATGAGCGCGTAGTTGACGTGATAGAGGAGCTGTTCAAATTCACCCTGCTTACGCGTGACGTTTCATCTTTCCTTGTAGATCGCTACAGCGAACGCAAAGAAAGCGCGGAAGCGTTAAGCAAGCGCGTCAATCAAAGGGCCATTTGAGTTTTCGTTTTTGCTCAAGGCGGCCTTTATTATTGAGATTCGAAATCGCTTGTAGTCAACGCTGATCGGCAGACGCCTTGATAAAATCGATGAACGCGCGCAAAGGTGCCGGCACCAGGCGCCGCCCGGGATAGTAAAGAAACGGCCCCGAAAAGCGCGGCCACCATGATTCAAGCACCGGCTCCAGTGCACCGCTGTCAAGATGGGGACGCAGCCAGTCTTCGAAGAGATACACAATGCCGCTGCCGCCGATCGCCGCTTCAACGGCGAGATCGGCGCCGCCGCCAGCCTGTACGATCAGCGGCCCGGTCGGATCAACGCGCAATACCTCTCCCTTCCGCTCAAACTCCCACGCCGGCATTGAGCCGCTGGAAAAACGGCCGCGCAGACAGGCATGCCCGAGCAGTTCGCGCGGGTGTTTCGGCCGACCGCGCTGATCCAGGTAAGCGCTCGACGCGGCCGTGGCAAAGCGTTGGACGCGCGGTCCGATTGGCACCGCGATCATGTCCTGTTCCAGCCTCTCGTCGTAGCGAATGCCGGCGTCGCAGCCGGCCGCGATGACGTCGACAAAACTGTCTTCGGCGATGATATCCAGTTGAATGTCGGGATAGGCGGCGAGAAACGGCGGTACGATGCTGCCCAACACCAGCCGCGCGGCGCTCACAGGTACGTTGAGGCGCAAGGTGCCGGCTGGCCTGTCGCGAAAGCCATTCACCACGTCGAGTGCAGACTCGATCTCGCCCAAGGCAGGACTAAGCCGCGCCAGTAAACCGTCACCGGCTTCAGTCGGAACGACGCTGCGCGTGGTGCGATTGAACAACCTCACGCCAAGCTGCGCCTCCAGGCGCCGTACCGCCTCGCTGAGCGCTGATGCACTGCTGCCGCTTACGCGTGCGCCTTCGCGAAAGCCTTTGGCACGCGCCACCACCACGAAAGCATTGAGATCTCCCAGGTCGACCTTCATTTTTTCGCACCTCTACTGTTCGCCAATCCGCACAACCCGTATGGATTGTACCCAATTATTGTGTGAGCGGAAAAAGCCTACTATGAGTCGTCTCTCACTTACAGGAACTTCATCATGTCCAATATCGAACAATCCGACAGCTTCACACTGGGTGGCCGTACCGTAAAACGGCTCGGCTATGGCGCCATGCAACTTGCCGGGCCTGGCGTGTTCGGTCCTCCCAAGGATCGCGACGCCGCATTGGCTGTGCTGCGCGAAGCCGTCGCACGCGGCGTAAATCACATCGACACCAGCGATTTCTACGGTCCCCACATCACTAATCAGCTGATCCGCGAAGCGCTGCATCCTTATCAAGACGATCTGGCCATCGTCACCAAGATCAGTGCCCGGCGCGGCGACGACGGCTCATGGATTCCAGCCATGTCGCGCGAAGAGCTGACCCAGGCGGTCCATGACAACCTGCGCAATCTTGGCCTGGATGTGCTCGAGGTGGTTAACCTGCGCAGCATGCTCGGCATCCACGGGCCTGTCGAAGGGTCAATCGAAGAGCCGCTCACGGTTTTGGCCGAGCTCCAACGCCAGGGTCTGGTGCGTCACATCGGGCTGAGTAACGTCACATCGACGCAGGTCGCGCAAGGACGCCGTATCTGCGAGATCGTCTGCGTACAAAACCATTACAACCTGGCGCATCGGGAAGACGACGCCCTGATCGACGAGCTTGCCCGAGACGGCATCGCCTACGTGCCTTTTTTCCCGCTCGGCGGCTTCACTCCGCTGCAATCATCTACCTTGTCGGATGTGGCTGCGCGCCTTGGCGCCACGCCCATGCAGGTCGCGCTCGCCTGGCTGCTGCGTCGCGCACCTAACATCCTTCTGATCCCGGGTACCTCGTCTGTCGCACACCTGCACGAGAATCTGGCGGCAGGCAAGTTGGTGTTGCCGGACGAGGCGATGAAAGAACTGGAGCAGGTAGCGGGCATTAACGCTGCTTAACACGCGTGCACGTGAGCATGGCAGCGATGCCAGCGCAGTTGTATCCGCTCCCGGCTACAACTGCGCAATCGCTGCCACGATTTACTGCTTGTTTTCATGCAGTTTGCCAATGACTTCCGCATGCATTTGCGACAAAGAGACAGTCCAAAACAATCCCCAACTATTACGTATACAAACTTTCCATGCAGACATAGAATCCTGCCGGTAGCAAGTGTTGCAGCAGCGTCTCAAGCCATTGCGAAGATGGCAAATGTAGTCGTTCAATCAATTCTGGGAGTCTTCTTGTGAAGCGTTATACCGGTATATTTGCATGCGTTCTTGTCTACTCCATCGCCTTGGCCGGCACGCTATTGCCAGCGACAGAAAGCCGAGCCGATTCACTCGATGATATCCAGAGCCGACGTGCGGTCCGGGTCGCTGTGCCCAAGGACACCCCGCCGTTCGGTTCGGAAAACCCATACAAGACACTGGAAGGCTTCGATATTTCGATCGCCAAGATGGTCTCGCTGGAACTTGGCGTCAAACTCGACATGGTGCCGCTGGCCAGTTCCGACCGCATTCCGTCACTGTTGAATCACCATGTCGACATGGTGATATCCAGCCTCGGCAAAAATCCTGAACGCCTGAAACAGATCGATTTTTCGCAAGCCTACGCCCCCTTCTATCTTGGCATCTTCGGCGCCCCTAACCTGGACGTCAAAAACGCTGCAGGATTGGCTGGTAAAACGATAGCCGTGCTCAAGGGTTCGATTGAAGAAACCGAGCTGACCAAGGTTGCCCCACCGACCACGATCATCAAACATTTCGACACCAGCCAGGATGTCGTCAAATCCTATCTGTCCGGCGAATCGAAACTGCTGGCGGCAGGTAACGTGTTGATTGCTGCCTTTACTGAAAAGCAGGCGGAAGTCACCCAGTTGAAGATCGTGCTGAAGGATTCGCCTTGCTTCATCGGCGTCAACAAAAACGAGCCGGCCCTGCTGGCCAAGGTCAACACCATGCTGACTCACATCAAGCAAAACGGCGTGCTCAACATCAACGCCCAGCGCTGGTTCAAGGCGCCGCTTCCGGACAGCGTGCTGCTGCACGTCGAATAGTGCGACAGACGGCGTTATCCAATACCCGTTTGAAAAAGAGGCCCCGCAGTAGGGCCTCTTTTCATTTCGGTATGTGATTGCCCGCGATGGCCAAAGCATCGACGATATGGGTATCATGTGCCGGCAAGCAGGCCCGTATTGCGTAACCAATGATTACGCGAACTATTCAAATCATGTTTTCGAGGCGACAAGACTCAATGAATGCGCACGAAGCAATCCCCGTAGCACCCGCCAGCTTGCCTCCTTCGTCGGTGAGTTTTCGGGAAGCGTTCATGTTCTGGCTCAAACTGGGATTTATCAGTTTCGGCGGACCTGCAGGCCAAATCGCCATCATGCATCAGGAGCTGGTTGAGAACCGCCGCTGGATTTCCGAGCGGCGTTTCCTGCACGCCTTGAATTACTGCATGGTGCTGCCCGGCCCCGAAGCCCAGCAGCTCGCCACCTACATCGGCTGGCTGATGCATCGCACCTGGGGCGGCATCGTCGCCGGTGCGCTGTTCGTGCTGCCGTCGTTACTGATCCTGATTGGACTGTCCTGGCTGTACATCGCTTTCGGCAACTTGCCACTGGTCGCCGGCCTGTTCTACGGCATCAAACCAGCGGTCACGGCCATCGTGCTGCAGGCAGCACACCGGATAGGTTCAAGAGCGCTCAGGAACAGCACGCTGTGGGCGATTGCAGCAGCGTCGTTCGTCGCCATTTTTGCGCTTGATGTGCCGTTTCCTGCCATCGTCGCCGCAGCTGCCTTGATAGGCTACATCGGCGGCCGTATCGCACCGGATCGTTTCAAGACCGGCGGAGCACATGGCAATGCCGACAAATCGTTTGGTCCGGCCCTGATCGACGATGACACGCCGACACCCGAGCATGCCCGGTTCCGCTGGCCCGGATTGCTTCGCATAGCCGTGGTTGGAGGTTTGCTGTGGGCAGTGCCGATGGGCTTGCTCATCGCTTTCTATGGCTGGCACGGCGCGCTGACGCAGATGGGCTGGTTTTTCACGAAGGCCGCCTTGCTGACCTTTGGCGGTGCGTATGCCGTGCTGCCCTATGTTTATCAAGGCGCGGTCGAACACTACAACTGGCTGACGCCAACGCAAATGATCGACGGCCTGGCGCTCGGCGAAACCACGCCGGGACCGCTGATCATGGTGGTGGCGTTTGTCGGTTTCGTCGGCGCTTATGCAAAAGCCTTGTTCGGGCCGTACAGCCTGTTCCTGGCTGGCGCAGCGGCGGCAACCTTGGTGACCTGGTTCACCTTCCTGCCGTCTTTCCTGTTCATCCTGGCTGGCGGTCCGCTGATTGAAACCACGCACAACGACTTGAAATTTACCGCGCCGCTGACGGCGATCACTGCCGCCGTAGTCGGCGTAATATTGAACCTGGCGGTATTCTTCGGCTATCACGTACTTTGGCCACAGGGTCTCGGCGCTCACTTCGACTGGATATCTGCGTTGATCGCACTGGCCGCTGCGATTGCGCTGTTTCGCTTCAAGCGTAATGTGATTCATGTGATCGCGGCTTGCGCGCTGGCAGGGTTGATGCTGAAACTGTTGCTGCCGTAACGCAAATCTCGCAAGCGCCTGCCGCAGATGTGATAAGTTCAGCAATCAATACGCAATTTAGCAGGGAAAAACATTATGCCAACCGCACGTCTGAATGGTGAACTGATCACCGACTGGGAAAGTTTTCACACCGTCTCCGCAGAAGTATTCGGCTTCCCGGAATTTTACGGCCGCAACATGAACGCCTGGATCGATTGCCTCAGTTATCTGCGCGACGAAGACGGCATGAGCAAATTCCGGCTGCGAGAAAACGAGGTGCTCGATATTGAAGTGCAGCACAGTGAAAAATTGCGCCAGAACGCGCCCGAGATTATCGAGACGCTGGAATTTTGCATCGACGATATCAATGAGCGCTATGCCGATTATGGCGAAGCGCCAGCGCTGAAACTGACGCTACGCTAATCCTTCTTTCAGTCGATCAGTTCGTCGCCGTCGTAGAACGGATACGGTCCATCAAACTCGCCGATATACGCGGTATGGCTGATCAATCCGGATTGTGCATCCCATAGATGCAACTGGAACGCCGGCGGCTCCATCGCGAATTGCGACGCTGCCTGCGGACTGAGGTCGAGCATCACCTGATGCGCCACACCCGGGCAGGTTGATGCGATGGTGCCGCCGAACCGCGCTTGAATCGAGCGATGCAAGTGGCCGCACAGAACCCGCTCCACTTGCGGATGACGGCGCACCACATCCGCCAGCGCCTGCGGATTCTCCAGGCCGATCTTATCCATGTGGCCAATGCCGGTATTGAACGGCGGGTGATGCATGACAACGACGGTCGGTTGGTCCGGTTGCATCTGTAATACCCGATCCAGCCATATCAAGCTAGCCGGCGCCAAGGCACCACTACTGGCGCGTGGAATGACGCTATCCAGCGCAACGATGCGCAACGGGTGATCGTCGATCACGTATTCGATTCGTTCACCGCCCTGCTGCAGATATGCATGGTCGGGAAACGCTGCGCGCAATGCCTCGCGTTCATCGTGATTGCCCGGCAAAAGATAAAAAGGCATCGACAGCGGTTGCAGCAACTGGCGCAGGAATGCGTACTCTTCCGGCAAACCGAAATCGACCAGGTCGCCGGTCAGCACCACCGCATCCGGCCGCTGTCGCAACTGGTTGACCTGGGCCACACAACGCCGCAGGCTTTCTGCCGTGTCGACGATGCGGTACGACTTCTTGCCATGCGCCTTGATGTGCAAATCGGAAATCTGGCAAAGAATCATGCCGGCACTCCTTCACCAAAATGCAGCAGCGCATGTTGTGGCACGCGCAATGCAATCCGCTCTCCAACCTGCCAGGATGCACGTTTGCCGGTCTCGACGATGACGGGCTGTTCGGCCCCGACATCGATTACCAGACGTGTCCTGTCGCCCAGGAAAAAGGTCGACAACACAGCACCTTGCATGTCCGCTGCGCCCATGCTTTCCGTGACGACCTCGACGTCTTCCGGCCGAAACATCAGTGTCGCCGTACTCTCAGCTCCGTTGAACGGCAGCATGCCTCCGGCAAATCGCAGCTGACCGTCGCGTGCAGTGCCGCTCACCCGGTTCATCGTGCCGATGAAATCGGCGACAAAATGGCTGGCGGGCCGGTAATAGATATCCCGCGGGCTGCCGATCTGTGCGATCTTGCCGCGTTCCATCACCACCACTCTGTCGCCCAGCGCCATGGCCTCGCTCTGGTCATGCGTCACATAGATCGCGGTGATGCCAAGCTTGCGCAGCAATTGGTTCAGATCGGCGCGCAGGGTTTCGCGTAACTTGGCGTCCAGCGCCGTCAACGGCTCGTCCAGCAGCAGTACCCGAGGTTCGACAGCCAGTGCACGCGCCAGCGCAACCCGTTGCTTCTGTCCGCCGGACAGTTGATCGATGCGGCGCTGACCCAGTCCGTGCAAATGCACCATCTCCAGCAGCGTCTCGATTTTGGCGAGGCGTTCTGCAGCCGGAATTTTGCGGATCTTCAAGCCATAAGCGATGTTCTCACCCACCGTCATGTTCGGAAACAACGCGTAATTCTGGAACACCATGCCAACGCCGCGGCGCTCGATCGGCAAGGCAGTCACGTCTTCGCCACCAAACAGAACGCGGCCGCCGGCATCTGGAAACTCCAGTCCTGCAATCATGCGCAAAGTGGTGGTCTTGCCGCAGCCGGATGGCCCCAGCAACACGACGGTTTCGCCTGGCTGGATTTCCAGATCCAGCGGCTGCAGTGCCTGCGCGCCGTTGGGAAAGGTCTTGCCGCATTGGACTAATTGAATGGAAACGGCATTCTTCATAAACGGACTCTTGATTGTGTAGTGTGCGTCACCCATTGCATGGCGATCAGCAAAGGAATGATCATCAGGAAAAAAATCAACGTGTAAGCGGAGCCGACTTCGAGCCGCATCGACGCATAGCTATCGGCGAGGCCAACCGGCAAGGTCATCGTCAGCGGTGTATGCAGCATCCAGGTGATATTGAATTCGCCAATCGACAAGGTCACCACCATCAGCGCACCGGCCAGGATGCCGGAAAATACGTTGGGAATCACCACACCGAAAAAGCGCTGTCCCAGCCCTGCGCCAAGGCTGGCAGCAGCCTCCTCCAGCACCGACAATTGCGACGACTGCATCACCGCCAGCACTGGCCGCACCATGAACGGCAAGGTAAACAACACATGGCCAACCAGGATGAACAACGCGCTGCTGCGGAATTCCCGATACTGGCCGTAAGCCATGATCAAGGCCAGCGCGGTGGCCAACCCAGGCACCGCCACCGGCATCATCAACAACTCTTCAATCGCGCGCGCCAGGCGGCTATTGCCGCCCTGATAGCGTGCCAGCATATACGCCAATGGCACGCCGGCAATCGCGGTGACGACCAGGCAAGCCAGCGCAATCGCAATCGAACGCCAGATAGTCAGCTGATACGTATCCCAGACCTGCTCCACCCAGCGCAGCGTGAATCCGCTCGACAGGCCGATGAAAAAATTATCGGTAATTCCGGCCAGCATCGACAAGATGATAGGTACGATCAGGAACGCACATACCAACAAGGTGAACGCCAGTTGTACATAAAAACGGAAAGAGTGCTTCATGCTGCGGCTCCTGCTGCACTACCCGACCATGAGCGCGCCACGGCCAGCACCAGCCAGGTCACCGCGCCCAGTACAATCGACAGTGCCGCCGCCATCGAGAAGTTGGCGTAGCTGGTAAATTCGTTATAGATCGCCATCGGTAATACATCGATATTGGTCGCCAGCGTGAAGGCGGTGCCAAACGCACCGACACTGGTCGCAAAGCAGATTGCGCCTGAGGAAATCAAGGCGGGCGACAAGGCCGGCATGACCACATCGGTGAAAATGCGCAGAGGATTGGCGCCGAGTGATCGTGCCGCTTCCTCCAGCGCCGGATCAAGCTTTTCTGCCGCCGCCATCACGGTCAGGATCACGCGTGGAATTGAAAAATAGAGATAGCCGAGAAACAGGCCGCCCAGCGAATACGCAAACACCCACGAATCGCCAAACAGCCAGTTGCTGACCACACCGATCAAGCCTTGGCGTCCGGCCAGCATGATCACCATGAAACCAACCACAACGCCGGGAAACGCCAACGGGAAAGTCAGCATCGACAACAGGATCGCTTTGCCGGGAAAACGATTACGCTGCAGGAACAGCCCCACCAGCGAGGCAATCAGCAGCGTCGCCACAGTGACTGCCGCCGATAACAACAGCGTCGATAGCAGGCTCATGAAATAGTGATGATTGGTCAGCACTGCGAGATAGGCAGCGGCGCCGCTAGGCCCGCTTGCTCCCACCTCGACCAGGCGCAGCATTGGCAGCAGCCAGAACGCCAGGAACAGCGTCAGGCCGGGCGCCGCAAACAGCAGATAAATCTGGCGCCCCGGCTGCGCTCGCCGTTTTGATACACGCATCTTCACCGCACTTCAGCCTGATAGCGTTCACTGAATTTGCGCTGGACTTCGGCCATCTTGCCGTAATCAACCGATTTGGCGCGGGCATATTCCGAAGCCGGCAAGAAATGCGCTTGTGCTTCTTTGGAGATAGCGGATGCGCGCACCGGCCGCAGATAGGCATTGGCCCAGATCGCCTGTCCTTCGTTGGACAACAGGAAATCCAGCACCTTCTTGGCGTTGGCAGGATTCGGACCGTTTTTCACCAGGCTCACCACATACGGCACCGTTACGGTTCCTTCTGTAGGAATCACGAACGCAACGTTGGCTTTGTCCTTGTATTTGGCGCGATAGGCATCGAAGTCATAACCAAACAGGATCGGGATCTCGCCTGACAGCAGGCGTGCATACGAAGTCTGCTTCGGCACCAGCGGCTGATTCTTTTGCAGCGCCTTGAAATAGTTGATGCCCGGCGTGAAATTATCCAGCGTACCGCCCAGCGCCTGGTTGATCGCTACCGCGCCGACATAGCCGACAAATGCGCTGGCTGGATCGAGATAGCCGATCAGTCCCTTGTATTCCGGCTTCAACAGGTCCTGCCAGGAACGTGGCACCGGCTTGCCCTTGAGCGCATCGACGTTCACCATCAATCCCATGGTGCCGGAGTGGATCGTGAACCAATAGCCGTCCGGGTCTTTCAGATCGTTGGGAATCTCATCCCAGCCGGCTGGCTTGTATGGCGTAATCACATCGCTTTTCTTGGCCTCGATGCCGAAGGTCACGCCGACATAAGTGAAGTCGGCCACCGGGCTGGCTTTTTCAGCGATGATCTGCGACAGTGACTGTCCGCTGTTCTTGTTGTCTGGTGGGACGGTGATGCCGGTCTTTGCTTTGATAGCTTTGATTTGCGTCGCCCAGTCTGCCCATTCTGGCGGACAGTTATAGCAAATCGCATTCTGGGCGCCGGCATGGAGCGAGGCTGCTAGGGCGACGGTGGCGACCATCGCATGGAAAACACGTGCTAAGCGCATGCTTGTTCCTTTCTTGAATTTAACTGCGAGAATGAAAAGTTCTGACCGATCCGCCCAGGCGAACGGTGTGGGGCAATATTTGCGAAGTGGCCGGCGCGCGGCCGTCCTGCGGTTCTTCAATCGCGCGCACCAATGCGCGCAATGCCTGCTCGCCGATTTGCTCGGATGGTTGCGCAACACTGCTCAGCATTGGATCCATCAAATCGCCCAGCGGGATGCCGTCGAAGCCCATCACCGACACGTCGTCAGGCACGCGCAAGCCAAGTGCGCGCAGGTCGCGCATCGCGCTCAGCGCCAGCAGATCGTTGGAACAAAACAGCGCGCTTGGGCGTTGCAATGGATCGCGGAAGGCTTGCAGGTAGGCGACGGAAAGTGCGGCGGACGTATGACGGGGAACTTCGATTGGTGTCAGTACTGGCAATCCATTTTCGTGCATGGCCTGCTGATAACCGTGGAAGCGTTGCAGCGCACGGTCGGACGCATGGAACTGTCCGGCCAGCATCTGGATACGCGTATGTCCGAGCTTGATGAGGTGCGTTACCGCGTCGTATGCAGCAGCCCGATTATCGACCGACACTGATGGCCGTGCAGTCTGCTGCGGCTGGTTGTACACCAGTATGTATGGGATCCGCTCGCGATCAAGCACATCGAGCGTGCTGCTGGCGTCAGCATCGGCTACAGTAAGGATGACGCCGTCAACGCGATGCGCCAACAGCGATTCCACCGCTGCGAATTCGTCCTGCTGGCGATATTCGGTGGCGGTAAACATCACCGAATAATCGAGTTGCCGCGCCGCGATCTCGACGCCTTGCAGGCATTGCGCGAACACGGTGTTGGATAGGGTCGGCACCACCACGCCGACCGTATGCGAACGCCCTTCGCGCAAATTGCGTCCGGTGAAATTCGGCCTGAAACCAAGTGCCTCGATTGCCTGATTCACCCTGCTCGCGGTATCGATGCTGACCGAGTCCGGCTTGTTCAGCAGACGCGACACCGTGGCGATCGACACGCCGGCTTCTAAAGCAACTTGTTTGATGGATGGACGCACGATGCAGCAACCTCTGATGTAAACGTTTACATCATGCCGAACCATTATTACGCGCTGATGACCGTGCGCGCATCAACCTCGATTAAATGTCGTGTGTTGTATTGCTGGTGAGGTGTTGTTTCAGGAGTATTGCTGTTGAAGTGTTGCTGTTGAAGTGTTGCTGCTGAAGTGTTACCGGTGAAGTGTTACCGGTGAAGCACTGAACTTCCACCCGTGCGCAATCTGGTTGTTTCGGCTTCCACCTGGCTGCCGAAACAACGGCGCGTGATCAGCGCGGCGAGCGGATGTAATAGATATCCCACTCTTCTTCCGCAACGAATGCAAAGCCATGTCGTTGATAGAAACGATTAGCTTCGCTTTCCCTCAAGGCGCCTACCCGCATCGGTAGCGATAATTCATCGGCTTCCTTGAACACTTGTTCGAGTACCGCTGCGCCAATCCCTTTCCCTTGGTATTTCGGATCGATATAGAGGTGATCCAGCAGCAATTGATCCTGGCCTGGTTTTACAACCACGAAGCCAACCCGCTGACCGTTGATCGTCACATGCCGCGTATATGCAGGTGTGAAACCGGAGCGAAATCGCTCCCTGGCCCGCGCCGGATCAAAACGCCCGATGCGCTCCAGGCTTTCCCGCATCGCGGCGATACGCAATGCAACCAGCTCTTCAAAATCCCCTTCGACCGCGGGGAACAGAGTGACTAATGACGGGTTCGATACAGTCATGCGCGATTCCAAAGAGTAATTTCAGTTGATTTTCCTCATTCTAGCCGAATGCCTGAGCCTAGCGATTGATTACCCGCCACTGGCGCCGTACCGCCTGCTGGGGTAGGCTGTAAACATTGCCATGTCCTGCCTATGGCCATTCACAGGTTGCCGCTATGGAAAAGACCGCGTTTGTATTTGCCGGTGGTGGAAGTCTTGGTGCAATTGAAGCCGGCATGCTGCGAGAGCTGATTGCCTCCGGCATACAGCCAGATTTCCTGGTTGGCGCTTCGGCCGGTGCAATCAACAGCGTCTTCTTTGCATTCCAGCCGCATGAAGCCGGCACAATGCGCCTGGAATACTTGTGGCGGGGCATCCGTCGGCAGCAAATCATGCCTTGGTCATTGCTGTCGATAATGGGAGCATTTCGTAACCGTGGCAGCCACCTGGTCAGGTCCGCGAAATTACGCGCGCTTCTGTATGAACACTATGGCAGCCGTACGTTGGAAGATGCCGATTTGCCGGTATATGTCGTCGCCACGGAAATGAAGACCGGCAACGAAATAGTTCTCTCTTCCGGTTCGGCCGTCGATGCAGTATTGGCCAGCACCGCGATTCCCGGGGTTTTTCCGCCGGTCTCGTTGGGTGGCAATATGCTGATCGATGGCGGTGTCGCCAACAACACTCCCATCTCCACCGCAATTCGCCTGGGCGCCACCCGCGTCATCGTACTAACCACCGGCTTTACCTGTGCCGAGCGACGTCAGCCGAGAGGCGCTCTCGAACATGCAATGAGTGCGCTCAACCTGCTGGTCGCGCGTCAATTAGTATCCGACCTTGAGCGCTGGGCATCGCACGCGGCAATTGCAGTGGTCGCGCCGCTGTGTCCACTCGATGTTTCGCCATACGACTATAGCCAATGCGGGCAATTGATAGACCGGGCTGCAACGGAAACCAGACGCTGGCTGGAAGCTGGGGGCCTCGATAGCAAAGAAATTCCCAATGCCCTCAAGCCGCACGCGCATTGAATTGCTCCCGTAGGGTGGGCACCGGTGCCCACGCGGATGGATGAAGCGGATGTTGTGTGACGTTGGTGTCGCGTTGATGTGACGTTGGAGAGATATTGAGAGGATGTGTAAAGCGTTCGCGCAAAGCAAAAACCCTCTGTACGGTTAAGCACAGAGGGTTTTCTAATAAAAGCCTGACGATGACCTACTTTCACACTGGTTGCAGCACTATCATCGGCGCAAAGTCGTTTCACGGT
>NZ_JBIUZX010000021.1:0-46281 GCF_044745265.1 Collimonas sp. NPDC087041
TCACCAGGCACAAAGCTGGTGGCCGTGATGCCGATCTCGGCAATCTGCAATTTGGCGGTGCCGTTGTGTTCGGCATTGACCAGGGCGGCACGGCCAGCCTTGGTGACGATCATGGAAAGGGCTGTCATAGAATTAAACTTCTGTCAGGTTCAAACGGGCATAGAGCACCGGGCGGGAGCAAGCGGCCACGGCAATGGCGGCGCCGGTGGCGATGCCCTGGGTAAACGTAAAGTGGCTGCGGACCGATTTGGTGCGGTTCACCTCACTGATCACATCGTCGACAAAGGCTGCCGTGGCACCTTGTCCACCGGACAAGGTCATCACCAGCTCGAAGGTGTAGGGTTCACCCATGGGTGACATCTGCCACCATTCACGCAGCAAAATCGCCCCGCCAAAGGCGGCCACCACATCCTTGACCGCCTTGGCGGTTCCCTTCTGGCGGTGGATCTTCATGGCATTACGCACCCGTGCGCGCCGCACCTCTTCGCTCCAGTAGGATTTCCAGCTATCAACTGACCGATGCCAGGCTAACCAGGGCAACAAGGAAAGCGCGATGGTGTCCGGGTTGTGCAGGGTACGCAGCGGCACCGGGATATCCGAGATCGGCGCTGTGGCTCTCTCTAATGCGCGCTCGAATGGTGTCGAATTGGGCGGCAGCAGGGATTTCACTGTCGTCATGCCTCACCCCAGATACCGGCATAGGCCACTTGTACGTCGTCGCAGTAATAGGCGACCAGCTTGGAGATGTCCGGGTCAACCGTTGGACTCAATAGGGTCACGCGTTCAACGCCGGCCACGTGCAATGCCGCGTCGATACCGGAATGGGTTGGTACGCGTCCCAGCTGGTGCGCCTCGTTGACATAGCGCTGCAGGCGTTTGACAGCCTCAATCTGCACCACGCTCGGGTCCGGCCCCGTAAAGCTATAGAGTTTGGCATTGACCTGGTAGTGGACAACACGAGCCGCACGCACTTGCACATAGTCGGTCAAGGGCCGCACGCCATCATCCAGTAGACGGGCGGCGACAATATCGAGCAACGCCTGCGACGGCGTGCCATCCCCCTCATGCGACAGGATGGTGACAACCACGTGACCCGGTGATGGGCTGGTGGCTGTTGCATTGCGGACACGACCATCGGCGGAGAGTGCATGGAAGACATACGCACCTTCGGGACCGGCAACGGACATGCCTTGTGGCGCCAACTGGATACGGCGGCGATAGTCGTCATCGGCTTCCATCACGGCGGCGGTCCCCTTGTCGGGATTGGCCGGCCAGATTTGCAGGCGTGGCACATCCATGTTGGCGCCGATGTGATCCAGATCGGTGTCCAAGGCATAGGCCAGCATCAAGGCGCGGGCGGCTTCGTTGATACGTTGCCTCAATTTGAGTTCTCGATAGCTATTGACCTGTAGCACCTTCATGGCGGGATCGGATTCAGTGAGTTCATCCAGATCGACGCCGGCGGCCTCCAGCTCGGCAAGATGGGCGGCCAGGATGGTTTCGTAATCGAGCGGCTCGATGACATTGGGCGCTGGCAGTTGCGACAGGTCGATAGCGGCGCTCATGTGCTTGCCCCCGATTTCACGGGCACGGCAATTTGCACGCCTTGCTCATTGGTGATGCCGTCGAGGATCAACGTCGCGGCGCCATCGGCGTCGCGTTGCAGTTGCACACCGGTGAGCGCTATGCGGCGCTCCCAGCGCAGTACCGCATAGGCAGTGGCGGCATAGATGCGCAGCACGGTGGCGCCGTTCAAGGGCTGGTCGATCAGTTCGGGCACTTCGGAGCCGTAGGAGCGGCGCATCAGGCGCGAACCAATCGGGGTGGTGAGAATGTCGGCCAGGGACTGGCAGATATGGGCAATGCGGGTCATGGCGCGACCGGTACGGGCGTTCATCATGTCGGGCCACCTGATTCGTCGTCGCCCTTTTTAATACCGCCGTGCTTATGCCCAAACAGGCTGACGCTATTGGCGATGACATCTCGCGTGGCCTGCATCACGCCTTCGATCATTGCGGTGGCGCCGCCACCTTTACCTGCCTTGACATTCATGCCAGCGTTCAACGCTGCGAAACCGTTGACGATCAGATTCTTTTGCACCGTCAAATTGCCGGTGCATTCGGTGTCCTCGGCGTTGGAGGTGACTTTACCGGGGGCGACGGTGACGCTGGTGCCGTCCGGCAGTGTTGCGCTCAAGATATGCGCCGCACTGTCGTACTGGATCACGGTGCCGTCGACGTAGCGCGTGGTGTGGTGCGCCGGATTGGTTGACGGTGGTCGGGACTTGTCGGAGTAGAGTGCCGGCAGGATCACAGCATTGGTCAATTCGCCTTCGGGCGAGAAGACGATGACCTGTTCGCCTACGGACGGCGGGAACCAGGATTGTGCATCACCGGCACGTAACGTGATCCAGGGACGCCAATTTGTAGTGTTTTTTCCGACACGGACGCGGACACGCTGCGCGTCATGATCGATCTCGGCAATGGTGCCGAATCGGATCAGATTCAGAAGTAAGCGCAGCAGTTCGGGAAAGTCGGCAGTCATGCTGAGCATGTTGCCGGGTTGGCGCTGGAAGCGCATCAAGCAGAGGGTTGATATACCGCTTATCAACCCCGCCGCTGTTTCGCGGGCCACGTGCGCGTGAGACAGTACGGGTTAAGACGCGGCGACGCGGTCAGTGCTGCTAACACCGACCACGCCACCGTGCCAGCAGAATGAGGCTGCAAGCAAGGCCCAGGGCCGCGCCACCTGTGCACAGGCGGCCCGAAGCCTAGCATATTTATGCAGGTATACCTAGATGCAAGATATTCGTTGTGGCAATTGTTCCAAAAAACTCGGCGAAGGCGAATACATCGCCCTCGCCATGAAATGCCCACGTTGCGGCACATTAAATCACCTGAGGGCCGAGAGCTCCGAACCAGAGCGCCATCGAGTGCCAGTTATCGGAGCAGCACATGGCCCTCAAACCACCAAGCAACCCACCAGGCAAAAATAAGTACCAATACCGGCAGCAATACGGCATCGTCATCATCTGCCGGGATGAAAAACATCAGCAAGAAAGCTACCAGCACTTAGCCGCCCAAGGCCACAAGTTGAAGGTGGTTACGGTATGAATATCACCGTCAACCATCGCTGCAGCGACTTTAATAGCTACCGCGCCGCCCGCGTCAAATCCCTGTTCAATGTGGAATCCGGCGCGAATTTCAGCTTGGATGCGGCACTGCCGATTGAGGACGACGATTGGCAGATAGGCGTCATCGTCGGTCCCAGCGGTAGCGGAAAAAGCAGTATCGGCGCTGCACTATGGGGCCAGGATGCGATCTATCAGCCAGCCTGGCCCAAAAACAAGCCGCTCATTGACGCCATTGCGCCCAACGGCAAGTTTGACGACGTCACGGCCGCACTGTCGTCGGTCGGACTCGGTAGCGTTCCTACTTGGCTGCGCCCTTATGACGTGCTGTCCAACGGCGAACAGTTCCGGGCAAACCTGGCCAGGCTGGTGATGGAAGCGCCAAAGAAAGCGGTGTTAGATGAGTTCTCTAGCGTCGTAGACCGGCAGATCGCCCAGGTCGGCGCCGGGGCGTTTGCCAAGGCATGGCGCCGCACTACTGGCAAGGCAGTGCTGTTGTCCTGCCACTACGACATTCTTGACTGGATACAACCGGACTGGGTATTCGATACCGGTACCGGCGAATTTCAACGGGGGTGGCTTCGGCCGCGACCGCGCATCGACGTCGAACTCTGGCAAACAAACTGGCGGCATTGGCCTCAATTTGAGCCGCATCACTATCTGAAGATGCCAAAAATGATTGCCGCCACCAACTACGTGGCCACCGTCGACGGCGAATTGGTGGCGCACTTGGCCGTATCAACCCGGCCCGGTCTTATAGAGGCGCGGGCTTGCCGCTTGGTCGTTATGCCGGAATGGCAAGGTGCCGGTATTGGCGTTCGGTTTCTGGATGCAATTTGCGAGCGTTGGCTGCAGGGTGAAAACCGATATAACTTGCCTTTGCGAACGCTGTTCCATACCAGCCATCCCGGGCTTGCCGCCGCGCTGAGGCGAAATCGCCGATGGACGCAGGTGTCAGGTAGCCTATGCGGCGACAATCGCGCCAGGTGCATTGCCTCGATGAAGAGGTCGGCTGAACGCAAAGGTCTCAGTACCGCCGGTAAAACCGGCTACGGCGGCCATTTCAGAGCCGTGCAAGGTTTCCGTTATTTAGGGGAGCCGACATGCGCGTCATGATTGTTGGTCAAAAGTGGCTTGCGGCCGAGGCGCTCAAGTTGTGCCTGTCGCTTGAACATACAGTCATTAAGGTGGCCGCACCGACCGCAGACGATCGCTTGATCCTCTCCGCCATTGATGCCGATGTACATGCCGTGACGGTCGGAACCAGGCTAGAGGCGCATCATGTGCTTGACGGCACGGACTTGATCATTGCCGCTCACGCTCATTGCTATATCACCGACGAGGCCAGAAAGAAGGCCCGGCTGGGTGCGATTGGTTATCACCCGAGCCTGCTACCTCTGCATCGAGGCCGTGACGCCATCGCTTGGGCTATACGGATGCATGAGCCTGTCACGGGTGGCAGCGTCTATTGGATGGATGAGCGCGCCGACGCTGGGCCTGTCATTGCCCAGGACTGGTGCTTCATCCGGCCGGACGACACTGAGGCCAGTCTGTGGCGGCGTGAACTGGGACCGATGGGGGTAAAACTGTTGAAGCAGTCGCTGGAGCGTATTGCACGAGGTTGCTTGACGTCGAATTCCCAAGATGAGGCGCTGGCCACCTGGGAGCCGTCTTTCTCACGACGAAGGTTAGGAGAATAAGAAAAGGCTTCTTGATTTCAAGAAAAATCAAGAAGACGTAGCAATGAACTACGTATCAACGCTTGATCTGTCGCACTAAAGCCAAGTAAAGGCCGGGCCGGATAGCGATATTCCGGCCCTTTCTTTGCGACCTTGTCCGTCAGCCCCTCCTGGTGCACGCGAGCGATCCGCGCCACGCGACCGAAAAAGCCAACGGATAGCTGATTTTCGTCTTGGGTGGTTTTAAGGTATTTGGTTGTACGCACCTTGTTGAACATCGCCGCCTTCTGCCGTTTGATTCTCCCCTTCTTCCCGCGCAGTTCCTTGCGTCGCTTCCTGGCCGCATAGGTTGCACCGTCCGGTGCCTGCTGGCTGGCAATGCGCTGCGCCTGGGATCGCCGCAGATCCTGAGCGATCTGACGCGTGACTGCGCGACGTTGCGCCGGTTGAAGCTGGGCCAGCAACGCGCCTGCCCAGGCTTCCAGGGTGTGTAAATCGTCGCTCATGCAGGATCTGCCGGCGTATGCCATTCAGCCAGCAACGCATCCCCGGTATTTTTTTGCCAAAACGCATCGGCAAATGATGGCGTTAGCTGCGGCTCTGCAGGATGACGCACTTCCACCCCATCGGTACCAGCCCGTTTGACGACCACGCGTTCGGTAACGGCCAGCTTGATCGACAGATCAATGGTCTCATGATTATTGAAATCGACCTCAAAGCCAATACCCGTCTTGCGTAATTCAGGATGATTCAATAAATCAATCTGATGTACGGCCACCCACGCCAGCAGCGCCACCATGACAGCATCGGCGTCGCCGCTGTAGTCGGTGATGATGACATTCAACTTGTACCGATATTCAAACGACAGGGAGTTGGTGCCTGTAGCGACCGTATTGCCCTCATCGGCAAACACCAGCAGCTTGTCGGGATTTTGCGCCAGATCGGCAACCGCAGATTTTAAATGCGCCCTAAGGCTTTTCGGCTTGTACATCAGCACTCTCCTGACAATCCACCACCGTGTCGACCTTGGCCGCGCACATCATCAAAGCCGCCTTGGCGCGCTCCAGCGCAAGCAGCATGCTACCGTTCGTCGTTAGCGTTGCCGCCTGCCGACTGCAGCGTGTGATCGCCGGGCAGGCGTTGACTAGCAGCGTCGGTGCCCGTTGTGGCGGAGCTGTCCCGCAGCTGGATAAGAGCATCAGGCAAAGGAGTATCAAACCAGGCTTGTATATCTGGATGGTCATGGCGGAGGCTTTCAATTTGTTGTTCCCGTTCGGTCAGGCTGTCGGCGATGCTGTCGAGTTTGACCTGCAGCCGGGCAGCAGCCTGCCGGTTCCTGGCCGCCGTCCTGGTCAAAGTTTCGATGGTGGCATCGCGTTCGCCCACTTGTTGCTCTGCCCGTTCGGCACGATCCCTGGTGGCAACGATGGCATTGCGCTGAATGGTGATGAGGAACACCAGAAACGCCACGATCAGCGCCACGACGGCGCCTCTGACGATTACGCCCATAGACCGGCCCGCGTGCCGCGGCTGTCAATGGTGAGTACCTGACGGCGCGGCTTGATGCCTTCAGCGGCAATACCGAGATGCACCCAGATCGCACCACCGGCACGCTCATAGATCAACTGGTCGAATGGCAGGTTCGATGTACTCAGCGCCTGGCAGATTGCCAGCGGGGTGCCGAATGCCGGCGCCGTAAAGTCACAAGCCAGGCCGACCAGGTGCGCACTGTTGGCAGCGCCACCGACTGCCCGGTTGAGTTCGGGACAGCGATAGCCACTGGAAATGACCATCGCTGCGCCGCCCAGCGCAAGGCGGACCAGTTCGGCGAACTGCGCCAGGCGTCGCAGGTTCGCCACAATGGCAGGTGGCGGCGTGTTGACGATGCCTCGGCTGCGTGCGGTGTCGCTACGCGTGAATTCTTCCAATGTGAAATGCGCGGTAAGCGGCGTCATTGCATCCCCCGGATGATGTTGGCGACATTGCCCTGGGCACGATAGACCAGCAGGCACAAGGTCAAGGCAATGCACACCTGCCCGAAGGATGGGTGAGCGTAACCGAGCATTATCTCCAGGGCGCACGTCCCTGTTGCCACAATCAGGAACCAGGCCACTACCGAAATATGGATCCGATAGTTCGCCAGGCCGCGCCGGTAGCACAGCAGCCGGATGCAGGTACTGGCATAGGACAGCAACGCTAACATGGTCAACAATTTAGTCATTGCGGCCTCCCTTGCGAATCCAGGCCGGCAACTCAATGGTCTGGATGAGCTCGATGCCGTGCAGGGTCAGTGCAATGGCTGCAGCCGACGCCACAAAGGCAGCCACGCCCGATTGTTTTAATGGGCTGTTATTGATGACCTCCGGTGCAGCCAAATATCCCACCGCCAGCGAGATCGCCATATACGCCAGGCGCTGCAGGACGCGTAAATTTTTACTGGATATCGCCACCAGCGTGGCGCCGGCGAAGGCGCCGATCAACGCATTGCCGTCGATGCCGGGAAACAGCGTCGTCAGCCCAACGCCGGCGGCAGCGGTAACAACAAGGGTGGTAGTGCTAGGTTCTGCCATATGCGGATTCTCTCGTTAATCCCAGAGGTTGACGACCTGGGCGGTTTTAGTAGGGGTTGCAGTCGGTTCCGGTAACGTGACCAGCAAGCCGTGCGGCAGGATCGGCCCGTGATCGGCCAGGCCGGGATTGAGTTCCAGCGCCGCCTCAACGACGTTGGCGGTAGCGCCCAGGTGACGCCAACACAGCAAATCCAGAGTGTCGTGCTGTTGGGCGCGTACCTGCATCAGATCAGCTCAACGGTCAAATGCGCCCGACCGATGATGTCGGCAATGGCCCAGTGCGCATTACGCCGCTGCTCACCCGGCGCATGATCCAGCGCTTCCATCATCTTTTTATCGGACAGCGATGAGGCCGTACTGTCGAAATCACGGTAGCGCTCGATCAGATCCGCCTTCGCGGTGCAATACACCGCACGGCGATAGTGCGCAATCAGCACGCTCTCACGGTCAATACGATCCGCCGGCACGGCCGCCAGCGACGCGTAACCAGCGGCGACCTGCTGCAACTTCCATTCGCGCAGCTCGTCATTGACGTGCAAGATAGCCGCAATGACCGCCTGCCGCAGCCGCACATCGGTGACGGTGCCGTCCAAGCGCATCGCGTCCCGCATCTGAAATAAGTGGATATCGACATAAAAGCCGTCGTTTTCTACCAAGGTAGAAACAGGCGGTTGGGCTGCAGAGGGCGTCGACGGTTCAACTGCAAGAAAACTCATAGTGGTATTTCCAAAAAAACGGCGGTGGGCGGGCGTCATACCTTCATGACAAGCATCGGTAATCGACCCGCGCCGCCGTGCGCCAGGGGGTGCTCGTTTAGCCTTGTTCCGCTTTCTTCAAGCGGCGTTCAAGGATCTCAATGTCTTTCTTGACGCCCACGCCTTGAAACAGCTCAAGGGCGCGCTGCAGGTGACGATAGGCAGACTGGGCGTAGTTCAGCGACTGGCCGACCAGGTCAGGTTTATCGTCGTCGCCATCGGCAAGTTGCAATTGGGCGTAAGCCAGTGCCTTGTGCAGCTTGGCACGGGCCTGGTCCGGCACGTCGCTGCCCTCGGTCAGCTGGCCGATCTGTTCCAGGATAGATTCCGCCTGCGCCGGATCCTCGGCCAATTTGCCGTGCAGGAACGCCTCAGAAAACTCGTCCAGCAGCATCGTCGGAATGTCACGGTTGTATTGATCCGGCAAGGTCATCTTGTGCGCCATCGCATAGCCGGCCATCTGCGCGGCGCGCTTGTAGTCGCCGGCGTCAATCGACCAGACCAGGATCGTGGTAAACACATCGTCCTGACCACCCTTCCCGGCTGTCAGCACTGCGTCGATCCAGGCGTGATAGTTCGGCAATAACTGCGCCTTCAAGGCGATCTTGCTTTTGATCGAATGGATGTTTTTGAGGCGGCGCCGGTCCTCGGCAAGCTGATACAGCTGCAACTCGTATTGCGAACCGGTGGTCGGGCCGCCAGGCTCGGCGCTGGCGGCGGCAAGCTCCGCCAGTACGCGGGCCTTGTGACGCTGGGCGGGAGACAATTCACGCATCTCAGGCCACCAGCTCAATGTTTTCGATAAAAGCGCCCAGACCGAAGTCTTCCACCACATAGGCGTCATTGGACGACTCGTAGTTTTCGATACGGTCGCGCTTGGCCTCATCCACAACGCGACGGCGACGGCCACCCTCCTGCCAGTAAATCGACAGATTGTCGAAGCGGGTGATCAGAATCGCGTGATCCGGAAAATACGGGACAGTGGCCGCCTGCAGGGCGCCGATGCGCTTTTGGCTGATGACGATGTCAGCTGCCAGCGTTTCGGTCGGCGCCTGCTTGGTGTTCACTAGCGGGAAATACTTGTCGTGCAACAGTCCACGACCGACGATGGCAACTAAGCCGCTATCTTGCTGATACCAGGGATCGAGCAAGGTGAGCGCGTCGTACACCACGGCGTCGAGGTTGGCGTAATCCCCGCCGGCGCCGACAACAACCTTGCCGGCGCTCTTGCCTTCATGCATCACACGCTGGGGCGCTTGTTCACGGTAGTGCTGCAACCAACCCTTGTTCACGTCCTGCAGCATCGGATTCTTGAGAATGTCCGTATCGGCAGCAACGCTGGTGCCGTGGAAGCCAATCACCATGCGGTCCAATGCCTGGCGTTGCAAAATGACATTCGCCACGCGTTGCTGGAAGTCCGGGAATTTGGCCCAGGCGTCCAGTGTCTGATACTTGATGTGCGTATCGAAGTTGGTTTTTTCGCAGCGATAGCGTTGATTGTCGAGATTCGTCAGGTCACGGGTTTTACGATCAGCCTTGTCGGTATTGGTACGGCTGGCAACCGGGCCGGAAATGCCCAGGCCCAGCTTTTCGCCTTCGAGTTCGGTCACGCCCATGATGTTGATCTTGCTCAGGAATTCGCTCGATTCCTGCATGCGGGTTTCCAGCTTCTGCTGGATAGTCGGTTCAACGCTGAACGTCTCGGCCACGCTGCCGGCGTCATTCAGCTGCGCTACGCGCTGCGCGTACTCGTTATAGACGCGTCGGGTCTCTTTTCTCATGCGGTCATGCTCCTGTAGGGAATGGGGTCAAATAAGGGATAGGCGTGTGCAAGCGCTTAGAAGTCAGTTTGCAGCGCGCCGTTGCCGCCCGATGCTGCCGGTCGCTGGATTGGGTTCGCATCGGTGGTGTCGACCTGCTGGCGGAATGCTGCAAAATCCTCCGCGTTCTTCTTCAAGGCTGCTTCCAGTGCGTCGACGCGGGTTTTCTCTGCTGCGAATTGATCGGCGCTGACATTCGCGTGGGTTGCCAAGGTTTCGACGGCATCGACCAGTTCATCGAAGCGCGCATCGTCGCCCGCAGCTTTTGTGGAAAAACGTTTCAACAGATTTTTGAGGGTGTCGGACAATTTGATTCCTTCAGGTTCGGTAAGTGGGTCTTCGAATTCCAGCGCAGTTTCGACCGCCGCAGTAAACAGGTTGTCGGGATCCTGCTTGCGGCTGGCATACGGGTTGCTCTCTGGATGTTGGGCGGCAAACGACAGCACTTCAGTGCCAAGGCTGGCGGGGCTGTCGGTCACAGCTAAACCAACCAGGTAGGCTTGATTGGTGTCGGCAAATTTCGGATTGATTTCGATGCTGGTATAGATTTTTTGACGGGCCTTATTCATCGCCACCAGCTCCGGCGTCGGCGAGATTTGCGCAAACAAGGCGAGTTTCTTGGCACCGCCGATCGTCACCTCCTCCGCTTTGACCGCCGTGACATCGCCATACGCTTTAAAGGCGCCATCGGCCCAGGTGCTGCGCAGGTGTTCAACCCAGATCCGGGCGCCATAGACCTGCGGGTCGAAATTGGCGGCCATCTGTTCGATAAAGGCGCGGTCGATCACACGGCCATCGGTGGTAGCGCCTTCGACGGCGACGCGGAAAAATTTGGATTTGGTGGATGCTGTCGGTTGTGCTGTCGGCATGGCGATGAATAGGGTGGCTGGAATGAGGATTCCATAGTCGCCCCTGACGCGGGATGCGACAACAAACGGAGGGTTGATAACCCGGATATCAACCCTCTGCTTTCCCCGCTACACGCGCGCGACGCATACGCTTGCGGCATGTCTGAACTGATCGAAGAAAATCCTGCCGCCGTCGACACTGAAATCGATCCACGCCGCATTGCCAAACACCTGTATTGGCAAGGCTGGCGCGTCACGTCCATCGCCAAACACCTGCAGCAAAAGCGCACGACCATCGAAAGCTGGAAGAGTCGCGACGAATGGGACAAGGCGACGCCGCTAGAAAAGATCGAAGCGACGCTGGAATCACGCCTGGTGCAACTGATCACCAAGGATGTAAAGACCGGCGGCGATTTCAAGGAAATCGACCTCTTGATGCGCCAGGTGGTGCAGACCGCCCGGGTGCGCCGCTATGAGGCGCCAGGCGGCAATGAAGTTGATCTCAATCCCAAACTGGCGAACCGGAACGCCGAGCCGAAGAAGAAGCCGACCAGGAATGACTTCAGCGAAGAGCAGAAAGACAAGCTGCTGGAGGTCTTCCGCGATGAGCTATTTGACTATCAGAAGGCGTGGCTGCGCAACAGCAACCAGCGTACCCGAATTATCCTAAAATCCCGCCAGATTGGCGCGACCTGGTACTTTGCCCGCGAAGCCCTGGCCGACGCCATGGAAACCGGCCGCAATCAGATTTTCCTGTCAGCGTCGAAATCGCAAGCGCACGTCTTTAAGCAATACATTGTGCAGTTCGCTAGAGAGGCCGCCGGCATCGATCTTTCCGGCGATCCGATCATCCTGCCCAATGGCGCACATCTGTATTTCCTCGGGACCAATGCCCGTACCGCCCAGGGCTATCACGGCAATTTCTACTTTGATGAATTTTTCTGGACACACAACTTCCAGGAGCTGAACAAGGTAGCGTCCGGTATGGCGCTGCATGAGAAATGGCACAAGACCTATTTCTCGACACCCTCTTCGATCACGCATCAGGCGTATCCGTTCTGGACTGGCGACCTGTTCAACAGG
The DNA here is from genome assembly GCF_044745265.1 of Collimonas sp. NPDC087041. NCBI lineage: Bacteria > Pseudomonadati > Pseudomonadota > Betaproteobacteria > Burkholderiales > Oxalobacteraceae > Collimonas > Collimonas sp. NPDC087041. The sequence goes on from NZ_JBIUZX010000021.1 coordinate 11,886, forward strand.
GGACGCTCCAAAGCCGACCAGGTCGACATTGATGTCAGCCATGCAAAGCTGGTGAACGGCTGCGTCGGCCAGGATCAGATCTGGCGCCAGATCGTCACCATCCTCGACGCCGAGCGCGGCGGCTGCAACCTGTTCGATATTGAACGCTTGCGCAATTTCGAGTACAGCCCCGATCAGTTCGAAAATCTCTTGATGTGCAATTTCATCGACGACACGCAATCCGTGTTCCCGTTGATGGCACTGCAGCGTTGCATGATCGATTCGTGGGTCAGCTGGGACGACTACAAACCGTTCGCCAGCCGCCCCTTTGGCGACCGGCCGGTCTGGATCGGCTACGACCCCTCGTTGACCGGCGATAGTGCTGGTTGCGTGGTAATCGCACCACCGGTGGTCGCCGGTGGCAAGTTCCGCATCCTGGAGCGCTTCCAGTGGCGCGGTATCGACTTCGAGGCGCAGGCCAAGGCGATCAAGGAGATGACGACGCGCTACAACGTCGCCTATATCGGCATCGACACGACCGGCATGGGGATCGGCGTGTATCCCCTAGTCAAACAATTCTTCCCGCTGGTGACGGCGATCAACTATTCGGCGGAAGTCAAAACCCGGATGGTGCTCAAAGCACAAAACATTGTGAGCAAGGCACGGCTGGAATTCGATGCCGGCTGGACCGACATTGCGCAATCCTTCATGACCATCCGTAAAACCATCACCACCAGTGGGCGACAAGTCACCTATGACGCCGGTCGTACCGATGAAACCGGCCACGCCGATCTGGCCTGGGCGTGCATGCACGCGCTTGACCATGAGCCGTTCGAAGGCGCCAACGAAAATACCCAATCCTTTATGGAGATTTACTCATCATGACCAGAAAGCAGCAACGGCGCGCCGCGCAACGCACTGCAACACATGCAGCAACGCCGGCAGCAACAGCACCGAACGCCGGCGGCGGCATAGAGGCATTTACCTTTGGCGACCCGACGCCGGTACTCGATCACAGCGAGGTGCTGGACTGCTTCGAGTGCTGGTTCAATGGCAAATGGTATGAACCGCCTGTCAGCCTGGCCGGTCTTGCGAAATCGTTTCACGCCAGCGTCCACCACAGCAGCGCCATTTATTTCAAAACCAACATTCTGGCCTCGACCTTCATCCCGAATAAATATCTGTCGCGGGATGCCTTTAAACGCTTTGTGCTGGACTTTCTGACCTTCGGCAACGGCTATCTGGAAAAGCGTGCCAGCCGTAGCGGTCAGCCCCTGCAAATCAAGCATGCGCTGGCGAAGTACATGCGGCGCGGTAAGGATCTCGATACGTACTACTTTGTAGCGGGTTGGCAGCAGGAATATGCGTTCGACAAAGGGGCGGTATTTCACTTGATGGACCCGGATCTGAATCAGGAGGTCTACGGCGTGCCGCAATACCTCTCCGCCCTGCAGTCGGCTTGGCTCAACGAGGCCGCCACCCTCTTCCGGCGCAAGTATTACAAAAACGGATCGCACGCCGGCTTCGTGCTCTACATGACCGACGCTGCAGCCAACATCAAGGATGTCGACAACCTGCGGCAAGCCATGCGCGAGAGCAAGGGGCCGGGCAATTTCCGCAACATTTTTATGTACGCGCCGAACGGCCACAAAGACGGCATCCAGATACTGCCGGTGGCCGATGTGGCCGCCAAGGACGAATTTTTTAATATCAAGGGCGTCACCCGCGACGATGTGCTGGCCGGCCATCGTGTGCCGCCGCAGTTGATGGGAATCATGCCGAACAACACCGGCGGCTTCGGCGCGATTGAACCCGCGGCGCGGGTATTTGCCCGCAACGAGCTGGTGCCGCTGCAGTCGCAGTTCATGACACTCAATGACTGGTTGGGTATGGAGGTTGTGAAATTTAACGAATACGAATTACTGACAGGAGAGGGACAAAAGCAATGAGCGATGTAGCAGACCGCGCCGAATGGCGAATCGAAAAAGACCTACAAAATGCGAGAGCGCATGTCATGAAGAAGCCGACGCTCGACAGTGACGGCCACTGTCATTTCTGCGACGAACAGATCGCCCATGGGAGGCTGTTTTGCAACGCGGATTGTAGGGACGACTACGACAAGGAACAGGCAGCATTACGGCGTGCTGGTGCTTAAGGATTTTGAACGGCTGGAAGACATGTTGTCAGCTAACTAACAGCATGGTCTCCCCCCTCTTACCGATCAATTACAATGTTCTGCTTTGGTAGCAACGACCGGCTGTAAAACTAGGCCATCGGCATTCGTTTGAAGCTCATTCAAAACAGGAACACACATTCCATCCTTGATATCCAGGGATATTTCATAGTCTTTCCCAGCTTCTGGCACAAACGTACCTGCAAGTGTTTTGCAATAAAGATAGCCAGTACTTTGGCCCTTCTGAAAACTGACACTAGGGCTGGGATTGCTTTGAAAATCAAGCTTGATCGTCAATGGCTGATTGGCGGCGATTTTATATTCACGGAAATATGCTTTGGAAAAGAAACCATTTCTGGTTCCTGGCTTTCCGCTGTTTGGCGTCTCCGGCATGCCGATACTTGTATTCGATGCCGCACCCAAGAACGACGAAAAAGCATCGCCGAAACCGCCTGAGACAGTGACGCTATCACCACCGTAACAAGCACTATTCGGATAATACTTCACACCCATACCGTTTTGGCCGAACAACCTAATTCGTGCAAAATCGCTTTTTACATCATTGCTCTTGTCGACGGTTGATTCGCCGGCATGGGACAGAAGCGGACAAACGACCAACACAAAAACCAAAAAGCGTGGACGCATAATTTTCTCTTTTTATTTCTGACAATCAATATAAGACTTAGGGAAGCAGCCCTGATTAATTCACATAAGGTGATTTTTTAAGTATTTCATAAATCTCAGCCTGTCTAATTTGAAGCCATTTTGGATTTAAACAACCAAATAACTGTAATTGTTTAAAAAAAAGAATTTTTCTAAAATCTTGAGACTCAATGCGATGTTCCAACTCATATTTTATTGAAATATTAAAAACTACATTTTTCATTAACCAATAACATAGAACATCTAAGTCATCAGTTTGGAGGCGTTCAAATTCGCATCCACGTTCTTCAACTATATAAAAATATGAATCATCGGTAATTTTTATATAGGGGGTTCCATCTGACTGCGGAGAATCAAATATCCTCAACAAATTAATTGGCGCATTTATTTTAGCGCCATATTCATAAATAAGACTTTGTATCTCAGGGAATGTAATCATTTTTTAATTGGTTTTATATAACCATTATCAACAAGCCATTGAACATTAACTCTCTGTCCTACATTAGGTAGAATTTGAGTACCTCCTCCTTGCTGGCCAAATGCTGGAGCAATTTCTCCCTGTACGACTGGTAATGGCTTAATAACTTCGTACTGATAAACAACTGAAGCACCAGATCCCGGCGCTAACGCTCTCGATTCATAAGATGATCCAGCGGGCGCTAGAAAGCTGCCGGAGGGATCACCTATACGATCCAATTGTGTTCCAACGGGTAAAGTAGCTTCAGTTTTTTGACCTACAAAACCAAGATTCGGAGGCCAATCCCACCCACCATTTTTCTGATACTGAATATATTGCAAAGCATCGTCTATAGCACTATTCAAATCGACTTTACTAACAGTCGTAGCCGTAGGAATGTCGGCCCTTGTTCCCGTCAGTACGCTGTTTTCCCCAATCGTAATACCGTCCGTAGCAGCGCCAACTTTACTTAATACACCGAGCCCTTCGCCAACGATAACACCACCTAGTATCTTACCGACGTCTTCCGAATTTCCATTAAGAGCGCCAGCCGCGGTATTAAGCGCGTTCATCCCCACTGCTGCAGCGGTAGAACCAGCACCGTTTTGAACAACAGATTTTCCGAGATCACTCGCCGGAGCCTCCGGTTCTATTCCAGCGACTCCAGAACCTACCATCCCAAAAAAATCATATCCTGTTAACGCTCCCTGCTTCAGCCCCTGCAAGGCATTACGCCCCATCTGCTTGACGAAATCGTTCGCCATATCTGAAGTCGACAGATCCAAGAAATTAATACTCCGTTGTTGCTGTAAGGTTGCCAGTTCGCTTGTATAAGTCGCGCCGCGCGCCTGCAACTCCGCGTAATAAATTCCTTCCTGGGAGTCAGACGGATACGCAGCAGCGCAATTAGTCAGCACACAGGCCGCCGCGGTCAAACGATCTTCTTCGACGGCATTCCCTCCGGCCAATTGATGAATACGATCTCTTTCAGACTGATGTAATTCACGATTGTTTGCTTCAACATTCAAGCCTGCTGCAGCTCCAGCTCCACCACCGACCACTGCACCAAGTGCCGTCGCAGCGACTTGCGTCAATCCGCTTGCTACTGCATCAGGTAAGCCCATCCCCTTAATAGCACTTGCGATGGTTGTCATTGCCTCTGCAGATACCAGAGCGCCAGCGGCTCCTCCTGCACCGCCAGTTAACGCACCAACACCGGTATGCAGCGCAACGCGATATTCGCCGCCTTCTGCCCATTGTGCTGCTTGTGCCTGTAATGCCGCGGCTTGATCTGGATCACCATTGTCCGCGGCCTGCTTTGCCTGGGCAATCAGGTCTTTCTGTTGTTTGTCCGCGTAAGTGCCTATCGCTGCTGCCGCTTGTTGACCAAATGCAGCCGTAATCTGCGCACCTGCCGTCACTTTGTCGTTTAACTGCTGACCGTTCCAGCCTTGCGAGATGGAGCCCGTATTGGTGACGCCGACGTTGTTATTGACGGAAGCAACCGCCTGTGCGGCTGTCTGCCCTGTCAGTTGCTGTTGCGCCTTGTCGTTTGTAATAACAACGGTACCGGCGCTGACGCCACCGTAACTCGTACCTGAGCTGCTACCACTGGTACTGCTCACACCCGCGGCAGTCCCTGTTCCACCTTGCTGGATGCTCATGATGTGAGGATCTTGTGTGCTGGAGTTTCCACCGCTACTGACGCCATAACCACCGCCCACACTCTGGCTACTGGCGCTATAACTACTGTTGTTCTGAATATTGCTTTGCGTGAGCGTCTGCGTCACCAGCAGATTTTTGTCAGGCGTTGCAGTGCTGGCGATTACCCCGCCCTTCAAGTCCGTGTTGCCGTTGACGTTCACCACAAAACCGCCATCTCCCGCCTTGATGCCCGACTGCTCCCCGACACTGGCGTAGTCACCATTGACCTTGCTCTGGCTGGCGCTAAAGCTGCCCGAAGCGCCGTAACCAATCGTCACCGTGCCGCCAATGCTCTGATCTTTGCTCTTGTAGGTACTGGTGTCTTGCAGGCTCTGGATATTCAGATTGCCCTGTCCGCTGGTCCCCACATTTGCCAGTACCTGATTACCGCTGGCAACCGCACCGATCAGATTCGTGTCATGCCCCGATGACAGCACCAAAGTATTGCCGGCAGAAACATCACTATTGACGTTGGTGAGATCGGTCCCGTTTCCATTACCCTTGCTGCCCGAGGCACTGGCAGTAATGCCAAATGCCCAGCCGTTAGAGCCATAGGTCGCAGCAATCCCCACAGCAGCGCTACTCGATGAACTGCTCGATTGCTGCGTATCTGTACTTTGCGCAGCTTTCAGGTTGATGTCGCCATCGGCTTTCAATACGGCATTTTGTCCGGCGCTGATACTGCTGCCAATGACATTCAAGTTGCTGTCTGTGCCAGCGCCCGTCGCAGCAATGCTCACATTGCCACCAGCTTTCACACTGGAACCGACAACCGTACTGCTACTCTCTGTACTGGCACTGTCGCTCTTGCTGCTACCCACAGTTAAACTGACAGTCACGCCCTGGGAGGGATTTTGTGCGGCGGAAGCCGCGTCGCTTGCGGCCCCGACAGCAGTTGCGCCCGCCAACAATTTCATACGTGGATCGTCAGTTTTACCAGCAGCCGAACTCATGTGTTGAATGGTCTGCACGGCGGTAATGATCGGCGCGCTCACGCCCAACGACAAACCGCTTTGCTCCGTATGGTTCTTGCTGCTTTCGGTCGTCGTGTCATACGCGGCATTAATGTCTACCGCCTTCGCAGCAATGCCGACGTCACCAGCTAACGCCGTCACCTGACTGCCGGTTTGCGTGTAGTGATTCCCCGCATTGATCGTAACGTTGCCATTGGTCGAACCAACCAGACTGCCGTTATTCGTCACCGCCTGATATTGATTCTGACTGTCTTGCTCTTTGTTGCCCATGGTGACCGTCATGCCGCTACTAAACATGCCGGAGCTGGTCTCTTTACTGGAGAAGCTTTGCTTGACCGTATTCTGCGATGTCGTGATGTTGATGTTATTGGCCGCGCTCAACGACACATCGTTCGTCCCAACCACGTTACTGCCAGTCACACCAATGTCCCGGCCAGCCTGAACGATCACGCTATCCCCCGACAAGGTACTACCGACAGCAGCCGTCGTATTGGCATTGGCTTGTGAACGGCTGGTCGATGACGACAGCATGCCATGCGAGGTGGTGTAGATTGCCTGATCGAGGCTACTTGTCTGTTGTGCTGTACCGAGATTGACATCGCGTCCGGCAACAGCCGCTAACTGACCGCCGGCTGTCGCATAGGCTGCGGCTGCATTAATGTCCTGTCCGGCAACCAGCGCCAGCTTGCCGCCGGCATTAATGCTCGTGCCGTTGACCTGTGTCTGATTTTCATACAGGTGATTGTCAGCGTTGTAGGTGACGTTATAGGTGTTTTGCGTATTGACCGCCGTCAGGTTTACATCACGCCCTGCCGACAGTGCTGCATCCCCCGTGGTATTGACACTCACCGCCGCCAGATTGATATCGCGTCCAGCCTGAATCGACAATTGATCGGCGGTGACACTGGCAACCGGTCCCAGCACCGTGTTCGTCCCTTGCACACTGGTCGCTGAGATGGCATCTGTGCTCATCGTCACATCGCGTCCAGCCAGAATACCGACACGGTGACCGGAAATACTGCCGCCATTGTTCAACACGTCATTCTGTGCGACCAGAATGGTCGCACCATTGGCCCCGGTACTACGGATATCGCCGGTATTGGCAATGTCCGTTGCCTGGATGATCATGTTGTTCGATGCTTGCAGCGTACCGCCGTTTTGCAACGTACCGTTCACCTTCAAATCGATATCTTTACCCGATATCAGTGCTCCAGTCGGCGAAATGTCGCTGGCATCTGCCCGGGTCAGATACACCACCGGCGCCAGCACTTGCGTATGCGTGCCATCCGGTAACGTCACATCGGTCGACACCATCCAGACGATGTCAGAGGTCAATGCCGCCATCTGCGCATCGGTCAGCGCAATGCCGGGCGTGAGCTGAAACTGTTTTGCCGTTGCCACGCCAGAGTCCATCAGCGCCTTATATTCATCCTCATTGCTGGCATAGCCATCCAGAAAGCGCTTACCGGTCAATTGGGCGATCTGGTTGGTAACGGTTTGTGCCTCATAGAAACCGTCGCCTAATCGCTTTTCCGTGGAGGCCGGATTGACGCCCAAGAGACCTAACATGTAGTTGCTGGAGAGGAAATTGCCGTAATTGGTAAATTTCGGATCGGTCTCAATCAGATACGGCTGATTCGGTTGCGTATGTATGGTGTAGAGCTGGTTATTCGGCAAGACCAGATTCGGCAACGGCGCTTGAGGCGTCCCGAGGGTCTGGTGACTGCCGGTCGTACTGGTGACTTTGCCGGCGCTGCCACTGGCGGTGCCAACCGTATTGGCATTGGCTGCACCCGTTGTCAGACCTGACTGGTTAGCGCCCAATTGGAGGGCGCCCACACTCGGCAAGGCGCTGCCGCCGACGCCATTACCGACCGCCTGGTTCGGGCCGGTCACCGGTTGCGTGTTCTGCTGCACGGTCCAGACCTGCAGGGCCAAGGGGGTCGACGGCAGATTCACATCATAAGCCGCGCCGTTATTGTCATACGTGTAGTAATTCTGATGCGGATGGCCGCTCACCCAATGGTAGTAATTCTCGCCGGCGGTCATGTGGTCGACAGTATCGATGGAACCGGTCGCACCAATATTATTGATGCTGCCCACCATGCCGCCCAGAGTCCCGCCTGCAATAATCGTGCTCTTGTCGTTGGTCACATTACCGGACAAGGTCATGTTACCGGCTGAACTGATCTGGCCGGGATCGCTACTGGTGACCACGGTTTTAGCGACCGTCTGCGTATAGTCTTTCTTATAGAATTTCTCGAAGCGGTTGCCATCCGGTGTCACCAGAACAATCCCACCATCACCGCTGTCGCTCCAGGTGACCTGACTCGGCGTGTACCATGTCGTGGGCGCGGCCCACTGCGCATATTCAGTCACCTGCGTGGTTTGGGTCGGGTCAATCTGCTGGATTGTCGTGAAGTGATTATTTTGATTCAACAGCGACGCCGTCTGCAGCGTCAACGCGCCGCCGGAATTAATGGTCGCCGAACTGTTTAAAATACTGGCGGCGCTGCCGGTCACATTGTTGTTGGCGTCGAGCGCGCCACCCATGGCCATATCGCTCAGGCTCTCAATCAACGCATGTTCGCGGTTGGTGATCTGCTGCGCACCGATTTGCAGCGTATTGCGCGAAGCGATCACGCCGGCCTGATTGGTCGTCGTATCGACATCGTTGGTCAGCGTCTGCGCACCCAACGCAATATCGTTGCCGTAGATGCGGCCTGTGTTGGTGATCGCATTGGACGAATGAATGACCGTCTCACCATTACCTGCATTCATCAAGCCACTGCTTTGATTATCGACATTGGCTGCATTTAAGGTCAGATTGCGCACCGCTTCGAGATTGCCGGTATTGGTCAGATTACCTGTCGTCGACAACGTCAGATCACGGTTGGCGGTAAGTAGGTTGCCGGCGGTGTTGGCGTAATCTCCCTGCAGGCTGATGACGGCATCCTGTTGGGCCACAACTTGACCATTGCCGACCAGCGTCGGCACCGTCAGCGTCAGATTATGAGCGCTGGCAATGGTCCCCGCTGTGTTATCGAGATTACCGCTGGTGGCCAGCGCAATATCGCCGCCGGCATTGGTGGCAAGCAGACCAAAGATATTCGAGAAGCTGGCGACACTCACATTGACAGGGCCGCCGGCGGTGATACGACCGCCAACGTTGGTCACTGCCGCGCCGGCCTGATTCAATTGCAGGCTCTGGCCTGCGTACAGGTTACCGGCATTGTTGTTGACGTTGTTGCTGGTATTTAAGGTTAAATTTCCGGCGGCGATCACTTGACCGTTGCTGCTATTGTCCAGATTCGTACTGGTTAGCGTCAGGTCGCCATTGCCGCCGATGGTGCCCATATTGGGTGTATTGGCCGCATTGGTATTGGTGATCTGACTACCGCCGTTGATTTGCGTTAAACCTGTGCCGCTATTGGCAATCCGGCCCGACGTGTTATCCACACTGGCGCCGGAGACTGTCATCGTCGCCGTGCTGCCATTGGCCTCAATACGACCGTTGGCGTTGTCTACGGCCCCCGTAGCAATGGCCGATAGGTCTGTGCCGCTTTGAATGACGCCATAGGAATTGCTCAGTTGACCATTCGACTGCAGAGACAACGCATCTTTTGCGTACAATGTCCCGCCGGTGTTATCGACCGGGCCAGCGTTAATGTTAGCGGCACCAGCACTACCGATAAAACCACCGACACCGTTGGCGACACCGTTACTGATGCCTTGCGCAGCTGTAATCGAGAGCAGTGCGCCGCCCAGGCTTTGCACGGTTCCTGCGGCATTGGAGAGGCTGTTCGCGTTGACCGTGAGGCCGGATTGCGTGCCTTCGATTTTACCGGCGGTATTGTTGACGCCCCCCGCCGCATTCACAGTCAACTGACTGCCGCCCAGATAGCCGCCGGCACTGTTGTCGATGTCGCCCTGGGTAGCGGCAATGGTCGTGGCCTTTTGACCAAACATGCTGCCACCCTGGTTAGCAATACTGAGCGCACTAATATTGGTCACACCGTTGCCACCGATGCTGCCTTGCTGATTCTGTAACACGCCGCTACCGGCAGTCACCGTCAACGTTCCGCTGCCTGCCAGGGCAATGCTACCGCCGGCGTTGTTCAGCGTCTGCGGGGTCAAGGTCAGATCGGCGCTATTGGTCTGAAGCACACCGCCGTTGCTGTTGTCGAGCGCATTGGCAACAGCAATGATATTGGTGCCTGTACCGAATTGGGCGATTTGCCCCGTTTCATTGGTCAGGTCGGTAGCGTGGATCGTCAACTGGTCCGCGGTGATTTTACCGTGCGAGTTATCGAGCTGCGGCACCGTCAATCCAACCGTCGATGCATTGATTATCCCGGCAGTGTTCTTGACACTGGCCGCATTGATTTGCAACGCCTGTCCTGCTGCCAGGTTACCGCCACTGTTATCTAACGCGCCGCTGACGGTTGTCGATAAATTGTTGCCGGCGCTGATCTGAGCGCTATTGGACATGCCGGCAGCCGTCACAGAAACGTCCCCATTGCCGCCGATGACGCCGCCTGCAGCACCTCCTGCAGTCGTTCCCGCTGCATTGGTCAATTGGCCATTAGTCGTCAGCGTCAAACCGCTCGTATCGAGCGAGGTGATCCGGCCCGCGCTATTGTCGATGGCGCCGGCTTGCAAGTTCAACGCCGAGCCGGCTTGCAGCACGCCCTGGTTGTTCGACACCGCACCGCTCGCAGTGATGTGTTCTGTACCGGCTGCGATCATTTGCCCGCGCTGATTATTCAGACTCGATGCAGTGAGGGCCAACTGGCCACCGGTCGCTACATTACCAGCGACGTTGCTCACAGCTCCGGCATTCACGGTCAATGTACCCGATCCGGTATGGCTCAACTGGCCCGCATCGTTGGTAAAACTTCCCGCCTGCAGATTGACGTTTTGTCCGGCGGTCGTGATGACACCCGAGCTGTTATCCAATAGGCCGCTGGTGGCGATACTGGTCTCACCAGTACCCGACTGATTCAACGTCCCGCCATGATTCGACAGCGTTGCGGAACTGGAGGTCAACTGCGCTGCACCGATGACGCCCTGATCATTGATCACGGCGCCGCTGGCGCTGAGGGTTGCGGCGCCTGTCGATTGCAGATTGCCGCCGGTATGGTTAATGTCGCCACTACGGGCAGTCACTGCGACCGTGCCGCCAGCGCTGGTCTGTGCATGCGACAGATCCACACTGGCGCCGTTGATACCAATATTGGTGCCGGCCGTGTTCTGGCCTGTCGCGCTCAGATTACCCGCCGCAATCAGCGATAAGTTACCGTTCTGTGTGGCTTTACCGTTGGCATCGATACCAGCGCCCAGCACGCCCGTTGAGGCAATACTGCCGGCATATAGTGTCAGGTCGCCTTGCGCGGCAACCGTGCCGGTATTGGCGATCTGATTGTCGCTCGATAGCTGCGCTGTTTGTCCGCTGTAGACTGTGCCACTATTGACGATGCCGTCATGGCTGTGTATCGTCACCTGACCCGTGGCGCTCACTGGACCGGCAAGTGTGATCTTTCCCTGGCTGTCCAGATTCAGATCGCCCGCACTGGAGGCGATATTGCCCAAATTTCTGACGCCCACACCGCTCTCGGTGGAAACCAGGAAGATTTTTCCGCTATACATGCCGCCAAGAGAGGCAATGTCCACCCCCAAGGCCGGCTTGTTGTTATCGCCTTGCAGTACCTTGACGCCCAAACCGCTGTAATTTACCTCGTTTGTTCCCACGACCGCATTGAGCTGGTTGGCCCATACCGGACCATTGACGGCAATGCTGCGCGAAATGAGATCCAGGGTATCGGCACTGGCAGCGTTTAAACCGGCACTGCCGATCTGGATATCGCCGCCGGTCACGTGGAATGTGCTGAGGCTGCCATCGGCAGCAAACACAGGCGCACCAGTGGTCAGAATGGCGCGTGAGGTATTGATATACCCTGCCGTTGTTCCCCCGCCACCTACCGTAATACCGTTGGGATCGGCAATCACCACCACGGCACGCTGACCGGCCACCTCAATTGTGCCGCCGATGACGGCACGATTGGTGCTGGTGACCTCATTGAGAATTACCGATGCGCTGCCGTTCGTCAAATTCGGGTTGCCCGGCACATATCCTGCCAACTGTGAATTAACCACTGTCGGAGAATTTCCAAGCACCACGCCTTTCGAGTCAATGGCCAGTTGCGAAAATTGGTTGTGACTGAGGCCAGACGAATTAGGTTTAGTGATCTGAACGAGGGGCACCCCATTCGGCGCCGTTGTGATAGTGGGTCTGCGCGAACCAGCGTTCGGATCGGCGACGATCTGGGCTGAGACGATGCTGACACAATTAAAAAGCATCGCCACCGTTACTGCCATCTGCGCGAAGCGTAGCAGCGGTGTAGTCGCAGTCGTCGCAACGGCGCTACCGGCGCCCGATGCTTTGCCCTGACTGGAGACGTTCTCCGCGACCGCCATCAACATGCCACGGCTCTTATTGAAAATCACGCGGAAATTTTGGGTATTCATATTCTGTCGTCCAGTTCAGGTGTATCGATGGTGATAAATGTCGAACGTATTACTCAGCGCCTGCGCGTCTACGGCAAGTTAAACAAACGACCCCGTTCGGCAGAAACTGGCCGATGCTACGGATACGTCCGCACGGCCCAGCACAGCGTTGCATGGAATGATTAATCGGTGCTTTACTCGCCTGCGTGGCACGATGAAATGCCTCTGTTGCCCGTGGATGAGTATTCATATCTTCACATTCCCTTGCTCGAACTAATATTGATAGGCCAAGTTGAAACCGACCGCCGGCATCGCCGTATTAAAACCTTGTGGCTTATACAGCGCCCAGCTGGAAAACACGTCGTAAGTCAGCCCGAACAAGCCGCCGCGTAGGCCGACAGTCGCACCGGCCAGCTTGTTGCCAAGGAGGTTTGCGACGCTGGGGCCATATACCTGCCCATAATCGAGACCGACATAGGCCGATTGGCCGCTGTTGGCGATCGGCAGATTCAATTCATTACGCAGATAAAAGCCGCGCTCAGCAGCCAGCGTCAGCTCACCATCAAAGCCGCGCACGGTGTACCGATTGCCTATGCTGAATTGATCTGCCAGATAGAGCGCCGAACGCGTCGTCTGACCACGGAATGTACCGATATAGGTCAGCGGTTGACTGGCGATGTGGAAAGGCACGCTCAAGGTCGCATCGACCGTCTGCAGGCTGTAGTGCAGGTTGTTGGTGGTCGGATCTTCTTGCCCCGATAAATTGCGGGCATACGTCTGCCCATTGAGCCAGTTGACGCCCCACTTCTGAGCGACCGTCAGATCGAGCTGAGCGTTACCGATGTAATGCGTATGTACCCAGGCCAGTTCGGCAAATGTGGTGTTACGTTCCTGCACAGCGATTTCGCTGTCCTCGATGTAGGCATGGTTCCAGCGCTTGCCGACGCGGAACTGCCAGCTATTCTTTTGCGCCTGATCGCGCTGAAACAGCTGGGCGATTTTAAGTTCGAGATTACGCGACTTCCCGCTCGACACAAAAGTCTGACTCGCCTGAGCCACCTCTTGGTGATAATCATAAGTGCTGCCCGATACCGCAAAATTCCAATATCCGGCGGGTACCGCGTAATACACGTTGTTGCCATTGGTGCCCCGTTGACCCGCCTTGCGCTGTGCATCGGTATTGATGCCGATGTTGAACAGATCATTCAGGCCCAAAGGATTATCGACCGCCAGATTCAACCCCGCCTGCAGCTTGCCGGTGCCCTTGGCGCCACTATCATCAAACGTCCCGGTCAGCTTCCACGGCTTGCTGCGTTTGACCTGGATTACGACATCGCTCTCGCCTGGCACGTCGCCTGGGACGATCTGCATATCGACATCCTGGCTCGGCACGCGCTTCATCTGCTCCAATCCCTGTTCCAGGTCGCGCAGGTTGAGCAACTGGCCGGGACCGGTCGGAAATGCGCTGCGCCATGTGCCGTACAGGGTAGGATCAGAAAAACGAATCTCCCGGATCACACCGGGAACCAATACCAGCGTCAACACGCCGCCAGTCAGGTCTTGTTCAGGTATGCCAATCCGTGTCGTGCTATAGCCACGTTGCAGAATCAGATTGGTCAAGCGCTTGACGATCAGATTCAGGCCGCCTTTGCCAATACAGGCGCCATCGTATTGGCGTAGGTAGTCTTGGGCAAAGCGGAAGTTATCGAACGGAAGATCACTTGCACCCAGCGCATGGACGGCAGGCGATAATTGAGGAGGAACCTCAAGGACAAACTGGTGGGTCGTGAAGCAAGGGGATTCACTAGGAACACTCAAGCCTTCCAGCGCTTCCGCCGCGGCCTTGTCCTCCAGACTCACGTTCGGCGCTTTTAATTGACGCTGACGTTCCTGCAAATCGGCCTGATTACGGCGCCGCTGCTCTTCGCTCGACGGCGTTTGCACACTGGGGTCACGACGCCGCAACTCTTCCAGATCCGGCAGCGCAGCAGTCTGCGCGCCACTATTGTGGGCGGTACCAGCCAACAGCAACGTCAAGCCGATGTGCTTGGCAAGGTCCGAAAAATTTCCCTCACACCTAAAACGCTTCCCCATGTTCTACTGCCTTCTTGTTGTTACCCACGTATTGTGATGCGTTGATTTCACGCGCTCTGTGGCATGAATGAGAATTGAAAAGATGCGTAAAAATAACGCATCTTTAGTCGGCGGTATATGGCACTTTAGTGCCGATTTTCATGCAATCGATATTGTGCGTACAAGAAATGCACGGCTTTGAATGATTCGCAAGGACAGCGATGGTCATTTAAAATATTTTGACCCCATATTCGGATTTCATACTCGCTTCATGTTCGGCGAGTCGGCATACAAGCTGGGTCCGACTGTCCATCCCGAGCTTTTGAAAAATACTCGTTACATGGTGCTTGACTGTAACTTCACTTAAAAAGATCGCTTCAGCAATTTCTCGGTTTGTTTTGCCTTGCGCAACCAAGCGCACAATCTCTCGCTCACGTACGGACAGTGAAGATAGAAGAGATTCAAATGCGTTCGCATTGTTCAGATTCTCAATCACGCCACACAGCACTTCATGCATGATCGGCGCCAACTGTCTCAACATGGCGATATGCATTTCGCCTAGAACGCCTGGTATACGGTGAAAGCTGTGATAGGTGCCAATGCAACGCTCGGTATCGTAGACCGCATGCGCCGCGGTGTTTTTCATCCCGTGGCGTTGAAACTGCTCGAACCAATGTTGGGGGATGTCGGGCCAAGGCACATCACCATCAAATAACTGAGGCTCACGCGTCATCAGCCAGCGACGCAAAATTGGCGTATCAAGGCCACCAGCTTTATTACAAATATCTTTCAAATGCTCTATGGGGTAGTCGACAGCAATGATGCCATCAGTTCCGACCCCGCCTGCGTGAATACGGCCGTATCCACAACCCAACGTTTCGTGAGGAAAAATAGGCCGAATTGCCTCACGCGTCCATTGCTTGAAATCGTCGATAGTTTGAACCGAGGCACCATCGCGGATGATAGGTTCAAACATTACGTCTCTACTTTTATGAACGCCCTCGGTGAGTGGCGGTACTCGGATCACGGCCATATATTTTTGTAACGTTTTATTTTTAGATGATTCACTAGAGATATGAATAGCTAAAGAATTGGCATTCTTTATTCAGAGAAAGATTGTAGTGAAAAATACACTTTAAAAGTGTGTCATTGCTAAAACCGAGTTGGATTTTGCAAAGGTTCACAAAAAGCGTTGTACAACGGCACATGAGCCTGGCCTATGGGTCTAGCCCGGATCGGAATTACATTTCCAACGGAAGCTGAGCCAGGACACGAATCTGGGACACGTGCCGCAGAGCAACTACGTGTCATCCTCGACTCCTTTAGCGGGATATTTGTGGTGCGTAGGCAACAACGAGGCCGGCGCGGCAGTCATCCCCCCGCCACGCCTGCCCGCTAAATTGGTCGATTTCGACTCAAATTTCCAAAAGTGACGCATATAGGGGAAACCTAGCGTCGAAGGGCGCAAATACGTCGCAAAAAAGTGACGCAAAACGACGCACGCAGAAGGGTAAAAACGGGGTAGTGGTGTGAGCGGTGAAAACCGGTTTCAAGTTTGACCTCGGGGAAAGCATAACCTTTATAACCTAGCGATTTTATGAACGGTAAGCCGTTGATTTATAAAGACTTAGGTGGTTATGGTTGAACCATAACTTTTGATAACCCAAAACATAACCAGATTCCAAGCCATTGATTTATATAGTTATTTATTTTTAGAGAGGTTAACTTTAATTTTATAACCAAGTTATGCCAAGGTTATGCCGAGGTTATAGTTTGCCGAATCTTGCAAAGCCTTATACAGCAAGGGTTTCCAGCCGATTTCTAAAAAAAGTTATAAAGGTTATGGTTTTCCCGAGGGGTACCTTATTTTAGAAAAGATAGACATGGTAGATATCACAAGACAAAATAATTGCCTTAATTGCTACTTACATTGAGATAGATATGAGCGAACGAAAAATGAATTGGGAACTCTGCGTCGGCGTCTGCGGCATAGTCATTGCGGTTGCTTCTGTATTTTTTACGTATCGACAAAACGAGATGACCAAGCAACATGATCGAATTTCTGTGCAGCCACGCATAACACTTACTTTTCAGCTTGATAGCAAAAGGGATAGGTACGGCTGGTATATGTCAAACAATGGACTTGGCCCAGCATACTTCACTGGATTTCAATTGTTTATTGATGACAAGCCAATTCAATCGAAATCCCTTGGAGGGTGGCCGGAAGCACTTCAAAAATTAAACGTGCAAGTTACTTGTTTTTCTGTCGCGTCGACTCCGCCAAGAACATCGTTATTCAATGGCGCAAGTGTAGATGAACCCTTACTACGATTTAATGCCGTAAAAGGAGGAGCTTGTGATCTTGAATTTGCAAAATTATATGCGGGATTAAATCGCATCAAAGTAAAAATCGACTACCAATCTATTTACGGTGATAATTTCTCCATTACTGACAGCCCGTATCAGCCGATATAGATTTGATTGATCGCTGCATAATGCTGCAACGCCCGCTTGGCAATTAAGCGGATATATTAGGTGGGGACTTTTTTGACCAACTCAGCGCATCCAGCGTATTTCATGCACTGGATGCGTAATCAGTAGTTGTTATATTACAAGGCTTTGCGGGTCACGCGCATACTGCGTGTTTGACTCATAATCCGTTGGTGCCCAGTTCGACTCTGGGGGGGCCCACCAGTATCCATGCGGGTTGCGTGATTTTTCATGCAACCCGCATTTTCTTTGGGCGAAGATTTTTGACTGGTTCAGTCGAATTCTGTCCTTTTCTGCACGAGGAGTACGTCGCAATGTTTGTACAACGAAAATTCGACACCATGCAGAATAACGAGATAAGCGTTGATATCCTGCGGGGCGCGATTGAGCTTGAGACAACTGCACACGGCGTGCTTCCGCATCGCTTGCCGGCTTGGGCGCGCTTGCAATGCCCTGATCCACAATTGGCAATGGTTGAAGCCCAACCTTCCGGAGTGCGTCTGGTTTTTCGTAGCGAAGCGACGGTGATTGAGCTGGACACCTTGCGTACCAGGCGCGTATACGTCGGTGCGCCTCCACGTCCCGACGGCATATATGACCTGCTGGTGGACGGTGCTCTGATTGCCCAGGCAAGTGTCGCAGGGGGCAATGTTCTAAATATAGACATGTCCGCCGGCACGATGAAAACAGAAGCTGGTCCGGTAGGGACACTTCGCTTTACTGGTTTGCCGGCGCGCGCCAAGAATATTGAGATATGGCTGCCGCATAACGAGACCACGGAAATCGTGGCGCTGCGTACTGACGCGCCGATCGAACCGATTCCTGTCCATGGCCGTAAAGTATGGCTACATCACGGCAGTTCCATCAGCCATGGCTCCGATGCTGCGAGCCCGACCACGACCTGGCCGGCCCTGGCAGCCTCGCTTAGTGGGTCGGAGCTGGTTAATCTGGGACTCGGCGGCAGCGCGCTGCTTGATCCGTTTGTTGCCCGGGTCATGCGCGATACGCCAGCCGACATGATCAGCCTAAAGATCGGCATTAACCTGATCAACACGGACCTGATGCGCTTGCGCGCTTTTGGGCCCGCGGTGCACGGTTTCATTGATACTCTCCGCGAGGGGCATCCCGATACGCCGCTGCTGATCATCTCTCCCATCCTGTGCCCGATTCACGAGGACACGCCAGGTCCTAGCTTGATAGACATGAGCGGCCTGAGTCTCGGTCAGTTGCGCTTCCGTGCCGCCGGAAATCCAGCTGAACGTGCGGCGGGAAAACTGACGCTCAATATGATTCGTGACGAGCTGCAAAGGATAGTGAAGCAACGAGCGGTTGATGACCCCAATCTCTCCTATCTCGATGGCCGCGAACTTTATGGTGCAACGGACGCAGGGGAGCTACCTCTACCAGACAATTTGCATCCCGATGCGGCAACGCACAGACGCATCGGGGAACGCTTCATGCGGTTGGCGTTCAAGAAGCAAGGATGGGGCTGGACGCGCTGAGATACCGCGTTCGCCATATATAAATCAAAGGGTTACATGCTTTCGTATGTAACCCTTTTTTCCTTTATGTTTGAGGTGATGCTTTGAACTCCGCTTCGCCTAGCGCACCTACACCTTCATTGCGATGACGAAAACAAGAAAATTGTGACAATACGTATCTGCTTCCGTTTCGGCAATATTTGAAAGCTATAATCATTTCGTCAAAATTTCTTGTAGGAATAAAAATGATAATAGCTCCTCGCACTACAGTCATTGCGCTGTTCTGTATGACGATTGGCACACTCCATGCACAAACCGTTGACCGCCCTGCCTTGAAAGAAGGCGACAAATGGGTCTACAGCATCCGTGTGGATGAAAGCAAAGCGGACATCATGAGTTCCACAACGCGCAAATGGGAAGCGTCGATCAATCGTGTGGGCTCGCACACTGTGGTTCTTGCCAACAAGCCGGTTGATAGCAATTTGCCACCGAAAGAATCCACCCTCAATACCGACTGGAGCGTCACTCGCAGCGTTAACGGGAAAAATATCGTGGTTAACCGCCCCTACGATTTTCCGATGCAGCCTGGTAAGACCTGGAAATTGGAGACTGTGGAAGACAAGCCCGATGCGTTGACTAAAACACAAAAAATCTCGCAGCAATACACGGTCATCGGCTGGGAAGAGGTAAAAGTACCGGCCGGGACTTTCAAGGCGCTCAAGATTGAAGTGGAAGGCGAGTGGAGCAAGGAATTTGAACCACGCGGTCCGTCGGCGAACAGCGCGGTGGGAACGGGAACTGCTGGAGCTACCGCTATCGTGCAAACCCACACCGCCTTTACGCCGCCGCCAGTCAGCGGACGGCTGTACAAAGCGTTTTGGTATGTCCCCGAGATCAAACGCGATGTAAAAGTCATTTCCGAAGACTCGAATGGCAGCGGCGCACTGCATAAACGCACGACCGAAGAACTGGAATCATTTTCGGTTCAATGACGGAGATTTCTGAGGATGCGGGGCGGCAGAATGTCGCCCTGCTTTCTCTGAATGGATTCCGGCGCTCGCCGGAATGACTGGCGCCGAGACGAGTCTCCGGATCGTAGGGTGGGCAGATTTCTGCCCACACCGTATTCACCCGTCAATTAACCAGCCTTCCGCGTGGGCACGAGTGCCCACCCTACCAGCCCCGCTCGCCGGAATGACTGGCGCCGAGACGAGTCTCCGGATCGTAGGGTGGGCAGATTTCTGCCCACGCCGTATTCACCCGTCAATTAACCAACCTTCCGCGTGGGCATGAGTGCCCACCCTACCCAACCCTCGCAAACAAAAAATCTGTTCAGTCTTTTACTGAACAGCATCAGCAATATCACCTTTTTTCCTTTCTCAATAACCCCTTAATGCCTGCACCAGCCTTGCTGGGAAGGCGCTGAGCAGTTCCTTACAAATATATACATTGCCGATACAAAACCGTGTTCATTGCAATAAGCAATTTACATGCGGGGGTTCTAATGCTGGTGTAAGCATCCGATCAGCAAAAGACATCCGTCGCGCACCAAAAGCGGCGTCACGGCGCACTTTTGCTTTGTTTGGTTTCGGCCTAGCCGGCTTGGGATTTCAATAGATTACGGAAAACAAGAACAATTGCTGGCAGCCTGACGAACAGGCGGAATATGGCCGCCGCATCAATCGTATAAGGCAACGGTGTGAGTAAAATTTCTTCAGGTGCAACGCGTACGGGCCAAGTCTCCAGGAAGGCCTTGCTTTGGCTGCTGCTGATCCTGCTGCTGGCGGCGGCAGGCGGTGCCTATTATTGGTGGGCGAGCAACCACGACAAGCCGCAATACGTGACCGCCGAGGTGACTCAGGGGGATATCGAGCGCTCGGTCAATGTGACCGGCTCAATCAATCCGCGGGTAACGGTTCAGGTTGGCTCTTATGTCTCGGGCACCATCAAATCGCTGACGTGCGATTTCAATACGGAGGTCAAGGCCGGGCAGATTTGCGCGAAGATCGATCCGTCCACATTCCAGGTGGTAGTCGACCAGAATGCCGCGCAACTCAACAGCAGCCGTGCCCAGCTACGCAAGGACCAGGCCGCCGAAATCTATGCAAATGCAGTGTATCAGCGCGATACCAAATTGCTGAAAGACGGCATCGTGGCGCAAGAGATTGTCGATAACGACCAGAATGTCTTCAAGCAGGCAGTTGCCCAGATTGACCTCGACAAGGCCGCCATTGTGGCGCAGGAAGCGTCGCTCAAATCGGCAGTCGTCAATCTCGGCTACACCAACATCGTTTCACCGGTGACCGGCACGGTGCTGACTCGCAGCGTCGATGTCGGACAGACTGTCGCCTCCAGCTTGCAAACCCCTACCCTATTCCTGATCGGCAAAGACTTGACCAAGATGCAGGTGGACGCCAACGTCAGCGAGGCCGACGTGGGCCGGATCAAGGTGGACCAGGATGTCACGTTCTCGGTGCAGGCCTATCCCGATAAAACCTTCGAAGGCACTGTGAAGCAGATTCGCCGTGGACCAATTACGGTGCAGAACGTGGTGACTTACGATGTGGTGGTGACAGTCGACAATCCGGATCTGCTGCTGTTTCCGGGGATGACCGCCGATGCGGAAATTGTCACCGACGCACGTGAGAACGTGCTGCGCATTCCTCTTGCTGCCGTGCGCTTCACACCGGAACGCAGCGGTCATGGCGGCGGCTCGCCACACGAGCACGGAGCGCGTTCCAGAAACCAGGATGACAGCCAGGCCGACAACGGCGCCGGCAACACCAATCAAGCTGCAAAGCCGGCCACGCAACTTGCGGACAAGAGCGCTACAAAGCAAAACGCCGCAAGCGGCAAGGAACACGATGGCAGTGCAGACGACAGCCGCGGCCAGCATCGCGGCGACAATCACGGCGGTGGCCATGGCGACCACCATGGTTGGGAACGCGGCGAACGTCATGGCGCGGGTGGGCAAGTTGATGCGCAGCACGACCGCGGCAATGACAAGGCGGAGCAGAAGCCGAACGGCAAGCAGCAGGCCGAGACAGATACTGATAAAGATACGGATAAGCCCGACGCACAAACCAGGAAACGCGCCAGGGTATGGGTGCTGCGCGATGGCACGCCACATCCGGTATGGATTACCACAGGCCTGGACGACGGTGATGCGATTGAAGTATTGAGTGGAAAACTGAAACCGGGCGACCAGGTTATCGTCAAGGAAATCCGCCAGGTAGAGGCCAAGAGCGCGCCGATCAAATCGCCATTCAATCAGCAAGCCGGCGCCGGACGGCGCGGCATGGGGCGGCCATGATCTCTGAGGCACAATCGGCCGCCGGGCGTGACCTGGTGATCGATGTCCGCAATCTGACCCGAACCTATCAGGTCGGGTCACAGGAAGTGCACGCCTTGCGCGGCGTCAGCCTGGCTATCGAACGTGGCGAATTTGTCGCGATCATGGGGGCATCCGGCTCGGGAAAGTCGACCTTGATGAACCTGATCGGCTGCCTGGACCAGACTACCGGCGGCACCTATCTGCTGGAAGGCGTGGATGTCGCCGCCCTGGACGAACAGGAACTGGCAAAGATCCGCAGCCGGCGGGTCGGCTTCGTGTTCCAGAGCTTCAACCTGCTGCCGCGCACCACCGCGGCCGAGAATGTCTCGCTGCCACTGTTCTATTCCGGGCAACTGGCCGATGGCGCCGGCCGGGTGAATCAAACCTTGGGCATGCTGGGACTTGCCGATCGCCTGGACAACCGCCCCAATCAATTGTCAGGTGGCCAGCAGCAGCGGGTTGCACTGGCGCGGGCATTGATCAACAATCCGTCGATCCTGCTGGCCGACGAGCCGACCGGCAACCTTGATTCGGCCACCGCAAACGAAATCATGGGCACCCTGCGCGCATTGAATCGCGATCAGGGCCTGACCGTTGTGCTGGTCACGCACGAACAGGAAATGGCCGATTTTGCCGACCGCATCATCACCCTGCGCGATGGCTTGGTGCTATCCGACATCCGCAAAGTCGATGCCCCAGCCGTCGGTGCACGGACCAGCAAACTGGCGCCTCCATCCATCGGATCAGCCGGCATCAGTGCGGCGGAATTCCTGTCCTTCCTGGCGATGGCGTTCGTTGCAGCATTCAGCGCAATCGGCCGCAATAAATTACGGTCGGCACTGACTATGCTCGGCATCTTCATCGGTGTATGCGCATTGATCATCATGCTGGCGGTAGGCGAAGGCGCCAGGGCCGCTGTCCAGGCGCAACTCAAGAGCCTCGGTACCGACTTGCTGATCGTACTGCCCGGCTCGGTGCGCGGCAGCGGCGTGCGCGGCGGCTCCGGTAGCGCATCGTCGCTGAAGGTTTCCGACGGTGCGGCGATCCTGGAAGAAGATCCGGCGGTCGGCGTCATCAGCTACGTCAACCGCCAGTCCGCACAAGTAGAGAATGGCGATGAAAACTGGTCGACCAGCGTGCAGGGCGTGACGCCTAGTTATCTGTCGATTCGCAACTGGGGGCTGTCGTCGGGACGGCTGATCAATGAGATTGACGAGCGCGAAGGACGTACCGTTTGCATCCTGGGACAGACGGTAGTGGATAATCTGTTCGGTGAAGGACAAGACCCAATCGGCGCCACCGTGATCGTGAAGAATGTGCCGATGGAGGTCATCGGCGTGCTGTCGGTCAAGGGGCATTCGGCCTCCGGCCAGGATCAGGACGATGTCGCACTGATTCCCTTCCGCACCTCTCAGGTCCGGGTGCTGGGCGTGGCGCAACCGTCAACCGGGCTGACGCAAGGCACCACGGTGTATCCGGCGCCGCCGAATCCGTTCAGCATCCAGCCCAAGCTGCAGGGTTTTGTGCAAACCATGTACATCCAGGCGCGCAGCCCAGAATTGGTGAAGACGGCGTTGCAGCAGGTGACGCAGACGCTGGAGCGCCGGCATCGCATCAAACCTGATCAGGCCGATGATTTCAGCGTGCGCGACCTGACTGAAATTGCTGAAGTTGCCGATGAAAATAGCCGCGTGATGGAGTTGCTGCTGGCAGCGATTGCTTCGATTTCATTGGTCGTCGGCGGCATTGGTATCATGAACATCCTGCTGGTGTCGGTCACCGAACGTACCCGCGAGATCGGCATACGCATGGCGATCGGCGCCAGGCGTTTCCACGTGCTGCTGCAGTTCCTGATCGAAGCTACGCTGCTGAGCCTGATCGGCGGCGGCGCCGGCGTACTGGCCGGCATTGTGGCGTCGAAGATCATTGCGCACGTCGCCGGCTGGCCGATTCTGCTGCATACCAGCGTGATCATCGGCGCTTTTTGCTTCTCCGCCGGCATCGGCATGTTTTTCGGTTTTTACCCGGCGCGCAAGGCATCTCTCCTCAATCCTATCGACGCCCTACGTTATGAATAACCAGCCCCTTCGTTCCAGCTGCGGCGGCTGCTTCCGCGTTTTCAGCCTGCTGGCCGGCGCCGTCTTCGGTCTTGCCGGCTGCACTGCCGGCCCTGACTTCGTGCGTCCCGCGGCGCCAAACTTCACCGCATACGATAACGACCAGGCTCCGCCGGCCGGCTCGCCGACAGCAACACCGTCGCGCATCGTGCAGGGACAGGCCTTGCCTGCCCAGTGGTGGGATCTGTTCCAGGTGCCCGGCTTGAAAGAAGTCCTGGATCAAGCCATCGCCGCCAATCAGACCCTGGTTGCAGCGCGCGCCACGCTGGCCCAGGCCAAGGAGGCGATCGTGCAGGCCAAATCGACCTGGTACCCCACTGTCAGCCTCGGTGCATCGGTTGGAAAGAATTTTATCGGCGCCGGCACCGACCAATATTCCCACGGCACAGTCAGCAATCAGTTTTCACTTGGACCATCGATCAGCTACACCTTCGACATTGCCGGTCAAACCGCGCGCACCGTCGAACAGGCCAAGGCTAATGCCGAAAACCAGCATTACCAACTGGCGGCTGCTTACCTGACATTAACCAGTTCTGCGGTGACGCAAGCCATTACGCTGGCGGTGACGCAAAAATTGCTGGTCACGACTGAAGATTTGATCAAGAACGATGAAAAGAATCTGGAACTGGTTCAGAAATCCTACCTGATCGGTACCGCAGCGCAAACCGATGTCCTGACCGCGCAGGCGCAACTCGAAAATGACCGCACCCAACTGCCGGCGTTGCATCAGCAGCTCAGCGTCGCACGCCATGCGTTGTCGGTCCTGGTCGGACAAGCACCGTCGCAATGGCGCACTCCGGATTTCGATTTCGATACGTTCAAGATGCCGGAACAACTGCCGCTCAGCCTGCCGTCGGAACTGGTCCATCAACGACCGGACATTCTGTCGGCGGAGGCGCTGTTGCACGCCGACAGCGCAGCGATCGGCATTGCCGCAGCCCAGCTGTATCCGAGCCTGACGCTGTCAATCTCCGACAGCTATCAATCCACCGTGCTCAATACGCTGCTCAACAACGCCAGTAAAGCCATCAGCGCCAGCACCAATGGCAACTGGACCTTGTTCCAGGGCGGCGCGCTGGTATCGCAAAAGCGCGCGGCAATAGACGCCTACGACGCCCAGCTCGCCACCTATCGCCAGACTGTGCTGGTAGCGTTCGGCCAGGTAGCCGATGCATTGCGCGCGATCGACAACGACGCCGAATCACTGCGCCTGGCCGGCAACGCACTGGATATTTCCAGCAAATCGCTGCGCCTGCAGCGCGCCAGCTATAGCGCCGGCAAATCGAATGTGCTGCAACTGATCACCGCCGAAAATGCCTACGCGCAAGCCAGCATGAATTTCGTTCGGGTGCAGGGACAGCGCCTGCAAGATTGCGTCACACTGTTTGCCGCGTTGGGTGGTGGCTGGCAAAACAAGGCAGAGATTGCATTGCCAGCCGAGCAGCCGGCGAAATCCTAGATTAATTTGAAAGACGAGTTATCTGCGTGCAGTAATTTAAGTGACTAGCTGCCGGGCTGCCCCCGGCAAGCTTCCACGGAGTAGCAACCGCATTAGGTAACAACGCCCATTCATTGCCAATACACCGCCGCACTCACTCCGTGGTCCGTTAAAAGGGGTCAGAGTAATTTTCGCGAAAAGCCGCGAAAAAAAACTCCGACCCCATTTAACTGCGCGGGGGTGGTTTTGATGTTGATGTTGACGTTGACGTTGACGTTGACGTTGGTTTTGATGTTGATGTTGGTTTTGACGTTGCCGTTGCTTTTGACTTTTCGCATGCTGACGTTGCCAAATGAGACGCGCGACAGTCGGGAATTATGGGACACATGTTTGAGCGAAGCGAGTTTGTGTCCCATCCGACTGGCGCACGGCTCATTTGGGGACCCGCCGACGGCGGGCAACGGCTGTGCGATCGCCTTTTTGCTTACTTTTTGGCGAAGCAAAAAGTGAGCGGCTGCCGGGCCGCCCCCGGCAAGCCTCCACGGAGTAGCAACCGTTTTAAGTAGCGCCGAATGAACACGGCTGATGCACCGCCGCACTCACTCCGTAGGCCGTTAAAAGGGGTCAGAGTAATTTTCGGCGAAACCCTGCCGAAAAAAAACTCTGACCCCATTTAACTGCGTGTAGTAACTGCGCGTAGTTAAATTTGACGACCACCCAGTTAGCTGTGCGCGTTGCGCACGACGCAAACCAGATTTAACCGCCGGACTTGGCGTGATACATGGCGCTATCGGCGCGTTCAAGCAAGGCCGATATATTGCCGCCATCTTCCGGATAGCGACTGATACCGATACTAGCGCCGATCGACATCTCAACACCGTTTATCGAAAATGGCTGGGCAATCGTCTGACGGATCCGATGACTGACTGTTGCAGCAATATCGGCATCGGTCAGATTGGGCAGCACAACCGTGAATTCGTCACCACCCAAGCGACACACGATATCGATATTCCGCACTGCAGCCTGAATGCGTTTGGCAGCGGCGCACAGCAAGGCATCGCCAGCCTCATGGCCGTATTTATCGTTGATCGCCTTGAAATCGTTCAGATCAATGAACAGCACGCCAAGTGCGTTGCCGTGCTGGATCGAGCGCCCCATCTCCTCCTGCAGGCGCTGCTGGAAAAACAAGCGGTTGGGAAGACCGGTCAACGTGTCATGCGAAGCCAGGTACTCCATCAGCGATTCGCGCGATTTCAGCATCATCACGAGGAATGCAGTAAAGCAAAAAAATCCGATGGCAGTCAAGGATGCGCCAATGGCCAGCAGATAGTAGCTATTCTTGTCGCTGTTCAGCGCGCGCAACGCATCGCTCCGGGCAATGCCCACGCTGGCCAGCAACGGATAGTTGTCGAGCTGCCGATATGCCGTGTAGCGCGGCACCTTGTCTATCGCAGGCAGCACTAGCGCGCCGTCAGCCGTAGCATGCGCAGCATTGTAGCGCTGCAGGGTATCGGCAAAGTCGACCGCCGCACCGCTCTTGTTCGTGCTGCCGATACGCAGCGCACGAAAGACGCCGTCATTACCCAGTAAGCTCACCATTCCATTGGCGCCGAAATCCGTGCTCGTGTAAAAACCACTGAGATAGGAAGGATCGATGCTGACGAATGCGATGCCGGCGAAACTGCCGTCAGGGTGGTTCAATCGACGGCTGAAACTCACGCTTTCCGTTTCGGAGACAGGGTCGACCAACGGTTTGCCGATATACAGTTGGCCGGAATCCTGCAACACATGAATCTTGAAAAACGCCAGGTCCTTGACGTTGGCGATGCCGATCGGGCCGTGCCGGGTGCTGGCGACGACATCGCCCTGATCGTTGGCGATAGAAGCCAGCAAAGGAATATCGTCATTATTCAGGACACTCCTGCCGACAAAATCCGGCAGATCCGAAATTCCCTCTTTGCTTTCATACTGGAATTTGATCGATTTTGTCGCCTGATCAAAACGCTGCACCACACGCAACGTGTTTGCCGCATAGCTGCGCACCAGGTTATCCATATCCGTCTGCGCGGCACGAACTGTGATGCGCTCCATATCTCCTGAGTGCTCACGTACTGCGCTCCAAATCACGATCAGCCGCAGCACAGTGAATATGCCAAGGGCCAGCAGCAATATTTTGCCGACCCGTGCAGTAGGATATTTGAATTGCAATTTCACGCAAGCTCGTTCACTAAATGGACCGACGGTAGACCGAAATCAACAGCTGTAGTTGAGGCAGAGTATTCCCAATGAGAAAACTTGACAAGCTAGTGAGGTCTTTTTTTTCTACTTCAATCCAATTGATACAACACATGGCTCACCATCCTTGAGCATGACAAGACATCTATTGCTTTACGGAACCAGCGCTTAGCAACTACAATCCCGCCTGAAATTTCCAAATGGAAACGTTTTCCGACGCTGCATCCATGTTGATGCAGGCCGGCATGCTCGCTGACATCCGACACACCTCGATCTTGCAAAGGCAGTGCTTTGAAATGAATAACATCAGGAATCCTCTGATTCTCGTTTTTACCTGTGCCATGTTGGCCCTGGCAGGCTGTGGCGGCGGTGGCGGCTCCAGCAGTACGCCGACAACGACCGCTCCAGCAGCCTCGGTGAATATCATGGCGCTGTCGGCATCAAGCGCCGCACCCGGCGCCACGGTCACCATTACCGGCAGCGGTTTCAAGAGCGTCACCGCGGTAACCATCGGCGGCACGGCGGTGACATTCAGCGTTGTCAGCGATACCCAAATCACCGTCACGGTTCCGGTCAATCCGGTCAGCGGACCGATCACGCTGTCCGGCCCAGGATTTTCGGTACAGTCGGCAACCAGCTTCTCGTCCAGCCAACCGACGCCGCTGATCACCAGCGTATCGGCGAGCAATGTCCCTGTCGGCAGCAACTTCACCATTCAGGGCAACAACCTGGATAAAGTCAGCGGCTATAGCATAGGCGGCATCAACTTGGCGGTAGTCAGCAGTACCAGCAGCTCGGCAACCTTGACCATGCCGGCGCAGGCGATTTCCGGCATGTTGACGTTGAATGTTGGCGGTGTCGCCGTCAGCAGCGCATACCAGATCAATGGCTACGTGCCGGCGACCGTTACCGCCATGCTGCCGCAGGTCGGCATCGTTGGCAGCAGCGTCGCCATCAGCGGCAACGGCCTGGCGGCGGTAACCACGATCCGCTTTGCCAACGGTACGCTGGCATCGGCAAGCACCGCATCGAACAACGCGGTCACGTTCAGCGTGCCGCCCGGCGCCGCATCCGGCCCGCTCACGGTGCGTGATCCCTATCAGGAAGTGCAGAGCGCCAGCGCATTTACCGTAGAGCCATCGGTCATCCCGACATCCTTGCTTAGCTCCACCAGCGGCGGCACGGTTGTGCTCACCATCGCCGGCAGCAATCTCAACATCGTCACTGCGGCCAAGGTCGGCTCCTCGAACGCGACCATCGTCAGCATTAGCAGTACGCAGCTGGTTTTGAATGTCAGCCTCGGCACCAGCGGCAACGTGACGTTGAGCGCGCCCGGCCAGGCCAGCGTCAATGCCGGTTCGATCGACAGCAGCGGCAACGTCGGGCTATGGATCAGCAACGTCGATTTCGTGCATGTGTTCGACAAGAGCGCCACCGATCCGACCCTGCGCCTGACTCCGGGACGCCCTGCCCTGGTGCGGGCAACAGTCCTGGCGCCAACCGCCGGCACCCAGAGCCCGGTAGTCAATCTGGTGGCCAGTTCCGGATCAGGTACGCCGCTTGGCACGCTGGCGATGAGCGGACCGGCCAATTTGCCTACCGCCAAGGATGATTACAACCTGAACAGCAGCTTCAATGTCGTGCTGCCTGCAGCCTGGGTCAAACCTGGCGTCAAGGTCGGCATCCGGGTCTTGGCCGGCAGCGGCAGCAGCCCAACAAGCCCAGCGAGCCAGGACGTATCGCCTACCGTGGGCGCAGCGACTGCCATGCGCGTGATACTGGTGCCGCTGACAGTCGGCGGCGCGACCGGAGTATTGCCGACCTCCTTGAGCGATGTCCAGAAAGCACTGGCGCGGGTCTATCCCTATGCGAACGGCAATATCGTCGTACAAAAACGCGCCCCGTTGGTCATCAGCGGCGCCACCGACACCACCACGATGAACTGGAGCAGCGCCCTCAACCAGCTGGAAGCTGCGCGTGAAGTCGAAAGTCCGAATACCTTCTATTATGGTTTCGTGCCGATGTACAACCCTATTCCCGGCTCGTTCGTCGCCGGCCTGGGCTATGTCGGTAACCGGACCCAAGGCGGTAGTTCGCCGGTTGCCGCCATTGGCCTGGACTGGACTTCCAGCGCCGGCCAAGGCGATCCGTTCGACAACAAATGGCCGCAATGGCAAGCCATCATGGTGCATGAGATGGGCCACAACCATTCGTTGAGCCATGCACCGTGCGGCGGCGCTGGCAACCCCGATCCGGCGTTCCCGAACACCAACGCCGACCTGAGTGCGCTGCCGGTCTACAACAGCCTGTACGACACCGACACCCAGATCGGCACGCTGAGTGCACCGCTGACGCCAAGCAATACGCAAATGAAAGATGTGATGGGTTATTGCGGCGGCACCTGGTTCTCGGATTTCAGCTACGTGCGTGCGCAGCAGTTTGCCGAATCGCGGACTCTCGCCATCCCGCAACCGCTGGTGCTGGCCGCGACCGGCGCCGACATCGCAGCTGCGGATGGCTACCTGACCATTTCCGGCGAACTCACGGCACAGGGCGTGCTGCTGCATCCGGCTAGCGCCTCAGCGGCGAAGTTGCGCAATGACACCGCAAGCGCCAAGTCGACTTATGAATTACGGGTGCACACCGTGGCGGGCCAGACCTTTAAACTGCCTTTCGATCCAGTCGGCGTGGCCGACGCCAAGGATGAAACCAGCCACTTCTGGGTCAGCATGCCGAATCCCGGCGACATCTCCACCGTGGAAGTGCTGCATAACGGCCAGGTATTGGCCATGCGCCAGCCAGGCCAGGTGCAACGCGCCAAGGTGGCTACCCAGGCCAGCGGCGCAGCGCAAGGGATGGCGTCGTCGGTCGGCTGGACAGTGCAGAACGGTCGCCTGAGCCTGACCTGGAATGCAGCTCAGGAACCATTCCTGTCGCTGATGTATGTAGCGCCGAATGGCGCCAAGACGGTGCTCGGCAACCGCCTGCAAAATGGCAGCGCCACGCTCGACATCAGCGGCTTGCCTAGCGGTGGCCGTTTCGACCTGAGCTTGTCGTCGGCAATGCAGGCGCGCCTGGTCAGCTTCCCGCACTGACCCAAAGGCCAGACCGGCCGGGA
Organism: Collimonas sp. NPDC087041; assembly: GCF_044745265.1. NCBI lineage: Bacteria > Pseudomonadati > Pseudomonadota > Betaproteobacteria > Burkholderiales > Oxalobacteraceae > Collimonas > Collimonas sp. NPDC087041. Next base: position 42,629 of record NZ_JBIUZX010000021.1, read on the forward strand.
TGCGCGATGCGCCGGCCGATTTTCAGCGTTGTACGACATACCTCACAGAATGCCTGGATTCCAGGCATTTTTTTTGCCTGCACACTTCAAACGCAATTGATCGAAGGGCTTGCCGATTGAATGATATTGAATGCCATCTTGCTATCGCGTGCACAATACTTGACATTCATCGTCGGCGAACGGGAAAGGCAGCAACACATCCCACAGGGAACGGCCGCTGCTTTTTCGGTTAATATCACCTACTTTCATTACAAGGCGTCCAACAACCTTCAGCCAGTCATCCGCGGCGGCCGAAGCACTGCAACTGTCAAGCGGAGTCTGCCGGCCCATGAGCGGACCGGTGCATGTCTTGCGATTTCCGGACGTCGATTTTTCGTTGAATTTGAGTATGCATATAGCAGTTTTCGATTGGTTCGGATGGTCTTTACTGTGGCTGATTCCCCTGGTTGTACGCGAAGTCAAAGCGCGCCGGGCCGGGACGACTGCACTGCGCGGCCCGGGATCCATCCGTTTATGGCTGGGCACCTTGTTCATACTGTGCGGCAGCAGCGCGCTCGAAGCTCTGCTACGCGGCTCTGGATCGACGCCGCCCAATGGCGACTTTGCCGGACAAGCCCTGGCGCGCGGATTCACCGGCGTGCTTGGCAACATATTGGGAATACTGGTGCTGATGGCGATCTGCGCGATTGCGCTGTCGTGGCTGTTCGGCCGCGAACGCGCCAAATCCACTACTCGCTCCGGCGAGACTCCACGCAGCGCGCCAGGAAAAATCGAAACGACTGAGACGGCACGCGAACCGCGTATCGCCCGAGCCACGCGAGCCACACCCAGCGCCGTAGCAACGGCAGCCGGAACCAGGCCTCTACCGGCGCGACAGCGCGAAAGCGTTGCCGTGCCGCCGCGTACACGAAAATCCTGGCAATTACCGTCACGCTCCGATCTGCCCGACCTGTCAAAAAAAATGCCAGGCGCGCCGCGTCAGGCGCCGGCCAAGCAGCAGGACCAAAAGGCCGGCGGCAGAGCAATGTCCGAATGGGCCAGTTTCGAGCGCATCATTCCCACTCCCGCCATGCGCGCCCGCGCCGATACCGCACAGCAGGCCCGGACTTCCAGCACCGCGCGCGGAGATGCCATCAACAGAAGCGCTGTCGAGCGCGCGCAGCATCGTCCCCAGACCAGAACCATCAGCACGCGCCCCGTTGGTACGCACGCAAGCACTGCTGCTATCGCAACGACGACAACAATTGCAGCGTCCGCCGTGCCGGTGACGGAAGCACCGGTTCATGATCTGCAAGGAGCAGTCGCGCAAGCAGCGCATAGTCACCCTGCTGCGTTATCCAACGCGTCATCGGTATTTGAGGCGCGGCCCGCGCCAGCGATTGCAACGCAGACGGCCCCGGATGGCATCGCACCGGTCGGTACGGCGGCAACACAGCATCCGACTGCCGCCATATCCGGTGCGACCTTACCTTCCCATACCGCCGTCGGCAGGATTGACGCGCCCGTCGCGGCTCCGCCGAGCGCCGCAACGCAGTCTGCCGCACCGACATCTCCGCCAACGCTGATTTTCGAAGATGACGACGAAGTGCCGTTCCAGTTACGCCATGAACCGCGGGTTGAATTACCCGGACTGGATTTACTCGATCCGGCAGTCAACGAGGCGATCGAGATTCCGGTCGAGCGCCTGGCGGAAACCGGTTTGCTGATCGAACAGCGCTTGCGCGAATTCAAGGTGCCGGTGACGGTGCTGGGCGCCGATGCCGGCCCGGTGATTACGCGGTTTGAAGTCGAACCAGCACTGGGCGTACGCGGCAGCCAGATCGTCGGCTTGATGAAGGATTTGTCGCGGGCACTGGGGTTGACGTCGATCCGCGTGGTCGAAACCATTCCCGGCAAAACCTGCATGGGACTGGAACTGCCAAATCCGAAACGGCAGATGATCAAACTGTCGGAAATACTGGAAGCACCGGCCTACCAGGATTCTGCATCGCATTTGACGCTGGCGTTGGGCAAGGACATCACCGGCAAGCCAGTGGTAGCAGACCTGGCGCGCGCACCGCACATGCTGGTGGCCGGCACCACCGGTTCCGGTAAATCGGTGGCGATCAATGCAATGATCCTGTCGCTGCTGTACAAAGCGACACCGGAAGAAGTGCGGCTGATCATGATCGATCCGAAGATGCTGGAACTGTCGGTCTACGAAGGGATTCCGCATTTGCTGGCGCCGGTAGTCACCGATATGAAACTGGCTGCCAATGCGCTGACCTGGTGCGTGGCCGAAATGGACAAGCGCTATCGCCTGATGTCGGCGCTGGGTGTGCGTAACCTGGCCGGCTTCAACCAGAAGATCCGCGATGCCGAGAAACGCGAAAAGAAAATCAGCAATCCGTTCTCACTGACACCCGACGCACCGGAGCCGTTATCGACCTTGCCGCTGATCGTCGTGATCATCGACGAGTTGGCCGACCTGATGATGGTGACCGGCAAAAAGATCGAAGAATTGATCGCCCGCCTGGCGCAAAAAGCGCGCGCCGCCGGTATCCACCTGATCCTGGCGACACAGCGGCCTTCGGTCGATGTCATCACTGGCTTGATCAAGGCCAATATCCCGACTCGGGTCGCATTCCAGGTGTCGTCAAAAATCGATTCGCGCACCATCCTCGATCAGATGGGTGCCGAAGCCTTGCTCGGCCACGGCGATATGCTGTTCCTGCCGCCCGGCTCCGGTTACCCGCAACGGGTGCATGGTGCGTTTGTGTCGGACGCCGAAGTGCATCGGGTAGTCGAGCATTTGAAACAGTTTGGCGAGCCGGAATATGAAGAGGCAATCCTGGCAGGAGTGCCAGCCGAGGGCGCTACCACCGATCTGCTCGGCGACAGCCAGGATGTCGAAGCCGACCCACTCTACGACGAAGCGGTGGCCTTCGTGGTGCGCACCCGGCGTGCCTCGATTTCATCGGTGCAGCGGCAATTCCGCGTCGGCTACAATCGCGCTGCACGGCTGGTGGAACAGATGGAAACCGCCGGCATCGTGTCATCGGTGGCCACCAACGGCAGCCGCGATGTGCTGGCGCCGCCGCAAATCGAGTAAGCCATCGAGTAATGGCAAACATGGCGGAGCAGAGTTCAAACGCCGCTGAAACACGGCGCTCCGCCCTGCCCGCAACCGGTTAATCCAGCTTGAAGCGCAACCCCAGCGCCACCACATTGTTAGCCAAACCACCCCTGCCGAACTGCAGGTCGTAGTTCAGATACCAACCCCAGCGCTTGTCCACATCGGTGCTCAAGCCCAATCCAGCCCAGCCGGAATTGCGCGCCAATCCTATTCCCTGCACCGTAAAGCCAGCCGCCGGCGCGCCGACGAAGGCTGCGTTGAAATCCAGGCTGCCGTCGGTGAACGCATGTTGCCAGGCTGCGTAGCCCTGCAATACGCTGCGTCCGCCCACCCATTGAAACGCTGCATCGCCGCGTAACCCGAGCAGTGCCGCCGTCTGCCGATACGCCTGGCTATCCGCCGTCAAGCCGAACACGCCGCCGTTTTCGGTAAAGCCGCCACGTTTGAGACGGTCATAGGACAGCCCCGCAAATGGCGTCAGCCGGGTGCTGTCGGATAGCGGCAGCACATAGCCGCTCTCGCCATAAACCGACCAGAT
>NZ_JBIUZX010000022.1:0-24295 GCF_044745265.1 Collimonas sp. NPDC087041
TGGTGTCCATAGAAGTGGTGGAACCATTCCCCATCCCACGCACTGACATATCCACTATGCAAATTGCGCGCGCGAAACCGAGGTGATAGTGTGCCGAGCACGCTCATACCGAATCTCAGTTCCTCCCACTTCGTGTTGTTCATGACAGGGGACATATAGAGCGCCTAGTTGATGGTGGATACGAATGTCCGCAGCTGGCCGAATTGCGCCGGTCATCTTACGCGACAGCTAGCAAGCTAACTAGCGTGTATAGGTTGGCGGCGCCAATTTGAACGGCTGTGGATTCGAGAGCACCCAAGTCACTGCTAGCTTGCCCAGTCGTCCCATATCTCCAGATTTACGCTTGACTCCAGCAACGAGCTTCGCGACTTCCGACAGGTCAGACGATGACAGTGGATTACCCTCGTGAACATGCTTGAGTAAGGCATCCGCCATGGTGTTGAAATCTGCATCCCAATTGATACCCCCGTTATCGTCGAGCTCATGCGCAATTCGTCCAGATATTCGAATAACTTCCCCCTGAACTGTGGCTGCGTATCCCTTGGAGGGGACCAGCAAGTCCCACAATTCTTCGTGTTGCTTATGCCATTCGGTCGCTGTCACGACGATGGGCATGTTGCCGTCGTGATCCCTGCGACGCGGTACCGGCGGAACGTCGAAGAGCGCATAGAGCTGGTCCAACGCATTGCTCACTGCGTCAACACTATCGGGATTGAATCCGTTTCGATGGAACTCGAAACGTTTACCTATCTCCCCAACAGAATCCCTCATCCGAGGAGTCTTCTTTGCACCCGCCGCAAAGAAGTCCTCGGCGAGAGGCACCATCTGCTCTAGATCAATGTTATTGCAAGATTGTAGTGCCAACTCAAGGGGTGTTTGTCCACGTCCGTTTACGGAATCGACTTGAGCCCCGTGCTCAATGAGCAAACGGGAATTCCGGGTGTTGTGACTACTCGCGGCGGCGTGGAGCGGGGTGTCGCTGGAGGAATCTTTGCTGTCGACGTCTGCACCCAATTGCAGCAAAGCTTCAATTCTACCCTGCCGGCTACGTGAGCGAGCGTGCAAGGGAGTGTTACCCCAAGTGTCAGTCGCTGTGAGATCCGCCCCCTGAGCTATAAGCCATCGGGCAAGCGTGTCTGGACAATCGTCGAAGGCGAGTGCGCTCTGTTTAGCATATCCACCCCGAGCGTTAATGTCGCACGTATCGAAAACAGCCTTCAGCTCGGCTAGATCGCCCTTTTTAAGCAAATCTTCGAAATCTTTCGGCAGAAGCTTCTTTTTGGCCTTAGCCATGGATCATCCTTTGTAATATCAAGACCACGATGTTGCGCATGCTACCTCGGCGTCAATGTCCGTTAGTAGGAAACTTCGGCTACTTCTGCTTTTGGCCGCCTTGAGCCGCTCGCAACAGATTGATTCGCCCCGCAGTAGACAGCCTCCCTCTTCTACGCAGCCATCTAACAGTTAATCGAAGAAAATTTACGATTGATACTCGGTTCCGCTGCCGAAAACCGCATCCAAATATGACCCTTTCAGTATTTCGAGTGTATGCCCTTCATGATCGAAAGACGGTGCGCCATTTCCGAGAAGCACCAAAATCCCAGCTGGGAGACCAAGATATCCTAAAGTCATTGGAGCATGATTCACCACAGCTTCATAAAGTGACACCTTACGCAAAAATTGAACGTTGTTATGATCGTGTTCTTTATCAAGGCACCCAAAAAACCATCCTGAAATTCCTGCCTGCGGCTCCTGGCGGTCCATCATCATGCGGCCTGTACCATTCAGATTGGTGCAAATAATGCAGCTTTCACGCAGCGATGGAATAGCAAGAAATTCTTTTGATAGAAGGCTTTCCAGCACATCTTTGTGAAGACGCATATGTCGCAAAGTATTCGTAAGCCCTCTCTGCCAAACAATCGGCATGGACTTAAAATCAGGTTCTCTGAAAGTTAAGAATCCGTCCCCCTCAAGGATCACTTTTGTGAAAGACCAGCCAATTTGAACAGACTGATCATTTTCAAAACGCCTCCCCTCTCGAACCATCTGCGTGAGCAGATCTCCAAAGAAAGAAGCGTCTGAATTCAATATTCCGTTCGCATCGAACTCAATGCGGAACTCGGGATGCCCAAACTCTTTACAGCCGGAAGTGAAAATATTTTCCATGCGATTGCCTCAAGAATTACCTGAAGGGTGTTATTTTCCATCGAAAATTGATGGTGTAACGGAAGCATGAAGGACTGCTCCTGGCCGAATTGGACCGGCTACCAACGTAGTCCCAGCTAATGACTAGCTACGCGCAATATATCTAGAAAGTGGCAATATTCTTGACCAAAGCTCAATTGCCGTGACAACAGATTTGGGGAAACTTTCCCCCTTTTTTCTGCGAGACAAGAGCCAATCAAGAGGTGCTGTGAACCGTTCTTCGCCAATCCGGATTTCGATATCCTCCACATCCTCCATGGCCACGCTGTTCACGAACTCTGTTATATCAGCCACGTCGAGAGCTTCAGTATAAATTAGTAACTCATCTAATATCGCGGACGGAATATCGCCTTGATATTCTTCTACGTATCGCTCAAGCGGATTGTAGCGGCACACATTTATTGTCTGGCGAAATTTCCCGACTGAATCGATGGTCATGTCCCAGGAAGTAAGATCCTTCTGAAAGCCGGGCATATACCTAACCGAAAGTTTCTGCATATTCGCAAATTTGGTAGTTAATGAGACTGCGGTTTTAGTCATGTTTTGCATGCGATTAGAAATCGCTATCCACTGTCCGGTAGTGGCCGATACGCGACGAAACTAGCGGATGATTGAAATGCTAGGCTAACGGTCGCATCGGATTCAACTTAATTCCCAATTATCCTAAATTTCAGCTCGCGTCGGCCCACTGTGAATCGTTCCGCTCACCGAAATTGCATGTCCCCAAAACAAGCCGCCGTCGTTGTACTCGAAATCGAAAGCTCCATTTGGATATACTGTTATTCCTCTCAAATGCATCTTGGATTGGAACTCATCTATCGTTAATTCTGCTTCGTCATCCCGCAACCAGCTGTCGTTTTTAAGTGGTAACAAATTTTCCGCAGCATAGGTAGTAATGCATGAGCTCCAGATAGAAGTCTCATTGAAAAGGTGCGTTGCAACCTTCAGTGCTCCGTCCATTTCTTCCAATTGGTCAGTTCCTAGATTCAAATCCACCTGACTACCGTTCCAACTCAATTTACCCAGAAACCAGCCTAAACGTCGGTCCAGCGTAAACGTGCCGAACTGGTCACTTTCTATCGTTACCGTCTTAGACATTTGATGCACGTAATCTTCCAGTTCCACATCTACTGGAGTGTACGGTGCGGATACCTCGTAGAGAGCTTGGGGATAGTTCGGAGCGTCCTCGTCCAGTCGGACAATCGCGCTGAATATGCTATTTGGTCGAATAACTGCCTTCAACTGACGCAATTCGTCGTCGTTCATTTTCTTGTGAATGACCAAGCGCTCAATTCGGATGGGACCATTGCCTATACGCCACGCATCCAAACGCACTGTCATTGACCACAATTCCTGTCCTCGCAACCTTCCGCAAACGACGCCTGTTGCGCTGATGACACCGGTCACCAGAGTCTTAGGGGCAAGGGAGAACCGGTCATACATCAAGCGTTCACGTTCAATCAAATCACCAAGTATCTTTTCCATAAGTTAGAAATTATCCTTCCGACCAATCTTTGTGTTCGAGACGCATACATTGTATGTCCCAAGCATCAAGGCTCGGGTAAATTGTTGTTCCGGGCCATGGCGGACGCTCCTCAGATTTGGACCACGTGAGATGAACGCATGCTACACGACCTGTACCGTCAAGAATCTTGAACAGCGCGTCGTCGCCAGTACCTCTGGCAATAAGCCTGACTGGAAGTGCGTACATTACATGGTCTGGAGCCACTTCCAATTTGAGTTGCCTTTTAAAGCCCTCGTGGAAGTTTTCATCGAAATTTTCTGTGGACCACCAAGGTTCCAACCATTCCATTCTCACTCCTTAATTCTTCAAAATACGCACGCTCGTATATTGGCCGCTTTCGGACGGTTTGGAACAGGAAGAGGTCCGTCAACGCCTCAATAAATTACAAGCGCCCCTTTCGGAAAAACACCCTTCCATCCACATGGAAAATGTCCTTTAACATACCAATATGCTTGACTGGCATAAAAACCAGGCGGATATATGTCGGCATACTCTGCCTCCATACAGACATTGAGAATATCCCATTGAACAGAATCTTCGAAAGACTGAGGCAAGGAATTCGATGTGACGACTTCTACAATCTTGCGTTTAACCAAAGGAACTGAGTGTGTTTTTACGGTCCGTGCGACCTCGTTCCATTGAGCCAATCGTTCTGGCGCTCTCTCTCCGACGCGTGCTCTGAATTGGTTTGCAGCTTCAAGGCAGAGATTTCCCCAGTCTATTGATGAGCAATGTCTAATCGCCTCATCCCAGTTAGCTACGGCAATCACAGCTCGTGAGTCAGTCGCTCCAATGGCCGAAAACCAGTTTGCTTCTTCTAATTGCAATAATGTCGCTGTAGTTTGTGCTCGCATATCCGTATCAAATTTCAATTCTCGTCTCTAAGAAGTCGAGATATTTCGGGTCATCCGCAAGAAAGATATCCATTCCCGCTCCCATATAAGCTCTCGCCAATTCGTCCGCCGCTTTGTCCAAATCATTTTTCTCATAATAAATTTGGCCCAGCCGTAAATGAATAAATGGATTTCCTAGACCTGTTGGGCACTGAACTGCGTTGACGAAACACCTAAATGCTTTCTCGAAATCTCGTAGAGAGAAATGCACATCACCAATAGCGACATATATCCATGTGGCGGCTTCCCATTCAATCGGATTCGACGGAAGCAATTTTAGCGCTTCAATGTATTTCTGCTTTGCTTCAACGAGTTTGCTTGTTCGTACCAACTCATCACCGCTGCTACATAGTGCAGCGATTTCTTTATGGATGTTGTCAGGTAACTGCATTGTAGGATGCTCCATCCGTCATATGTTTGATAAGTCTCATAGGTAAGCGGGCCTTACATTTTGGGCTTTCGGCTAGCATACGACGATGGCATCCAGATGTCCGCTTTGGGCGGAATTCGTCAGTGACGGCTACTGGCCGTTTTGAGCCGACTGCAACAGGTCGATTTCGACCCTAAGCGGCCCATCGGATTTCTCCGAAGCAGACATTCATATCAGACGTCACGGGTTCTTTTAATTAAAACGAGTTGCCGACTCTTCTAGCTCAATAATTCGGATCACTCTTCCTCTACCTACAGTTCGTGTACCCTCCCGAATTTCGAACATCATATCGGGATAAATCTTCCCAATGTGTTCTGCCGGACTCAGGAATCCCAAAAAAGCTCTGACGGTATCTCCAGGATTGGCTTGTTTGACATCAGGATAAATGTGTCTAGCATCCCAATCACGTCCATCGTAGTAAAACTGTGGACGATAGTCATCAAATGCAGGGGAACGCCTGCCGCCTTCGGCAGGCGTTAGAAAGTAAATTTCCGTTTCGATGTCGTGTGGAATTCTCATTGTAATTTGAACCAATTATCATGCATCGGTGAATGTGTTATCACTATTCGATGCCGTAGCTGGCTCGACCGATAGCTGTCCGGAGATATAGGATTCTCAGGTCGCATTGCCGACTCCAAGAAAAATCTTATTAATCCAGCGGAGGAAGTACATCAAGCCGACGACCAAGCTACACTGAATCATCGAGACCAATGACAATAGTGCCCACGTACCAAACACATGCCCAAAGGCTGGGCCCAGTATATTTACGCTAATGTTCATTAGCCCAACCGTCAGTAAATCAAAACTTACTGGTCGTGCATTGACAATCAATCCAAATGGCAAAATCGATGGAAGATATGCTATCCCCCAAACCATTTCCGAACCCTGGGAATTGGTGACGTCACCAGCGGAGCTCGCTAGGGAAAGAAAGCAGACTAAAATTGACAAGTCTATCGAGAGCCATAGATAAAAAATGCGCAGCAGCTTCCCCGTGAACTATCAACCCATGCGCACCCAACCCACAAAATCCATGCAATGAAAAAGTAGAAGCATAAAATCCCCACCGGATACGATGGCGCAAAAAACTGGCTACCGCAACAATCAATCCAGCAACGCTCCATACCCAAGAAACTCGCAGGAGCGTAGGCAGGGGAAGAAAGTTATGCAGGAACCTTGATATATATATTTCGAGGTTTTTCATTTTCAAATTCGGGTTTTATTCGAAATCTGGACGCAAACCTCATTGACCGCAATTGGCGGCCACAGACATTTAATTCGCAACTTCAGTCGATACTTTTCAATGAAATAATTTGCTGAGAAAGGAGTTCATACGCTTGCTGAAGCAAGTGCCTGGATACCGCAGTTTCTGTCTCCTTTGCTACAAACAGCGATATTCCAAAATAGTGTTCAAGGTGCAGAGTTAATACCGTTGAGCCAACTGTTAAATCCCAATAGCGCTGGTCCAAACCGGTGACTTTCTCTGTCCACTTTCCATTAAGCGCGGTTTCAAGATATTTCGCGATATCGTTAAATAGCAACCCATCTGCGTCGGAAGTTATTTCCAATATCGATAAATCAGAAGATAAATTCAAACTCAGATTCTTCATAGCACTTCGTTCGGTGGGTGTGGTAGATGTCCGTTGTTGGTCGTTTTGAGTCGGTCACGACAGGTTGATTTTTCACCTAAATCGACATTTGTTTTTTTTTCGAAGAGGAAAGTAAGGTTCAAAATTAATTTGACGCAACCGGTCGAGTTGAACTGGAAACGGGCTTACTTGTTCCAGCTAATATATTTTGAACCCGAGGACGAATTACGTCGTAATTCGGTTCGCCAATGAAAGCCGCGTGGTTTTCGTGAACCGCAACTTGACCAACAGTGCGATAAACGTCAAGGTGATAATAACGTTTTTCTTTAGGGCGTTCGCCCATCTCTAACGCAATTTGATTCTGGCTGTCATAACTACCTAGAGAAATCTTATAACTTTGCTGTCCAGACGCAGACAAAGCAATGAATGAGTACAAAACCATATACGAACCGGATGGATTAAAGTATTCAAAAGCCAATGCCTTCTGGCCATTTACAACGATTTTCTCGCGACAATAAAGCGCTTGGGAACTCAATTCTTTGTCGTTCCCTGACTTCCATAAAGCAATCAAGTCGGCACGTTCGCGGTCTCTTGCTTCAATATTTCCAAGCGCCTGGTAGGCTTGAATTAACTTGCTTCTACCCCTCCAATCGTTTGGCATAATTTCTCGATACGCAAGCCATGCCTCCAATTCTTTTGCGCTATCGCCAGTCTCTGCGGCGACAATACCCATGTTCCAAAAAACGCCGGAAGACGGGTTGGTGCTTTTCAACTCTTCCAAAATTGGCAACGCCTCGGCAAATTTTTGTGCCTGCATTAAAGCAACTGCCTGGGATAATTTTTCTTGTGCCATCGAATCGGCAGCTGCATCAACACTGCAAATCGTTAGCGCAGAAATCAAAGCGACTATGCAGACAAAAGGAGAGATTTTCATTGGAAAATATAGGAAGAGTTATTGGATCGACGGCAACTTAGGCATCAAGACGCCGGGGTCAGCAAGACGCCGGGGTCAGGTCTTGCACCGACACATTTTTTTTGCTCTAGTACTTGAGCAATATGTCATTGCAAGACCTGACCCCGACTTCTGTCCTCCGCGTAGATAATTTTGGCAATTTAAGCAGCAGTAAATGTCGTCATGATGTATTTTTATTTGGCTTATTTAACGAAGATCGAATCAGCGAATGTAAGAACTTCCTGATGAATTTGACGCCAGTACGAGAGAAGACTTGGCTCATAAACATACACTATGCTTAATCCATCAGTGGAATTAAAGCTATTCATACAATGATCAGGTTTTGACGCACCGCCATTGCAAGAGAACCACATCCTAGTGCCATCGACCGAACGGAAGCTTTCGTCTAATGGCACGTATTCATACCGCCAAATATCACCAGTCTTAGGATCGCCTATAGAATATTCGCGCAATCCCCATTCCGGCTTGTCTGTCGTCCTGATCGATCGTTTATCTATTTCTCCAAGTCTCTCCGCTATCCAATCTGCCTTGGCAGGACCAACACTTGCGCTGAATCTAATTTGAATCGAATCAGAGTGCTTCTTTACCTGAGGCACAAGGTTGTGCTCTCCGTTGATATCCAAATCAATCCATGTCTCGGTAGCAAACCCCATGCGTATCGCCGCTGGATTCGTGTCATGCGATCCATGCGTATCAACATCTACCCTGATCGTCGACGGGAAACGTAGCTTTGGGCGGTTTCCATTACTACCATTGATCAGCGTGATCTCATTTACCGTCTTCCCATCATTGATAATGCCGTGCAGTCGGTTATATGGATCCGTGTTGGTTGGAGGAATTTGTTCTTTGCACCCGCTACCCAACAATGCGAAAACTAGTACTGCTAATACACCTAATTTGACTATTAAAACGGGAGCACTAAATGTAGTCATAATGTATTTTTTATTAAAATCGACTTCACAAACTTGACTACCTTCTCATTAATCTGGCATCGACGCCGACCGTCCGTTCCTGGCCGATTACCGCCTTCTGTTTTCACCCACCGCAGTCAATGGGATATCTCGTTTTCATATTTGAGAAAATGAAACGATGTGAACTGTATTGGATGATTTGGCGAAGCCACGCAATTGCTCTGACGCTGAAGGATAAATTTTTTGATATTCATCGTCCAAATACTCCTCTGTTTCTTTAATACTCCAAGGGCCGAGCGATGCTCTGTAGTCAGGATACTCATCCTGAACTCCCTGCCACGATTCGTATCGTTTTTTTGATATCAGTACTGCGGCTGCTGTATAGATTATATGAAGATTCATATGCGTCTTCTGTTAAGTATCTACGTCCGTTCCTGGCCCACTGTGGCTCGCCGTGGCTAACAATATGTGACAGCAACAGATCCTTCGGCCTGATCAATGCCAGCGAAACGTAGTTGAACCGGTCAACGACTATCGGCACAGTGATCAACGTTTCCGGAATATGCAGCGAGGTCTGAAGTTGTGGCGTTTCTTCGTCTGATCTCCCTCATCCCGAGGCTAATTTTCAGGAATAAATTTATTTGGTAATTGTTAATTTTGGGGATTTTCCTATAGAAATTATTTGTTAATTATGAAACCATTCTAAGGGTTGTCATAAAGAAAGCAATAATAATTTTAACGATGGAATGAAACTATGAAGCTGAAAAATTTGCGTATTACGTTGTTGTGTCTGGTTGTCCTGGGAGGGATTAATTCGCCGGCACATGCCGCTGACGGCAGTCAGGAAGTGAGTGCGGGAGCTGCCAGTATTGCGGCGTCGCCGCTGGCGTCGATTGAAGGCGGTCCGATTGCCGCAAGTGCCTTTTTTGTTACCGGATCGGCGTTTATCGTCGTTGGCGTTGTGACGACAGCCGGTGAAGCGGTGCAGATCATTGTTCAAAATACCGTCAACGGCAGCAAGGCCGTTTTCAAGACAACTGCCTCGCTTGCGCGCGATGCCAGTGTTGCGGTCGGCAGTGGCGTCAAAGCGGTTTCTGAGGCAACCGGTTATTCGCTGGTGGTATCTGGGAAAATCCTGGCTTTCATTCCTAACGCAGTCGGCCAGGAATTGCTCTATCAATCCAAACTTTCCAAATAAGGGGCGAACATGTTGCGTCGATTTTCATGCAGCATCGCCCTCGGTTTTGCCTTGCATGGCGCGGCCTTTGCCGGACAAGCCTGTTCCGACACGCCGCCACGCCCGGACTCGGTACGCATGGCCTTCAACAGCGCCAGCGATCTTGCTGCGGAGCTGGATAAAGAACAGCCGCAGGTGGCCTTGTTGGCCCGGGTTGGCCAGGATCTTTCGAAATACGGCTTGCGCTATTCGCATATAGCCTTTGTGCTCAAAGACCCGGCGTCCGGCAACTGGCGCACCATGCATTTGCTGAACGAATGCGGTACCGCGCATTCCGCGATCTGGAAGGAGGGCTTGGCGAATTTTTTCCTGGATGATTTGTTCAGCTACGACTCGTTGCTGATTATTCCGTCGGCGGCGGGGCAGCAAAAAATCCTGAGCAAACTGCAGGACCCGGCGCAGTATCTGGCCCTGTTTACGCCGGATTACAACATGCTGGCATACCCGTTCGCGACGCGTTACGAAAACTCGAACCAATGGGTATTGGAACTGCTCACCGTGATGTATGCCGACAACCTCAAGATCGACAGCCGGGAAAAGGCGCAGCAATGGCTGAAGTTGATGGGCTATGAGCCGACGACGCTGAAGCTGGGACCGATGACCCGTTTGGGCGGTCGCATGTTTCGCGCGAATGTGGCTTTTGACGATCATCCTAACGAACGGCGATTCGCCGACAAGATCGATATCGTGACGGTGGTTTCGATGACTCAATTCATGCAGAAAATCGATCCTGCCGTGAAATTGATTCCGATACCCGAGCCCAAGCTTACTCCGTTGCCAAATTAAGACGACATATCCTAGGACTTGGCGCGTCAATGCATCAAGTCCTGTCAATACGCAGCGCCATTTCGATGCATCTCTAATTTTTTGATTTTTCCACACCCAAGTTCATCGCATTCGCAACTGACGGCATGAGGAACGTGCGTTCCAGATTGGCGGCAGTCGCGGACAACCGATGCATTTTTTTTGCAAAGACAATCCGTACATGAATCAGTCATCTCACCAACCATCTTTTGCCTTCATCGCGTCCTCATGGGTTGCGCTCTTTGTCGGTTTTATCTCTTATCTGATCGGCCTGTTCAATGCGCAAATGCAGCTGAATGAGCGCGGTTACTATTTCACGGTGCTGGTGTATGGCCTGTTCGCGGCGGTTTCGGTGCAAAAGAGCGTCCGCGACAGGCTGGAAGGCATCCCGGTAACAGCCATTTATTATGGCTTGAGCTGGCTTTCAGTCATCCTTGCCGTTCTGCTGCTCGGCGTCGGACTGTTCAACGCCAGCCTTGCTCCGAGCGAAAAAGGTTTCTATGGCATGTCCTTTGTCCTTGCCTTGTTTGGTGCGATCGCCGTGCAAAAAAATACCCGCGACATGCAAGCCATGACGTCGCGCGTACATGAAACTGAATTCTTGCCGATTTCGGAAAACGCCGGAGCCAAGCCTCAAGACGACTGATTTTCCAGATTTGCCGGCGCATGGGGACGCGCAGAAAACACATGCCTCACATCATGATGTGAGGCATTTTTTTTCATTCGGGGGTATGCTAATCGGCTGGCATCATTTCTTTCGTAATTGACTAACGATAAGGACCCCGAATGGAGAAATTGCGTATCACCACCGAGCCGGTTGAACTGGACATTCCGCTTATCCATCGGTTTTTGTCGCAGGAGTCGGCATGGGCTAGCGGCATCCCATTGAAGACGGTGGAGGAGGCGATCCGCAATTCGTTGAATTTCGGATTGTTGCTGGATGGCGCGCAAGTCGGTTATGCGCGCGTCATTACCGATTATTCGACGTTCGCCTATCTGGTCGACGTGTTTGTGCTTGAGGAACATCGGGGCAATGGCTACAGCGCGGCACTGATGGCTGCCGTGATGGAGCATCCCCGTTTGCAAGGTTTGCGGCGCTTCATGCTGGCGACAAGTACGGCGCATGGTTTGTACGCCAAGTTCGGTTTTACTGCGCCGCTCAAGCCGCAATCGCTGATGGAGCGTTTTGCGCCAAATGTATATGTCGCCACTTTTTAGCCTGGGCGGTATATTCTATTAGCGCTTCCAGTTTGTACTTGGTGCGCAGCTGATTTATCCCGATCCACCCCCTCAGAGCAGCATTGACCGTCATGTATATTCCCAAGCAATTCGATGAGCCGCGCCTGGAAGTCCTGCACGACCTGATTCGTGCGCGGCCATTGTCCACACTTGTCACTCTTGCATCGAGCGGGATCAACGCCAATCACATCCCATTGTTGCTGTCTGCGGAGCCTGGGCCATTTGGCACGCTGCATGGACACGTAGCGCGCGCCAATCCGCTGTGGAGTGATTATCAAAAAGACGTCGAGGTGCTGGCGATATTCCAGGGGGCGGATGCCTACATTACGCCATCCTGGTATGCGACCAAAGCGGAAAATGGCAAGGTTGTACCGACCTGGAATTATGCGGTCGCGCATGCCTATGGGACATTGCGCATTATCGATGACGTAAGCTGGCTGCGGACGCACTTGACGGCGCTGACTGCGCACAACGAAGCCGCGTTTCCAGCGCCATGGCAGGTATCCGATGCGCCGCATGACTACACCGAGAAGCTGATGGGCGCCATCGTCGGCATTGAGATTGTCATCACCAGGCTGTCCGGCAAGTGGAAAGTCAGCCAGAACCAGCCGGCGCGCAATCAGGCAGGAGTGATCGATGGCTTGCGTGCGCGTGACGGCGATGAGTTTCACGCGATGGCGGCATTGGTCGAAGCGGGCAAGACGACAGATTGATTGATATGGGGCGGATTGAGGCGTAGCCGCAACACTCTGGGTGGGTTGCGTCCGGTCGCTGTCATGGCTACTGTAATATCGTGGCTTTGCCGTGCAGCGCCAGTTGCACGGTATTCCGCCCGCATCCAAATTTCATGCCACTCAATCAACTTCCGACATCATCCCGTTCTGCAGATCCGGTTTCAGGCTTTACGCCAACATCCGTAGGCCGCTTTTTGTTTGGCATGCTGCTGATGGCATCCTCGGTATTGCCATTACTTGCACACGCAGATGAGATTGAGGAAGAGTCCTGGAACCTCAAAGGGCAGGCCACGTATATCTGGCAAAAGAAGCCGTCTTTCGACGCCGCTTACTCTGGGACCAACAGTTTGGGCACCCAGGCTGAAAAGGGCTATTCGTTTTCTGGCACGTTGTTCCTCGGTATGCGTTTGTGGCGCGGCGGCGAGATTTATTTCGATCCTGAAGTGGTGCAAGCGGTGCCGATGTCCGGCTTGACCGGATTGGGTGGCATGGTCGATTCAGAACAGCAAAAATCCAGCGGACCCAACCCGACGTTTTATCGCGCCAGGCTTTTTCTGCGCCAAACCTGGGGGCTGGGAGGAGAGCGGGAAGCGGTGGAGTCGGCACAAAACCAGTTGGCAGGGATGGTCGACAAGCGCCGCCTGGTTCTGACCGTGGGCAACATGAGCATTCTCGATATCTTCGACAACAATGCTTACGCCCACGACGGCCGCACGCAATTCCTGAACTGGGCGCTGTCAACCTATGGCGCCTACGACTATGCCGGCGACACACGCGGCTATACCTGGGGCGCGGCGGCTGAATATTATTACGATGACTGGGTCTTGCGCGCCGGCCGTTTCATGGTGCCGCTCGAATCGAACGGCCAGCGTCTGGACACGCGCATCACCAAGTTCCACGCCGACCAGATTGAACTTGAGCATGATCACACGATCAGCGGCCAGCCGGGAAAAATCCGGGTGCTGGCATTCCGCAACAAGGAATTCATGGGGAGTTTCTCGGATGCCCTGGCGTATGCCGCTTCCCATGGCGGCACGCCCGACGTGGCGCAGGTGCGCAAGGCCAGCGTCAAGCAGGGCTACGGCATCAACCTCGAACAGAGCCTGAGCAGCGATCTCGGTTTCTTTACCCGCGCCAGCTGGAACGACGGCAAAACCGAAACTTTCTCCTTTACCGAAATCGAACGCTCGGTGAGTACCGGCCTGGCGCTCAAGGGCAGTAGCTGGCATCGCGACAACGATACGGTCGGCGTCGCCTTCATCCAGAACGGCTTGAGCAAGGCGCATCAGGATTACCTGGCGGCCGGCGGACTTGGCGTGTTCATTGGCGATGGCCGCTTGAACTACCAGCCGGAACGCATCCTGGAAGCCTATTACAACTTCAGCTTGCGCAAGGGGATATCGCTGACCGCCGACTTGCAGCGCATCTGCAATCCTGCGTACAACGCCGATCGCGGGCCAGTGCTGGTTGGTTCGCTGCGGCTGCATGCGGAATTCTAGCTTGCCGATCGGCGCGGCAGCACCGTATATCGACATGCAAATTTCTTCGTTAGCGCTTGCCGAGGGATGTGTGAATATCGCGATTTATCGCTTTCAGCACATCATCACGGAGAAAAAATGCGTCGCCTCATCCTCAAGACATTGCCCATCTTATTGTTGGTCACCGCTGTCGCCGGCGCTTACGCGCAGGATAAAACCAAGATCAAGGTCGGCGTCTCGGTAGGTAACGCCGAGCAAACCTTCGCAGTAGTCAAGAAAGTGGCTGCGCGCGACGGCCTCGACATCCAGATCATCACCTTCAGCGATTACCTGCAGCCGAACGAAGCTTTGGCCGCCGGCGACCTGGACGCCAACGCGTTCCAGCACAAGCCTTTCCTCGACAGCCAGATCAAGGCGCGCGGCTACAAGATCGTGCCGGTCGGGTTGACGCTGACGGCGCCGCTGGGGATCTATTCGAAGAAATATAAAAACGTCGATCAGTTACCGGTAGGCGCCAGCATCGGCATCCAGAACGATCCGTCGAACGGCAATCGGGCCTTGCTGTTGTTGCAGAAAGCCGGCTTGATCAAGCTGAAACCTGGTGTCGGTGAAAACGGCGTCAATGCAACGCCGCTGGATGTGATCGAGAATCCGAAGAAACTCAAGCTGATCGAACTGGACGCCGCACAACTACCGCGTTCGCTGGACGATCTGGCGGCGGCATCGATCAACAACGATTACGCATTCAAGGCGGGTTTGTCGTTGCAACGCGATACGATTGCGGTGGAAGATGCCCGGGGGCCTTATGCCAATCTGATTGCCACGCGGGCGGACGACAAGGATAAGCCGTGGGTGAAGAAACTGGTCAAGGCGTATCAGTCGGAAGAGGTGCGGAAATTCATCGAGACCGAATTCAAAGGCTCGCTGATTCCAGCCTTTTAATTGATTCTAGCTCAATTGATTCTAGCTCTTTAGTCATTCGCTGGCCCATCAGGGTTGATGGGCCAGCAACTGAGAAACTTGTCGTTTTCAGTTATCGAACAGGCGACCAAGTTCGACACCCGGCTGCGCAGCGCGCATGAATGCTTCGCCAACCAGGAAGGCATTGACGTTGGCATCGCGCATGCGTTTGACGTCATCCCGTGTGTGAATACCCGATTCGGTCACTACCAGCTTGTCTGGAGAAATATTCGGCAACAGATCCAGCGTGGTTTGCAGCGACGTTTCAAAAGTGCGCAGATTGCGGTTGTTGATGCCGAGCAGCTTGGTCTTCAGCTTCAATGCCGCGTTCAGTTCGTCGGCATTATGCACCTCCACCAATACGCTCATGCCGAGCTCATGGGCGACAGCTTCCATTTCCGCCATCAAACCGTGATCCAGCGCGGCGACGATCAGCAGGATCGCATCGGCGCCCCACGAGCGTGCCTGGTACACCTGATACGGATCGATCATGAAATCCTTGCGCAGCGCCGGCAGCGTGCAGGCGGCACGCGCCTGCTGCAGATATTCTGGCGCGCCCTGGAAAAACTGAACGTCGGTCAGTACCGACAAGCAGGCAGCGCCATGCGCAGCGTAATCGACGGCAATCTCGGCAGGACGGAAGTCGGCGCGGATCACGCCTTTGGAAGGTGACGCCTTTTTGACTTCAGCGATAACGCCAGCGTGGCCCGCTGCGACCTTGGCGCGCAGCGCTGCCTCGTAACCGCGCAAGCCGGCGCGTGCTTCGGCATCGGATTCCACTTCGCGACGCAGGCTGGCAAAGTCCTGGTGTTTTTTCGCCGCAGCCACTTCGTCGGCTTTGACGTCGAGGATTTTATTCAAGATATCGGACATATGTATTTCCTTTGCGACAAATGGGGACGATCAGCCAGCGCCGATGGTTTGCGTGACCTGCACGAACTGATCGAGCTTGGCCCGAGCCGCGCCCGAGGCGATGGCTGCCCGCGCTTTGTCCAGTCCATCGGCGATCGAGCTGGCAACGCCAGCGGCATACAAGGCAGTGCCGGCATTGATGGCGACGATGTCGCGCGCCGGGCCCGGCTGATCTTCCAACGCTTCCAGCACTTTTTGCTTGGATTCGGTTGAGTTGGATACTTTCAGGTTACGGCTGGCGATCATCTGCAAGCCGAAATCTTCCGGATGAATTTCATACTCACGGATTTCGCCGTTGACCAACTCGCCCACCATGGTGCCGGCGCCGAGCGAAACTTCATCCATATTGTCGCGCCCCCACACCACAATAGCGTGTTGCGCACCGAGCCGCTGCAATACCCGCACCTGGATACCGACCAGGTCGGCGTGGAATACGCCCATCAGGATATTCGGCGCACCGGCCGGATTGGTCAACGGTCCCAGGATGTTGAAAATCGTGCGCACGCCCAGTTCCTTGCGCACCGGCGCCGCGTGTTTCATCGCCGCGTGATGATTCGGCGCGAACATGAAGCCGATACCGGTTTGCTCGATCGATTGCGCGACTTGCGCAGGCGTCAGGTTGATATTGGCGCCAAACGATTCCAATACATCTGCGCTGCCGGACGAGGAAGACACGCTGCGGCCGCCATGCTTGGCGACGCGGGCGCCCGCGGCAGCAGCGACAAACATCGATGCCGTCGAAATATTGAAAGTTTGCGCACCATCGCCGCCGGTGCCGACGATATCCACCAGATTGGCGGTGTCGCGGCACGGAACCGGTGTGGCAAATTCGCGCATGACCTGAGCGGCCGCGGCGATTTCGCCGATGGTTTCTTTCTTTACGCGCAGGCCCATGGTCAGCGCGGCGATCATCAGCGGCGACATTTCGCCACGCATGATGCGACGGAACAGCGACAGCATTTCGTCGTGAAAGATTTCGCGATGCTCAATGCAACGCAACAGGGCTTCTTGTTCGGTGATTGGCATGATTTCCTTGCTACGAATGAGGAGGGCGGCGCGCCGTGTCAGGCAGCGGGCGCGCCGGTGCTACGAATTCAGGCGGTTCTTTGCACGAAGTTACGCAGCAGCGCATGACCGTGTTCCGACAGGATCGATTCAGGGTGGAATTGCACGCCCTCGATATCGTAATCCTTGTGCCGCACGCCCATGATTTCACCGTCATCGGTCCATGCCGTGATTTCCAGGCAATCTGGAATCGAGGAACGCTCGATTGCCAGCGAGTGATAGCGAATTACTGTGAACGGGCTAGGCAAATCCTTGAATACGCCGACGCCGGTGTGGGTGATCGGCGAGGTCTTGCCATGCATGACCTGTTGCGCGCGAATTACCTTGCCGCCGAACGCTTCACCGATGGCCTGGTGGCCCAGGCAAACGCCGAGTATCGGCAGCTTGCCGGCAAATTGCTGCAACAATTCAACACAAATCCCGGCTTCCTTCGGGCTGCATGGTCCTGGCGACAGGCAGATACGGTCCGGTTTCAGGGCCTGGATTTCTTCAAGCGTGATTTCGTCGTTGCGGAAAGTACGTACATCTTCACCCAGCTCGCCGAAGTATTGCACCAGGTTGTAGGTGAAGGAATCGTAGTTGTCGATCATTAGCAGCATCAGATTTCTCCATCCAGTCCGTCTTGCACCTGTTCCGCCGCGCGCAGTACCGCGCGCGCCTTGTTTTCGGTTTCCTGCCATTCCATCTCGGGCACCGAATCGGCGACGATGCCGGCTGCGGCCTGCACATACAGCATGCCATCCTTGATGACGCCGGTACGGATCGCAATGGCGACATCCATTTCGCCGCCGAACGACAGGTAGCCGCACGCGCCGCCGTAGATACCGCGCTTGGTCAGCTCCAGTTCATCAATGATTTCCATGGCGCGCACTTTCGGCGCACCGGACAAGGTGCCGGCCGGGAACGTGGCTTTCAGGACATCCAGGTTGGACAGGCCGGATTTGAGTTCGCCTTCGACATTCGAGACGATGTGCTGCACATGCGAATATTTTTCGATCACCATCTGATCGGTGACCTTGACGCTGCCGGTTTCGGCGATGCGGCCGATGTCGTTACGGGCCAGGTCGATCAGCATCACGTGTTCGGCGATTTCCTTCGGATCGGCAAGCAGCTCGGTTGCCAGTTGTTCATCCTGCTCGGGAGTCGAACCGCGCGGCCGGGTGCCAGCCAATGGACGGATCGTGACCTTGCGCTTGCTTTCGCCGCTGCCAGCTTTAGGCGCCGAGGTTTGTTCGTTGCGCACCAGGATTTCCGGCGAGGCGCCGACGATTTGCATGTCGCCGAAATTGTAGAAGTACATGTACGGCGACGGATTCAGCGAGCGCAGCGCGCGATACAGCATCAGCGGCGAATCGACATACGGTTTCTTGATGCGCTGGCCGATCTGGACTTGCATCAGGTCGCCCGCCATCACATATTCCTTGGCCTTGGCGACAGCCTTCAGGTAATCGTCTTTCTTGAAGTCGCGAATGGTTTCGGTACGCACCGAAGCCGAAGTCACCGGCGCATCGGCCGGACGGCGCAGCATGTTGCGCAAGTCTTTCAGGCGTTGGCGGCCTTTGGAGAAGGCTTCCGGCTGGGTCGGATCGGCATAGACGATCAAGTACAACTTGCCGGACAGATTATCGATGACGGCCAGTTCTTCGGTCAGCAGCAATTGGATATCGGGCAGTCCAAGATCGTCTTTCGGCGTCGAGTCAGCCAGGCGTTTTTCGATATGGCGCACCGTGTCGTAACCGAAATAACCGGCCAGGCCACCGCAAAAGCGCGGCAGGCCAGGGCGCAGCGCGACTTTGTAGCGCGACTGGAATTCGGCGATGAAATCGAGCGGATTGCCTTCGCGGGTTTCGATGACCTTGTCGTCCTTGACCACTTCGATCCGCGTGCCATAGCTGCGCAATAGCGTCGAGGCCGGCAAGCCGATGAACGAGTAGCGTCCGAAACGCTCGCCGCCGACTACCGATTCCAGCAGGAAGGTATTTTTCCCGGTGTGCTGGGTTTGCGCCAGTTTCAGGTACAGCGTCAATGGGGTTTCGAGATCGGCAAAGGCTTCTGCGATCAGCGGAATGCGGTTGTAGCCTTGCGTGGCCAGCGATTTGAATTCGAGTTCGGTCATGTTTCTCTCCAGACCGCTATTGTAAAACAGCGGTGGTTCATTACAAAAAACGTTGCCAGGATTTCTATTGTTTAAGAAATGGACAGGCAGCGGCGATCAGTGGGTTCAGTTAGCCCAGGATTGCCAGCGTCGCCATAGCCAGGCCCCGGGGGCGGCTAGGAGGACATGAAGTTTTTTGTTGACGAACATGAGAGATCGAGAGGTGTTAAGTAAATCGAATCAGGTTGAAATATGATGTGCTGCAACGAGCAGTGAAGCGACTATACCATCGGAATCGACATCTTGTATAGATTCGCCGTGATTGTAGCCATACGGCACGTTGAACACCCGGCAACCGGCTGCGCGCGCCGCCTGGGCGTCGTTGCTGGAATCGCCGATGGCGACTACCTGCGCCGGTTCCAGTTCGAAATCGGCGCAAACCGCCCGCAGCGGCATCGGGTCCGGCTTCTTGCGCGGGAACGAATCGCCGCCGTAAACCAGTTCGAAATAATCGCGCAGTCCGGTTTTCTCCAACAGCGCCAAGGCGAACACCAACGGCTTGTTGGTGACGCACGCCAGCCGCAAGCCCTTGTCGCGCATCGCCTGCAAGCCCTCGACCACGCCAGGATACAGGCTGGCATGGGTGCCGTTGACGATTTCGTAATGGCGTTGGTAGGAAGCCAGCGCTGCGTCGAAATGCTGCTCGACTTGTGGCGCTGGAAAATCGACCGCCAGCACACGGCGAATCAGGTTCTCGCTGCCTTTGCCGACAAAGTCGACGATGGTTTTTTGTTCCAGCGGCGCCAGATCCATCTCGGCGCGCATGCGATTCACCGCGACCCGGAAATCCGGCGCGGTGTCGAGCATGGTGCCATCGAGGTCGATGATGGCGGCGGCGATGCCGCTCAGGGCAATCACTTCTGGCGCTGCTGCTGTACTCATACTTTGGCCAGTTCCGCGCGCATGTTGTCGATCACGGACTTGTAATCGGGTTTGCCGAAGATCGCCGAACCAGCGACAAAGGTATCCGCGCCGGCCTTGGCGGCTGCTGCGATGTTGTCGATCTTGATGCCGCCATCGACTTCCAGCATGATGTCGCGCCCCGAGGCGTCGATGCGTCGGCGCGCTTCGGCAATCTTCTTGAGCGCTTCCGGGATGAACGACTGGCCGCCGAAGCCTGGGTTGACCGACATGATCAGGATGATGTCGATCTTGTCCATCACGTAATCAAGGTAATCCAACGATGTTGCTGGATTGAAAACCAGGCCAGCCTTGCAGCCATGATCGCGGATCAGCTGCAGCGAACGATCAATGTGTTCCGATGCTTCCGGGTGGAAAGTAATGATGTTGGCGCCGGCCTTGGCGAAGTCCGGAATGATGCGGTCGACCGGTTTGACCATCAAGTGGACATCGATCGGCACCTGCACGTGCGGGCGGATCGCTTCGCACACCAGCGGGCCGATGGTCAGGTTGGGAACGTAATGGTTGTCCATCACGTCGAAGTGGATCATGTCGGCGCCGTCGCGGACAACGTTGCGTACTTCTTCACCCAGGCGGGCGAAGTCGGCGGAAAGAATGCTGGGGGCGATACGATAGGTTGGCATGAAGGCTATCCAGAGAAGGCGCAAAAAAGAGGGCTATTTTACCCTTTAGGCAGGCGTCTGGCTTCCTTGGTGCTTGCGCCCTGGGGTAAATTCGTGTGCAATGGCTCGTTAGCTGTAATCATTTTGAAAGTAATCAGTGCCAATCGAGGAAACCAGCATGGCCGCCTATGAATTTACCGTTTCTGTCAGGACACAGTATCTGGAGGAGCAATCCGATCCCGACAGTTCGCACTTTGTATTCGCCTACGCGATTACGATCCGCAATACCGGGCAGGTCGCTGCGCAATTGATTTCGCGCCACTGGGTGATCACCGACGCCAACAACCATGTCGAGGAAGTGCGCGGACTCGGCGTGGTCGGCCATCAGCCGCTGCTGCAGCCGGGCGAGCAATTCGAATACACCAGCGGCACCTCGATGGCGACGCCGCAGGGTTCGATGTCCGGCGAATATTTCTGTGTTGCCGAAGATGGCGAGCAGTTCGAGGCGCGGATTCCCGAGTTCGTCCTGTCGCTGCCGCGCACCCTGCACTGAATTTATTTGGCGTTGCTGTCGTCTTTAGGCGGCAACGGCTTGGCCGGCGGCTTTTGGTCCGGCTTGCGACCGGAAAACATCGTCCACCAGACAATGAATGCGAACACAAAGAAGGCGAAGCACGCTTCAAGAGCCACTAACCACATAAAGAATCCTAAATGCTATTTAAACGTATCAGTCTACCCGTTTCTGTCCTGATTATCGGTTTCAGTTTAGCTGCCTGCACCACCACTCCCCTGACCACGCCACCGCCCAAGGAAACGCCGCGGCCGACTGAAGCGGCGCCGCTGCCGTCAACGCCGCCCGGCGCCGCCCTGCGCGCAACCACGTTTTCGGCGTTGCCCGGCTGGGCCAGCGACGATTTGCGCCAGGCGCTGCCGGCTTTCCTGACTTCCTGCACGACTCAGGCACGCAAGGTTGACTGGAAAGAGCCGTGCGCGATTGCGGCCGACCTGGATGGCAATAACGAAAAAGCAATTCGCACGTTTTTCCAGTCTTTTTTCACGCCTTATCAAGTTGTTAATGCCGATGGCACGGATAACGGACTGGTCACCGGCTACTACGAACCGTTGTTGAAAGGCGCGCGCAAACGCGGCGGCCCTTACCAGACGCCGATCTACCGGGCGCCGGACGATCTGATCACGGTCGACCTGGCCAGCATTTATCCGGAATTGAAGGGGCTGCGACTGCGTGGCCGCCTGGTTGGCAACAAGGTGGTGCCTTACGCAAACCGTGCCGAGCTGGACAAGTCCGGCGCGCTGGTCGGCAAGGAGCTGTTGTGGGTGGATGATCCGATCGATGCATTTTTCCTGCAGGTGCAAGGTTCCGGTCGCGTTCAGCTGAATGACACCGGCGGCATCGTGCGTGTGGCCTATGCCGACCAGAATGGTTATCCGTACAAATCGATCGGCCGCTATCTGGTCGATAAAGGCGAACTGACGCTGGCCCAGGCTTCCGCACAAGGCATCAAGGCCTGGCTGGCGGCAAATCCGGGACGGCAGCAGGAATTACTGAACGCCAATCCAAGCTATGTCTTTTTCAAGGAAGAGATCGTCACCGATCCGAGCAAGGGGCCGAAAGGCGCGCAAGGCGTGCCGCTGACACCGCAGCGCTCGATTGCGGTCGATCCGCAGTTCGTGCCACTCGGCACCCCGGTGTTCCTGTCGACCACCCAGCCCAATAGCGGTGCTCCGCTGCAGCAGCTGGTAGTGGCGCAAGACACCGGCGGAGCCATCAAGGGCGCGGTCCGGGCCGATTTCTTCTGGGGCTTTGGTAATGAAGCAGGCGAGAAAGCCGGCAAGATGAAGCAGCGCGGCATGATGTGGCTGCTGTTGCCGAAGCTGGCCACTACTCGATAGTAGCGGCCAGGTCCGGTATGAAGCTGCGCGAAGTTTGCTTAAAGCTTAGCGCAGCACCAGCACCGGGATCGTCGAATGGGCCAGCACCCTTTGGGTTTTACTTCCCAAGAACAAGCGACTGAGGCCACTGCGGCCGTGCGATGCCATGAAAATCGCGTCGCAATGGTATTTCTCGGCGGCGTTGATGATCTCTTCGTCGGGATTGAATGCCTGGGCGGTCAGCATTTCGCACGGCACGCCGGCGTCTCTGGCGGCATCGGCGACTTTTTTTACATTCAACTGCGCCAGCGCCAGCATGTTCTCTTCATAGGTGCCGGGGTCGGTGGCCATGGTGCTTTCGGCCATCGGCGAGAACGGGTAGGGCTCGGCAACGGAAAGGGCGATGATCTTGCCGTTGCTGAATTTGGCAAATTCGATGGCGGTGGCGATTGCTTTATCGGATAGATGCGATCCGTCGGTAGGGACTAGAATGGTCTTGAACATGGAAAGCCTCCTTCTAGTTAGGAAAAACGGGTATCGGTCGAAATCTCGGGATCTTCTCGGTAATATAGATACCTTAGGTAGCGACAATGATAGATGTCTTACTTAGATAGAGACAATCTGAAACCTGATAAATTCCTTGTGATGCGCGCGCTGCTATATATAGAGTCATCCTATCCCTTATCCAGTGGCGCTACAATTAACATCAAATGATTTACATGAAATGGAATATCCAATGACATACGAAAATATCCTGGTCGAGACACAAGGCCGAGTCGGGCTGATCCATCTGAACCGTCCGAAGGCACTGAATGCCCTGAACGATCAATTGATGAGCGAGCTGGGTACTGCGCTTTTGCAGTTTGACGCCGATCCGGAAATCGGATGCATCGTCCTGACTGGCAGCGACAAGGCCTTTGCCGCCGGCGCCGATATCGGCGGTATGGCAGCCCTCTCTTATATGGATGTATTCAAGGGCGACTACATCACCCGCAACTGGGAAGCGATCCGCAGCGTGCGCAAGCCGGTGATTGCCGCGGTGGCAGGCTTTGCCCTGGGCGGTGGCTGCGAACTGGCGATGATGTGCGACTTCATCATCGCCGCCGACAACGCCAAGTTCGGCCAGCCGGAAATCAAGCTGGGCATCATCCCGGGCGCCGGCGGTACGCAACGGCTGCCACGTGCGGTGTCGAAGTCGAAAGCCATGGACATGTGCCTGACTGCACGCATGATGGATGCCGCCGAAGCAGAGCGCGCCGGCCTGGTATCGCGCGTGGTGCCGCTGGAGCGCCTGCTGCAGGAAGCCATGGAAGCGGCCATCGTGATTTCCTCGATGTCGCTGCCGGCGGTCATGATGATCAAGGAATCGGTCAACCGCGCCTATGAAACCACGCTGGCCGAAGGCATTCAATATGAGCGCCGCATGTTCCACAGTACCTTCGCCACAGAGGACCAGAAAGAAGGCATGCATGCCTTCCTGGAAAAACGTTTACCCGTTTTCAAAAATATTTAACAAACCACTTGCCATAGGGGGAAATGGTTTGCTATAGTTCGCCTCCCGTTGAGAACGACGCGAAATAAAACGAAGCAGCAGCGAGTAATTGAGGCTGATTTGGACGCGAAGTTTGAGGGAAATAAAGCGGGTTGCAGGTTGTGTTGGAAGTAAAAAGTTTTTCGGTGAGTAGTAAAAAAGTAGTTGACGAAAAACTTGAAACGCTACATAATCTCATCTCTCTGCTGCTGACAAACAAAACGATTTGACGGCGACGCGAACC
>NZ_JBIUZX010000023.1:0-12408 GCF_044745265.1 Collimonas sp. NPDC087041
GGGCGAAAACGTACGTCTTTTCTTGCTCATCAAACACCTCTCCTTGGCGAGTATTCTCGCCTAAAATGGTGTCCGGCTTCATTAGACCACTACACCCCGCCCCCTTCAATATACTGCCGATAGTGCAAGGCGTTGACGGTATATAAAGCTGGCTGGACATAGCGGGTATCGCTGAACTGCTCGGGAGGACAGTCCAGGAAAAAATCGCGGATGCTGAATCCTACAATGTCTTCAGCGTTCGCCAGCAACTCCGGATAGACATCAAAAACGGATGCCCCCATGCCTGGGCGTTGCGCACCCTGCCCGGGAAATAAAATTGCGCGATCCGATGCCACGACTGCCCCCCTTACTCTACCGCGCTACTCGTCACGAACATATCAATCAGGCCGTTGATGTTCTTGATATTCTTGAGTTCGGTGCGTGGGATTTTTATTTTCAACTCCCGCATGGCACCTGACACGACAGAAATAATGTCTAAACTGCTTGCGCCGTAGTCTGTCATCGACATTTGCAAATCCATGTTCGACTCATCGATGCCAGCGATCGCGTTGACGATGTGTTTTTTAACAATGCTGGTGATGTATTCTCTGTCCACGATGTTTTCTCCGCTTTGTTGGCCAATAATTCCAGGTTTATTTCACTCTATTCCTGCCTGTTCCAAGCAAGTTCAAACAACCATGGTTCGCCATTGAGCAACAGGCTATCCGTGGTTTCCAGCACCAGCTTCTCATCCGTGAAACTAAAATATCGGCGGAATTCCGTGCCAATCTGATTAGGAATCTTGCTGTTCTCGATAAGATGGCTGACGATTTTCCTATGGTGATCAACTTCATAGCGGCCGCAATAGGTTTCGAACTTCGGAAAATCTGCCACGATCTGTTCGGCAGGAACCGCGCGGACATCATTCGTGCTGAATTTGCGTCTGTCATCGGACGAGATGAATACCATTACGTATTGCTCGGTGTAGGTCAGCATGCCGAACGGATTTTCGCCTATGGGATACATATTCTTGTCGCCGCTTTTACCTATGCAGGATTCAAGCTTCCAGCGGCCGAAAAACTGACTTCTATTGAAGTTAGGCATCATTAATATTTTTATCTGGTTATCAGGCATCAGCCGCTGCAGCGACGATCAAATTTCCTACTATTTTTCAATGAAATGTTCGTAGATTATTTCGATCCATTGTGCAAAATTGTCGGTGAACATTCTGCCGTTGTCGACCGTGATTACTTGGCCGCGCACGGAATCCATCAAGCCGCTGCAGAGCGCAACACTGACGTTGCCAACCGCCTCTGGCTGGACCATGAAATCCGGGTCGAATTTTCTAAGAAACGTTTGTGCCTTCTTGCCAAAAACTAGTTCGAAAGCTTCTGTATCCACCACGCCAGGTGAAATACAGTTAACGATGATATTTTCTCGCGAGCCTATATATTTGGCGAATGTTTCCAAGACGGCCTTCGATGCCGCAACGTAGTCATAGCCTTTTATATGGCAGCTGCGATGGCCTTCAGAAGTGGTTGCGACTACATAGCAGGGATATTGCCCCATACGCTGCTTGATGCAAGCAAGGTACTCAGCAAGCGGCCAGGCATTGTGTTTGATGCTATCCAGCAGCTCTCGAAATTTATAGGCGTCGTTAAACTGGGGAGCAAATGCGGCATTGACAATCAGGGCATCGATTTTTTTGTTGTCTTGCGCAATGGCATTGATCAAACGGACCGTTGCATCCTCATCACTGATATCCGCCTGAAAAAAAACAGGCCGGTTAGAGTAGCGGGAAAAATGTTTTTCAAGCTCGTCTAAATTATCCCCCCAAAAATAAGTGCCATAGACTTTTGCGCCAGCTTTAACAAAGCTTTCAACGGTGGCGCGGCCTATGCCTTTTGTGCCGCCGGTGACCAACACGGTCATTTCAGCAAAATTATTCAACATGGCTAACCCGTGTAATTGTCTTCTACTTGCTGCTCAATATTATTCTGATTGAATGAAACATGATGCATGAATGCCTCGATAGTGCTGGTTTCTTCCAGCATTTTTCGTCTTTCAATAGACATGTATTTTTTTAATAATTCTAGGCTGTGGCGCGGTTTCTCCGCAATCGCAGTGGCTAGTTCAAGCGCTTTGCCCATGACCGTGGCGCGCGGTAAAATATAATTGAAACAGCATTTTCCTTTCAGCTCGCTGCCTTTGAGATAGTTCCCGGTGACCATCATCTCAAAACCAGTGTGGTAGCCAAATGCTTCTTTGCTCATGGCGGTCGAGCCCATGCCCGGAGTAAAGCCCATGTTCATGAACGACATGCCATAGCGGCTTTCTTCCGCCGCTACCAGAATATCTGCATATAAACCTAGTATCAGTCCACCGCCTGTCGCGCTGCCTTCCATCGCCGCAATAACCGGAACCGGTATATTCAAGAAATGCTTAAGATGATTGGCATATTCATGCTCAATATTGGTTTTGTAGTGCACTATCAGACCACGTAAAAATTCTGCGGTGCCTCCGCTGCAAAATATGTCCGGCAAGCCGGCTAGAATAAGAACCTTGATGGTTTTGTCTGTTTTTACAGTGTCGACAATTTCATGCAACTGCAAGCAGAAGTCATCGTCAATTGCATTTTTTTTGGCTGGATCATTAATGCGCAGAAAAACTATCCCTTCGCCATTTTTTTCCAGGCAGATTTTTTTCATGTCAGTCATCGGCATATTCATCGTTGAACAGCTTGACGTCTTCAAGGTAGCGGCGTATTTTCTTGATGGCCAGAGGATCATCCAGTTTATTCTCAAGAAGCTGACAGCCCATGTTCAGCGCGCTCTCGAAAGAATTGTTCTCAGCCAGCAGCATTTTTGTCTCTTCTATAACGGACGGCGGGAGACGAGACAGTTTCTTGATCAGTACTTGCGTATCCCGATCCAGCTCTTCCGGCAAGCTTATGTGATCCACGATGCCCCACTCCAAGGCCTGTTTGGCCGCAATGGCGCTTGAATTCCACACCAGGTATTTGAGATGATGCGGTCGGATACGTTCAAGCAAGCAGGACATGACAACAGCCGGCGTGATGCCGAATGAGGCTTCCGGTAAACTAAAGGAGGCTGTTTCACTAGAGAGGACGAGGTCCGCGACTGCCAGCAGGGCCATCCCTCCGGCGATCACATTTCCTTCGACCTTGGCCAACACCGGTTTGCAGCAGTTCCTGACCATCGCCAGGATATTGCCGAATTGCGATACGAAGCTAGCGTCATAAGTGGTCGAGATGTAAACGAGGTCCATACCCATGCTGAAGCAAGTCGCGCCGCCCGCGAGCACGATGACTTTGTTCTCTGCATTATTCTGCGCTGATGCAAACCTGCTTTCGAAATCTGCCAGCGTGGCAGGATTGAATTTCATAGGTACTGTGACGCATTCATGCATGGCGATAACTCCGCAAATGCTTGTCGATGCGTTCAAGAACGAGGCGCCCGCTTCCGCTGTAATGGCGTGCGCGCCAGTCTTGCAGGCTGTCCTTGTCCAAGCTGTAGTCTTGCCCTTGCATCTGTGCGCTTCGTGCATCTTCGAGTTTTTCGTAAGCCGCCACATCCAGTACTTTGCGCTGGCTCAGTAGCGCATCCAGCATAGTTCCTTGCTTCCCTGCGATTTCTAATGCCCGTGCCCCGACAAGCATGCTGAAGTACTCCGCGCAGGATCCGGAACCGTACGAGTAGATGCCGATTCGATCCCCCTGTTTGATCTTTGGTGACTTCACGATGAGCGAGAATAGCGAAAGAAAAATGCTTCCGCAATAGGTGGCGCCGATTTGCCTTGGGTAAAACAGCGAAGGCATGACTTTCTGTTCGAATGAGGCAATCGACGGTTCTTTGCCGAATTCCCCTTGCAGTTCCAGCAAGACCTTATGAGCCTGTTTGCTGATGCCGGGGAACGGCACGTGATAAATATTGTGATCGAAATAGGCAGCATCGCCGGCTCCCGGCACCTGTTGGCAATACTCGTCGAAGGAATTTTCGAGCCCATCCATATAGGAAAAAAGACTGGCTTCCACATCGAAGGCAATTTCTTTCCATGGCAGCGGGCGGATGACGTCGGTGACTTCATGTGTGTGGATGCCAGATTTTCCGGTTTCTATGACGGCAAAATCCGGCTGCTCTGAAATCAACAATGCAATGGCGCCGGCGCCAAGGCTATATTCCATTTTTCCCTGACGGGTCATGTTATTGCTGATATCTACGTTGATCAGCAATGCCTTCTTCCCGCGATTAAGGCCGGACGATATCCAGGATTCTGCCATCTTCAGACCCGCCGCACCCGCATGGCAGGCCGACTTTAATTCAAAGACACGGCAGGTGGAAGGCAGCTCGAGATAGCGGTGTGCCCAGGTGCTGATGGCCTTTTCCTGGTCCAGGCCCGATTCAGTGGCAGCGATGAACATGCCGATATCCGCACGATCAGCACCGTTGAGCATCTCTCTGGCGCTATTGACGGCAAGTGTGACGGCATCTTCCCACAGCGGCACCAGGCTACGTCGCATGACCAGCAACGATTCTTGAATGTATCTGATATCTCCACCGCGCGCTTGCGCCAATTCAGATAGGTCGAGCGCCAAGCTACTCGGGTAAATACTGATTTTCTCAATGCCGATATTATTCATCAAGCGGCCCAGATGTTAATAAACCCAGTCAATACCCCCGGTCACATTGAAGGCAGCGCCGTTCACATAACTGCTTTCTTTGCTAGCCAGGAACAAAATGGCTTCAGCTACTTCAGAGCCCGCCCCAAGTCTGCCAAGCGGGGTGTGTTGTGTAAAAAACTGTGCGATGCCCTTGGCGTCGCTACCGATCATTGCGGTATCAATCAAACCTGGCACCACGACGTTGGCAGTGATGCCGAAACGGCCATATTCCTTCGCTGTGGTTCTGGTCAGTCCCACCAGTCCCGCTTTTGATGCCGCATAAGCCGCTTGTCCTGATGACCCATCCTTGGCCAGCGAGGATAGAGTGACAATGCGCCCATATTTGTTGGCTATGAATGAGGGCAGGAAATAACGGATCAGATAGAAGGCGCCGCTCAAGTTGGTATTGAGCACCAGGGCCCAGTCTTCATCAACCATCGACACCAGGTTGCCTGGCACATCCATGCCTGTATTGCAAATGACCGCGTCGACATTGGCGAAGTCAGCAAGAACACAATCTCCTACCGATTCCACTGCGTGGCTGTCGGCAACATCCAGTTGGTAGGCGCGGCACAACTGCCGAGGGAATTCGGTTGCAGCAGTATCAAGAAGACGGTGCGCAGCGTCTTTGTTGCGGTGATAACTGAAGCCGACATGCCAACCTTTGCTCAATGCGGTCATGACCACGCTGTGCCCGATGCCGCTGGCTCCGCCGCTGATGAAAAGGCGCATGTCAGTCACGATATCTTCTGAACAGGCTGGCGCTGTTGATGCCGCCCATGCCGAAAGAATTATTGAGAAAAATATCGATTTCTTTTTTTACATTCCCGTGAGCACAAACATTGAGATCGACGGCGGGATCGAGGGTTTCGATATTATGGGATTGATGGAATTCGCCGCGCCTCATCTGCCAGATTGCGACGGCAGCCTCTACTGCGCCAGCTGCCCACATGGTATGTCCGAGTAAGGACTTCGGCGCATTGATAATCAGTTTTTCAGCATGCGCGCCGAACACCTTTTTAATCGATTCCAGTTCCACAACATCCCCCAGTTTGGTGGAGGTTGCATGGGCGCTCACATAATCGATTTGTTCGCCAGAGACATTGCATTTTTTTAGGACATCCTGAATTACCCGGACTTGCCCTTCATGAGACGGATCGCCCAGATGGTTAGCGTCCGAATTGACGCTGGCGCCGAGAAGTTCGGCATAGATCCTGGCATCGCGATTTTTTGCATGTTCTGCCTGTTAAAGGATCAATACGGCGCCACCCTCGGATGGCAGGAAGCCGCTGCGATCAGTGTCGTAGGGTCGGCTGGCTTTGGTCGGCTGATCTTGATAGCCGCTGTAACAGATCGCTTCCAAAATCGTCAACGAGTGCAGCATCATCGGGTGGAAAGACGCCATGGGACAAACCACAGCCACCACCTGTTTCTTGTCCACCTTGATTGCATTGATGGCCGCCTGCATGGCGACGTTACCTGTGGCGCAAGTGCCGCCGACGAGATAGGCCAATCCCTTTGCGTTCAACACTTGAGCCACGGAAGACGAGTGGTCTGTATCAAGCGAATTCAGGCCGCAAAAAGCACCAATGAACTCCGGCTCATCAGCGAAAACTTCTTGCTGGTCCAGCAGATATTTATCGGAGAGGTTATGGCCACCGCAAACTACTCCGTAAGTGAAAGGGTCGACGGCATGTTCGAATAAACCAGCGTCCAACCAGGCGTCGACTGCCATCAACACCGAAAGCTGGACGCCTTTGGTCGTCTGTTTGAATACCCGCTTAGCACGGGCAAGTGTGGCGTCGGGAATATGCCCTTCAAATGTATGTAGTTTGCTATCGGTATCATAATCGGGAAGTTGCCCCCCGATCTTTGAATAGATTTTACTGGTGTCGACATTGCGCCAGTACCCGATGGCCGATTTTCCAGACAACAAATTATTGCCGACTTTATCCAATGTGTCGCCAATAGGGGTGTTGACGGCAATACCTGTTACGACGACGCGATCAGAAGACAAAAAACTCCCCTTTTCCAACGGTGACGATCTGCTCGTTGACCGCAATTTGAGCAATGGCGGTCGCAATGAGCGGGTCGTATTCGACAATGTGACAGCGAATTGTCATCAAGTCGCCGGGACGTACTGCGGACAAATGAAACACCTCGTATATGCGCGTGCCAACTGCATTGGTGACCAGCTCTTCCGCTGGCGGGATCACCGTTTCATTTAACAGGAAATACATCAAAATAAGCGCGGTCTGAAACATGCACTCTTGCTGCAAGACACCGGGATAAAGAGGGTTACTCGGGAAATGCCCACCAAATACTGGGTCTTCTGGGTCTATCCGCCTTGTTGCTCGAATTAACCTGAACTCAAGATTGACCAATTCCACTTTGTCAACCATCAGAAATGGCTCACGATGAGGGATTGTTTTCTTGATCTGTCCTTGACCGAATGATGCGTCCAATTGGTTTGCCACATCCGAGACAAACAACAATTTCGTTTTCAGGTGATTTAGTTCGAGATTTCCCATATTGATAGTAGGCATGAAAGCCGCTGGAAATCTGACTCTTTGAAAGTATCTAGAACAGCGGCGCGAAAATTCATTCGCACCAAATTAATATTCTGTCGGTGTAAAAAATCATATGAGATAGCAGATTCTTAACATGCTCGGATTACATAGAAATAGTTGGACAGGCCACCTCCGTCGTCTTCGGACGCGCGAAAGTTGAAACCGTCACTCCGCTAAACATGTAACAGTACCGGCCGCAATGAAACACCTTTTGCATTTTGGTACTTATTGAAATAAAACGTATAAAACCCCACGGCAACTCATCGTGGTATTCGGATAGGAGTGCTTTGAGTTCGAGCTCGACCTAATGTGTGAAATCACTATAGATCAATAATCCCAAAAGGCAACTGTCAAAAATGTCAGGTGCAGCAGGAACGATGTTCACTGGATTTAAAGGGATCACATGATCGAACTACTACCTTTATGGCTATGCACACCTCTGGCGAAAATTACTGCTGTTCGTGAATTGACACGGTCAGTTTGACCCGCCCGCCATACCCTCGCGAATGCTGCGACGCTGTCATAAGGTCCCTCAAAACCCAATTCCTTCGGGTCTTCATCGCCTTACTAAGCATTATTCGAGGCTGGTACATTCGCAACTAGGTTACCTTAAAAGAGATAACCAAATGTCTTGGCATCTGCAGAAACACCGTCCGGCACCATCTGTCTATGGAAATTACAGAGCCGTCTTACGCGGAGCGGCGTTCGCTCATTGCAATCGACAAATATGCGTTTCAGTTATCGGCCTTGCTAAAGACCGAAGCGGCCAAATCACGCAAGCAACGGCGCACATTGAAGCAGATCGATGCAGGTTCAAGTCCGGCCTCGGGAACCTAGTAAGAGCCCAAGCAGATCCAAAGAAGTACCCAAACCTGAGATAGTACGAGACTTCGCATTTTTTATTCCGTAGATGACCGTTGACAGCCGGGGCAACAGTAGGCAACATTTGGAATAACTCTCTTAGATGCCGACCTGTCTTCAGGAGTTGTCACTATACCGCTCACTGATACGTCGAATTCATAATGTAAAAACTCGACGACAAGACGGCGCGGATATTCGACGGTGATGCCGCCTAGCTCGCAGCTGCGCCTGCTACAAATGAATACTGGAATATGAGATGAGTGATCTGACGTCCAATACGCTGGACAACAAGACCAAAACAAACTGGCCACTGTCGCGCCTTCTGTACTGGCTCATCGTGGCAATTGCGGTCGGTTATGCGCCGCTCGCGATCAACTATATGTGGCGGTATTTCTATCCAGGCACCGTTCAACTTCAGGCCATGTTGACGACTGCCGTCGTAGGACATGATTATGCGACGGGCGCTAGGTCGGTAGACGCAGTTCGTGCCGCAGACTACATGCATAACCGCCTGATCCTACTCATGCATACGACACTGGGGGGGATCGCGCTAACGCTTGCCATGTTCCAGTTCTCCTCCCGTCTGAGACAGCGTTATGCTCCTGCTCATCGCTGGATGGGCCGTATTTATATTGTCTTGATGACGCTTGCCATGTTGGGCTCGTTGAGCTTCCTGGTTCGCACGCATCCAGTGCCGGTATGGGGCGGCCTGGCGTTCGATATGCAGCTTTGGGCACTAGCCCTTAGCACGCTGGCATCAGGATGGCTGGCGCTCTGGGCAATCCGGCGTCGCTACGTCGTTATGCACCAGGCATGGATCGGGGTCAACATCGCACTGATGCTGACCGCGCCGCTCCTGCGCGTGTTCTGGATCGGTATCGGCCCACTCTGGCACAAAGCCGATCTGCTTGGCAATCTGGGGGCCGGTTCAATTTCGCTTACAATTGTCGCACCGGGCGGTGCTGCGATTGCCTTCATGCTGTCTCGTGCGCGTCTGCCCGCGCAACGCTCGGCAGTGCCTGATAGATTGGTGACCGGTTCGCTGGGGATAGCGCTGTTGGCGGCTGCGGGGATATTGGTGTCTGTCCTTCACTGCCGAACCTTGTCCGCAAACTTCCCGTATACATTGCTCATCATCATGCACCTGGTACCTCTCGTCGGCTACTCCCTTCTTTGCTGGATCGGCTACACAAATGCGCGAAGCAAAGGACAAGCTTTCGCGGTATGGCAATGGCACGTGCTACTGATCGGCGCCGCCTGCGTGCCGATCGCGACCAACTTAGCCTGGTGGGTGGGCGAACTCGTACTGACTCAGAGTGACGCCTTCTTGGCGTCAACCATGATCGCCGCGGCTGTTCCTATCTTTTTATCTTTTGCCGTGGTTGCTGACACCGTCGGTAGGCGGACGCGTTCTCTTCGGTCGCGGTGACTCAAGCAGTTATCTGTTAGAGATAGCCTACATGGTAATGTCTAGCTCCATACTGCACAATTTGATATGTTGTCTCCCCGTTCAATTGGCGATTCAGACATCTGATCAGTATGCTACGTCCTCTAGACCTACATATACACTGTTGCAAAGATGCTACAGCCGATCTGATTCACTCGTTCCACCTACTCTAAAATTTTAGCCTTATAATGATTGAGCGCCATCTCGCAATATGCCCTCAAAGCATCAACATTGCGCTCTCCATCTATATAAAAAGTCATGACCTCGTCCAATTTCGGACTGTTAAGATGAAAAGCCACGGATATGTCCCCAGCATCTGCACCATGACCAATTTCTGAGTCCAAAAAAGCATGTACGCAAATCGAAAAGCTTTCATCAAATTCGATCAATTCGTTTTCACTTGCAGCTGTAACATTTAACTTAATAGAGCATGTCATAATCGCTCTCCCTGCGAGAAAAAAGAAAACTGCGCGAGCCAATAGTTTATCGTGAATGATGACGCTTCTATTAGCTATCTCGTGCCAACTTCTACTAGCGTAATCCAATGCGATGCAGAATCTTCCGCCGCAGTACCGCTCCTCGTTGTGCCAATACTCGGAACTAGAGACGACTTGTAAATTTGTCGCCTAACTTTTCTATCAAATTTTTGTTTTATATTTTTTTTCTGACCGTCACAGTAGGCTATAATTTTTTTTACTAACAAATACATATCGTAATCAGCACTTAGATCTTCAGCTATTTGCTGCCAATGACCACTTTCGTACCAACGCTTTACACGCATGTAGATAGTGTGCCATTTCCCAAATTTTGGTGGAAGATCCACCCACATATGCGTATCAGAAACATACCAAAGTACAGCTTCAATAAACAATCTATTATCACGACCACGACCTCCAGGCAGCCCAGCTTTCCCCAGTAGTAGCGGCTCTAGCTTTTTCCACTGATCGTCTCTAAGTTTGATATCTAATTCACATTTAGAATTAATCATAACAATCCCTTTTTCCACTTTTTCAAACAGCTCCCCATTTCTTGCAATTTACCAACCAAAATTTAACTCGTATCACGAAAAGAGGAACTCAACAAAGCACGTTAAATCTCTGTATCTCTTGAACGAGAAGAACCGTTACACGCGAATAAAAGACGGGCTTCGGACCGAAGCCCGTCTATATAAGCTAAAGAAATTGGTCTCTTCAAATTAAGAAAAATAATTTTCTAGCTACAATTACTTTCAAATTCATCCTAGCGTCACCTAGCCCCCAATCTGCAACTGCTCAAATTTACTCATACGCTTACCAAGAATATCCCACGCCTGCATTAATCAGTGTGCGACTAGCCGAGGTGGTACTTACACCGAATTTTATGACCGTGCTCTGATTGACACGGGCACTAGCCCCAATAGCAAGAGCTGTATAACCAGCATAAGTACCGATTCCCGCACCTAATGCAAATGTCTTACCATAATCAACTTGCGGAAGACCGGCCAAAGCCCCAGCCATTGCAACTCCGCTATATGCAATGCGCTGAAGGTCACCAACTTGATTTTGCACGGAATTCAATTGGGACACATTCACGGCGTCAGTTGGATTGATACCCGCCGCCACGTTGGTTATACGACGCTCGCTTCCAGGGGACCCAACAGATACTGTATTGGCTTGATCCGCTATAGAACCTGCCCCCAGAGCCACCGAATTAGTTCCGGTAGCTTGTGCTCCAGCACCAGTCGCGACAGAATTATTACCCGAGGCCAGTGAATTTTGCCCAATCGCGACCGTAGGATCGCCAGTTGCCTGGGCATTATTGCCGATCGCCACTGATCCAGCTTGTGACGCTAAAGCGCGGAACCCCACTGCAGTAGTATTGGCATCTGTTGCCTGTGCATTCGAACCAATTGCCGTTGCGCCATCTTTAGTCGCCTGCGCACACAAGCCCGTCCCTGTCGCGTCGATACCCTTGACCGTGCTGCATGTTGCCGGCGTTACACTGCTAATCGCCGTGCCGCTAGCGCCACGCGTCTGTACCGTACCGTCGCTATTGGCGCCACCGATCTCAGTGACACCAATCGTCGAACCGTTAGCCGTAGCAGCACTTAATGCATCTGCGAGCGGCTTCAAGGAAGTCGACAATGAGTTGATATTATTTAGATTTGTTGAAATCAATGTTAACTGCCCCAACCCCGTTGACAGCGAACTGATGCCGCTAGTCGCTGCGCTCAAGCCGGTTGACGTTGACGTCGACAACGACGACACGCTACTGTTGGTAGAATTCAAGCCTGTAGACAATGAACCAATACCGCTTACGGCTGTGCTCAAGCCTGTCGACGTCGATGTTGATAACGACGACACACTACTATTAGTCGTACTCAACCCCGTTGAAAGCGAATTCACACCACTTTGCGCAGTACTGATCCCCGTCGACGTCGATGTCGACAACGAAGACACGCTACTATTCGTCGTGCTTAAACCCGTTGAAAGAGAAGTAATGCCCGTCAATGTTGACGTAGACAAAGACGACAATTGACTGTAATTCACGGCGTCAGTTGGATTCACGCCAGCAGCTACATTCGTGAGAGTCACTGGCGTTGTCGCACCAACCCCGCCCAAAGTAATGCTGGTGTGACTTGGATTGTCATATTGAACAGAGTTAGCAACTCCAGTCGACAGTGAGGAAATTCCCGTCGATAACGATGTTACGTTGCTATTGGTCGTGCTCAAACCAGTGGACAGCGATGTGATACCTGTCGAAGCCGAAGTCGACAACGATGTGACGTTGCTATTTGTCGTGCTCAAACCAGTGGACAGCGATGTGATACCTGTCGAAGCTGAAGTCGACAACGACGTGACGTTACTATTGGTCGTGCTCAAACCAGTGGA
>NZ_JBIUZX010000024.1:0-9407 GCF_044745265.1 Collimonas sp. NPDC087041
AAGCTGATCGTGGTCGATCCGCGCACTACCGAGATGGTGAAGTCGCCGCATGTGCAGGCCGATTATCACTTGAAGCTGCGGCCCGGCACCAACGTTGCCGTGGTAACTGCACTGGCCCATGTGATCCTTTCGGAAGGGCTGGAACAAGCTGATTACATCGATCAGCGTTGCGATCGTCAGTCCTATGCGGATTGGAAAGCGTTTGTGCTGCGCCCGGATAATTCGCCGGAGGCGACAGAGCACATTACCGGTATACCAGCAGTGGAAATGCGCGGCGCGGCCAGGTTGTTTGCCACAGCCGGCAACGGCGCCATCTATTACGGCCTCGGCGTAACGGAACATGCGCAAGGTTCGACCACCGTGATGGGCATCGCCAACCTGGCGATGGTCACCGGCAATGTTGGTCGTGAGGGCGTCGGCGTCAATCCTTTGCGCGGCCAGAACAATGTGCAGGGCTCCTGCGACATGGGTTCATTCCCACATGAGCTGCCGGGCTATCGGCATATTTCGGACAGCATTGCGCGCGCCGAGTTCGAGCAAGCCTGGCGCGTCACCTTGAGCCCTGAGCCTGGCTTGCGTATCCCGAACATGTTCGACGCCGCCATGGACGGCAGCTTCATGGGGCTGTATTGCGAAGGCGAAGATATCGTCCAGTCCGATCCGAACACACAACATGTGACGGCGGCCTTGTCCAATATGGAATGCATTGTGGTGCAAGACATCTTTCTCAATGAGACGGCCAAGTACGCGCATGTGTTCCTGCCTGGTTCGTCGTTCCTGGAAAAGGATGGCACCTTCACCAACGCCGAACGCCGCATCTCGCGCGTGCGCAAGGTGATGCCGGCGAAGGCCGGACTTGCCGATTGGGAGGTCACGGTTGCACTGGCCGCGGCGCTGGGATATGAAATGCCGTACAAGCATCCATCGGAAATCATGGATGAGATCGCGGCGCTGACGCCGAGCTTCCATGGCGTCAGCTACGCCAAACTGGAAAAACTCGGCAGTATTCAGTGGCCTTGCAACGACGCCGCGCCGGAAGGCACGCCGATCATGCATATTGACCAGTTTGTGCGCGGCAAGGGAAAATTCATCAACACGCAATATATCGCCACCGATGAGAAGGTCACGCAAAAGTATCCATTGATCCTGACCACCGGCCGCATCCTCTCGCAATACAATGTCGGCGCCCAGACTCGCCGTACCGACAACGTGCAGTGGCACAGCGAGGACCGGCTGGAAATCCATTCGCATGATGCTGAGGATCGCGGCATACGCGAAGACGACTGGGTCGGCATCGAATCGCGGGCAGGGCAGACGGTATTGCGTGCGACGGTGACTGAGCGGGTGCAGCCGGGCGTGGTGTACACCACCTTCCACTTTCCGGAATCGGGCGCCAATGTCATTACCACCAATAATTCCGACTGGGCCACCAATTGCCCGGAATACAAGGTGACTGCGGTGCAAGTGATGCCAGTTGCGCAACCGTCAGAGTGGCAACGCCAATACAGTCGCTTCAACAATGAGCAACTGGGACTGTTGGCAGGTGAGGCAAGCCCGATACTGGATGCGGTCGCCAAATGAGCCATCCCACGCACGATATGAAAGGCGGCGCCTTGGCTCCTGATCACCTGATAAAAATGGCGAACCAGATCGGTTCATTTTTTGAAACCATGCCGGACCGGGCGCAGGCGCTGGTCGATATCGGCAGCCACATCAAGCGCTACTGGGAACCCCGCATGCGGCGCTCGTTGCTGCAATATGTCGACCAGCAGGATGGTGTTGAACTCAAGGATATTGTATTGGAGGCGCTGCGCGTACATCGCGAGGCAGTGCTCTGATATAGCTGCGGGGATTCAAGAAGGAAGCTTGAAGCGGGTCAAGGTTTCAAGCAGCGCCGCACCATCGCTCATCAGGAAATTCTTGAAGGCTACTGCTACCGGCGGTAGCTCCTTGTTGCGCCGGTGTACCACATACCAATCCAGCATCGCCGGGAAGCCTTGTACGTCGAGCACGACCAGGTTGCCGACTTGCAGCTCCAGGCTGATGGTATGTACGGACAGGAAACTGACTCCCATGCCGGCAATCACGGCTTGCTTGATCGTCTCGAAACTCTTGATCTCCATCGCCACGTTCAGGTTGCTCAAATGATCGCCGAAACTCTCCCGCATTGAATTCCAGGTATCCGAGCCGCGTTCGCGCACGATGAAAGGTTCACGCATCAGGCGTGTCATCGGGATGCTCTTCTTTCCAGCCAGTGGATGCTGCGGCGCCGCCACGATGACATAGGGGTGGGGCGCGAACGATCGGTTGATCATGTCGCCATCCTCCGGCGGCCTTACCATGACGGCCAGATCGGTCTGGTTGTCGCGCAGGCTGCGCAGCAGTTCTTCGCGATTATGGACGGTCAGGTTCAGGCAGACATTGTCATTGCGGCGTTGGAATTCAGCCAGCAAGCGTGGGAAAAAATAATCGCCGGCGCTGATGACGGCGACATTCAGGCGGCCGCCAGAGACTCCCTTTAGCTGC
Source organism: Collimonas sp. NPDC087041 (assembly GCF_044745265.1). Lineage (NCBI taxonomy): Bacteria > Pseudomonadati > Pseudomonadota > Betaproteobacteria > Burkholderiales > Oxalobacteraceae > Collimonas > Collimonas sp. NPDC087041. Next base: position 2,527 of record NZ_JBIUZX010000024.1, read on the forward strand.
GCCATTGCATCTTCGGTTTCACGAAATTGCTGGATGATCATGCGGCCGTGGCGCAGCATTTCGACGCCGGCGGCGGTCAGATAGATTTTCTTGCCGAGCTGTTCGAACAGCGGCAAGCCGGCATGCTCTTCAAGTTGCTTGACTTGCAGCGAGACGGCCGGCTGCGTCAGGTGCAACTCCTCAGCTGCACGCGAATAACTCAAGTGGCGCGCCACAGTCTCGAAGGTTTTCAACTGCCTCAACGTTGCGTTTTTCATTGCTGTCTCACTGTGATGCATAAGCGGCGACTAATCGTTGTGCGCAAAAACTTTAACTATTGCTAATGCTTTGTTTTCCCTACCATGGCTTCAAGCCTGGCGAGACATGAAACTGCAGACATGCAGCGCTAACCGACAGGCCAATCCCATCATCGAAGCGTGTCAAAGGCGCTTGCAACCTGGAGGTAATGCATCATGGCTAGCATCACAATCGATCCGATCCTGCTTGATCCGCACGAAGAAACCAACCTGTTTGCGTACAACGCCGCGTTTCATGAGCTGGGCTTGAGCTGGCACTGGGATTTCGACAGCTATCGCGCATTGCTGGCAGGCGCCGGCGAGAAAAACCTGATTTGCCACTATCTCGAAACGCATCAGCGCCATTTGCTGAATGCCTACGACGCTGAATTCCTGACCGAGGCCATCGAGAACGCCAAGTCGCGTTGCCTGGAAAAACTCAAGGCTTTCGGTATGCCGGCTGCATTCAATGTCAATTGGGCGGAAGTGCAGCGTCGCGAAATCGGTATCTGAATCATAGCCGTCAATGACGCCGATGCGGCGTACCGGGCTGGCTAAAAAATGGCGAATCTTGACCGCAGTCAAGGCTGCTCATTACAAGTCCTCCCACAATCGGTCAACCAGCAAACCATGACTTGCATCACGGACCTTATTTTGAAAGAGAAAAATGATACAGCGTTGGCTGCGTTTCAAATATCGGGATGTTGTCCATTTCGGCACGCTGGAAGGAACCCGCATCCAGCTATGGGAAGGCGCGATGTTCAAGGATCCCACCCCGTTGGGGACGTATGTCGATGCGGCTGAAGTGGTTTTGTTGACGCCGACCCAGCCGACCAAGATCCTGGCTTTGTGGAACAACTTTGCTGCGCTCGGCGCGAAGCTGAATCTTGCCAGGCCGGCGGAGCCGCTGTACCTGATCAAGTCGCCCAACTCGTATCTGAATCCGGGACAGACGATCCGCCAGCCGGCTTCTGGCGGCAAGGTGGTGTTCGAGGGCGAGCTGGGAATCGTCATCGGCAAGTTTACCCGGCAGGCAAATGAAGCGGAAGCGGAGAAAGCCATCTTCGGCTACACCTGTGCCAACGACGTGACGGTGGCCGATATCCTGAACCGCGATCCATCTTTTGCGCAATGGGTGCGCGCCAAAGGGTTCGATACTTTTTGCCCGTTCGGCCCGGTGGTGGCAACCGGGCTCGATCCGCGCACGCTGACCGTCAAGACCATCTTGAACGGCGAAGTCCGGCAGGATTATCCGGTCAGCGACATGCTGTTTTCAACAACCCAGCTGGTCAGCCTGATTTCGCAGGACATGACGCTTTATCCCGGCGACATCATCCTGTGCGGCACGTCGGTCGGTGTCGGCTCGATGAAGCCGGGCAGCAGCATCGAGATCGAAATTGCCGGTATCGGCAAGCTCAGCAACCGTTTTGAGTAGGGCGCAGATCGGCGGCTAAAGATGCGATCGCAATCCAGGTTTTTCATTTCAGGTAGGGAGCAATCATGAAAATTGCAATTGTAGGAGCCGGCGCCATTGGCGGCTATGTCGGCGCGAAGCTGGCGCTGGCCGGCGAGGACGTTACTTTTATTGTCCGTGGCGCCAATCTCGATGCCATCCGGCGCAATGGCATGAAATTGATCATGGAAGACGGCACGGAGCATATCGCCGACCAGGTCAAGGCGACCGACAACTATCAGCAGGCCGGACCTCAGGACCTGGTGGTGCTGGCGCTCAAGGCGCACCAGTTGGAAGCCATCGCTGACGACCTGCATCATTTGCTGGGGCCGGATACGTCCATCGTGACGATGCAGAATGGCATCCCTTATTGGTATTTCTACAAAACCGGCGGCGTGCTTGAAGGCAGCCATTTGAAAACGGTCGACCCGAGCGGCGCCATCAGCCTGAAAATTCCGGCTTCGCGGGTGATCGGTTGCGTCGTCTATCCGGCTTCCGAGCTGATTGCACCGGGCGTGGTGCGGCATTTCGAAGGCGAGCGCTTTCCCTTGGGCGAACTGGATGGTTCTTCCAGCGAGCGCGTGACACGAATCGCCGCATGCTTTGTCAAGGCTGGCTTCAAGGCGCCGGTGCTGGACAATATCCGCGCCGAAATCTGGCTCAAGCTGTGGGGCAACGTGAGTTTCAATCCGATCAGCGCGCTGACCCATTCGACGCTGGTCGATATCTGCCAGTTTCCGTTGTCGCGCGCGTTGGCCGCAGCATTGATGAATGAGGCGCAGGCGATTGCCAACAAACTCGGGATTACGTTCCGGGTGCCGCTGGACAAGCGCATCGCCGGCGCCGAGAAAGTCGGCAAACACAAGACTTCGATGCTGAGGGATGTGGAATCGGGGCGCGCACTGGAAATCGACGCGCTGGTCGGTTCAGTGCTCGAACTGGGACGCCTGACCGAAACGCCGACCCCGCATCTCGATACGGTGTACGCGCTGGTGAAACTGTTGGCAAAAACCTTTGAAGAAGAACGCGGTCAGGTGCAGTTGCGGCGCGCTGCCTGAGTGGTGGGCAGCGTCGTCGATGCTGCCCGGCTTTCGTGGGCAATAGCCGATCCAATGTCCGTAATCTTGACCGCCGTCAAGGATTCGCAGGAGGAATTCTCGCAAAATCAATCATCGCAGAAGCTGCGTTCGTCATCGTGACGATAGAACATCGCAGCACCGTACTTGCCGTCGCAACACACCAGAATATAAGCAGTTTAAAAAATATCAGGAGACAAGACGCATGGACATCAGCAATTCCAAGGGCGTGCCAAACCGGTGGATCCAACTGGTCATCGGTATTATCTGCATGGGCCTGGTCGCCAATTTGCAATACGCCTGGACTTTATTCGTCACCCCGATGGATGCCAAGCATCACTGGGGTCAGGCGGCAATTCAACTGTCATTTTCGATTTTCATCGTGACCGAAACCTGGCTGGTGCCGATTGAAGGCTGGCTGGTCGATAAATTCGGGCCGCGGCCTGTGATTGCGGTCGGCGCCATCTTCGCCGGCGCCGGCTGGGTCATCAACTCGATGGCCACCAATTTGTTCGAACTGTATGCGGCAGCTATCATTGCCGGGATCGGCGCCGGTTGTGTATACGGCACATGTGTCGGCAATGCATTGAAATGGTTTCCCGACAAGCGCGGCCTGGCTGCCGGCATGACGGCGGCGGGCTTTGGCGCTGGTGCAGCGGTGACCGTGATTCCGATCGCCAGCATGATCCAGACCGCGGGTTACGAACAGGCTTTCCTGTTCTTTGGCATCCTGCAGGGCGCCTGCATTTTCATCCTGGCCATGCTGATGGTGCGGCCGGTACCGCCCAAGGGCGCTGTGGCGTCGAAGAAGCTCAATGTGACGAAGGTGGACTATAAGGCTGGGCAAATGATCCGCACCCCGGTGTTCTGGGTGATCTACGTGATGTTTGTTGCGGTGGCCGCCGGCGGCTTGATGGCGACCGCGCAACTGGCGCCGATTGCCAAGGATTTCGGTATTGCCAACTTGCCGATGACCCTGCTTGGCGTGACCATGCCGTTGCTGACCATGACGCTGTCGATCGATAACCTGTGCAATGGCTTCACTCGTCCGTTGTGTGGTTTCATCTCCGACAAGATCGGCCGCGAAAATACCATGTTCATCGTTTTCATTGGCGAGGGAGTTGCGCTGCTCGGGTTGATGCAATACGGTCACAACCCGTATGCCTTCATGGTCTTCGCGGCGCTGATATTCCTGTTCTGGGGCGAGATATTTTCGATCTTCCCAGCGATTTGCGCCGACACCTTCGGCAGCAAATATGCAGCGGGCAATGCCGGTACGCTCTACACCGCCAAGGGTACGGCGGCCTTGCTGGTGCCGCTGACCTCGGTGCTGTCGGCTGGTGGCGCGTGGAACCGGGTATTCATTGCCGCTGCGGCGATCACCATCTGTGCCGGACTGGCCGCCAAATTGGTGCTGGCGCCGATGCGCAAGCGCTGGATAGAAAAGACGGTTCCGGCTACTGCGCCGGCGTACGAAGCGCGCACCTCACCAACTAAGGCAGTTGAGCAGTCTATCTGAGAACAGCACGGCCACGCTATCGAAGCGTGGCCGTGCTGCAGACACTATAGAGAAAGCATGATCTTGCCGATATGCGCATTGGTCTCCATCAAGGCGTGGGCTTGTGCGGCTTGTTCCAGCGGGAAGGTTTGATAGATGACCGGCTTGATCTTTCCGGCATCAAGCAACGGCCAGACATGCTGGCGCAACTGGCTGGCAATCGCCGCCTTGAATGCCGGCGAACGGGGCCGCAGGGTTGATCCGGTCACGGTCAGGCGTCGCAGCAGCACCTGGCCAAAATTGACGTTGGCCTTGGCGCCGCCGAGCATGGCGATGAACACCAACCGGCCGTCATCGGCCAGGCAATTTAATTCACGCTGGATATAATCGCCGGCCACCATGTCGAGGATCACGTCGACGCCCATGCCGCCGGTGGCCGATTTCACTACCTCGACAAAATCCTCGCTGCGGTAATTGATGCTACGTTCCGCGCCGAGCGCCTCGCAGGCGCGGCATTTGTCATCCGAGCCGGCAGTCGCGAACACCCGGTGCCCAAGCGCTGTTGCGATCTGGATCGCGGCAACGCCGATGCCAGAGGTTCCACCCTGGACCAACAAGGTTTCGTCAGTGCCAAGGTGGGCGTGGTCGAATACATTGCTCCACACGGTAAAGAAGGTTTCGGGCAACGACGCCGCTTGCAAGGTGGTCCATCCGACGGGTATCGGCAGACATTGCGCGTACGCCGCGGTGCAGTATTCGGCATAGCCGCCGCCCTGGACCAGTGCGCAGACCAGGTCACCTTTTTTCAAAGTGGTCTGGCTGAAGTCGCCGTCGACGATTTCTCCGGCTATCTCCAAGCCGGGCAGCGGAGATGCACCGGCTGGTACCGGATAGTTGCCGGCGCGCTGCAATACGTCAGGACGATTGACGCCGGCGGCATGCACCTTGATTAATACTTCGCCTGGTTTGCATGCGGGAATCGGCTGTTCGCCGACTTGCAGGACTTCCGGTCCGCCAAAGGCGGTGATGCTGATGGCGCGCATGGACTTATCCCTTGATGTCAGTGGTTCCTGCAGTTTATGCACATGCGAACAGCATCGCATTGACCGTCATCAATCATGGGAAAATTTAATCGGAGAGTGGCATGTCGCGATTAATCATATAGCGTTAGCGTATAACTATATTCTGCTGCGATGCGGAAATTCTGCGGGGAAGGGAGCTGCGGAGAGGACGAAAAGGGATGCCGGAAACAATAACAGCCAATCTCAGATTGGCTGTCGTGGACTACATACTGCTAATGCCGGATATCCGACACGGATGCGAAGCTTGCAGGTAATTACATGCCCCATGTGTATTCGGCGTCGGCCTTGTCTGCTTTGGTTTCTGCATCAAGCTTTTCGCGCAGGCTGATACCGAACAGGGTCGAAGCTACTGCATAGGCGGCGCCGGCGATCTTGCTGGCTACACCGGCGTTGTCGGCCGGGGTGAAGCTGTTGGTTGCGGAAGTCAAGGTAGTACTCCTGTTAAAGTGAAAATCGTCTTATGCTGCTTTGCATTATAGGTTTCGAATATTGAAACTTCTAATGACATTATCCGATAACTGGTATGCCATCTGTCAATATCTTGCGCTGCAATATAAGGGGATTGTCGCGGAATACAACACATTGCGGACGATTTGGCCTGCTCATGAGGCGTGTGCGGTGTTTGCCGGGGCATCGTGTATACATAAGTGTATACACGATTGTTTTCAGTATCTAAATTTTCCCTTGGTGTTTCAAGCGGCTAAGCGTCTCGGGAGAGATGTTCAGATAGGTCGCCAGTTCCTTTTTCGGGATGCGATCATAGAGATCCGGATGCTTGCGCAGGAAGCGGTGCACACGTCCCGGTGCATCCAGTAGATGCAGCGTGATGGTATGCGCCATGATTTCGCTCATCAGCCGCATCACTTCATATTCAAACGCTTGCTTCAATTTAGGATGCTTGTCCATGAACGCTGCCCATTGCTGCAACGGCAATTTGGCCACGCGCGCCTTGGAGACGCAGACGATGCTGTATGGCGTCGGCGTTTTCAGGCGCCAGGCGGCGTAGCTGGTCTCCATGTCGCGCTCGTCGGCGAAGCGCAGGATCATTTCCTTGGCTTGCTGGTTGGTGACGACGCGTTTCAGGATGCCGTCCAGGATGAAGTATTGCTCCATCTCGTGTATCCCCTGGTGCAACAGGATTTCACCCTTGGCGCCGTCGACCACCACCAGGTGCGATTCCAATTCGAGCATTTCGCTCTCGTTTAATTCTTTTAAAACATTATTTTGCCGGAGCTGAACACGAATGATGTTTTTCTCTGAATGGTTTTCTATGAGGGTCATGTAGGCGTTCTAAGGAATGGTCGACAGCGTGGAAGATGATGCGTGAAATCTTGACCGGGGTCAATGATGGGCCGGGGCGGTCTGTCTAAGATGGCATCAAGCAGTGCAGAGAATAACCGAAGAGACAACCGACAACAGGAGGCGCAATGGCAGCAGTCATATCCGAGCTCAAGGCCGTGGCAAGTACGACGGCCGATGACACACTCAAACGCAAGA
>NZ_JBIUZX010000025.1:0-8560 GCF_044745265.1 Collimonas sp. NPDC087041
GAAGCTGAAGTCGACAACGACGTGACGTTACTATTGGTCGTGCTCAAACCAGTGGACAGCGATGTGATACCTGTCGAAGCTGAAGTCGACAACGATGTCACGTTGCTATTTGTCGTGCTCAAACCAGTGGACAGTGAAGTGATACCCGTCGAAGCCGAGGTCGACAACGATGTGACGTTACTATTGGTCGTGCTCAGACCTGTCGAGGTAGATGTGGAAAGTGACGTGAGATTCAAGCTGATCGCGGAAGCAGTTGTGTAGAGCTGGCTGCCATTCACCGCATTCGTCGAAGTCGTCGACACTTCGCCATCGGCGACACCTTGGATCTGACGATTACCTATAGCCACCACGCCATTGGTTGGTGCCTGATTAACGGTAAATGTTTTGCCCGGTACCACACCATTGGCAGTGGTCCAGTTAGTCGTCGGAGTTGTGGCCGTAGCGCTGGAGCCCGAACCCAGCGCCACCGAATTGGCCAGCGTTACGCTACTGCTCGATCCAAGTGCTAGGGCATTGGTGGCCGATGCAGTGGATTGTGCTCCCAGGGCGATCGCGCCAGTTGCGCCCGCATTGGCAAGTGTGCCAAGAGCCAGAGAATCCACTGCCGTCGCCGTCGATTGCGTACCAAACGCAATTCCTCCTTGCGCTGCGGCGTTTGCGTTCACGCCCATCGCGATACCACCTGAGCCAAGAGCTTGTGCGTTCCAGCCAATTGCGGTTGCTCCAAGCCCATTTGCCTGGGAGCCGCACCCCGTGGCAAATGAGTTCATCCCGAATGCACTTGTATTCGCCGTGGCAGATGCTACGTTGGCGGCAGATATCGTTACGTTTCCAAGTGTTTGCGCGCCAGTATAATTATTTATACCCGCCGTTTGCCCGGTACCAACATTTGAAGCGACACCCCATGAAAGGGCAGTTGTTTGCGTTCCGAATCCATAAAAACCGTTGGTGTATGTCCCAGCCCCAGTTCCGTACACTCCTGCAGCGTTCATAGGACTTATGATCCCGCAATCCGTCCCCCCAACTAAAGCAATCCCATTAAAGGACGCGGAAGCAGTCCCTCCTCCGGAGCCAAAACTCTGAGAGCCGTTACTGTTATAGCCAGTTGGGTTACCAGAGTTAGAGCCGACTATTGCTGCAAGAGAGACATTCCATGTTCCGACACCCATTGCCACAACAACAGCAACAACCAATGCGTTACCAATTGCATTACATTGACTTCTCCCCTTCCCACGACTTTTCGCCTGCTCCCCAACCACTCGCCATTGTCCGGAAGCTTTATTCCAAATAACTCGGAAGATTTTATTCATGTTTTCACCATTTTATGATTGGGTTGACGCAGGAAAATTTCTATCTTCTTTCCAACCTAATATTTTCTTCATGTACTTAGTTATGATTAATCGAACTCAATGCAAGTTATATCTATATCAAAAGTGTATTTCCTTACAGGCTCTGCAATTGATCAATGCACATCTCAAGATTTGGTAAATGAAAAGGCGCGAACACTTTTCAATGTGACGGAGAATTACATTGGGTTACGACTCGGATATTAGACGGGAGCAAAACGAGAAATATTGGCATTAATGGACATTCAATTTGCATTTATGGCCACTAGCGTCCTGTTTTAACTTTTTTCTGGCCACTCGCAAGTCAATGAAAATCAAGAGCCATCATTGTTGAGTGATCGCAGAAAATTCAGGAGACATGACAAATAATGTCAACCCTAGGAAGAGTTTCATAGGGGAAATGATGAAACCTAAGTCAATGGATTAATTTAGAAAAATTACTTATATTATTTTTGAAAGTCTATTTATATTTCCATGCAGAAATATAAGTAGACTTTCCAATCGATTGTAAACAATTGTTAAATTTTAGGGAAATAAATTTCCCCATGGAAATTTTATGTATTTTAAATACATGATCGATGTGACAATTTGATCGATGCTAATCACGTCATATAATTCAAATTATGGGAACAACAGAATTGAATACAATTGCGCAAGGCTTTGTGTGTAGCGCGTTTATGCGTGTGCTTTTTGAGTATTTAAAAAATCAAGGAGTTGACGCCTCAACGCTATTAAATGAGCCGGCACCGGACGAGATCGACCGAGTGCTGACTCGCTATCCAATGCAACGCTGGGTCTCTCATTTGCAACGTGCCGCGGCACACTTAGAAGACCCCTTATTAGGTTTGCACATGGGAAGAACGATTACGCCTGCGCACTTTGGAGTCATTGGCTACATATTCGCGTCGTGCCCCACTCTTGGTGCATCACTGTTGCGCCTGCAAGCATACGAGCGCCTTGTACAAGAGGTGGATCAACACCCTATGGAGGTTCCTATTTTTGACGGAGACGATCTTGTGCTTAAATGGCCCGGGGGAAGTTCCGGGGGACATGGCCGACTGAACCATGAATTTGGCATTGCTACATTTCTCCACTTTGCCAGAGCTATATCCAGTCAGAATAGTGAGCTAAAGCAAGTGTGTTTTATCAATCCCGAGCCATCTTCTCCACAAGCCTATAGAGATTTCTTTAAATGTGAAGTTCTTTTTAATCAAGCTGTCACCAGTATACGCGTACCACTGCAATCGTTGACTATTCCAGTAAGGAAACCAGAGCCTATATTGATAGCTCTGTTAGAGAAGCAGGCAAATGAATTCTTAAATCAGCTACCTGCAACAAACGAATTCGTGATGTCAGTTCGACGTTGCGTAACAAGTAAAATTCACGAAGGCGAGCCAGAGTTGAATAATGTAGCAAGCACACTTAATATAACGCCTAGAACACTGCGCCGCCATTTAGACAAATATGACACCAGTTTCCGAGAGCTGCTCGAAGAAATTCGTCAGCAATTGGCAAAACAATACTTGCTAGATCCAGCATTGCAACTTTCTGACATCGCTCAATTACTGGGCTATTCTGAGCAAAGCAATTTTAATCGTGCATTTTTGCGTTGGACAGGTTCAACACCAAACACATATCGACGAAATTTCCAACTCTAAGCAATAAGCGATGTGTCTCACTGCGACTGAGCGTAGAAGGTAGCACTTGAGGTAGCACTTGAATTATTTTTCTTCAGGGATACGGTATACAAATGCCTCTATAGACTGCTTAGAGCGAGGCAAATGGAGCCAATGGCCTGCCCCCAACATTCGCCCCCTCGCAACGTACAGTAATTAGCTGCATTGTCGACCTCACAGCTACGGCTGTCGACCTCTGTCCGGTCGCGACCATCTGTAGCACTTTATCGATTTTGATCGTTTATGTACATTGTGACCTGCCCCCAAGTTCTCTGACCGCAATTCTTGTCCTAAATGAACAGGGATTACTGTGTTTTTAATCAGTTTCATCTAAATTTATTACAATACAGAATGGAAATACAAACTATCGTGAGTCGTAATTATTTCGTTGCGAATAGCGAATTTTATTGTTAAATTAAATGTCATGTTTTGTTAACTGCTGAGGCTCGTACACATGAGGAAAGACGAACCAAACAGTTCAACGCAAAGCTTTATCCCTAACGCTTATGTGAGATTGCTATTTGAATACTTGGAGCAACATGGATTGGACGCAGAATCTATTCTAGGCCAATCTAGCCCAACAGAGATTGATGATCATATGAAACGCTGCCCAATGGGCCATTGGAAGTCGCTTGTGGATCGAACAGCACATTACCTGGACGATCCAATGCTAGGGTTTCACTTAGGACAGACTATCAAGACTTCGCATTTTGGTGCCGCTGGCTATGTTCTGGCGTCTTGTCAAAATTTAGGTATGGCAACGGCACTAATGCAACAGTACAAACGTTTACTCTACGATGCTAGCCCAACGAAAGTTTTCGTCGAAGGTGGCGATATAGTGCTTCAATGGGGAAAAGACGACTCTAATGACAGCAGACAACAAATGCACGAATGTACGCTTGCTTCATTAGTACAATTTATCCGCAATATAACTGGTCAGAAAATCTCTCTGACGGAAATTAGTTTTATTAATTCCGCACCACTTGATGTTCGACCCTATAACAATTTCTTCGACTGTATAGTACTTTTCGAACAACCAATTACTGCCCTACGCGCCCCACTATCTTTGTCTAACCATCAGCTCTGTCACACAGATTCAGTTTTGATGCATCTTTTAAAAAAACAATTGGATGACTTGCTGGCAAAACTCCCTCCAAAAAATGAATTCGAAACCATCGTTCGCCAGTGTATTATCCGTTTGATTAGAGACGGTGAACCAGAATTGGATAACGTTGCTAATGCATTGCACCTCACAACACGTACTCTGCACCGCCGTCTAGTCGAAGTCGGCTCCAATTTCCGTTCTTTGCTCGATGATGTTCGTCAGCAAATGGCTGAAGATTTTTTACATGATACAAACCTCCAATTAAGTGACATCGCACAGTTGTTGGGTTATGCAGAACAGAGCACATTTCAACGTGCATTTCGACGCTGGACCGGTGATACGCCATTACACTATCAGCAAAAAATAGGCGGGAAATTCAAACCAATTTAAACTTCGAGCAGTCTGTTTAGTTATCAAATTTATCTTTTCGGATTACCCGCATGCATATCAATTCCCAATACGCTGAGTTACTACATCGCACGATGTTTGTTTTCAGGTATTCAACGACAACAAGGTTAATTTTTGGCTTCAGTAGTCTTCAGCGCTTGCGACAATTTGGGATTGAGATAGGTCGCCGCGTCAAGATAGCCTTTGGCAAGCACAACGTCACCCCATCGGCGGTATAAAACGCCAATTGCATAATGCGCTTCTGCGAGATCAGGTTTTGCAGCCAACGCCGCGAGATAATGCGCTTCGGCTTCGCTCTCCGAACCCAATTTTTGATCAACAATTAGATTACCTAAGTTGACATGGGCCTCGGCGAGATTCGGAGTAATGCGGATGGCAGTTTCATAGTTCGATTTAGCCTCTCCAAATCGACCCAGAGCGAAAAGAAGTCTGGCAATATTATAAAAATCGGTAGAATCTGGATAGTCCCCAGCCAGATCAACAGCTCGGGAAAAAGCAGTGATCGCTGACTCAACCTTGCCGCCGCTGACCTGAAGCTCGGCGGTCCGTCGCCAAACTTCAGCAGACTTTGGAGCAATCTCTGTGGCATGTCTCAGCTGCCCCTCCCATCCAGGCTGATCGTCAAGTTCTTGCAGCAAAAGTGCGAATCCAAATCGCGTCGCAATAGCGGACGGATCACAGCTGATTGCCTCTTGAAAAGCAGCTTTGGCATCAAAAAGGCGACCGGTTTCATGCAATAGTATCGCAAATTCTCTCCAGGGTGTTTCGCCTTTCGGACAGAGCTTTACCGCTGCGCGCAAGTTGATTTCTGCCTCTTTGTATGAGCGATCAATCCTTTGGAGCCGGCCGAGATTGAGTGGCGCCTGCCAAAGATACGGGTCTATCTGGGCGGCCTGATTGAAATTGTCAATCGCCGTGGCCAATTCTCCTTGGTTCAATTGTTGAATACCAATATTTACCTTATTTTCTGCGTCCGGATTCGCAACTCTTTCAAACTCTGAATTGGGCACCACTTTCTTTAATTCATCCAGATCATTCGCGGAAGGCACGCGATGCAATGAATAAAGTAAGTTGAGAAAACGTCCGACATCATGGCGCACGTTGGGCGGTAATGTTGCCAGTTCCGTTGCCGCAGAAGAAGGGGCAATAGCGCCGACCCCTTGCCCGACCATAAACCAACTAGGCCAATCGAAGATAAGACTATGGGACAAACTATATGAAGCGACATCTCCCGAACGCGGAGTTCTCAAACTCCATGTTTTCATGAGAGTGCTATATTCAGTTGGTCGAGCTAAATTAGCTATGTCACGCCAAAAGACTGTATCACGGCGTTGAGAATCATAATGAAGGATAAGAAAATCTCGAATTTGACTCCAAGTATATACGCTACGGACGTTGAATAAATCTATCGTAGTCTGCGGCACAATCTTTCCACAGTTCTCAATGTCCAGGCCAAAGCAAAATATCTGGTCGAGCATTACGCCAATCGAAGTCGCCTCCAAAGGCTCTACAAAGCCGGATGCGAGACCTACGGCCAATACATTACCACGCCATATAACCTCAAAATGTCCAGGTTCAAAGCGCAACGTTCGCATCGGCTCAATGGAAAAACCAAGTGTCGTTTCGATTTCACGCAGGGCATCCTCATCGCTCAGATGGCGACTGGAATAAACATAACCCGCACCAATTCTCTCGCGAACCGGTATTTGCCACATCCATCCGGCTCGCATCGCCAATGCTCGGGTTGCTAGCGCCGGGTGAGGGGTTTGGTGAGGCATGTGGAAAGGAATGGCACGATCGAGCAGAAGATGGTCACTGAAGCTGCGCCAAGGTGTTTTATAAAGTTTGCCAATAACAAGACGCGCAAAACCCGACGCGTCGATTAAAAAATCAACACTCTCCTGATCCCCAACGTCAGCAAATTTTATGGTGCGAACATAGCCAGTGAAAGGGTCAAGCTCGAAGTCAACCACTTCCCGCTTCAAGCAACGGACGCCACGCTTGATGGCGATTGAGCGGAGATATTCAGCCACCCGCTCTGCGGCAAAATGAAAGGAAAAGGGATATTTTCCTGGATTCTCTGCAAGAGTTCGCCAGACATCCTCTTGCGACAGACCTGCTTCGATCAATTCATAATTAGTCATCGCGTAATGCAATGGAACCTTGTTTGCTAGCATTCCGGACAAATTTGGAGCAAAACCTGCATAAATAGGAGATTGAGGTGCCCCCATCCTCCCCTCATTAAACATGTGAAAAAATATGTCATCACTTTGACCATTTTTCCATCCAAGGTAAGCAAAGCCCAATTTGATAACTGCACCAGTCTTTTCGGCGAAGTCACGTTCATCGATATCCAAGCGTCGCAAGGTCTGCGGCAAATTTAATATACCGCCTTCTCCCACCCCTACGATTGGTGAATTGGGCGATTCTATAACCGTTATATCTGCAGATGGACCGAAAATACGCCGCATCTCCAAGGCCGCAAATAGTCCCGCCGTACCTGCGCCTAGAACAACAATCCGTTGCGCATTAGATAAATCTAGCACTGGTTGCATTGAGCACTCCTATTTTAATTTTGAGAAAAAATATGGAACTAGACAAACACTACGATCGGGCCGGTATTTTATGGACTCGATTTTTTATGAATCGTCTTGAAAACGCCTTCCCTACCATATCAGGAGCCGTCGTTCGGCATCCTCACTTCATTTCATTTCGGAGTTATCGCGCACGCCCAAATTTATCCTGATATGCAAAATCAATTTATCACGCAAAAGTGCTATATAACAGCAAAGGTTATCTCAGTCTTCCCCATTCAATTTCTGAAACCCACGATCTGGGTCTTAACCTACGGTATTAATAACAATCTCAGTTTTTCCAAGACCTCCATCAGAGCGACGGCTAATAAAAAAACTGCGTATGGCTAGCCGGCACCCAGGCTGTATGCCTTGTTAAGTGTAGCGTCGTCAAAATTGAGTGCACTCAACTGCGCTGCAGTCAGGCCGGCCATGGCGGTAATCCAAGAAATCAGCGTGTCGCTCGCATTGGAGCCAAATTGCGATTGGCAGTACATGGCGTACAGTCCCAACGAGCCAGTAGCGTAAGTGCCGCCGACGCCGAAAGATTGGCCAGCAGTTGTACGGCCAGCTTGTTCGCCGAAGCCGCAAATCAGGCTGCCACTGAAGCCGCTTAGATTCATGTTGTCATAGCGAATCGAATTTTGAGTACGGAGGTATTCCAGAGGATCTAGGGCGTGCGGGTTGCCAACGAAATTGCCGAAATCTTTTATCGATGTGAATGCATGACCGGCATCGTCGAGGATATCGGATTGTCGACCCAGCGTCACTGTGCCGAAGTTGCCGGCCAATCCAACTACCAATTGGCGCGCAAAGCCATTGCCGTCAGACGCACCGGTATCGTTTTGAAAACCAGCTTGCAGTTGGAACACAGCTTTAAGACAGCCACCCAGATATTCAGAGCCCTTGAAGCCAAGCCGGGATGTGTCTATATTACCTGAACTGACACCAAACTTGCTGCCGTTGCTGGCAGTGCCAGTGATGATATTGTGGTTAGAAAAAGTGATGCCGGTGTCAACGATGCCGTAGATGGTTACGGAGCTTTGAGCTTGTGCTGCAATTGTAATTACGCCAAGTACGACCAGTGCGATTAAGGACTTCTTCATTTGACGTTCTTTACTACTACACCTGTGCGGAGCGCAAATCTGCCATCGCCTCATACGGCTTTCAGCCTCATTTTCCTTGGGCTTAGGTGCCCGCACTCATAATTTTTGAATTAAATCGGTAGCATCGCGTATTGCCTAAACCAGGCAAGCGCTCGTTCCGATCAGCTCTGACCTTGTCGCCTTTTCCTTCCGTGACCAACAGATTTCGATCCATTAGCAGCTTCTTGACCATCTTGGGGCTGTAACCTTTACATATCTCATTGTTGAAAACCTCCGGTAAAACAAAATATTCCAGTTCTGTATCTTCTGTTTCGTTAATAAGCATTCTGTCGCCGTATGCCCGATG
>NZ_JBIUZX010000026.1:0-5674 GCF_044745265.1 Collimonas sp. NPDC087041
CGGTTAAGCACAGAGGGTTTTCTAATAAAAGCCTGACGATGACCTACTTTCACACTGGTTGCAGCACTATCATCGGCGCAAAGTCGTTTCACGGTCCTGTTCGGGATGGGAAGGGGTGGTACCAACTCGCTATGGTCATCAGGCATAACTTGTAACCGCTGTTCGTTCTCCAGTTGGAGCAACGCACAACGCAATCTAGAAGAAGTAGTTTTTTATACCGAGCTCACTAGGGTGAGTGAGCCCGGTTGGGTATGAATGTCCAAACGGTGTTGCTATCTGTTGAGGATAGTCACCTTGGCAAACAATAAAAGCTCATCATATAACCTGCTAAGGTTATAGGGACAAGCCTCACGGGCAATTAGTATCAGTTAGCTTAACGTATTACTACGCTTCCACACCTGACCTATCAACGTCCTGGTCTCGAACGACCCTTTAGGGGAATCTAGTTCCCGGGAAATATCATCTTAAGGCAAGTTTCCCGCTTAGATGCTTTCAGCGGTTATCTCTTCCGAACTTAGCTACCCGGCAATGCCACTGGCGTGACAACCGGTACACCAGAGGTTCGTCCACTCCGGTCCTCTCGTACTAGGAGCAGCCCCCTTCAAATTTCCAACGCCCACGGCAGATAGGGACCAAACTGTCTCACGACGTTTTAAACCCAGCTCACGTACCACTTTAAATGGCGAACAGCCATACCCTTGGGACCGGCTACAGCCCCAGGATGTGATGAGCCGACATCGAGGTGCCAAACTCCCCCGTCGATATGAACTCTTGGGAGGAATCAGCCTGTTATCCCCAGAGTACCTTTTATCCGTTGAGCGATGGCCCTTCCATACAGAACCACCGGATCACTATGTCCTACTTTCGTACCTGCTCGACTTGTCAGTCTCGCAGTTAAGCACGCTTATGCCATTGCACTATTAGCACGATGTCCGACCGTACCTAGCGTACCTTCGAACTCCTCCGTTACACTTTGGGAGGAGACCGCCCCAGTCAAACTGCCTACCATGCACTGTCCCCGATCCGGATAACGGACCAAGGTTAGAACCTCAAACAAACCAGGGTGGTATTTCAAGGTTGGCTCCACGAGAACTAGCGTCCCCGCTTCAAAGCCTCCCACCTATCCTACACAGATTGGTTCAAAGTCCAATGCAAAGCTACAGTAAAGGTTCATGGGGTCTTTCCGTCTAGCCGCGGGTAGATTGCATCATCACAAACATTTCAACTTCGCTGAGTCTCGGGAGGAGACAGTGTGGCCATCGTTACGCCATTCGTGCAGGTCGGAACTTACCCGACAAGGAATTTCGCTACCTTAGGACCGTTATAGTTACGGCCGCCGTTTACTGGGACTTCAATCAAGAGCTTGCACCCCATCATTTAATCTTCCAGCACCGGGCAGGCGTCACACCCTATACGTCCACTTTCGTGTTTGCAGAGTGCTGTGTTTTTATTAAACAGTCGCAGCCACCTTTTTATTGCAGCCCTTTCGTCCTTCTGGCGCAGGCCAGTCAAACTACCGGGGCGTACCTTATCCCGAAGTTACGGTACAAATTTGCCGAGTTCCTTCTCCCGAGTTCTCTCAAGCGCCTTAGAATACTCATCTCGCCCACCTGTGTCGGTTTGCGGTACGGTCTCGTTAGACTGAAGCTTAGAGGCTTTTCTTGGAACCACTTCCGATTGCTTCGTGAACAAGTTCACTCGTCCCATACCCTTGAATTACGCTGCCGGATTTGCCTAACAGCCTTCTCTGATATAGGAACCGGGACTTCCAACACCCGGACAACCTTCCGCGATCCGTCCCCCCATCGCATCTAACGACGGTGCAGGAATATTAACCTGCTTCCCATCAGCTACGCATCTCTGCCTCGCCTTAGGGGCCGACTCACCCTGCTCCGATGAACGTTGAACAGGAAACCTTGGGCTTACGGCGTGGAGGCTTTTCACCCCCATTATCGCTACTCATGTCAGCATTCGCACTTCTGATACCTCCAGCATCCTTTACAAGACACCTTCGCAGGCTTACAGAACGCTCTCCTACCATATCAATAAATTGATATCCGCAGCTTCGGTGACTGGCTTAGCCCCGTTACATCTTCCGCGCAGGACGACTCGATCAGTGAGCTATTACGCTTTCTTTAAAGGATGGCTGCTTCTAAGCCAACCTCCTGACTGTTTTAGCCTTCCCACTTCGTTTGCCACTTAGCCAATCTTTGGGACCTTAGCTGGCGGTCTGGGTTGTTTCCCTCTTGACGTCGGACGTTAGCACCCGGCGTCTGTCTCCCAAGCTCGCACTCATCGGTATTCGGAGTTTGCAATGGTTTGGTAAGTCTCGATGACCCCCTAGCCATAACAGTGCTCTACCCCCGATGGTGATACTTGAGGCACTACCTAAATAGTTTTCGGAGAGAACCAGCTATTTCCAAGTTTGTTTAGCCTTTCACCCCTACCCACAGCTCATCCCCTAATTTTTCAACATTAGTGGGTTCGGACCTCCAGTGCGTGTTACCGCACCTTCATCCTGGCCATGAGTAGATCACTTGGTTTCGGGTCTACACCCAGCGACTGAACGCCCTATTCGGACTCGATTTCTCTACGCCTTCCCTATACGGTTAAGCTTGCCACTGAATGTAAGTCGCTGACCCATTATACAAAAGGTACGCAGTCACGGAACAAGTCCGCTCCTACTGTTTGTATGCATACGGTTTCAGGATCTATTTCACTCCCCTTCCGGGGTTCTTTTCGCCTTTCCCTCACGGTACTGGTTCACTATCGGTCGATATCGAGTATTTAGCCTTGGAGGATGGTCCCCCCATGTTCAGACAGGATTACACGTGTCCCGCCCTACTTGTTGCAAGCTTAGTTCCACAATGATCATTTCGTATAAGGGGCTATCACCCTCTATGGCCGACGTTTCCAAGTCGTTCTACTATGTCCACTGCTAAAACTTGCGGCTGTTCCCATTTCGCTCGCCACTACTTTGGGAATCTCGGTTGATTTCTTTTCCTGCAGCTACTTAGATGTTTCAGTTCGCCGCGTTCGCTTTGCATACCTATGTATTCAGTATGCAATGACCACTAGGGCCGGGTTTCCCCATTCGGAAATCTGCGGATCAAAGCTTGTTTGCTAGCTCCCCGCAGCTTATCGCAAGCTACTACGTCCTTCATCGCCTGATATCGCCAAGGCATCCACCATATGCACTTATTCACTTGTCCCTATAACTTTAGCTTCTGAGTGCGTTCACACCCAAAAAGCGGTTATAGAGGTATTTCTATGAGTTTAGCGTTTGCCGTATCCAAAGTGTTATCGCATTCTCTATGCAGCTTGCGCCCATAGAGTCTTTTGAGAACTCTTTACATACTTTTTGATTTGATACAATCATACCCATCAACAAACAATGTCTTGTCTGCTGACGAATCTTTACTACTTCTTCTAGATTGTTAAAGAACAGTTATTGCTTTTGATCTTAAAAAGACCAAACCTAAATCTCAGTGCTTACTTTCCGCACCGACTTAGGTTTGACATTTCAGTACCACCAGAAACTGGTGGAGGTTGACGGGATCGAACCGACGACCCCCTGCTTGCAAAGCAGGTGCTCTCCCAGCTGAGCTAAACCCCCGAAATTTGGTGGGTCTGGTTGGGCTCGAACCAACGACCCCCGCGTTATCAACACGGTGCTCTAACCAACTGAGCTACAGACCCGCTTGGATCAGTACGAGCCTACCATCAACTTCAGCACTTTCATGCCGTAGCCTTTGACCGATACCTGTTCTTCTTGATTAACAGACGATAAGTGTGGACGCTTAACTTTCATGCAAACTCTAGAAAGGAGGTGATCCAGCCGCACCTTCCGATACGGCTACCTTGTTACGACTTCACCCCAGTCACGAATCCTACCGTGGTAAGCGCCCTCCTTACGGTTAGGCTACCTACTTCTGGTAAAACCCGCTCCCATGGTGTGACGGGCGGTGTGTACAAGACCCGGGAACGTATTCACCGCGACATGCTGATCCGCGATTACTAGCGATTCCAACTTCATGTAGTCGAGTTGCAGACTACAATCCGGACTACGATACACTTTCTGGGATTAGCTCCCCCTCACGGGTTGGCGGCCCTCTGTATGTACCATTGTATGACGTGTGAAGCCCTACCCATAAGGGCCATGAGGACTTGACGTCATCCCCACCTTCCTCCGGTTTGTCACCGGCAGTCTCATTAGAGTGCCCTTTCGTAGCAACTAATGACAAGGGTTGCGCTCGTTGCGGGACTTAACCCAACATCTCACGACACGAGCTGACGACAGCCATGCAGCACCTGTGTTACAGTTTTCTTTCGAACACTCCCAAATCTCTTCGGGATTCTGTACATGTCAAGGGTAGGTAAGGTTTTTCGCGTTGCATCGAATTAATCCACATCATCCACCGCTTGTGCGGGTCCCCGTCAATTCCTTTGAGTTTTAATCTTGCGACCGTACTCCCCAGGCGGTCTACTTCACGCGTTAGCTGCGTTACCAAGTCAATTAAGACCCGACAACTAGTAGACATCGTTTAGGGCGTGGACTACCAGGGTATCTAATCCTGTTTGCTCCCCACGCTTTCGTGCATGAGCGTCAGTGTTATCCCAGGGGGCTGCCTTCGCCATCGGTATTCCTCCACATCTCTACGCATTTCACTGCTACACGTGGAATTCTACCCCCCTCTGACACACTCTAGCTATGCAGTCACAAATGCCATTCCCAGGTTAAGCCCGGGGATTTCACACCTGTCTTACATAACCGCCTGCGCACGCTTTACGCCCAGTAATTCCGATTAACGCTTGCACCCTACGTATTACCGCGGCTGCTGGCACGTAGTTAGCCGGTGCTTATTCTTCAGGTACCGTCATTAGGACACCGTATTAGGACATCCCGTTTCTTCCCTGACAAAAGAGCTTTACAACCCGAAGGCCTTCTTCACTCACGCGGCATTGCTGGATCAGGGTTGCCCCCATTGTCCAAAATTCCCCACTGCTGCCTCCCGTAGGAGTCTGGGCCGTGTCTCAGTCCCAGTGTGGCTGGTCGTCCTCTCAGACCAGCTACTGATCGAAGCCTTGGTGAGCCTTTACCTCACCAACTAGCTAATCAGATATCGGCCGCTCTATGAGCATGAGGTCTTACGAGCCCCCACTTTCATCCGTAGATCGTATGCGGTATTAGCTAATCTTTCGACTAGTTATCCCCCACTCAAAGGTACGTTCCGATATATTACTCACCCGTTCGCCACTCGTCAGCGGAGCAAGCTCCCTGTTACCGTTCGACTTGCATGTGTAAGGCATGCCGCCAGCGTTCAATCTGAGCCAGGATCAAACTCTTCAGTTCAATCTCTGTTTTGTGGCATTGCTGCCTAGCATCTCTGCTATCGCTCACTCAAAATACTGACAGGCCACTTTCTTGCGAAAGCGCCTATTTTCTTCTTTTGTGAACATTTAATGTTTTAAGTTATACGCTAGCAACTTACGCTGCCAGCGCTGCACTTCCATTAAACGCCCACACTTATCGACTGTTAATTGTTAAAGAACCTTCTACTTTCGCGCCACCAGAGTCTGGTTCGCGTCGCCGTCAAATCGTTTTGTTTGTCAGCAGCAGAGAGATGAGATTATGTAGCGTTTCAAGTTTTTCGTCAACTACTTTTTTACTACT
>NZ_JBIUZX010000027.1:0-3036 GCF_044745265.1 Collimonas sp. NPDC087041
CTGAATGCCAAAGTAATCCAGATCGACCAGGACTATCGCACTGTCGGCAAGAACCGCGACATCACGCTGGGTCTGGTCGGCGATCCCGGCACCATTCTTGGAGCCGTCTTGCAAGCTGCCAGCGGCCGCATCAACAAGGGTGCGCATGCCAAGCGGCGCGAATGGATGCAGCAGCTACAGAAACTGGAAGCGATTGCGACCGAGAAGTTGATGCCCTTGTTCAAATCGAACAGTTCACCGATCCATCCTTATCGGGTGGCTTACGAGATCAACGAATTCCTCAACGACGACACGATCTATATCGGCGACGGTGGCGATGTGGTGACGATTTCGGCGCAAGCGGTGCGTCCGCGCAATCCTGGCCAATGGATGGATCCGGGCGCCTTGGGCAGCCTGGGTGTCGGCACCGGCTTTGCGATTGCGGCGGGCTTGGCCAATCCGGAGAAAGAGGTGATGTGCTACTACGGCGACGGCGCCTTCAGCATGACCTCTTTCGACATGGAGACAGCGAATCGTTTCGGTGTGCCGTATATCGCGGTGATCGGCAACAATTCGGCGATGAACCAGATCCGTTACGGTCAATTGGCCAAGTACGGCGAAGAGCGCGGCAATGTCGGCAACCTGTTGAGCGATATCCCGTACGGCAAGTTCGCTGAAATGTTGGGCGGGCACGGTGAGGAAGTGCGTGATCCGGCGCAGATTGCGGGTGCTTTGCAACGGGCGCGGGAAGCGGTACGCAAGACCCGTCGCTGTGCGGTGGTCAACATCTGGGTTGATCCGGCCGTGTATGCGCCCGGA
Source organism: Collimonas sp. NPDC087041 (assembly GCF_044745265.1). Taxonomy (NCBI): domain Bacteria; kingdom Pseudomonadati; phylum Pseudomonadota; class Betaproteobacteria; order Burkholderiales; family Oxalobacteraceae; genus Collimonas; species Collimonas sp. NPDC087041. The sequence continues at coordinate 799 of NZ_JBIUZX010000027.1, forward strand.
ACCATGGCGCAGACCATGTACAAGTAAAAACCGGGCTTGCGTCTGGCATCAATGTTGTACCCACATGCATCCGGATTGCCGCTGGTCCGGATGCATGGTCACGCAGGAGAGCCGCAATGGAAATGCATCAACCCGTAGATCTGGATCACATCAGCACGCTGATCGTCGCGCAAAAGGCATTGCCTGGCGCGCTGCTGCCGATCCTGCACGCGATCCAGGAATCTGTCGGCTTTATCCCTTCGGAAGCGGTACCCCTGATTGCACAAGAATTGAATTTGTCGCGTGCCGAAGTGCATGGCGTCATCAGCTTTTACCATTTTTTCCGTCAGCAACCGGCCGGCCGCCACGTTGTACAGATTTGCCGCGCGGAGGCGTGTCAGGCGCGCGGTTCGGCGGCACTCGAGGCGCATGCCAAAGCGGTGTTGGAGTGCGATTTTCATGGCACCACCAGCGACGGCCAGTTTACGTTGGAACCAGTGTATTGCCTGGGGCAATGCGCATGCGGTCCGGCCGTCATGATCGACGATGAGCTGCATGCCAGGGTCAGTCCGTCCGGATTTAACCGTCTGCTGCAAACCAAACGAGAGTTGTCATGACCATCACTGTCTATGTTCCACGCGACTCAACGGCGCTAGCGTTGGGCGCCAATGATGTCGCTGCTGCCATCGTCGCTGAAGCCGAACGGCGCGGCCAAACGATCAAGCTGCTGCGCAATGGCTCGCGCGGCATGTTCTGGCTTGAACCTTTGGTTGAAGTGGTGACGCCGCAGGGCCGGGTCGCTTATGGTCCCGTGGCGCCGGAAGATGTGCCTGGGCTGTTCGATGCCGGACTGTTGCAGGGTGGACAGCACCAGCTTGGGCATGGACTGACCGAAGAAATTGCCTATCTGAAGAACCAGGAGCGCCTGACCTTTGCCCGTATCGGCATCACCGATCCGCTCTCACTCGACGACTATCTGGAGTATGACGGCTATCTTGGATTGCAGCAGGCGCTGACCATGCAGAGCGCCGCGATTGTTCAGGAAGTCCAGGATTCCGGCTTGCGCGGGCGCGGCGGAGCCGCCTTCCCAACCGGGATCAAATGGAAAACGGTACTGGGCGCGGTTAGTGAACAAAAATACATCGTCTGCAATGCCGATGAGGGCGATTCCGGCACTTTTTCGGATCGCATGGTGATGGAAGACGATCCGTTCATGCTGATCGAAGGCATGACGATTGCCGGCTTGGCGGTGAACGCCACGCAAGGTTATATCTACGTGCGCTCCGAATATCCGCATGCGATAGCGGTATTGAAAGAAGCGATTGCGATTGCCAACGCGCGCGGCTTCCTCGGTGAAAATATCCTGGGCTTTGGCAAAATCTTCCAGCTTGAAGTGCGCAAGGGCGCCGGCGCCTATGTCTGCGGCGAGGAAACCGCGCTGCTGGAAAGCCTGGAAGGTAAACGCGGCGTGGTGCGCGCCAAGCCGCCGTTGCCCGCGATCGAAGGCTTGTTCGGCAAGCCGACCGTGATCAATAACGTGATCTCGTTGGCTTCGGTGCCGATCATCCTGGCGCGTGGCGCCGCGTTCTACAAGAATTTCGGACGAGGCCGTTCGCTGGGCACCTTGCCGATGCAACTGGCCGGCAATATCAAATATGGCGGCCTGGTCGAGAAAGCGTTCGGCGTGACCCTGCGCGAACTGCTGTACGACTTCGGCGGCGGTACCGCCAGCGGCAGGCCGATACGCGCGGTACAGGTCGGTGGTCCGCTTGGACCGTACCTGCCGGAAGCGCTGTTCGATACGCCATTCGACTACGAAGCTTTCGCTGCAGTGGGTGGCACCGTCGGCCATGGCGGCATGGTGGTGTTCGACGATAGTGTCGACATGGCGCAACAGGCGCGCTATTCAATGGAATTTTGTGTGGCGGAATCCTGCGGCAAGTGCACGCCATGCCGAATCGGCTCGACGCGCGGCGTCGAAGTGATCGACAAGATTGTTGCCGGCCAGGTGCAGCAGATCCACTTGTTGCGCGACCTGTGCGACACCATGATCAACGGCTCGCTATGCGCGATGGGCAGCATGACGCCGCTGCCGGTGCTGTCGGCACTCGATCATTTCCCGGAAGATTTTGGCGAGGGAAAACTCAACCAGGCCGCCTGAGGAATGCGTAGGGTGGGCAAGTTTTTTTGCCCACGCGTGATGCTCGATATGAATATGACTGTAGATGAGCACAAGTCACGCGTGGGCACAGGTGCCCA
>NZ_JBIUZX010000028.1:0-2127 GCF_044745265.1 Collimonas sp. NPDC087041
TGTTGAAGATTGCTTAAAATTGCCCCACTGTTTTCATCGAAATCTGCCCCACCCTGTTAATGCGTAATTCATATTATTTCTGTGGATAAGTTTTCTGGTTTGGGTGCTACTTCTCCCTTTCTGGTTACCTTTTTAGGAGCGGTTTTACGGCTAGATTCGCTATGTTTGAAACGCCATGATTCATTGCCGGTTTCTACAATATGACAGTGATGAGTCAGGCGATCAAGCAGTGCGGTCGTCATCTTCGCATCTCCAAAGACACTAGGCCATTCGGTAAAGCTCAGATTGGTAGTAATAGCCACGCTGGTACGTTCGTAGAGTTTCGACAGTAAATGAAACAGCAAGGCACCACCTGCCTGACTAAACGGCAAATAGCCTAACTCATCGAGAACGACTAAATCGACGTACATGAGACGGTGTGCAATTTGCCCTTGTTTGCCAGCCACCTTCTCTAGCTCCAGTGCGTTGACCAGCTCGATCGTGGAGAAGAAGCGCACACGCTTGCCATGTTGGCCAATAGCATCAATTCCCAATGCTGTGGCCAGATGCGTCTTGCCAGTACCAGGGCCGCCAATGAAGACCAAGTTGTGTGCAGCTTCGAGGAACGCCAGCGACTTCAATTGCTCGATCAATGCTTCATCGACCTTGGCTTCATTAAAATTGAAACCGTTAAAATCACGGTGCGCAGGAAACCTGGCCGCCATCATCTGGTAAGCAATCGATCTCACTTCCCGTTGCGCAGTCTCCGATTTCAATAGCTGCATCATAAAGCGATCAGGATCGAAATCGGCAAGACGAGTCTGTGCAATTAATTCTGGCCAGCTCTGCGCCATGCCATAGAGCTTCAATGTTTTTAATTGATCGATAATTTCATTGGACATTGTTAATCTCCTGGTTCGTACGCAATTGTTCATAGCGCGATACATTGGCTTGTGGCTCTTCGAGTAACATTAGTGCAGTCGTCAGAACATGCTCTTGCGTTGCCGGCCCTTTTAGCCGCGCCAGAATATTCATCACATGTTCGCCACTAGGGCGTCCCGACTCCAGCGCCAATTCCACCGAAACGATCACCGCCTCCAGTCCATGCAGCGGAATGGCCGACAGTACTTCTGCCATTACCCGGTCGCCGCCAGGATGTTTCAAGAGATGTCGCTGAAGATTGAGTAGAGCTTCTGGCATAGTGGCGAAGGGAGCGCCATTACGCAGCGCACCTGGTTTCTGGCTAATCAGCGGAATGTAATGTTGCCAATCATAAATCGTCAGGTACCGGTCAAATTGACGCCCATGTCGCGCAATTTCCTGACCATCAACTACCACGATCAGAAGATTGGGGTAAATATGCAAGCTGGCCACTCGATGGGCGTAAGGAGTGGGAACGCTATAACGATTACGCTGGAAGTGAATCAGGCTGGTTGATGAAATGCGCACGGGCTGTTCAACATAACCGTCGAATGGCTTTGGCATAGGCATCAATTGCAAACGCTCATCCTGTAAGACTTCTGCCACTGTCATAGACGGCCATTGAGGATGTGCCATCCTGTCCCAGGCCGTTCTGCACTGCTGTGCCAGCCACACATTTAACTGAGCAAGGCTATCCCAGCGCCGCTCACTGGCTTCAACCCAGATCTGCCGGCGCCGGTCCTGGACATTCTTCTCAACGATCCCTTTCTCCCAGCCAGAAGCCTTATTGCAGAAATCAGGTTCAAACAGGTAATGGCTGCACATGGCCTCAAAGCGGGCATTGATAGTGCGCTCCTTGCCTTTATGCACGCGGTCGACGGCGGTCTTCATATTGTCATAGATACCGCGCCGGGGAATGCCGCCAAATGCTTCAAACGATTGAGTATGGGCATCGAACAACATTTCATGGCTTTGCGTAAAATACGCAACCAGCCAGAAGGCGCGGGAGCATGCCAGCTTGCAATGCGATACTTCAAGGCGCCGACGTAGTCCGCCGATCCAGGCATATTCGCAGCTCCAGTCGAACTGGAATGCTTCGCCATGGGCAAAGGCCAATGGCACGAAGGCACTGCGGTTAGGGGCGTTATTGATTTCTTGCTTCAACTGACGTACGCGGATCGCCACCCGCAAATAACCACCCGCATAACCTTGCTTCTGGATAGCTTC
>NZ_JBIUZX010000029.1:0-1840 GCF_044745265.1 Collimonas sp. NPDC087041
ATAGGCCGGTTTGCGCGACGACTGTCGGTAGGCGCCATAATGGATTGGTAGATTGCTGTTGCTGCATAGTTCAATACTCCTTTGTTTGCATATGAGACCGTGCGGTACTGCACGGGATGCATAGAAGTATTGGCCTTAGCGAATAATAATAAAATTACCCCTGATCGGGTAAAAGGTAGTTTGACCGGGTCGCACCTAGTTATTTTTTGGCCTGCCATTGCTCAACGCTACCGTCGGCATGATTTTTTTGTACCAACCCTTGATGGTTTGCTCGGTATATGTCTTCTGCAATGGCAATTCTGCATCTCGAAATACTGCCATCAACTCCGGCAAATTGCGGACAACGATGTTTGATGCCACCACCCATTGATTAAAAATCTGCTTGTCTGCATAACTTGCCGCCGCTTTAAAGCCGTCTTTGATTTTTTCCATTTTGTCGTCAAGGCCACGTGCTTCAATCTGTAACGCCTCCAGCTCATGAGTCATTTGCGCCAACTCGGCTTCCTTATCTTCACTGGATTGTTTTTGTATCCTGACAAGTTCAACAAGTGTCATGCTGCAAAAATCAGATTTTTGCATTAACTGATCGATTGCTTCACCGTCTTGCACTTCGATAGCGTCAATCAAACTCATCGCTAGAAAGAACTGGCAATTCTCTTCGTAAAATAATTTTGTCTTATTACGAAACACTTCTGCCGCACTATCGTCAGGTGACCGGATACTGGTTAGAGCACTCAAACGCCCAATGGCTATCATTGAGTCGGCGAGATTTTTAGGTAAATTCAAGTCCTTGCGTAAGTCGCGCACATTTAATATGTTCATAGCCGGGATATCCAGCTTGGCAAACTGACGCAGTTCAGCTAGTGGCTTCAGCCTAGCCTGCAGTTCGCGAATTGGCTGAGTGCGCTCGGCAAGCTTTTTTGCATTGGCAGCAATCGCCTTCATGGCAGGCGATTGGGATGGCATTTGCTTGCTTAACAACTCCATTATTTTTCTACGTCTGTGCGCATCTTCGGCTTGCCGTCCTACGGTTTTATCTGCCTGTAACTCTTCCAAGCCATTTTCCGGTACGTCGTTTTTTTTCATATCTTGTTAATTATTTTGTCCGAGCGATGGGCGATTCCATGAGTCGCATCGCATTCATATCATCGGATCGCAGAATTACTATGCATCCACAATAAGCAATTTCATCGTGCCAATTCGCATCAATTGGCCGCTAATTTCAGATCGCCCCCGACATGCCTCCATCCCGCTCCCATCATTATTACTATTTCTGGAAGCAATAACTATCCATATAAACAACGGTTTATTGTATTTGTCTATGCTGCCTCCATGCCTCCAACACCTTGATAACGGAAGAACATAAGGACATGATGATATGGGATGTAAAAAACCGCGCTGCAGCGCGGTCTTGAGAAGGAAAACTACGGTCGTCACGCCCGCTTAAAATTACCTACGATGACCTTAGCGCTGCCGATGTTATCCAGATAATCGGCGTATTGCTGCATCATCACTCGCCGCTCTTCTTTGAATTCAGCCCGGTCATAGGCTTCACCGTAAGTGTCGCCAGATTGGTGTGCCAATTGACGGTCCACTACTTCATGACGGAAGCCCAGGCGCTCTTTAATGATGCCCATCGCCAGTGATCTGAAGCCATGACCTGTCATCTTGTTTTGATAGCCCATGCGCTTCAATGCCGCCAAAATAGCGCCATTGCTTACCGGCCTGCTGGGTTCACGTTGATTCGGGAACAAATAAGTATTGCCACCCGTGAGGGTGTGCAGCTCTCGTAATAGCTCCCAGCCTTGGCGCGGCAAGAACACATGATGATCGACTTTAC
>NZ_JBIUZX010000030.1:0-1577 GCF_044745265.1 Collimonas sp. NPDC087041
TCGCCGGAGACCAGGCCGATTTGCAGGCGGCGTTCGGGATCGCGTGAATTGGTGTGAACGGGCCAGTGCGGGCGCAGCGGCGCTTCGAATTGCTCGGCGAAGCGCAGGTGTTCGGCAAACAGTTCTGCCGGAGAGACATCGGCGTTATTGCAGGCGCAGAATAGCAAGTTGCTGTGGGCGCAGGCATAGCCAGGTGCAATGTCGAGTGCCTGCCGAAAACTCACTTCCGCTTCGTCGAAGCGACCCAGTTCGAACAGAATGCAGCCGACATGGTCATGCACGCCAGCGTGATCCGGATGCGTCTGCAGAAAGCGGCTGTACATCTCGGCAGCTTCGCTGAGATGCCCGGTTTCCTTCAAGATATTGGCCAGGTTGTTATAACTATCGGCAAAATTGGGCCGTAGCTGTAGTACGCGGCGATAACAGGCTTGCGCTTCATCCAGTCGGCCTGTTTCATACAAGGCGATACCCAGGCTATTGTGTGCCTCGGCGTAAGTAGGTGAAATTTCGATGGATGAGCGCAGGCTGGCTTCGGCCTCGCCATAGCGTTTCAATGCCAATTGCGTAATGCCCAGATTGCGTTGCGATTCAGCATCGCGGGGCAACAGTTTGACCGCCTTCAGCATCGGCGGTAGCGCTTGTTCAAAGCGGCGCTGCTGCCATAGTGTTAAGCCCAGCAGCTTCCAGCAGGATCCGTCCTGCGGAAATTGCGACGGCAACCAATGAATGATTTTTTCCGCTTCGGCGTGACGCTCTTCAGAAAGCAGGCGCTGGACGTGCTGGATATATTGTTGCGCCGTAGATAACCGCGGTAGTTGTAAGGGGGAGATCAATTCTGTCGAGCTATGTGTCGAGATATCGGCGGCTGAAATGCGCTGCTCCAGCTTGTCGATTTCTTCGCCCTCCAGTCCATTGTCGCGGCCCAGGCGGAAGTACTGTTCAGCTTTTTCGATCTGACCATCCAGGATTAACGCATCGATAAAATTCAGCCAGTATTGGCCCTGTACCGGGTCGGCCTCCAAGGCCGCCTGGAAGTGTGGAAGTGCATGAGCAATGTCGCCACTTTGCGCGACCAGTAATCCCAGTAGATGATTGGTTTTTGCATGAGCGGGTTGCGATTCCAGTATGGCGCGGCAAACCATTTCAGCTTCTTGCGCATGCCCGGCCTGATGCAGTTGTATTGCTTGTTGCAAGACAGTTTCCAGCGTGTTTTGCAGTTCTTGTTCGATATTCGGGGAATGTGATGTTTCGGCGTGAAAGCTTTCGGCCGCTTGCCCATTGCACCAGCGCCGCCACATGGTGCGCAAAGCAGCGGCCAGGCCATCGGCGACAGTTTCTGGCTGACTGTATGGAGAGCTGACGAAGCGTTCACGCAAGCTGCTGCGGATCTCGGCCAGTGCTGCCGGATTGCCGGCCCACGTCAGGCCCTTGCGCACGAATTCCTCTGCGCTCTGTGCGATGAATTGATCCAGTCCAACCTGCGCCAGGATGCCTGCGCCAGACCGTCCTGCTACGGTGTTGCCGGCCAGCGTCAAGGTTGGTACACCCATCCATAATGCGTGCAGGGTGGTGGTGCC
>NZ_JBIUZX010000031.1:0-1235 GCF_044745265.1 Collimonas sp. NPDC087041
TGTAGTGGTCAAGTAATCCCGGACACTGCCTTAAGTTTTTCTTCGGCCACTGCCGGCGCGAGTCCGTCATTGAACTGATGCGGCCGTATCCAGTTATATCGTTGCATTAGGTAGTGACTGATGTCCCGATGCGCTTGCTGTGCTGTCATGTAGCCCATGTTTGGTACCCACTCAGATTTTAAGCTCCGGAACAATCGCTCCATCGGCGAGTTGTCCCAGCAATTCCCGCGACGACTCATGCTCTGTTCGATTCGGTAGCGCCACAAGCGCTGACGAAACTTACGACTGGCGTATTGACCGCCTTGATCCGAGTGAAACATCAGACCTTGAGGACGGCCACGCTGCTCGTAGGCCATATCCAATGCCTGCACGACCAAATCGGCATCTGGTCGTGTGGAGAATGCCCAGCCAACGACCCGACGCGTGTACAAGTCCAGTACCGCAGCCAGGTAATGCCAGCAACCCTGCGCCCAGATATAGGTAATGTCACCGCACCAGACTTGGTTGGGCGCATCGACGACGAACTGTCGATTCAGATGGTTCGGAATGTCGATGCGCTCCACCGTTGCCTGCTTGTAGGCATGGCGACCAGGCTGCTTACAGATCAGACCCAGTTCCTCCATCAGTCGGCTGACTTTGAAGCGACCAATCACGACGCCACCTTCTCGCATCATACCCATGATGCTGCGACTACCGGCCGAACTGCGACTCTCGACGAACAATTCGTGAACGCGGCTACGCAGCGCCATGCGCTTGATATTGGGCTGCCGAGATCGTTCACGATACGCATACAGGCATGACCGTGGCACATCGAATACTGCGCAGACTAGTTCAACAGGATCGCTGTGGCAAACCTTGTCGATTATCTCGTACGTTCGATCCCTTCCGACATCAAGAGCGCAGTAGCTTTTTTTAAAATGGCCTTTTCGCGCTCAAGGCGATCAATGCGTGCCTCAAGCTCCTGGATGCGTTGCTGATCCGGCGTCATGGCTTTGCTCTGTGGCGTGATGCCTTGACGTTCCAACTGAAGCTGGTTCACCCAGCGGCGCAAAACGGAATCAGCGACGCCAACCGAACGGCTCGCCTCGATATGACTATAGTTCTTGTCCACAACCAGGCTTGCAGCCTGCTGCTTGAAATCGGGCGAAAACGTACGTCTTTTCTTGCTCATCAAACACCTCTCCTTGGCGAGTATTCTCGCCTAAAATGGTGTCCGGCTTCATTAGACCACTACA
>NZ_JBIUZX010000032.1:0-1214 GCF_044745265.1 Collimonas sp. NPDC087041
AGCGAGACGCCGGTATTGTGGCTCTTCGATTGCCCGCCCAGGCGATCGAAACTGGCGCGACTGTCCGAGTACGCCAACGCAGCGCCGACGATGGTGCCGCTGCCGAGATGGGTATCGACGCCGAACTGGCCACCCCACAGCGAGGTATCGCCGCTGGCGAAACCGCTCTGGCTAAGCTTGCCGGAAGCGCCCAGGGCGCTGACCCACAAACCCGTGCCGTCGTTACTGTCGGCCTGGCTGCCCAGCGCCGACAAACGATTGCCCAGGTCGCGGTTGATTGCCTGCGATTGCTGGAAGGTCAGCGCCTGCGCCGAGGCGTGCACCTGACCCGAGAGACTGTCGAGCGTTTGTGCCGCAGCGGCAATGCTGGCAGTCTTCTGCAAGGCCGCAGCACTGGCCAGGAACTGGCCGTTGGCGCCACCGGTGTTGCCGCTGGCGACCATCTGGTCGGCGGCCTGCAATGCCGTCTCCAGATTCTGCCCGGCATTGTTACGGGTAGCGTCGGTGCCAAAACTGGTAGCGGCCAGCACCGCGACGTTGTTGCGCTTGATCTGCAGATCAACTTCTTTCGGCTGGTATTGCAATGTCGCGGCGATGAACACGCCTGGCGCAAAGCTGACGCCGTCGGCTTCAAAACTGAGGTCGGCGAATTGGCCGCTGACGCCGCCGGCGGCGGTGATGACTTTGCCGGTCACTCCCACCTGCTGGGTGACATAGCCGGACGGATCGGCTGTGCCACCCGGTGTGGTGGCGACCAGATGCGAATTGCCGAGCACGGCGTTGCCACCCACCGTCAGCGTGCTGTTCAGTTGATTGGCCAGCACCGCATTGGGCGTCGCGACGTAATTGCCGTCGATGCTCAAGCCGGCGCCACTGTTGCTGACCCGGCCGCTGTTGAGGACGTTGCCATGGATGCGCCCGCCGGCGCCGGCCAGGTTACCGAGTGCGCTGACGTTGACATTAGAAGCGACCGAACCGGTGATGTTCAGGCTGCCGCCCTGGATCGTGCTGTCGCCCGAATAGGTATTGTTGCCGGCCAGCGTCAGTTGGCCGTTGCCGCCTTTGCTGAGGCCAGCATCGCCGCCGATATCGTTCTTGAATGTCGACGAAGCGTTATCGAAATTGATGGTGACAGTCGGCCCCAGCGCCAGCCGCTGATCGAACAACGCCGGGCCGTTGACTGCCTTGCTGGCATTGAGCAGGCCCCAGCCGTA